>NZ_AQWU01000049.1 GCF_000376265.1 Thermus igniterrae ATCC 700962
AAGGTCCTGGGCCTGCCGGGTTTTCTCTCCCCTTCTGGCAAGCGGGCTTGGAGCCATGCCTGGAGCAGGGGGACCAGTTCCTCCAGGGACAGGGGNAGGATGGAAGGGGGCGTCTGGTGTTCTTCCACAGCTCACCAAGCGCCCCCTTTTCCTTTGGCTTGTCAAGGGGGTATGCATTGAATATCCGAAAGGGGGGACAAAAATGTTAGTTTTGCCCTGACCGCTCCTTTTGTTAACAAGGCATAAGAGCGATAAAATTGGGCATCATGTCTTCTGGGCCCGAAAGGCTATATAACAAACTGCGGCGCCTGGTGGAAGAGCGAAGAGAACTCCTCCAGCGTTTTGGTGGGATTAGCCTGGATCTAATCCAGGTGGCCAATGAAGAGTGGCAGGGGCGCAGAGGTTCGCTGGAGGTGTTGAACTATTTCCGCACGGCTCAGGTTGTGTATGAACAGGCCCTACACGATGCGCAAGAAGGTCCTTTGCGTCTTGATGTGGCCTGGATCAACAACATCCATGGCCAGCTTTTCCGGGGAACCACCTTGGATCGCCAGCGCGGTAAGCCGGCGGACGGCATCTCCCGGGTGATCCAGGGCGCCAAGATAAAGCCCCCCCTGGAGGCCTCGGAGTACCTAAGGGCATTTGTTGAAGTGGTTCGCCAAATCTGGGGACGGGAGGTTTTGGAGGTCTTGGCCAAGGCCCACGTGCTCTTCGATGCCATCCACCCTTATCTGGACGGCAACGGAAGGGTGGGTCGTCTTCTCCTAAACTATCTGGCCATCTACCAAGGCCTTCCTCCTCTCGTGGTCAAGGGACTGGGGGAAGCTGACCGCCAAAGGTACTACCAGGCCTTGGAGGCGGCAGATCGGGGATTCCATGGAGGGTTCCCCCCTCCTGAACCCAAGGCCCTGATTCAGGCCTTGGATGTGGGGGAGTGGCGTCTTCTGGCGCTTCTCCTTGGCGAGTCCCTTCTGCCTCGCTTGGACCAGGTCTTGGGGCTAGCCCTCATGCGCTTTGAGGACCTCATGCCGATGGAGGATGTGGCCCAGGTCATGGGAGTGGGGCGTGAGCAGGTCTATGTTTGGGCGGGCCGGCATAGGCTGGTCGTTTATCGCCCTGGCGGTAAGGGACGCCTCTATTCCCACCCTTGGCTCTTCCTGGGCACGCGAAAGCGCCCTTCCCCCCTCCCGGCAGAACTACCCCCAGAGCGTCCTGGCTGGCAGGACCGCCTCCGGGAGATGCAGCGCCTCCTCTTTCACCCCGAGGCCCTCTGAGGGCGGAGCAGGGGTAGGTAGAGGAGAAGGGCCAGGAGGTGCAGGCCCAGAAGCCCGGCAAAGGCCACCCCATACCCCAGGGCGCCCACCACCACCCCCACCCCCCACTGCAGGAGGAAGGTGCCCCCAATGGCGAAGAGGTTCACCAGGGTGGTCCCCCGGGCCACCAGGTGGCTTGGCACCAGTTCCCGGGCCTGGGTGAGGGTCAGGATGTTGAAGGCGCCGAAAAAGCCCAGGATGGGGTAGGCGGGCCAGAGGTGCCCCAGGAGGAGAAGCCCAAGCCCCAGGGCGAAGAGGAGGGCCGCCCCCAAAAGCACCCGCGCCGTTCCCAGGCGGTCGGCCAGGAACCCCGAGACCAAAAAGCCCACCACGGCGCTCCCTGAGTAGAGGAAGAGGAGGTTGCCCACCGCCACCGCCTCCAGGCCCAGGTGGTAGGCGTAGGCCCCGGCCCATAGGGTCTGCAGGGCCAAAAACCCCCCGCCAAAGGCCAGCCCCAAAAAGGCCACCCGGAGGAGGGCGCCGCTCAGGATGGCCCCAAGCCCCCCCTTCTCCTCGGCCTTGGGCCAGGGGACCCCCCGGGGGGTGTTCCGGGCCCAGAGGGCGATGGCCAGGGCCACCAGGACCACCACCCCCGACCCCAGGAGGAAGACCCCCCGCCACCCCAGGGCCTCCTTGAGGAGGGCCAGGGGGGTGGCCGCCAGCAGGCCCCCCGTGGCCCCCAGGCCCACCAGCAGGGTGGAGACCGTGGCGTAGTTCCGGGGGAACCAGAGGCTGAAGGCCTTCATGGAGCCCATGAGGGCGGCGGCCATCCCCACCCCGATCAGGGCCCGGCCCAGGGCTAAGACGGGAAAGCTCTGCGCCAGGCCGAAGACCAGGCTCCCCAGGGCCGCCACCAGAAGGAGGGCCGGGGTGATGCGCCGGGGGCCGTACCGGTCCAGGAGGCTTCCCAGGGGGAGCTGCACCGAGGCGAAGGCCAGGTAGAAGAGGCTGGTCATGAAGCCCAGCTCCGCCGGGCCCAGCCCCAGGTCCCGGGAGAGGTCCTTGGCGAGCACCGCGTTGGCCGAACGGTAGAAGTAGGAGAGGAAGTAGCCCAGCGTGAAGAGAAAAAAGATCCTTGCCGCCATATCACCTCCGGTTCAGCGCCACCCCCACGAGGATGAGGAGGCCGCCCAGAAGGGCCTCGAGGCTTAGGGGTTGCCCCGCCAGGGGCCAGGCAAAGAGGGCCCCGGCCACGGGCTCCAGCATGGCCACCAGGGTGGCGGTGCGGGCCGGGAGGGTGCGCACCCCCAGGAGGAAAAGCCCGAAGGGCACCACCGTGCCCAGGGTCACCAGGTAGAGGATGCCCCCCCACGCCTCCGGGCCTAGGGCCAGGACCCTGGGCAGGTTGGCCAGGAGGAAGGGGAGGGAAAGGAGGCTTCCCACCCCCGTGGCCACCCCCAGGCTTACCAGGGGCGGGGTCTTAAGCCCGTGGGAGAAGGCGGCATAGAGGGCGAAGGAAAGGGCGGAGAGGAGGCCGTAGGCCACCCCCACGGGGCTAGCCGTGAGGCCTTTGGGCCCCACCACCAGCACGTAGGCCCCCAGGAGGGCCAGCGCCACCCCTCCCAGGGCCCTTCCCGGAAGCCTTTCCCCCCGGAAAAGGGCGTAGAGGGTGAGGAGGGCAGGGGCCAGGTACTGCAGGAAGATGCCCGTGGCCACGGTGGTGGCGTGGATGGCCAGGTAGTAGAAGGCCTGGGCCCCGGAGAGGGCCAGGCCCACCCGCAAAAGCCGTGGCCGCTCCCCGGCCCCTGGGGGCAGGCGCAGGACCAGGGGCAGGAGGAGGAGGAAGCTCAGGGCGAAGCGCAGGGGGATGAGCACCTCCGGCGGGACCTCCCCCATGAACCGCCCCGCCAGGGCCCCCCCCAGGCCCCAAAGCAGGGCGGCCAGGACTACCGGGATCACCGCCTACCTCCCAAGACCGCCAGGGCCACCCCCAGGAGGAGGACCAAGGCCCCCAGGAGGACCTGGGTCCCCGGCAGTTCCCCGAAGAGGAGGAAGGCCAGGAGGCTCGCCCCCACCGGCTCAAAGAGGATGGCCAGGGTGACCAGGACCGGGGGGATGTGCCGGGTGGCCCAGTTGAAGCTGGTGTGGCCCACCAGCTGGGGCAATAGGGCCATGAGGAGGAGATAGCCGTAGACCTCGAGGCCATACCCCCCATACCCCCCTCCGAAGAGGTAGGGAAGGGGCAGGAGCACCAAAGCGGCGGCGGTGTAGGCCACCCGCACGTACTCCAGGATGGAAAGCCCTCGCCTTTGGGCCTCCCTTCCCAGGAGGAAGTACAAGGAGGCGGCCACCGCCCCCAGGACCGCCAGCAGGTCCCCCAGGAGGGGGTTGGTGCCTCCTCCCCCGGCGGCGTCCCCCAGGCCGATGAGAAGCCCTCCCAGGAGGGCCACCCCCACCCCCAGGAGGGTGAGGCTCGAGGGCCTCTCCCGGAAGAAGAGCCAGCCCAGGAAGGTTACCCATACGGGGTTGGTGGTGACCAGGGCGGTGCTGGCGGCCACCGAGGTGTAGGAGAGGGAGGTGATCCAGAAGGCGAAGTGCAGGGCCAGGAAGACCCCGGCCGCCACGGCCCAGGGGACCCCGGCCCGGTTCCCCAGGGGGATACGCCAGCCGGGGGCCAGGAGGAGGGCGGCCAGCCCCATGCGCCCCGCGCTCATCACCAGGCTGAAGGCCAGGCTCCTGTCCCCCGAGGCGGCCAGGGCCAGGCGCACCAGGATGCTGCCGAAGCTGATGGCCAGGATGCCCAGGAGGAGGACGGCGGCGATCTTCAACCCCGAGGGCCGCATGGCGGCATTCTTTCATAAGCGTCCTCTCCTGACCAGTGGGTCAGCCCCCGCCGCGGGGGCAAATGCCCATACCCACGCTGGTATACTGGCCCGGAAGGAGGTCCTATGGTGACCGTAGCGGTTCCCAAAGAGAGGGCCCCGGGCGAGCGAAGGGTGGCCCTGGTGCCCGAGGTGGTGGCCCGCCTGGTGAAAGGAGGGGCGCGGGTCCGGGTGGAGCGGGGTGCCGGCGAGGGCGCCTACTACCCGGACGCCGCCTACCAGGAGGCGGGGGCCGAGGTGGTGGAGCGAGGGGAGCTCCTGAAGGGGGCCAACCTCCTCTTCACCGTCCAGCCCCCTCCTGAGGACCTGATCACCGCCCTGGAGCCGGGGGCCATCGCCGTGGGCTTTGTCCAGGCCCACAAGAACCCCGAGCTGGTGAAGGCCCTGGCGGCGAAGAAGGCTACGGTGATCGCCATGGAGCTCATCCCCCGCATCACCCGGGCCCAGAGCATGGACGCCCTTTCCAGCCAGGCCACGGTGGCGGGGTATCTGGCGGCCCTGCACGCCGCCAGGCTTTCCCCCCGCTTCTTCCCCATGCTGACCACCGCGGCGGGCACCATCCGGCCCGCCAAGGTCATGGTCATGGGGGTGGGGGTGGCGGGGCTCATGGCCATCGCCACCGCCAAGCGCCTGGGGGCCCAGGTCTTCGCCTACGATGTGCGCAAGGCCGCGGTGGAGCAGGCGGTCTCCCTGGGGGCCAAGCCCATTGAGCTCCCCATCAGCGCGGAAGGGGAGGGGGGCTACGCCCGCGAGCTCACCGAGGAGGAAAAGCGCATCCAGCACGAGGCCTTGCGGGACCACGTGGCGGGGATGGACGTCCTCATCACCACCGCCCAGGTGCCGGGCCGCCGGGCCCCCATCCTCCTCACCGAGGACATGGTGGAGCGCCTTAAGCCGGGGACCGTGGTGGTGGACCTGGCCGCGGAGAGCGGGGGGAACTGCGTCCTCACCCGGCCGGGGGAGGTGGTGGAGGTGCGGGGGGTGCGCATCTTCGGCCCCCTGAACCTCCCCAGCGAGCTTTCCGTGCACGCTTCGGAGATGTACGCCAAGAACCTCCTCAACCTTTCCAGCCTTCTCATTGAGAAGGGCGAGTTCGCCCCCAAGTGGGAGGACGAGATCATCCAAGGGGCCCTCCTCATGCGGGAGGGGGAGATCCTGCACGGGCCCACCAAGGCCCTTCTGGGAGGTGCGTGATGGAGTTCGGTTTCTGGTCTGCCCTCTACATCTTCGTGCTCACCGCCTTCTTGGGCTACGAGCTCATCACCCGGGTGCCGGTAATCCTCCACACCCCCCTGATGTCGGGCTCCAACTTCATCCACGGGGTGGTGGTGGTGGGGGCCATGGTGGTCCTGGGCCATGCGGAGACCGGCCTGGAGAAGCTCATCGGCTTCCTGGGGGTCATCCTGGGGGCGGCCAACGCCGCCGGGGGGTATGCGGTCACCGTGCGCATGCTGGAGATGTTTGAGAAAAAGCCGGGCAAGGGGGGTGGTCAGTGATGGACCTCATCCAGGCGGCCTACTTCGTGGTGGCCATCCTCTTCATCGTGGGCCTGAAGCGCATGGCCCACCCCACCACGGCCAAAAGCGGCATCGTCTGGGCGGGGTGGGGCATGGTCCTGGCGGTGGCGGCCACCTTCTTCTGGCCTGAGCTCCACAACTTTGGCCTCATGCTCCTGGCCCTCCTGGTGGGCTCGGTGGTGGCCTGGTGGGCGGCGGTCAAGGTGGCCATGACCGATATGCCCCAGATGGTGGCCATCTACAACGGCATGGGGGGCGGCGCCGCGGCCACCATCGCCGCAGTGGAGCTCCTGAAGGGGGCCTTTGAAAACCCCGGCCTCATGGCCCTGGCCATCCTGGGGGGGCTCATCGGCAGCGTGGCCTTCACGGGAAGCCTCATCGCCTTTGCCAAGCTCCAGGGCATCATGAAAAGCCGGCCCATCCTCTTCCCCGGGCAGAAGCCGGTGAACGCCCTGGTGCTTCTCGTTACCGTCCTCCTGGGCCTTTCCCTCCTCTTCAACGACCCCACGGTGAGCATCGTGCTCTTCTTCCTCCTGGCCCTGCTTTTTGGCGTCCTCATGACCCTGCCCATCGGCGGGGGGGACATGCCCGTGGCCATCTCCTTCTACAACGCCTTCACCGGGATGGCCGTGGGCTTTGAGGGGTTTGCCGTGGGCAACCCCGCCCTCATGGTGGCCGGCACCCTGGTGGGGGCGGCGGGCACCCTCCTCACCGTGCTCATGGCCAAGGCCATGAACCGCTCCGTCTGGAGCGTGCTCATGGGGGGCTTTGGCGTGGAGCAGGAGGCCGGGGAGGTCAAGGGGAGCCTCAAGCCCATTGACGTGGAGGACGCCGCGGTCATGCTGGCCTACGCGGGCAAGGTGGTCTTCGTGCCCGGCTACGGCATGGCCCTCTCCCAGGCCCAGCACAAGGTGAAGGAGCTGGCCGACCTCCTGGAGAACCGGGGGGTGGAGGTGAAGTTCGCCATCCACCCCGTGGCCGGGCGGATGCCGGGGCACATGAATGTCCTCCTGGCCGAGGCGGGGGTGGACTACGACAAGCTCAAGGACCTGGAGGAGATCAACCCCGAGTTCCCCACGGTGGACGTGGCGGTGGTCATCGGGGCCAACGACGTGGTGAACCCCGCCGCCCGCCGCCCGGGTAGCCCCCTTTACGGGATGCCCATCCTGGACGTGGACAAGGCCAAGAACGTGATCGTCATCAAGCGCGGCCAGGGCAAAGGCTTTGCCGGGGTGGAGAACGAGCTCTTCTACGCGGACAACACCCGCATGCTCTACGGGGACGCCCAGGGGGTGCTCACCCACCTGACCCAGGCCTTGAAGAAGCTTTAGCCGGGTTAGCGCCTGGGGCCTGGGGCACCCCAGGCCCCAGCCTTCTTGACGCTCCTTGGCCCCCCCTGCTATAGTGCCAAGTGCGGTCGGTCCGCGGTAGCTCAGCTGGTAGAGCGGCCGGCTGTTAACCGGTTGGTCGCAGGTTCGAGTCCTGCCCGCGGAGCCAGATGGGGGCCTTAGGGCCCCCTGGGTCTTTTAATTGGGGGGAGAAGGGGGTATAATCTTCCTTCGTGCGGCCTGCCGGGCCCGGAAGGGAGGTGGAGATGCGCAAGTACGAGGTGAACATCATCCTGAGCCCTAACCTGGACCAGACCCAGCTCGCCTTGGAGAAGGAGATCATCGGCAAGGCCCTCGAGGCCTTCGGCGCCCAGGTGGAGAAGGTGGAGGAGTGGGGGATGCGCCGCCTGGCCTACCCCATCGCCAAGGACACCCAGGGCTTCTTCCTCTTCTACCGGGTGGAGATGCCCGAGGACCGGGTGAACGACCTGGCCCGGGAGCTCCGCATCCGGGACAACGTGCGCCGGGTCATGGTGGTCAAGGTTCAGGAGCCCTTCCTCGCCAAGGCGTAAGCTATTCCTATGGCTCGAGGCCTGAACCGCGTATTCCTCATCGGCACCCTCACCGCTAGCCCCGAACTGCGCTACACGCCGGGGGGCTTGGCCACCTTGGAGCTCAGCCTGGCCGGCCAGGACCTCCTGGTGGACGGGGCAGGGGGCGAGCGGGAGGTCTCCTGGTACCACCGGGTGCGCCTTCTGGGCCGCCAGGCGGAGATGTGGGCGGAGGCTCTAGGGAAGGGCCAGCTCGTCTTCGTGGAGGGCCGGCTGGAGTACCGCCAGTGGGAGCGGGAGGGGGAGAAGCGGAGCGAGCTCCGGATCCGGGGCGACTTCATTGACCCCCTGGATGGACGGGGGCGGGAGACCCTGGAGGACAACAGGGGCCAGCCCAGGCTCCGCCACGCCCTCAACCAGGTGATCCTCATGGGCAACCTCACCCGCGACCCCGACCTCCGCTACACCCCCCAGGGGACGGCGGTGGCCCGGCTGGGCCTGGCGGTGAACGAGCGCCTCAGGGGCGCCGGGGGGGCGGAGGAGGAGAAGACCCACTTCGTGGAGGTTCAGGCCTGGCGGGACCTGGCCGAGTGGGCCGGGGAGCTAAGGAAGGGCGAGGGGCTTTTGGTGATCGGCCGTTTGGTGAACGACTCCTGGATGAGCTCCAGCGGGGAGCGGCGCTTCCAGACGCGTGTGGAAGCCCTCCGCCTGGAGCGGCCCACCCGTGGGCCTGCGCAAGCCGGCGGAAGCAGGCCCCAGGATGCGCCCAGGGCGCATGCCGTCCAGACGGGTGGGGTGGACATTGAAGAGGGACTGGAAGACTTCCCGCCGGAGGAGGATTTGCCGTTTTGAACACGAAGAACGCTAAACCCAAGAAGGAGGCGCAGAGGCGCCCCTCCCGGAAGGCCAAGGTCAAGGCCAGCCTGGGGGAGTTTGACCTGAAGGACTACCGCAACGTGGAGGTCCTGAAGCGGTTCCTGTCGGAGACGGGGAAGATCCTGCCCCGCCGCCGCACGGGGCTCACCGCCAAGGAGCAGAGGATCCTGGCCCGCACCATCAAGCGGGCCCGGGTGCTGGGCCTTCTGCCCTTCACGGAGAAGCTGGTGCGCAAGTAGGGGGTGAAACGTGAAGGTCATCCTGCTGGAACCCCTGGAGAACCTGGGCGACGTGGGCCAGGTGGTGAAGGTCAAGCCCGGCTACGCCCGCAACTACCTCCTGCCCCGGGGCCTGGCCGTGCTGGCCACGGAGAGCAACCTGAAGGCCTTGGAGGCCAAGATCCGCGCCCAGGCTAAGCGCCTGGCGGAGCGCAAGGCTGAAGCGGAGCGGCTCAAGGAGATCCTGGAAAACCTCACCCTCACCATCCCGGTGCGGGCGGGGGAGAACAAGATCTACGGCTCCGTGACCGCCAAGGACATCGCCGAGGCCCTCTCGCGCCAGCACGGCATCACCATCGACCCCAAGCGGCTGGCCCTGGAAAAGCCCATCAAGGAGCTGGGGGAGTACGTCCTCACCTACAAGCCCCACCCCGAGGTGCCCATCGGGCTCAAGGTGAGCGTGGTGGCCCAGTAGGCACCCATGCCGGCAGGCCGCAAGGGCGGGATTTTCCCGCCCTTCGGTTTTTCTAGGGCTGGCCTGGGGGGAAGAGGAGCTGGGGGCCTACCTCCTCCAGCCTGGCCACCCCCGAGAGGGCCAGGGTGAGTTCCAGCTCCGCCAAAAAGTGGTCCAGCACCGCTCCCACGCCCTCCTCCCCCCTTAGGGCCAGCCCGTACACGTAGGGCCGCCCCAGGCCCACCCCCTTGGCCCCCAGGGCCAGGGCCTTGACCACATCGGCGCCGCTACGTACCCCGCTGTCCAGGAGGATGGGCACCCGGCCCGCCACGGCTTCCACCACTGGGGGCAGGGCCTCGAGGGCCGCTACCGCCCCGTCCACCTGCCGCCCCCCGTGGTTGGAGACATAGACCCCGTCCACCCCAAGCTCCACTGCCTTGGCCGCGTCCTCGGGGTGGAGGAGGCCTTTGAGGACGAGGGGAAGGGGGGTGGCCTCCCGCACCCGCCGCACCTCCTCCCAGGAGAGCTCGGGGAAGGAGTAGGTGGCCACGAAGCGCCGCACCGCCTTGAGGAGGCGCCCCAGGCCCCGTACCCCGAAGCGGGCCCCTACCCGGCGCAGGGTGAGGAGGTGGCGCAGGAGGGCCCAGGTGGGCTTGGCCTGGAAGGCAGGCCCTTCCAGGGGCTTCTCCAGGGCGGCCATGAAGGCGGGGTCGCTCAGGTACTGGGCTAGGCCCTGCCCTCGCAGGAAGGGGAGGTGGGCCAGGTCCAGGTCCCGGGGCCGCCAGCCCAGCTGCACCGTGTCCACGGTGAGCACTACCCCCGCACACCCCGCCCTTTCCGCCCGCCGGAGGAAGCTTTCCACCACCCGTCCGTCGCTGGAGTGGTAGAGCTGGAAGAAGACGGGGGCCTGGGGGTTCACCGCCTTGGCCGCCTCCACCACGGCCTCCAGGGGGTAGGAGCTCTGGTTGGAGACCATGAAGGGGAGGCCCCGCTTGGCCGCGGCCCGGACCGCCGCCAGCTCCGCCAGGGGGTGGGCCAGCTCCAGGACCCCGATGGGGGCCAGGAAGAGGGGGGCGGCCCAACGGTGGCCGAAGAGCCCCGTTTCCAGGGAGGGGGGCTTGGCCCCCCGGAGCATCCGGGGGTGAATGGCCAACCGCAAAAAGGCCTCCCGGTTCCGGGCCATGGTGGCCTCCACCCCGGCCCCCCCCGCCACGTAGGCGAAGGCCTCGGGGGACATCCGCCTCTTTGCCGCCCTCTCCAGGGCCTCTGGGTGGACGGGGACCGGGGGCTTTTGCCCGAGGAAGCCCTTTAGGTAGATCCCCTGCTGGATGCGTCTTCCTAGCATAGGTTTGGCCCAGATTATAACCCCTTGGGGTACACTGGGTCCAAATGGCGAAGCGCGTCCTCATCACTGGGGCGGGAAGCGGCATTGGCCTGGCCACCGCCCGGCTTCTGGCGAGAAGGGGCTACCGGGTCTACGGGGGCGTGCGCAAGGAGGCGGACGCCCAGGCCCTGGCCCAGGAGGGGATAACCCCCATCTTCCTGGACGTCACCCAGGAGGGGGACCTAAAGAGGGCCAGGGAGGCCCTGGGGGAGGGGCTTTACGGGGTGGTGGCCAACGCGGGGGTGGCCGTGGCGGGGCCTTTGGAGCTGGTGCCGCCTGCTGCCTTCCGCCAGGCCTTGGAGGTGAACGTCCTGGGGGCCTTCGCCACGGTGAAGGCCTTTTTGCCCCTCCTGCGCCAGGCTAGGGGGCGGGTGGTCCTCATGGGCTCGGTTTCCGGCCTGGTGGCCCTCCCCCTCATGGGGCCCTATGCCGCCAGCAAGTTCGCCCTCGAGGCCCTGGCGGATGCCCTCCGGGTGGAATTGGCCCCTTTCGGGGTCCGGGTGGTCCTGGTGGAGCCGGGTTCCGTGGCCACCCCCATCTGGGAGCGCTCCCTTAGGGCGGCGGAGGCCTACCTGGAGCCCCCACCCCCCGGCACCGAGGGGGTCTACGGCCGCTACCTGGACCTGGCCCGGCGCATGGCCAGAAGGAGCGCCCAAAGGGGGCTTTTCCCGGAGCGGGTGGCCGAGGCGGTGCTCCGCGCCCTGGAAAGCCCCAACCCCAAGGCCCGCTACCTGGTGGCCCACCCCGCCCGGGTTCGGGAGACCCTGCTCTTGCGCCTCCTCCCTACCCCCTGGCGGGACCGGCTCCTAGGCCGTTTCCTGGGGGTCTAGGGCTTCCTCCAGGACCGCCAGAAGGAGGAGGTGTCCCTCCCGGCGTTCCAGGCGGGCCTCGAGGGCCCGCACCGGCAGGTGGCGGCGGAATACGGCCAGGACCTCGTCCATGAGGGCCTCGGCCGTCCTGGGGTCCAGGGCTTTGGGGTCCAGTTCCAGAAGCCTCTCCACGCGTTTCTCCAGGCCCATGCCCCCATCCTGCCCCTTCAAGGTCAGGGGCGGGTCAGCTGTGGCCCCGCACCTTGGAGGCTGGCCCCGGGGGGCGTATGCTTTAGGGCGTGGAGTTCCTGGTGGAGGACCTCGGCCTTAAGCCCTACGGGGAAGCCTGGGAGTACCAGAAGCGGGTGCACGCCCAGGTGGCGCGGGGGGAGCGTCCGCCCACCCTGCTCCTCCTGGAACACCCCCGGGTCATCACCCTGGGCCGGAAGGCCACCGGGGAAAACCTCCTCTTCCCCGAGAGCTGGTACCGGGAAAACGGCTTTGAGGTCTACTGGGTGGAGCGGGGCGGGGACGTGACCTACCACGGCCCGGGGCAGCTGGTGGGCTACCCCATCTTCCCCGTGGGCCGGGAGGTGCGCCGCTTTTTGCGGCAGATAGAGGAGGCCATCGTCAGGGTGGCGGCCACCTACGGCATCGCCGCCTACCCCAGCCCCGGGTACGCCGGGGTCTGGGTGGGGGAGGACAAGCTCTGCGCCATCGGGGTGGCGGTGAAGGAGGAGGTCAGCTTCCACGGCTTCGCCCTCAACGTGAGCACCGACCTCAACGACTTCTCCGTCATCGTGCCCTGCGGCCTCAAGGGCAAGGGGGTGACCTCCCTGGAGAAGCTCTTGGGGCGCCGGGTGCCCATGGCGGAGGTGAAGGCGCGGGTGGTGGCGGCCTTTGCCGAGGTCTTCGGCATGGTCCCCCGTTTCCAGGAGGAAGCCCATGAAACCCAAGTTTGAGACGGTGGAGCTCCGCTCCCCCACGGGGGAGGTCCTGGAGCTCAAGGTGGTGAAGAACGGCCTGGCCCAGGCCCGGCCCGAGCCCGTGGACCGCCACAAGCCCGCCTGGCTCCGGGCCACCCTGCCCACGGGGGCCCGTTACCAGACCCTTAAGGCCACGGTGCAGGAGCTCAGGCTCCACACCGTCTGCCAGGAGGCCCTCTGCCCCAACATCGGGGAGTGCTGGACCCATGGCACCCTCACGGTGATGATCCTGGGGGGAATCTGCACCCGGGCCTGCAAGTTCTGCGCCGTGGACACGGGAAACCCCCGGGGCTTCCTGGACCCGGAGGAGCCCGTGCGGGTGGCGGAGGCCATCGCCCGGCTGGGCATCCGTTACGTGGTCCTCACCAGCGTGGACCGGGACGACCTGCCCGACGGGGGGGCGGCTCACTTCGCCGCCACCATCCGGGCCATCAAGGAGAAGGCCCCCGGGGTCTTGGTGGAGGCCCTCACCCCCGACTTCCAGGGAGACCTCAAGGCGGTGGAGACGGTCCTGGACGCGAACCCCGAGGTCTACGCCCAGAACCTGGAGACCGTGCGCCGGCTCACCCACCGGGTCCGCGACCCCCGGGCGGGCTACGAGCAGACCCTTAGGGTCCTGGCCCACGCCAAAAGGGTCCGGCCCCACATCCTTACCAAGAGCAGCCTGATGCTGGGCCTGGGGGAAAGGGAGGAGGAGATCCTGGAGGCCATGCGGGACCTGCGCCAGGCGGGGGTGGACATCCTCACCCTGGGGCAGTACCTGCGCCCCACCCCGGCCCACCTGCCCGTGGAGCGCTACGTGCCCCCGGAGGACTTCCAGCGCTACGCCGCCTGGGGGTACGAGCTGGGCTTCAAGGAGGTCTTCGCCGGACCCCTGGTGCGCAGCTCCTACCGGGCGGACCGGGTCTTCCTCGAGGCCACCGCTTCCCCGGGCTAGAATGACCCCATGCGCCTCCACCACGTGGGCATCGCGGTAGAGGACTTGGAAGAGGCCAAGGCCCGTTACCTCCACCTGGGCTACCGGGTGGTGGCCGAGGGGGAGGTGGCCGCCCAGGGGGTGCGGGTGGCCCTGCTGCAAGGGGAAGGGGAAACCCTTTTGGAGCTCCTCGCCCCCTTAGGCCCCGAGACCCCGGTGGGCCGCTTCCTGGCCAAGCGGGGGCCGGGCCTCCACCACCTGGCCTTCGCCACCCCGCAGATCGCGGAGGAGCTCACCCGCCTCAAGGCCCAGGGGGCCCGGCTCATTGACGAAGCCCCCCGGCCCGGCTTCGGCGGCCACAAGGTGGCCTTCCTCCACCCTAGCTTCGGCCTGGGGGTGCTCTGGGAGCTGGTGGAGGCCTGATGCGCCTCACCTTCCGCCTCCTGGCCCTGGGCCAGATGGCCCTCCTCTGGTGGCTTTCCGCCCAGCCCGCCACGGGCATGGGCCTCCCCCACCCCTGGGACAAGGGGGCCCACTTCCTGGCCTATGCCCTCCTGGGCCTCCTCTGGCGGCTTGGCCTCGGGGGGTTCTGGCCCGCCTTCCTCCTGACCGCCCTCTACGGGGTGGTGGACGAGGCCCACCAGAGCCTGGTCCCGGGCCGGGAGGCCTTCGGCTGGGACCTGGTGGCGGACGCCCTGGGGGCCTACCTGGGGGCTAGGTGGGGGGGTAGATGGGGAGCTCCAAAAACCGCCCTCCCTTAGCGGAGGCGGCCAGAAGGATGGCCTCGGCCACCAGCTCGGGGGCGATCCAGCGGCTGGGGTCCGCCTCGGGCATGGCCTTGCGGTTGGCCTCTGTGTCCAGGGTGCCCATGGGGTAGACCACCAGGAAGCGCACCCCCTCCACCTCCCCCTGCAGGGACTTGAGGAGGCTGGCCAGGGCGGCCTTGCTCATGGTGTAGAGGGCCCGGCCCGGGCCAGCCCCCGTCCAGGCGGGCCCGGCGGCGATGGCGGCGAAGAAGCCCTCTCCCCGCCGCTCCATGTAGGGGAGGACCGCCTGGAGGAGGTTGAAGGTGGTGCGCAGGTTCAGGTCTAGGAGCCAGTCGTAAAGCCCGGGGTCCGAGTCCAAAAAGCGCCCGGCGGCGAACCCCCCCACGGTGTGCACCACCCCGTAGAGGGGGGCCTCCCGTTCCACGAAGCGGGCCAGGGCCTGGGCCTCCTCCAGCCGGGTGAGGTCGGCCACGAAGGTCTCCCCCCCCACCGCCTTGGCCCGCTCGGCCATGCGTTCGGGCCGGGGGTCGGAGAGGAAGAGCCTGGCCCCCCCTTTGTGCAGGGCGGGGATCACGGCCCGGGCCAAGGCCCCCCCCGCCCCCGTGACCAGGAAGGCTTTGCCTTGGAGCATGCCTCATTCTACCGGGAGGAAGGCTAAGGAGCGTGGGCTGAAGCCCAGGTTGGCGCTGGCCTGGGGAAAGGTGGGGAAGGGGTTCTGCTGTAAGTCGTAGACCTCCAGGGTGCTTCCCTGGGCCAGGTAGAGGTAGGCGTCCTGGCCCACCAATCCCGCCCCGTAGGCGAAAAAGGTCCGCTGGGCCCCCGAGTCCCGGGGCTCCAGCACCCGGAAGCCGAGGCCATAGGCCACCAGCCCCGCCACCGGGTCCAGGGCTAGGCCCAGGGGTGCGGAGGGAAGGCCCAGGGGCTGGATGGAAAGGGCATCCCCCTCCAGGCGCAGGAGGTGGGGCTCCGTGAGGGTGCGGCCTGCCCCCAGGAGCCTGGGGCGGCCCGGGTCGCTCCGGAGGTCGCCCGGGGTGAACCCCGCCAGGCCTAAGGGCTTTTCCAGGCGGGGGGTGCCCTGGGGGTTCGCGGGGGGGCGGTAGCCCAGGGCGCTTTCCGTGAGGTAGGCCAGGAGATCCTGCCCCCAAAGGGCCAGCCGCACCCCCGGGGGAAGCCCGGTGAGGTCGGCCTCCAGGGGATCGGTGAGGTCAGGAAGCCCGAGGAGGAAGGCCCTTCCTGCCCCCGGGCAGTGGACCAGGAGGCGCCCCTCTCCCTGGCGCAGGTACCCCCCGGTGCAGTCCGTGCCGGGGTCCAGGGGGAAGGTGGCCGCAGGGGGGGGCTGGGGCGCGGCGTTTTCCGTGAAGCCCTGGGTGCCGTAGGCCTCCACCCGGTCGGGGAAGAGGAGGAAGAGCCGGCCCTGGGCGTGGCCGTAGGCCAGGTCCACCAGGCCGGGAGTGGTCCAGGTGGCCACGGGGGTGGCGCTACCCCCCTGCAGGTCCCTGGCCCGGTAGAAGCGCATCTCCCCGTTCCCTCCCGCCGCCACCAGGGCGGGGAGGGGGGTCTCCTGGCTTCCCGTGCAGGCGTAGAGGAGGTAAAGGAGGAAGAGGAGTAGCCATGGCCTTTTCATCGCGTACCCCCTAGCTTGATGCCCTCCTCGGAGAGGAGGAGGCCCGCCGCCTGCCCCCCGTAGAGGAAGGCCAGGCCCAGGCTCCCTTTTTGGGCGTCCAGGGTGAAGCGCATGGCCCAGCAGCAGCGGTCCAGGACCAGGATGAAGCGGGGCTTCAGGGGCTCTCCCGGCAGGTTCTGGGTGAGCAGGGCCGAGAGGTGGAGCTTGGTGTTCTCCCGGCCCAGGAAGGTGAGCGTGGGGCCGAAGCCCCGCAGGGCCAGGGTGTAGCCCTCGGGCCTTTGGGGCTGGCGGGTGTAGGTGAGGGCCCCGGAGAGGGAGAGGCCGGGGATGGCCCCCTCCCCCGCCTCGTCCGCGGGCACGGGCCGCCAGAGCTCCACCCCCCCGCTGAAGGTGGCGTCCTTTAGGTAGACCCCCCCGTCCTCCACCTCGGGCAGGTGCAGGTTGGCGGTCAGGCGGAAGCCCACCTCGGGGAGGGCCTGGGTGAGGCCAAGGCGCAGGTTGCTCCCCCGGAAGCCCTCCTGGTAGCGGCCGGAGAGGAGGAGGTCCAGAAGGGGCCCGGGGGCCACCCCGGAGCGAAAGCCCAGGGCGTAGCCCAAGGCCTTGGGGTCCAGGGTGGCCTGGAGGGAGAGGCTTTCTGGGCCCAGGATGGCCTGGCCCTGGAGGGTGAGGGTGTCCTGCGGCCAGTCCCTGCGGCCCTGGAGGGTGTAGGCGTTGGGGCCTTCCCGCAGGCTGAAGCTGAGCTCCGTGGAGAGGGGGCCCTTGCCGTCCAGGGCGTGGCGGTGGCTCAGGTTCAGGCTCCCCCCGGGGAGGGCGTAGCCCGCCTGGAGGAGGAGGGGGTCGTAGAGGGCCTTGGCGTGGTCGTAGCGGAGGCTGGCCCTGAGGGAGAAGGGGTAGGGGGTGAGGCTGGCCTCGAGGCGGGTCTCCAAAGGACCCTCCTCTACCCCCCGGCGGTGGTAGAGGGCCAAGGCGTAGCCGGGGTCCTGGAGGGCGGCCTGGGCCTCCAGGGGCAGGTACTTCCCTCCCTCCAGGTCCCGCCCTCCCTTAAGGCTCAGGCTGAGGGGGCGCTCCTGGAAGCCCAGGGTGAGCGTGGCCTGGTGGCTCTTCCGCTGGGGCAGGGCGTCAAAGCGGAAGGGGCTTTCCCCCTCCTGCAGGCCTCGGGCATAGCCCAGCTCCAGGCTGAACCCCCCCAGGCCCTGGCGGAGGCTGGCCGTGGTGGTCCAGTCCACCTGCCGCTCGGGCTCTCCATCGGGGTTTTGCGTGGTGTAGTAGAAGCCGCGGAAGCGGTTTTCCGCCCGCAGGCTGGCCCCGGGCCAGGGGGTGAGGGCGAGGGCTTCGCTGTGGGTGAGGAGGGCCCGGCCCGCCTCCGCGTAGGGGCCCAGGGCCCGGGCGGAGCGGTTTAGGGGGTTGGTCTCCGCCAGGTAGCGCCCCAGGACCAGGCCCGCCTGGAGGCTAAAGGGGCCTTCCCGCCAGGGGGGGCTTTGCACCTCCAGCTCGGGCAGCCGTTGCAGGGTGCGGGGCGGGGGGGTGGTGGGGTCGTGGTCCAGGAAGCCCTCCAGCCTTAGGGCGTAGCGCCACTCCCCGGGGTTGGGGGTGCCGGGGAGGAGGGCCTCGAGGCGGAGCCGGGAGAGCTTCTCCCGGGTGTCGTCCCGCTCCAAAAGGGCACTTACCGAGAACTCCCCCCGCTTCAGGAGGTACTCCCCCCGGTACTGGAAGGTGTCCGGGGGGGTGTGGAGGAAGAAGTAGCGCTCCTTGGCCTCCCCGAGACCGATGTGGTCCAGGCCAAACCCGTATCCCCGCCCCCCGTAGTAGTGGAGGAGGGTGTAGCCGAGCCCGAACTCAGAGGCGTAGGGCAGGGCGGCCTTCAGGTACACCCCCTGGTCGTCCTGGCCTATCTCCAGCCTGGGCTGGCGCTCCGAGAGGAAGAGGAGGAGGACGGGGAGCTCCAGCACGGGTTCTTCCCCCATCAGGAGCACCACCCCCCGGGCCACCACCCGGTCCCCGGGGTAGAGGAGGATCTCCCGGGCGCGGAAGGCGTAGTCGGGCACCTTCTGCCCGCACCCGGCGCAGGGGGTGGCGTAGCCCTCTTCCAGAAGGATGGTCCCTGCCGCCCGCTGGCACAGGGGGCCGGTGAGGAGGAGGTCCTTGGCCTCTATGCGCACGGAAAGGGCATCAAAGCCCTCGTCGGAAAGGTCCACCTGGAGCTCCTCGGCCTCTATCCTCCGCCCCTCCCGGTCCTGGTAGCGCACGTTTCCCGAGAGGAGGAGGAGCCTGCGTTCCCGGTAGTAGACCGCCCGCTGGGCCTCCAGGCTCTCCCCCTCCCGCTCCAGGCGCACGGGGTTCCCCGTGAGCACGTAGACCTCCTCCCCTTCCTCCAGCCTGAGCTCCAGCCGTTCTGCCTCCAATACCTTCAGCACCCCTTGGGCCAGGGTCGGCAGGAGGAGGAAGAGGAGGGGCAGAAGCCACCTCACCGCCTACCTCCCAGGAAGAGGAGAAGCCCCAGAAGCCCGTAGACCAGGTTGGGCCCCCAGGCGGCCAGAAGGGGGGGGAGGGCGTTCTGCTCCCCCATGATCCGCCCCACGCTCCAGGTGGCGTAGTAGAAGAAGGTGAGGACGGCCACCCCCACAAGCCCCAGGCTCCGGGACCCCCCGAGGAGGTAGAAGGCCAGCCCGGTGGCAAAGAGGGCGAAGACCAGGCTGGCCGCGGGCTCGGCGAAGCGGCGGTAGTAGGTGGTGGCCTCGAGGCCCGCCCGCACCCCCTGGGCCCTAAGCCTTTCCACCTCCCGCCGCAGCTCGGCCAGGGTCATGCGGTTGGCGGGGTTCTGCCAGGGTTCAAAGGTGAGGTCCCGCAGGACGAGCTCCCCCCGCTGGAAACGGGTGAGGGTCCTGGGCCTGTCCCCCTCGTAGGTGACCCGGAGGCCCCGCTCCACCCGCAAGGTCCCCCCCTGGAAGCGCCCCTCCTCGGCCAGCAAGACCTCTTCCCGGGAGAGGACGCGCAGCTTCCCCACCCGTTCCCCCGCCACCTCCCCCACGTGGACCACCCGCCCCCGGGCGTCCTGGAAGGTGGCCCCAGGGGTGAGGAGGCCCCGGGGCCGCTCCAGCACCTGGCGCCTCAGGAGGTCCTGCCCTGCGGCCAGGCTCCTTGGCACCAGGCTCTCCCCCAGGGCAAAGCCCAGGAGGGAGAGGCCGCCCCCCAGGAGGAGGAAGGGCCAAAGCACCCGCTCCCGCCGTACCCCCAGGGCCAGGAGGGCCTTGAGCTCCGAGTCCTCCGCCATGCGGGAGAGGAGGAGCAGAAGGGCGAAGAGGTAGGCCACCGGGGCCCCCCGCACCAGGGCCTCGGGGGTGCGGTAGAGGAGGTAGCGCAGAAGCGTGTAGGGGTCGGCCCCCTTGGCCACCAGGGGGGCCAGGACCTCGTAGACCGCCCCCGCCAGGAAGAGGAGGACGATGGCGGCAAGGCCCACCAGGAAGTGGGCCAGGGCTTCCCGCAGGAGGTAGCGGTCCAGGGTCTTCACCTAAGCCTCCAGGTGAGGAAGAGGGCCAAAAGGCCGAAGACGCCGTTGGGCAGGAAGGCCAGGAGGGGGTTGACGTCGTAGCGGGCCAGCTGGGCGCTAAGGGTCCAGAGCACGTAGTAGCCGAAGATGAGGAGGACAATCCCCAAAAAGGCCCAGGCGGCCTCCCGGAAGGAGAGGCCCAGGGCCGCCGCCACCCACCCCAGGAAAAACCCTCCCAGGGCGTCCGCCAGGCGGCGGTAGAGGGCGAAGCGGGCACCCCCCTCCACCCGGCTTCGCGCCCAGAGCTCCCCCAGGGTGCTGGAGTCGTAGGGGTCGCGGGAGCCCAGGCTCTCCTTGGGCCGGAAGCGCACGGGGAAGGGGAGAGTCCCTTGGAAAGGCTTCAGGGTGCCCTCCTCCAGCACGTGGCCGCGGAAGTGCCAGCCCTCCTCGTCCCAGACCCCCTCGCTGGCGCTGTAGACCCGCCCCTCCCCGTCCACCACCCGGAGGCCAAAGAGGCGGTTCTGCCCCACCTCGGGGCGCACCTCCTCCGCGTAGTACACCCCCAGGCCGGGAGGGGCGTAGAGCTGGTTTCGCAAGACCCCGCTCAAGGCCCCTTCCCCATAGAGGAGGCGGGCCAGGTGGGTGTCGTAGGCCTCGAGGGCCCTAGGCCTGAGCTCCGCCAGGTTCCCCAGGTTGAGGAGGCTCACCAGGAGGGCCAGGAGGACCAGGGGCTTGAGGAGGGCCAGGGGGGGCACGCCGGCGGCGTAGGCCGCCTTGAGCTCTGAGTGGCGGATGAGGCGGGCGAGGCCCACCAGGATGGCGAAGACCAGGCCCAGGGGCAGGGCCAGGCTCAGGGTCCAGGGCAGGCGGTAGAGGACCAGTGCGGCGATGGCCTCCACCCCCGCCCCCCGGCTCAGGAGAACCCCGGAGAGGCTGGAGAGGAGGTCAAAGGTGAGAAGGGCGGTGAAGAGCACCACCCCCACCAGGTAGGGGACCAGGACCTCCCGTAGCACATAGCGCCCCAGCACCAGGCCGAGTATACGGGGCCAAGATGAGAAAGAAGGGGAGCAGGCCCTTTGGGAGGGTTAGGGGTGGGCGATCACGTGGACCACCGGGAGGCCAAACCGCTCCGCCCGGGTGTGCACATCCAGCCTGAGCCAGCGGGAAAGCCCCGGGGGGAGGGTGGCGAGGACGATGGCCCGGTAGGCCCCGGGGTGGGCAGCAAGCTCCTCCTCCAGGGCCAGCAGGGGGGAGACGTCCCCGGGCTTGGCCTCGGCTATGGGGATGCCCTGGGTCTCCAGGAGCCCTTTCGCCGCCTTGGCCTCCCGTTCGGCCTGTTTCCGAAGGGCCTCTTCCTCGTACACCCACCCAGGCGGGGGTACGGCGGGGACCAGCAGGGTGAAGGAGGCCTCTGGGTCCTCGGCCAGGAGCTCCTTAAGCTTCGCCGCCAGCGCCGGGCTTTTGGCCGTGCGGTGGGCCACCACCAGGTACCGGGCCATGGGCTACCTCCTTTGCCCCTCAGGGTAGCCCTGTCCCGGAAGAACGCAGGCGGAGAAGGCCACAATCCCCTTTTGCAAGAAAAATGGAGTCATTTTAGTTTGCTTTGGTCCACCCGAGAGAAGCCCCCTCAGAGAGGGGTTTTATCTCATACCACTTTGCATACCGGCAACCCGTGGTATACTAAAAGAGTCCGAGGGAAAAGCCGCCTGCGGGCGGCTGGTTTTGTTTTAGGGCACCAGGGCCACCTTGGTGGCCTGGCGCTCGTGGAAGAGGCGGTAGCCCTCGGCTGCCTCGGCCAGGGGCAGGCGGTGGCTGAAGACGAAGCTCCCCTTGAGTCGGCCCACCCGTTGCAGGGCCAGCACCTCTTCTATCCAGCGGGGGATGTTGGCCAGGGCGCTCCGCAGGGTAATCCCCCGGCTGAAGGCGGGAAGCCAGGGGTATTCCAGCTTCTCCGCGGTGGGCACCCCCAGGCTGGAGACCACCCCTCCGGGGCCCGCCAGGCGCAGGGCCAGCTTCAGGGCCTCCCCGTCCCCGCCCACCGCCTCCACCACCAGGTAGGCCCCTAGGCCCTCCGTGGCCTTGCGCACCCGGGCCACGGGGTCTTCCGCCTTAGGGTGGACGGGCAGGCTTCCCAAGGCCTGAGCCTTTTCCAGGCGGCTTTCCTCCGGGTCTATGGCAAAGACCGGGCCGGCCCCCAGGGCGTGGGCCACCATCTGGGCCATGAGGCCCACCGGCCCGGAGCCCACCACGGCCACGCTCATGCCGGGCTCCAGGAAGGGCCGCACCCCCCCGTAGGCGGTGGTGAGGATGTCCCCCGCCAGAAGGGCCTCCTCTGCCGGCAGGTCCCCGATGGGAAAGAGGCTTGTGCGGGCAAAGGGGACCCGCACCCGCTCCGCCTGGGCCCCCTGCAGGTTCCCCAGGGCCAGGCCGAAGCCGTAAACCCCCCCCTTTAGGCAGGCGAAGTACTGCCCCTTGCGGCAGGCGGGGCAGTCGCCGCAGGCCACCTGGAAGCTTCCCACCACCCGCTCCCCCAGGGCCAAGGGCACCAGGGGTCCCTTCTCCACGATGCGCCCCACGAACTCGTGGCCCAGGACCGTGCCCGGCAGGACCCCGGCGATCTTGCCGTGGTAGATGTGCAGGTCCGAGCCGCAGATGGCCGAGAGCTCCACCTCCACGATGGCGTCGGTCTCCGCCTCCAGCTTGGGCTCGGGCACCTCGGCCACCGCCACCTGGAAGGGGCCCCCGTAGACCACGGCCTTCATGCCACCTCCCGGGCCACGCGCACCAGTTCCTGGGCGGCTTGGGCATAAGGGGCCAAGGCGGCGATGGAGCCCTTCTTGAGCTCCAGAAGCCCCCGCATGAGGGCGGTGAGGGGCTCGAGGCGCCCTTCCAGCACCTCCTGCCAGGTGGCCAGGTCGGCCTCAATCACAAAGTCCGCCGAGTTTACCGCCGCTTCCCCCTCCACCGCCTTAACTCCCCGGCAGGCCCCGTGCCAGAGGTCCAGGACCACCGCTGCCCCCCTGGGGAACCCCGCCGAGGGGTCGGGCCGCACCGCCAGGGCCAAGGAACCCTCCCAGGTGGCGGCCGCCTTCTTGTAGGCTTCGCTCTCGTTGAGCTTCTGGCAGTACTTTTGGGCCCAGGCTTCCCCGAAAAGCTGCATGCTTTCCCCCTTTGCACCCAGTATAACTCCCTTTGCGCTAGGCTTGGGAAGATGGTCTACCTCCTGGACCTCTCCGGGGTCTACTGCGAGCCGGTGGAGCCCCGGCTGTTGCGCCTTCTGGCTGAGGCCAGCGGTGAGCCCCTCTTCTACCTCTCCCAGGCCTTCTACGACCTTCTGCCCCGGTTGCGGGCCGAGGGGCCTGGGGTGCTGGAGGCCCTCTTCCCCGGGGCCTCCCGGCTTTACCCTCAGGCCTTCCGTCCCCGCCAGAGGCCCTTTCCCACCCCTTACCACCTGGTCTCCGACCTGCCGCCTCCTGCGGGGCTTGAGGCCTTCCACCACCCCGAAAAGCTCCAGGCTCTGAGCCTGGCCCTGGAGGCCCTGGGGCTTTCCCCCGAAGGAGCGGTGTACCTGGACGACAACCCCCTCTGGGTGGAGCGGGCCCGGGGACTAGGCTTTAGGGCAGAGCTTTTCCTGCCCTAGGGCCTTTCGGGCCAGGGGTGCTTGGGGTAGCGGCGCATGAGCTCCTTGCGCACCCCGGGGTAGTGCCGCTTCCAGAAGCCCTCCAGGTCCTGCGTGACCTGCACCGGGCGCCCGGCGGGGGAGAGGAGGGCCACCGCCACCGGCACCCCCAGGACCCTGGGGGTCTCCTTTAGGCCGAAGGCCTCCTGGATGCGCAGGGCCAGGAGGGGTGGGGCCTCGGGGCGGTACTCCAGCCGCTTTCGCCTGCCCGAGGGCAGGAGGAGGCTTTCGGGGACCAGGGTCTCCAGGCGCTGGCCTGCCTCCCCCAGGAGGGAGAGGAGGATGGCCTTCCAGGGGAGGGCCTTGAGGTCCTCCTGCCGCCGCACCCCTTCAGCCCAGGGGAGGAGCCAGGAGGGGTCTTCCAGGAGACGGGCCTCCGAGAGCTCGGGCATCTCCACCCCCTGGGCCCGCGCGAAGGCCAGGCGGTGGAGGACCTGCCTGGCCTCCTCCGTAAGGGGAAGCCCCTCCTTGAGGGCTTCCTTGAGCTGTTCGGCCGTGGGCGGACCCGGGTCTACCGGAACCCTTTCCAGCACCAAGGTCCCCAGGCGCCGCTCCAGGTAGCCCTTGAGCCGTCCCTCCTCCCATCCCGTCCAGACCGCCACCCCGGCCAGGGCCAGGAGGTCTTCCCGGGCCAGGGGGGCGTAGAGGAGGACCCGCCCCTCCCCCGTGGTTCCCACCTCGGCCCCCACGGCCACCAGGAAGGGAGGACCATCCCCGGCCAGGCGCAGGGCGGGCCCCGCCGAAAGGCGGTAGCGGCCGGGGGCGGTGCGCTGGGCGGCCCGGTCGGGGTAGGCGGCCAGGAGGAGCCGTCCCACGGCCTCGGGGGCGGGGAGGCTGGTGAGGGGGCCCACCCCGAAGCGGCCCCGCCACAGGGCCGAGGCCTTTTCCACCGGCCAGAAGGCCCCCCGGCCTTCCCCCCGCGCCTGGAGGAGGCCCTCGAGGCGGGCCATGAGCTCGGGCTCCCCCTCCAGGGGGTCCCGCTCCTCCAGGAGGGCCATGAGGTCGGCGGCCAGGGGCAGAAGGCCCAGGGTTTCCGCCTCCAGGGCCATCCGGGCCAGCCGGGGGTGGGTGGGGAGGCGGAGCATCCTCTTCCCCAAAGGGGTAAGCCTTTCCCCTTCCACCGCCCCCAGAAGCCCAAGCAGGGTCCAGGCGTGCTCCAGGGCACCCTTGGGGGGCTTTGTGGGCAGGGGGAGGTCCTCCAGCCGTTCCCCAAAGGCCAGGGCCAGGAGCAGGGCCCGGGAGAGGTCGGCCTCCAGGATCTCCGGCCGTTTGGGGGGGAAGTTTCCCTCAGGGTAAAGGCGGTAGACCCGCCCCGGGCCCAGCCGGCCGGCCCGCCCGGCCCGCTGCCGGGCCGAGTCCTCGGGGATGCGCACCAGGGCCAGGCGGGTGAGGCCGGTCCGGGGGTCAAAGCGGGGCTTTTTGGCCAGCCCCGTATCCACCACCGCCCGCACCCCCGGCAGGGTGAGGCTGGTCTCCGCCACGTCCGTGGCCAGGACGATCTTCCGGGGGCCAGGACGCAACAGGGCGGCCTGCTCCGAAAGGGGCAGGCCCCCGTGGAGGGCCAGGGCGGGCAGGTCGGGGAGGAGCCCTTGCGTGCGGACAATCTCCGCCTTTCCCGGCAGAAACACCAGCACGTCCCCGTCCCCTTCCAAAAAGGCCCGGCGGGCGTAGCGGGCGGCTAGGGCCTCCAGGGGGCCTTCCGGCGGCCTCGGCAGGTGGTGGACCTCCACCGGGTGGCTTTCTCCCGGCACCTCCAGGACCGCTCCCCCCAGGGTAGCCTTAAGGGCCTCGTCGGGGGTGGCGGTGAGGAGGGCGATCTTCAGGTCGGGGCGGAGGGTTTCCTGCACCCGGAGGAGGAGGGCCAGGGCCAGGTCCCCCTCCAGGTGCCGCTCGTGGGCCTCGTCCAGGAGTACGGCGGAAACCCCTTCCAGGGTGGGGTCCTCCAGGAGGAGGCGGAGGAGGAGGCCCTCGGTCATCACCAGAAGCCGGGTCTCCCCGCTCTCCTTACCCTCCAGGCGCACCCGGTAGCCCACGGTCTTCCCCAGGGGCTCCCCCAGGTTCTCCGCCAGCCGGGCGGCCACCGCCCGGGCCGCCACCCGCCGGGGCTCAAAGAGGAGGATGCGTCCTGGCAGGGCCTCGAGGAGGCGCAGGGGGAAGAGGGTGCTCTTGCCCGCCCCCGGGTAGGCGGCCAGGAGGAGGCGGCCCTCCCGCTTGAGGAGGGCCACCCCTTCCTCCAGCCACCCTCCCATGGCCTTCAGATGTCCAGCTCGGCGTAGCGGGCGTGCTCCTCGATGAACTCCCGCCTGGGGGCCACCTCCTGGCCCATGAGCTTCTCAAAGAGCTCGCTGGCCTCGAGGGCATCCTGCAGGTCCACCTTCTTCAGCACCCGCTTCTCCGGGTTCATGGTGGTCTCCCAGAGTTGCTCGGGGTTCATCTCCCCCAGGCCCTTGAAGCGCTGCACCTCGTAGGCCTTCCCCTCCAGCTCCTTCAGGCGGGCGGCAAGCTCCTCATCGGAGTAGAGGTACTCCACCTTCTTCCCCACCTGCAGGCGGTAGAGGGGGGGCTGGGCGATGTAGACATGGCCCCGCTCAATCAGGGGGCGCATGTAGCGGTAGAAGAAGGTGAGGAGCAGGGTGCGGATGTGGCTCCCGTCCACGTCCGCGTCGGTCATGATGATGATCTTGTGGTAGCGGAGGCCTTCCAGGTCAAAGTGGGCCTCCTCCCCCGTGCCCCCAATCCCCGCCCCGATGGCCGCCACCATGGCCCGCACCTCGGCGTTCTTCAGGGCCTTGGAGAGCCCGGCCTTCTCCACGTTGAGGATCTTGCCCCGCAGGGGGAGGATGGCCTGGAAGCGCCGGTCCCGGCCCTGCTTGGCGCTCCCCCCGGCGGAGTCCCCCTCCACGATGAAAAGCTCCGCCTCCTCGGGGTTTTCCGTCTGGCAGTCGGCCAGCTTCCCCGGCAGGTCGTCGGACTCCAGGGGGTTTTGCCGCCGCACCAGCTCCCGGGCCTTGCGGGCCGCCTCCCGGGCCTGGGCCGCGCGCAGGGCCTTTTCGTAAACGGTTTTGGCCATGCGCGGGTTTTCCTCCAGGATTTCCAGGAGCTTCTCGTAGACCACCTGGCTCACCGCGCTTCCCGCCTCGGGGTTCAGAAGCTTCCCCTTGGTCTGCCCCTCAAACTGGGGCTGGGGTAGCTTCACGGAGACCACGGCGTAAAGTCCTTCCAGGAGGTCGTCCCCCGTGGGCTGGGGGCCCTTTTCCTTGTTGAGGCCCGCCTTTTTGGCGTACTGGTTCAGGGCCCGGCTGTAAGCGGACTTGAAGGCCGTGAGGTGGGTGCCCCCGTCCCGGGTGGGGATCATGTTGGCGTAGGTGAGGATCTCCGCGGTGTAGCCCTTGGTGTGGATGAGGCCCACCTCCACCTCCACCTCCCCCTCCTGGCCCCGCAGGAGGAAGGGCCTTTCGTAGAGGAGCTCCTCCCCCTCCGCCAGGGTCTTAGCGAAGGAGGCCACCCCGCCCTTGTCCAGGAAGACCTCCTCCCGCCCGTGCTGCAGGTCCTTGAAGACCAGCTTGAGGCCGGCCACCAGGAAGCTCACCTCCTTGAGGCGGGCCCGGAGCTTGCTGGGGTCAAAGGCCAGGTTGCCGAAGATCTGGGGGTCGGGCTTGAAGGTGACCCGGGTGCCCCGCTTCCCCTTGGGGGCGGGCCCCACCACCCTGAGGGGCTCCGTCACCTCCCCCCGGCTGAAGGCGATGCGGTGGTGCAGGCCCTCCCGGAAGACCTCCACCACCGTCCACTCCGAGAGGGCGTTCACCACGCTGGCCCCCACCCCGTGGAGGCCGCCCGAGACCTTGTAGGCCCCGCTCTCAAACTTGCCCCCCGAGTGCAGGGTGGTGTAGATGACCTCCACCGCGGGCTTGCCCTCCTCGGGCATCAGGTCCACGGGGATGCCCCGGCCGTTGTCCTCCACGGTGAGGGAGCCGTCCGGGTTGAGGACGGTGAGGATCTCGGTGGCGTGGCCCGCCAGGGCCTCGTCCACGGCGTTGTCCAGGATTTCTTTAAAGAGGTGGTGGTATCCCTCCACCCCCGTGCCGCCGATGTACATGGCCGGGCGGTGGCGCACCCCTTCCAGCCCTTTGAGCACCTTAATGGCGGATGCGTCGTAGCTCACCCCCCCAGTATACCACAGGCCGCCATGGGGGTTTTTCCCATGAGGAAGGGGCGAAGTGCCCCGTGCTCCCCACCTAATAACCGGACTGGTCCCAGAAAACAGGGCTTCCCACCCCCGCCCTGGAGGGGCTTATGATGCCCCCATGGCGGCCCTGGTTTTCCTCCACGCCCTCCTCGGCCTCTTCCTCCTGGTGGCGGTGCCCGCCTTGGCCCTGGGAGGGCTTTGGGGCTTTTTCCGCCCCCTGCCAGCCCGGTTCTACACCCTCCTCAGGGGCACCGCCTGGGTGGCCATCCTCCAGGTGGTCCTGGGCTTCGCCCTTTTCCTCGGGGGCCTGAGGCCCAAGGAGGGGTTACACCTCCTCTACGGCCTCCTCCTGGCCGCGGGCCTCCACTACCTGGGGGGGCTGCAGCCTGGGGGCTGGTTCTACCAGGGCCTGAGGGAACCCCCCAAGCGCCCAGAGTTTTTCGTGGCCCTGGGCCTCCTCTTCGCCCTGGGGTTGGTGCTTCGCGTCTACTTCACGGGGCGCTAGGGGGCTTCCTCAGAGGAGTTCCCCAGGTATCGGGAGCCTTTCCAGCATGGGCCGGGTGAGGTGGGGGACCACCTCCCGGTAAAGCCCCCGGTAGTAGGCCTGGACCAGAGGGCTGTTGAGGTAGGCCACCAGGTTCTCCGCCCGCACCCGGACCCCTTCCCGGGGCAGGAGGTGGAACTCCTCCCGCCAGGGGTAGGCCTGCTCGTCCAGGGCGGCCACCACCCGGTAGTGGCGGGTGTGCCCCACCACCAGGTGGGGGACGGCGTAGAAGGGCTTGAGGAGTCCCACGGCCTCCTTGGGGAAGTAGAGGCCGGAGTAGGGGGTTTCGTAGTCCACCCGCCCGGGGAGGAGGTTCCGCCCGGTGAGGACCGGCACCAGGCCCGGCCCGGGCTCCCCGCGGGTCAGGGGGTGGGCCTTCACCTCGGGGCTCCGGGCGGCGAAGTGGAGGTGGAATAGCCTGCCCAGGGGCACCCCCTGGGCCTCCAGGGCCAGGGCCTCTGGGTGGGGAAAGCGCACCATCTCTCCCTGCCAGAGGGGGTCTTCCAGGAGGAGACGGGGGGTTTCCCCCTCGGCCTCGTAAAGCCGGAGCCCCCGGCATCCCTTGCGGAAGCGGAGCACGGTGGCCCGCACCTTGAGGCCGGGGAAGGCTCGGCCCAGGTAGAAGACCTCGAGGCCCCCCTCCCGGGCCAGGAAGGCCCGGAGTTTGCGGAACTCCTCCAGCACCATCCAGCCCGCGGGCACCACGTAGACCAGAAGGCCGCCGGGTTTCAGGAGGCGCACCCCCTGCTCCAGAAAGGCCCCGTAGAGGTTGTACCGTCCCCACCAGGTGGCAAAGCGCCGCCGGTAGCTTTTCCGCTCCTCCAGGCCCAGCCGGGCCCCGGCCCCCAGGGCCCCGTAGGGGGGGTTGCCCAGGATGAGGTCGAAGGCCTCTCCCGGTTCCCAGAGGAGGAAGTCCCCCACCACCCCCTCGGCCCAGGGGGGAAGGTCCAGGGCCTTGGGGTCAAGCTCCACCCCCAGGAAGCGGTAGCCGGTGCCGTGGGCCTCCCGGAAGGCCCTGAGGAAAGGTCCATGGGCGCAGGCGGGCTCCAGGACCTTTCCTCCCTTGGGGGCCTCGGCCAGGCCCACCATGAAGTCCACCAGGGCCTTGGGGGTGGGGACCTGGCCCAGGGTGCGGGCCGTGGGGGAAGCCCCTATCCCGTGTAGGGCCATCTAGCGGATGACGCCCAGGGCCCGGCCCACCTTGGCGTAGGCCTCGAGGGCCTTGTCCAGCATCTCCCGGGTGTGGGCGGCGGTGACGATGTTGCGGATGCGGGCCTTGCCCCGGGGCACGGTGGGGAAGCCGATGCCCACGGCAAAGACCCCCTCCTCCAAAAGCCTTCGGCTGGCCTCGAAGGCCAAAGAGGCCTCCCCGAAGAGGACCGGGGTGATGGGCGTCTGGCTCCCCAGGGTGTCGTAGCCCAGGCGGGCCAGCTCCTCCTTGAAGTAGCGGGTGTTCTCCCAGAGGCGCTCCACCCGCTCGGGTTCTTTTTCTATAAGCTCCAGGGCCCCCAGGAGCGCCCCCACCACCGCCGGGGGGTGGCTGGTGGAGAAGAGGAAGGGCCTGGCCTTGTTGATGAGGAGGTCCTTGAGCTCCAGGGCGCCCGCCGCATACCCCCCCACCACCGCCCAGGCCTTGGAAAGGGTGGCCACCTGGATCACATCGGGGTCCTGGTGGAAGCCGAAGTGGTGGACCGTGCCTTTGCCCTTCTCCCCCAGCACGCCGGAGCCGTGGGCATCGTCCACATAGACCACCGCCCCGTAGCGCTTGGCCAGGGGGACGATCCGGTCCAGGGGGGCGATGTCCCCGTCCATGGAGAAGACCCCGTCGGTGACGATGAGCTTAAGCCCCTCGGTGTCGTGGGCCTTCAGGAGTTCCTCCAGGTGGGCCACGTCCCCGTGGCGGTAGACCAGCCGGGTGGCCTTGGTGAGCCGGAGGCCGTCGATGATGCTGGCGTGGTTCAGCTCATCGGAGAAGACCAGGTCCCCCTCCTTCAGGAGGGCCCCCAGCACCCCCTGGTTGGCGGTGAAGCCCGACTGCAAGACCAGGGCGCTTTCCGTGCCCTTGAAGCGGGCCAGGGCCTCTTCCAGCTCCAGGTGGTAGGTGAAGGTGCCGGCGATGGTGCGCACGGCGCCGCTACCTGCCCCCCACTTTTCCAGGTACTGGCGGGCCTTCTCCTTCAGGTAGGGGTGGTTGGCGAAGCCCAGGTAGTTGTTGGAGGCCAGGTTGACCACCTCCCGGCCTTCCACCCGGGTCACGGGTTCCTGGGGGGCCTCGAGGACCTTGGGACGGATGTAAAGCCCCTCACCCTTGAGGCGCTCCAATTCCTCCCGTACGCGGGCGCGCACCGATAGGCTCATGGCCCTATCTAACCCCTTGGGCCTTCCTCCTGTCCAGGGGTGGGGACCCTCACACTCCTCTGACCCAAAGGGGCTACCCTGGAGGAGGGGGTGGTAGCGCTTCCATGCAGGAGCACCTCCGGGCGGAATCCGAGGCTGAGCGGCTGGAGCGGAAGGTCCGGCTCCGGGAGCTTCTCCTTCACCTCAAGGGGGAGCCCGCTGAGCTTTTGCCCTTCCATCAGGCCCTGGCCCTGAGGCCTAAGGGGGAGCACCACCTGGGCCTCCGCACCATTGAGGTGGACAAGGTGGTGGGCTCCGTGGACCGCTACGAGGACTTTGACCGCCACTTTCTGCCCAAAACCCCCCATACCCTGGAGCGCTGGAAGCGCCTCAGGGCCCTGCAGCTCGCCGGGGCAGAGTTTCCCCCCATAGAGGTCTACCAGGTGGGGGAGGCCTACTTCGTCAAGGACGGCAACCACCGGGTAGCCCTGGCCAAGGCCACGGGGCAGCGGTACATAGACGCCTATGTCATTGCCCTGGACGTGCCCGTGCCCGTGGAGCCCGGGGACACCCTGAAGGACCTGATCCTCAAGGCGGAGTACGCCCACTTCCTGGAGAAGACCCGGCTTAAGGAACTGGTGCCGGAGGCCGAGGAGATCCGCTTCACCACCCTGGGCCGCTACGACCTTCTCCTCGCCCACATCGCCACCCGGCGCTATTTCAAGGGCCTGGAAGAGGGGCGGGAAATCCCCTGGGAAGAGGCGGTGGTGGACTGGTACCACACCCTCTACCGGCCCACGGTGGAGGCCATCCGCCGCCTGGGCCTCCTGAAGGACTTTCCCGGGCGCACGGAGGCCGACCTCTACCTCTGGGTGATGGACCACCGCTACTTCCTGGCCCAGGAGCTGGGGGTGGACCTGGGCCCCGAGGAGGCGGCCCGCTCCTACGAGGCGCGGTTTGGGCCCTGGTGGAAGCGGTTGAGTTTTTTAGGTAGTTTGGGCAATTTATTTAAGCGTAAGTAAAAGCAGGATTGTATCCCGAAACCCCCCCCTTTCGGATATTCAATGCATACCCCCTTGACAAGCCAAAGGAAAAGGGGGCGCTTGGTGAGCTGTGGAAGAACACCAGACGCCCCCTTCCATCCTACCCCTGTCCCTGGAGGAACTGGTCCCCCTGCTCCAGGCATGGCTCCAAGCCCGCTTGCCAGAAGGGGAGAGAAA
>NZ_AQWU01000050.1 GCF_000376265.1 Thermus igniterrae ATCC 700962
GAGGTGCGTACCGGAGGCTTTTGGGGCGGCGGTGGGAGCTGGAGACGGTCTTTGGTCTGCTGAAGGGGCCGATGGGGCTGGTGGGGGCGGTGGGGAGGGTACGGGGGCTGAAGGCGGTGGCCCTGCAAGTGGAAGCTTGGGTGATGGCCTGGAGCGTGGTGGCCCAGCTTCTTGGGCAGGCGGGTCTGCCCATCACCCGGGTGTTGCGGGCGGTGGCGTGAGGTGAGTACGCAGGTGAATATCCGAAAAGGGGGTAGCCTGTCTCACATAGACCCCTTGCCAAAAGGGAGCTTCTGGAATAGCCTCCAAAGCATAGGAGGTCCCAGGTGTTCCAGGCCCTCCCCCTGGCTGTTTCCCAAGCCCCGGCCTGGACGGTGTGGTCCACGCCCCTACTGGGAGTCCGCTGGCTCAAGGGGGGTTTTTACGCCTTCGGCTGGCACGGGGTCCTCCTCCATAGCCCGGATGCCTTCCTTTGGCAACGCATACCCCTGCCCCTCCGCCAAAACATCGCCATCACCGCCATGGCCGAGGGCAAGGACCGCCTGGTGGTGGTGGGAGGCGAACAGGCCGTGGCGGTGGCCCGAAGGGGCGAAAGCTTCCGCCTGGTGCACCAGGGGCCGAGGCTTGGCCTTTGGGGAGTAGCCTCCAATGGGGAGCGCTTCGTGGCCGTGGGGATGAAGGGGCTGGTGCTCACCTCCCCCAACGGGGAGGACTGGTACCGGCTGGCCCTGGACCTCGAGGCCAACCTCTGGGGAGCCACCTTCGCCCAGGGGCACTTCGTGGCCGTGGGGGACCACGTGATCCTGGTCTCCCCCGACGGCCTGCGCTTTGAGGTCCTCTCCGCTCCCGGCATCCTCAACGCCGTGGCCTATGCCGAGGGGCTGTTCGTGGCCGTGGGCTGGGGGGGTCTCATCCTCACCTCCCCAGATGGGCGGCGGTGGGAGCGGCGGGCCTCGGGGGTCTGGACCGGCCTCTTCGGGGCGGCCTGGGGCGGGGGCCGCTGGGTGGTGGTGGGGGAGCGGGGCACGGTGCTGGTCTCCCGGGATGGGACCTCCTGGGAGCGGGTGGCGCTAAGGGGCATGCCCTTCCTCACCGGAGTGGCCTGGGATGGGGAGCGCTTCCTGGCCTCAGGGTGGGGCGGGGCCCTCTACACCTCTCCCGATGGCCTCCGCTGGCAGGCCCTGTACCCGGGGACCGGCCAGCACCTCTTCGGCGTGGCCCACGGCCAGGGCCGCTTCGTGGCCGTGGGGTACGAGGGCAAGCTGGGGGTGGTGCTGGCCTCCCAAGACGGGGCCCGCTGGCGGCTCACCGCCCGCGCCCCGGGCTGGCTCATGGACGTGGCCCATGGGGCAGGGAGGTGGGTGGCCGTGGGGGAAAAGGGCCTGGTGCTGGCCTCGAGGGACGGCCTCCGCTGGCGCTTCGTCCCCACCCCCGTCCAGGGCTGGCTGTACGGGGTAGCCCACGGGGAAGGTCGCTTTGTGGCCGTGGGGGAGGCCCTGCTCCTCTCGCGGGACGGCCTTACCTGGGAGGCCTTCCCCCTCCCCACCCAGGAAATCCTCCTGGGGGTGGCCTTTGGCGGCGGCCTCTTCCTGGCCGCCGGGGAAAAGGGCACCCTCCTGGCCTCCCAGGACGGGGTGCACTGGAGCAGGGTGCTCACGGGGGCCGCCCCCTGGTTCAGGCGCCTGGTCTATGGGAGGGGGCGCTTCCTGGCCGCCGGCCACGGCAAGGTGCTGGTGGCCCGCCGGGTCTGGGACTGGGAGGAGGCCCCCACCGACCATCTCCCCCGCCACCTCACCGGGCTAGCCCACGGCCAGGACAGGTTCCTCCTGGTGGGACACCTGCCAGACATGGCGGCCTTCTCCCCGGATGGCCTGAACTGGGAAGAGGTCCACCCCCTTCCCCATGAGCCTCAGGCGGCGGCCTACGGGGCCGGGCGGTTCGTGGTGGTGGGGGACTGCGGCACCATCCTCACCCTGCCCTAGTCCACGCTGAAGTAGCGGGCCTCGGGGTGGTGGACCACCAGGGCGCTGGTGGCGTGCTCGGGCTCCAGCTGGAAGCTCTCCGTGAGGCGCACCCCCACGCGGTGGAAGCCCATGAGGCGGTCCAGCTTGGCCTGGTCGGCCAGGTCGGGGCAGGCGGGGTAGCCGAAGGAGTAGCGGGCCCCCTGGTAGCCCTGCTGGAAGAGCTTACGGATGTCCGTGGCGTCCTGGCCGGCGATGCCCCACATCTGGCGCATCCGCTTGTGCCAGTACTCCGCCAGGGCCTCGGTCATCTCCACGGCAAAGCCGTGGACGAAGAGGTAGTCCTGGTAGGCTCCGGTCTGGAAGAGGGCCTGGGCCTTCCTGGAGGGCTCCTCCCCCATGGTCACCAGCTGCACCCCCAGGACGTCCCGGGCCCCCTGGGCGAAGGCGGGAAGCCAGGCCGCCTCCTCCCCCAGGGGCGGGGCGTGGCGGGGGCGGAAGTAGTCCACCAGGGAAAGCCCGCCCCCTCTTTGCCTGGGGAAGCGGAACGCCTCCAAGACCTCTCCCGTCTCCGGGGAGAAGACCAAGAGGGCCTCCCCCTCCCGGGCCACGGGGAAGAAGCCGTAGAGGACCCTGGGCCTGAGCCAGCCCTCGGCCATGGCCTCCTGGAGGAGGCGGCGGAAGACGGGCTCGGCCTCGCGCTCCACCAGGGCCTGCCAGGCCTCGCGGCTCATCCCCTTGCGGCTGTAGCCCCACTGCCCCCGGTAGAGGGCCAGCTTGTTCACGTAGTGGGCCACCGTGGCCAGGTCCAGCCCCTCCTCCACCCGCACCCCGAAGAAGGGGGGCCTGGGCACCTGGGGGGGCTCGCCCACGGGCTTGGCCCGGACCTCCACCCTGGGGGAGGGCCTGGAGGGCGGGGGGGAGGGCTTGCGGGGGAGCTGGGGAGCGGCCTGGCCCGTGAGCTCCTCCATGAGCCTCAGGCCCTCAAAGGCGTCCTCCGCGTAGTAGACGTTGGGGTAGATGGCCCTAAGGTCCTCCTCCACGAAGGAGCGGGTGAGGGCCGCCCCGCCCAGGATCACGGGCAGGGTATAGCCCCGCTCCCGCATGTACTCCAGGTTCTCCTTCATCACCAGGGTGCTCTTCACCAGAAGCCCCGACATGCCCACGGCATGGGGCCGGTGGGCCTCCACCGCCTTGAGGATCTCCTCAATGGGCACCTTGATGCCCAGGTTCACCACCTGGTAGCCGTTGTTGGTGAGGATGATGTCCACCAGGTTCTTGCCGATGTCGTGCACGTCCCCCTTGACCGTGGCCAGGACCATCTTCCCCTTGCCCTCGCCCCTTTTCTCCATGTGGGGCTCCAGGTAGGCCACGGCCCGCTTCATCACCTCCGCGGCCTGGAGGACGAAGGGGAGTTGCATCTTCCCCGCCCCGAAGAGGTCCCCCACCTCCTTCATGGCGGCCAGCAGGGGCCCGTTGATGAGGTCCAGGGGCTTGTGGCCCGCCCTCAGGGCCTCCTCCAGGTCGGCCTCGAGGCCCGCCTTGCGCCCCTCCACCACCCGGCGCTTAAGCCGCTCCAGAAGGGGCAGGGCGGCAAAGGCGTCCTCCTTGGCGGCGAACTCCGCCTGGTGGGCCTCAAAGTAGGCCATGAAGGCGAAGAGGGGGTCGTAGCCCTCCCGGCGGCGGTCGTGGATGAGGTCCAGGGCCAGGCGGTAGGCCTCCTCGGGGATCTCGGCGATGGGCAGGATCTTGCCCGCGTCCACGATGGCCGCGGTGAGCCCCCGCTTCCGGGCCTCGTCCAGGAAGACGGAGTTGAGCACCCGCCGGGCCTGGGGCTTGAGGCCGAAGGAGACGTTGGAAATCCCCAGGATGAAGCCCACGCCCGGAAGGCGCTCGGCCAGCTCCTCCATGGCCAGGAGGGTCTCCCGGGCCAGGGGGCGGCTTTCCTCATCCCCCTGGGTGATGGGGAAGGTGAGGAGGTCAAAGAGGAGGTCTTCCGGACGGAAGCCGTGGTGCAGGGTGAGGCGCTCGTACATGCGCAGGGCCACCCGCACCTTCTCCTCCCGGGTCTTGGCCATGCCCCTTTCGTCAATGGTGAGGACCACCAGGGCCGCCCCGTGGGCCTTGGCCAGGGAGGCCACCCGGTCAAACTTCTCCAGCCCGTCCTCCAGGTTGGCCGAGTTGAGGATGAGGCGTCCGGGCAGGTGCTTCAGGGCCAGCTCCATGGCCTCGGGGCTGGTGGAGTCCACCACAAAGGGCACGGTGACGGCGGTGGCCAGGCTGGGCAGGAGCCAGGCCAGGTCCTCAAGCTCGTCCCGGCCGGTCCAGGCCACGGAGAGGTCCAGGGCGTGGGCCCCCTCCTCCACCTGCTCCCGGGCCAGGGCCAGGATGCCCTCGAGGTCCCGGGCAAAAAGCCGCTCCCGGAAGCGCTTGCTCCCCGTGGCGTTCAGGCGCTCTCCCACCAGGAGCACGCTGGCCTCCTGCCTCAGGGGCACCGCCTGGTAGAGGGAGGCCACCTGGGGCGGGAAGGCCGCGGGCCGGGGCCTGGCGGGAGCCCCCCGCACCGCCTCGGCCACCTTGCGGATGTGCTCCGGCCCGGTGCCGCAACACCCCCCCACGGCGTTCACCCCGTACTCCAGGACGAACTTCCGGTGCCAGCGGGCCAGCTCCTCGGGGGTGAGGTCGTACACCACCCGCCCCCCCTCGTTGCGGGGCAGGCCGGCGTTGGGCAGGCAGCTCACGAAGCGGGTGCTGTTCTCCGCGAAGTAGCGGATCTTGGCGTCCATGAGGTCGGGGCCGGTAGCGCAGTTCATGCCCACCACGTCTATGGGGAGGCTCTCCAAAGCGGCCAGGGCCGCCACCTCGTCGCTACCCACCAGCATGGTGCCGGTGGCCTCGAGGGTCACCTGCACCTGCAGGGGCACCTCCCGCCCCACCTCGGCCATGGCCTCCCGGGCGGCCAGGACGGCGCAACGCACCTGCAGGATGTCCTGGGCGGTCTCCAGGAGAATGAGGTCCACCCCTCCCCGCAGAAGCCCCCGCGCCGCCTCCTTGTAGGCGGCATAGAGCTCGTCCCAGCTGATCTGGCCCAGGGAGATGAGCTTGGTACCCGGCCCCAGGGCCCCGGCCACAAAGGCCCCGTAGGGCAGAGCGGCCTCCTTGGCGATGCGGGCCCCCAGGTAGCAGAGGGCCTCCGCCTCCTCTCCCAGACCGTACTCCGCCAGCACGTGGCGCAGGGCCCCGAAGGTGTTGGTCTCTATGGCCTCGGCCCCAGCCTCCAGGTAGGCCCGGTGGATCTCCCGGACCACCTCCGGCCGGGTGCGGTTCAGGACCTCGGGGCAGCCGTAGTAGGCCTCCCCCCCGTAGTCCTCCGGGGTGAGGTCGCGCTTCTGCAGCTCGGTGCCCATGGCCCCGTCAAAGACCAGAGGACGCTCCAGGAGGGCTCTCAGGTAGGGAAACTTGCGGGCCCGGGCCTCCTTGTTGTAGCCAAGCCGCACCAAGGGGGCCTCCCCCCAACCCGCTCCCCCCAGGTGGTGGCGGCAACCGGGACTGCAGGTGTGGACCTCCACCATATCCCGCTAGTGTAGCCAAAAGGAGGGGGCTATGCTAGGCCCATGGACCCCTTCGGCATCCTCTACACCGACCTCTACCAGCTCACCATGGGGCAGGTCTACTTCCGCCTGGGTCTGCACGAGCGCCAGGCCCTCTTTGAGGCCTTCTACCGCAAGAACCCCGACTACGGGGCCCACCAGGCGGGGTACACGGTCTTCGCCGGGCTGGACCCCCTCCTTTCCTGGATGGAAGGGGCCCGCTTCCAAGAGGAGGATCTGGACGCCCTGCGGGCCCTGAAGGGGCGCTCGGGCAGGTCCCTTTTCGGGGAGGACTACCTGGCCTACCTCAGGGAGATGGGAGGGTTTTCCGGCCTCACCCTGCGGGCCCTCCCCGAGGGACGGGTGGCCCACCCCCAGGTGCCCCTCATCAGCGTGGAAGGCCCCCTTCTCCAGGCCCAGCTCCTGGAGACCGCCCTCTTGAACCGCATCAACTACGAGACCCTCATCGCCACCAAGGCCAGCCGGGTGCGGGAGGCGGCGGGGGAGGCGGTGGTGCTGGAGTTCGGCCTGCGCCGCTCCCCCGCCAAGGGGGGAGAGGCCGCCACCCGGGCCAGCCTCATCGGGGGGGCCAACCGCAGCAGCGCCGTCTCCCTCTCCCACCTCCTGGGCCTCCCCTCCTCCGGCACCCACGCCCACAGCCTGGTCCAGGCCTTCCTGGCCTTGGGCTACTCCGAGGAAGAGGCCTTCCAGGCCTTCGCCGAGGTCTTCCCCGACGACACCATCCTCCTCCTGGACACCGTGGACACCCTGCACTCCGGCCTGCCCCACGCCATCCGGGTCTTTGAGGCCCTGAGGCGCAAGGGGCACCGGCCCGTGGGGGTGCGCATTGACTCGGGGGACCTGGCCTACCTGGCCATCCAGGTGGCCAAGGAGCTGGACAAGGCCGGCTTCCCGGAAACCCTCATCGTCCTCTCCGGGGACCTGGACGAGCTGGTCATCTGGCAGATCAAAAGCCAGATCCTGGAGGAGGCCCCCCGCTACGGGGTGGACCCCGACCGCCTTCTGCGGCGCCTGGTCTATGGGGTGGGCACCAAGATGGTGGTCTCCTGGGGGCACCCGGCCCTGGGCGGGGTTTACAAGCTGGTGGCCATCCGGGAAAACGGCACCTGGGCCCCGGCCATCAAGATCTCAGACTCCCTGGAAAAAATCCTCAATCCCGGGCACAAGCGGGTCTACCGGGTCTACGACCAAAGGGGCCTGGCCACCGCCGACCTGCTGGCCACCGCCGAGGAGACGCTGAGGCCAGACCAGCCCCTCTGCCTCCGCCACCCCACCGACCCCACCAAGCGCCGCACCCTGCGCCCCGGGGAGTTCACCCTGGAACCCCTGCTGGAGGAGGTCTACCGCGGCCGGCGCCTCTTCCCTCCCCTACCCCTGGAGGTGCTCCAGGAGCGCCGGCGCAAGGACGTGGAGCGGCTGGACCCGGGGGTGCGGCGCCTGGTGAACCCCCACATCTACCACGTTTCCCTCACGGAAAGGCTTTTCGCCCTCAAGGAGGAGCTGGTGCGCAGGCTAGAGGAGGGCTAGGAGGCCTGCTTGAGCTTGGCCTCCTCGAGGGCCTTCAGGGGATGGTCCAGGTGGGGCAGGTCTATGACCAGCTCCCGCACCCCGCTCCCCGGGGCCTCAAACATCAGGTCCACCATGGTCTTTTCCAGAATGGCCCGAAGCCCCCTGGCCCCGGTGCCCCGCTTGAGGGCCCGGCGGGCAATCTCCTTCAGGGCCGCCTGGGTGAAGCGGAGCTCAATCCCCTCCATGCGCAAAAGCTCCTGGTACTGCTTCACCAGGGCGTTTTTGGGCTCGGTGAGGATGCGCACCAGGTCGTCCTCCGTGAGGGGGTTGAGCTGGACGATGAGGGGGGCCCGGCCCACGAACTCGGGAATCATGCCGAACTTCACCAGGTCCTCGGGGATGACCTCCAAGGGCTCCTCCTTGGCCTTGGTGCGGGTGAAGCCGATGGTGGTACGCTCGGTGCGGGCCTTGACGATGTTCTCCAGCCCCTCAAAGGCCCCGCCCAGGATGAAGAGGATGTTCTTGGTGTTCACGGGGATGAACTCCTGGTGGGGGTGCTTCCTCCCCCCCTGGGGGGGGACGTTGGCGATGGTGCCCTCAATGATCTTCAAAAGGGCCTGCTGCACCCCCTCGCCGGAGACGTCCCGGGTGAGGGAGGGGTTCTCCGACTTGCGGGCGATTTTGTCAATCTCGTCAATGTAGACGATGCCCATCTCCGCCCGCTCCACGTCAAAGTCGGCGTTCTGCAGGAGGCGCAGGATGACGTTCTCCACGTCCTCCCCCACATACCCCGCCTCGGTGAGGGTGGTGGCGTCGGCGATGGCGAAGGGCACCTCCAGGAAGCGGGCCAGGGTCTCGGCCAGAAGGGTCTTGCCCGTGCCCGTGGGCCCGATGAGGAGGATGTTGGCCTTGCCGATTTCCGCCTCGGGGTGCAGAAGGCGCTTGTAGTGGTTGTAGACGGCCACGGAAAGGGCCCTTTTGGCCGCCTCCTGCCCCACCACGTACTGGTCCAGGTGGGCCTTGATCTCCTGGGGCTTGGGGAGGCGGGTGGGTCCCTTGGGGACCTTGTGCCCCTCCCCCAGGAGTTCCTGGGCCCGCTGCACGCAGTCCTCGCAGATGTAGACCTCGGCGATGGGGCTTTCCAGAAGCCTCCCCGTCTCCGGGGGGCGCAGGCCGCAGAAGCTACAGAAGGGCCTAGGCTTCTTCACGGCTCACCACCTGGTCAATGAGGCCGTACTCCAGGGCCTCCTGGGCCGAGAGGTAGTAGTCCCGGTCCGTGTCCTTCTCCACCTTCTCCAGGGGCTGGCCGGTGTGCTTGGCCAGGATCTCGTTCAGGAGCTTCTTGGCCTTGAGGATCTCCTGGGCCTGGATGGCGATGTCGCTGGCCGTGCCCCGGACCCCGCCCCAGGGCTGGTGGATCATCACCTTGGAGTGGGGCAGGGCGTAGCGCCGGCCCTTTTCCCCGGCCGCCAGGATCACCGCCGCCATGCTGGCCGCCATGCCGATGACGATGGTGGAAACGGGGGCCCGCACGAACTGCATGGTGTCGTAGATGGCCAGCCCCGCGTCCACCTCGCCGCCGGGGGAGTTGATGTAGAGGCGGATCTCCTGGTTGGGGTTCTGGGCATCCAGGAAGAGGAGCTGGGCCACGATGGTGTTGGCCACCTGGGCATCTATGGGGGTGCCCAGGAAGATGATGCGGTCCTTGAGGAGGCGGGAGTAGATGTCGTAGACCCGCTCGCCGCGGGCGGTCTGCTCTATGACGTAGGGTATGACCATACCGTTCCTCATTGTAAGGGCAGACCCAGGGGGAAAACCCCCCTGGGCCACCAAGGAGGGCCTAGAGGAGCTGGGCCACCGCCTCCTTCACCGCCTTGTCCTGGAGGTAGCCGGCCTTGAGCCGGGCCAGGCCCCGCTCGCCCATCTCCCGCCGGAACTCCTGCAGGGAGACCCCGTAGGAACGGGCCACCGCCTGGAGGTAGGCCTGCCACTCCTCCTCGCCCAACTCGGGCTTGAGCTCCTCGGCCAGCTGCTCCTTGGCCAGGGAGCGCTTCACCCGCTTCAGGGCCTCCTGGCGCAGGTCCTCCCGGAACTTCTCCAGCTCGCCCCGGTCCTCCAGGGCCTTGAGGTAGGCCTCGAGGCTCACCCCCTGGCGGGCCAGGTCCTCAGCCAGATGCTCCAGGAGGTGGCGCTCCTCTGCCTCCAGCATGGAGGGGGGAATCTCGGCCTCAATCCCCTCGGCCAGCTTCTCCAGGAAGGCCCGCTCCCGGGCCTCCTGGTACTGGCGCTCGGCCTGGCGCTTCAGGCTTTCCCGCACCTTGGCCCTGAGGTCCTCGAGGCTTTCCGCCTCCAGGGTCTTGGCGAACTCCTCGTCCAGGGCGGGGAGCTCCAGGGTTTTGACCTCCAGGACCTCGGTGCGCACCTCCCGCACCTTCTCCCCCTTCTCGTTCAGCACGGGAACCATGACCACCTCCCCCGCCTTCTTGCCGAGAAGGGCCTCCTTCACATGGGGCAGGGCCTTGGAAAGGTCAATGGGGAACTCCGCCCCCTCCTCGGTGCGCACGAAGAGGTGGTCCCCCTCCCTGGCCTCCCGCTCCACGGCCACCAGCTCAGCGTAGCGGTGGCGGAGCTCCTCCAGGGCCTTTTCCACCATCTCCTCGGTGACCTCGGGGGCCTCCACCTCCAGGGTAAACTCCCGCCAGTTGGGGAGGCGCACCTCGGGGTAGTTCTCCACCTCGGCCACATAGCGGAAGCCCTGGCCCTCCTCCAGCTCCTGCTCCACCACCCGGGCGGCCACGGGCAGGAGGCCCAGCTCCCGCACCGCCTCGGGGTAGGTCTCCTCCACCAGGCGCTCCTTGAGGTCCTCCAGGAGGGCCTCCCGCCCCAGGCGGGCCTCCACCACCTTGAGGGGGGCCTTCCCCGGGCGGAACCCGGGAACCCTCACCCGCTTCGCCAGGTCCCGAAGGAGGCCCTCGTAGCTCTTCTGCACCCTCTCCGCCGGCACCTGCACCCGGACCTTCACCAGATAGCCGGAACGCTCCAGGATCTCCGCCACACCTCACCTCGCGCTAAGGAAAGGGGGCCTCGCCCAGGTGGTGCGAGGAGCGGGACTTGAACCCGCACGGGTTACCCCACCGGATCCTAAGTCCGGCGCGTCTACCGGTTCCGCCATCCTCGCAAGGAGGGCGAGGCCCTCCTTTAAAATACCACCCCTTGCGGGGTGGTGGGACTGGGGTGAGCGATGGGACTTGAACCCACGACCCCCGGATCCACAGTCCGGTGCTCTGACCAGCTGAGCTACGCTCACCACGCTCAGCACCCGCCATTCTAAGGAGCTACCCGCCCCCCGTCAAGGCCTGGAGGCCGCCCTCCAGGCTCATGGCCTCGTACCCCTCGGCCTCCAGGTAGAGGGCCCCCACCTGGCTTAAAAGCCCCTTCTCGCAGACGAGGAGGAGGGGCTCCCGGGGAAGGCCGTGCTCCCCCGACTGGATCTTCTCTAGGGGAACCCACTCCGCGGGAAAAGGCAAGGGGGTAGTGCGCCGGTCTGCGGGGCGCACGTCCACCACCCTTACCCCGTGCTTAAGGAGCTCGGGGAGCTCTTCCGGACGCACCCTGCGCATACCCCTAAGTATAGCCCGGCAGGGGCGGGGCTCGTGCCGGACCCCCCGAGGCGCAAGGATATGCGCCTTTTCCCGGCTTTTGCGCATAAGTTAGCCGCCCTAGCCTTGGCGCCCCCCTCCTTTTGTGATAAGCTCAACCCCCGGGTACGCGATGCCGCCGAGAAGAGACCTGAAGAAAATCCTCATCATCGGTTCCGGGCCCATCACCATTGGCCAGGCCGCGGAGTTTGACTACTCCGGCACCCAGGCGGTGAAGGCCCTCAGAGGGGCGGGGTACGAGGCCATCCTGGTGAACTCCAACCCCGCCACCATCATGACCGACCCGGAGCTGGCCGAACGCACCTACATAGAACCCCTCACCCTGGAGTTCCTGGAACGGGTCATCGCCAAGGAGCGGCCCGACGCCCTCCTGCCCACCCTGGGCGGGCAGACCGCCCTCAACCTCTCCATGGCCCTCTACGAGGAGGGCATTCTGGAGCGGTACGGGGTGGAGCTCATCGGGGCCAAGGCCGAGGCCATCCGGAAGGGGGAGGACCGGGAGGAGTTCCAGAGGGCCATGCGCAAGATTGGCCTCGAGGTCCCCCGGGGCCAGATGGTGGGCAGCGTGGAGGAGGGGCTCCACTTCGCCCGCGAGGTGGGCTACCCCGTGGTGGTGCGCCCCTCCTTCACCCTGGGAGGCACCGGGGGCGGCATCGCCCGCAACGAGGGGGAGCTCCGGGAGGTCCTCTCCCGGGGGCTCCTCCTCTCCCCCGTGCACACCGCCTTGGTGGAGGAGTCGGTGCTGGGCTGGAAGGAGTTTGAGCTGGAGGTGATGCGGGACCACGCGGACACCGTGGTCATCATCACCAGCATTGAGAACGTGGACCCCATGGGGGTCCACACCGGGGACTCCATCACCGTGGCCCCCGCCCAGACCCTCTCCGACGTGGAGTACCAACGCATGCGGGATGCCGCCCGGGCCATCATCCGGGAGATTGGCGTGGACACCGGGGGTTCCAACATCCAGTTCGCCGTGGACCCCAAGACGGGCCGCCAGGTGGTCATTGAGATGAACCCCCGGGTCTCCCGCTCAAGCGCCCTGGCTTCCAAGGCCACGGGCTTCCCCATCGCCAAGATCGCCGCCCTCCTGGCGGTGGGCTACCGGCTGGACGAACTCCCCAACGACATCACCCGCAAGACCCCGGCCTCCTTTGAACCCACCATTGACTACGTGGTGGTGAAGATTCCCCGCTTCGCCTTTGAGAAGTTCCAGGACCTGCCCAACACCCTGGGGGGGCTGAGGGACGAGCTCGGCACCCAGATGAAGTCCGTGGGGGAGGTGATGGCCATGGGCCGCACCTTCAAGGAGGCCCTGCTGAAGGCCCTGCGGGGCCTGGAGCGGGACGTGCGGGCCCTGGCCGCGGTGCGCACCGAGGACCTGGAGAAGAAGCTCTACCCCAACCCCGACCGCATCTACGCGGTGCTGGAGCTCCTCAGGCGGGGGATGCCGGTGGAGGAGCTCTACCAGGCCACCCGCATAGACCCCTGGTTCCTCCACCAGATGCGGGAGATCGTGGAGGCGGAAGAGTGGCTCAGGGGCCACCCCCCGAAGGACCGGGAGGACTGGCGCTTCTACAAGGGCCTGGGCCTCTCCGATGCCCGCATGGGAGAGCTTCTGGGCTGGGAGGAGGGCCGGGTGCGGGAGGAACGGAAGGCCCAGGGGGTGGTCCCCGTCTACAAGACCGTGGACACCTGCGCCGCGGAGTTTGAGGCCTACACCCCCTACCACTACTCCACCTACGAGCAGGAGGACGAGGTCTGGCCCTCGGCCAAGCCCAAGGTGGTGATCCTGGGCTCGGGGCCCATCCGCATCGGCCAGGGGGTGGAGTTTGACTACGCCACGGTGCACGCGGTCTGGGCCCTGAAGGAGGCGGGCTACGAGACCATCATGGTGAACTCCAACCCCGAAACCGTCTCCACCGACTACGACACCGCCGACCGCCTCTACTTTGAACCCCTGACCCTGGAGGACGTGCTGAACCTGGTGGAGCACGAAAAGCCCCTGGGGGTGATCGCCACCCTGGGGGGGCAGACCCCCCTCAAGCTGGCCAAGGGGCTGGAGGAGGCGGGGGTTAGACTCCTGGGTACGCCTTTTGCCGCCATCCACCAGGCGGAGGACCGGGAGGCCTTCAACCGGCTCTGCCGGGAGCTTGGCATCCCCCAGCCTGAGGGCCGGGTGGCCAAGACCCCGGAGGAGGCCCTGCGCCTGGCCCGGGAGGTGGGCTTCCCCCTCCTGGCCCGGCCCAGCTACGTGCTGGGTGGGCGGGCCATGCGCGTCCTGGGGGACGAGGCGGAGCTTGCGCGCTATCTGGAGGAGGTCTATGCTCCTCTGCAGGACAAGCCCTCCATCCTGCTGGACCGCTACCTGGAAGGCGCCTTAGAGCTGGACGTGGACGCGCTTTCCGACGGGCAGGAGGTGATGATCGCCGGGGTGATGGAGCACGTGGAGCGGGCCGGGGTCCACTCGGGGGACTCGGCCACGGTGCTCCCCCCCGTGCACCTCTCCCCCGCCGCCTTGGCCAAGGTCAAGGACTACACCCGCCGCCTGGCCCTGGCCCTGGGGGTGAGGGGGCTTTTGAACGTGCAGTACGCGGTCTTAGGGGAGGAAGTGTACATCCTCGAGGCCAACCCCCGGGCCTCCCGCACCGTGCCCTTCGTATCCAAGGCCATCGGCGTGCCCCTGGCCAAGCTGGCCGCCCTGATTGCCGTGGGCAAGACCCTAAAGGAGCTTGGGGTGCGGGACCTGGAACCCGTCCCCCCCTACTACGCGGTGAAGGAGGTGGTGATCCCCTGGCTCAAGTTCCCCGGGGTGATCCCCGTGCTGGGGCCGGAGATGCGCTCCACCGGGGAGAGCATGGGCCTGGACCAGGACCCCTACCTGGCCTACTACAGGGCCCAGCTGGGGGCCGGGCAGCGGCTGCCCCTTAAGGGGCGGGTGCGCTTTCTGGCCGAGGGGTTGCCCGAGCGGGAAAGGGCCCGGCTGGAGGAGATCCGGCGGCAGTACCTGGAGGCAGGGTTTGAGGAAGGGGAGGCGTACGACCTCCTCATCAGCCCCCTTCCCCACCCCGAGCTCAGGCGGGCGGTGGAGCGGGGCCTGCCCTTCATCACCACCCTCGAGGGGGCCTGGTGGAGCCTCAAGGCCATCCTTCGGGCCCGGGAGAAGGAGCTGGGGGTCAAAAGCCTTCAGGAATGGCACGGGGTGTACAATAGGGTCCAATGAAGCTCATCGTGGCCATCGTGCAGGACACGGACGCCCCCGGGCTCACCAAGGCCCTTCTGGAACGGGGCCTGCAGTCCACCAAGCTGGCCTCCACCGGGGGCTTCCTGCGGGAGGGGAACACCACGCTCCTCATCGGCCTGGAGGACGAGCGGGTGCCCGAGGTCCTGGAGCTCATCCGGGAGAAGTGCCGCACCCGCACCCGCCTGGTGACCCGGGGCTTTCCCCTCTCCGAGGCCCCCGACCCCTTCCTGGCCCAGCCGGTGGAGGTGCAGGTGGGGGGGGCGGTGGTCTTCGTCCTGCCGGTGGAGGGCTTCTTCAAGGTGTGAGCCCCCCCGCCCTGGACGGGAGGGGAAGGGCCCGCTAAAGTGGGCGGGGTGGAAGGGGAACTCTTTCTCCTAAAAGACGCCAAGGGGCGCGCCTTCCTGGTGCGCCTGCGGGAGGGAGGGGTCTTCCACCACCACCGGGGCACGGTAGCCCACGAGGCCATCCTGCGGGCAGGCCCGGGGGGGAAGGTCCTGACCCACCTGGGGGAGGAGCTCTCCGTGCACCGGCCCACCCTGGAGGAGTACGTGCTCCACATGCGCCGGAGCGCCACCCCCACCTACCCCAAGGACGCCAGCGCCCTGGTGGCCCTCCTGGACCTGGCCCCGGGGATGCGGGTCCTCGAGGCCGGCACGGGCTCGGGGGGGCTCACCCTGTTCCTGGCCCGGGCGGTGGGACCCGAGGGCCGGGTGGACACCCACGAGAAGCGCCCCCACCACCTGAGGCAGGCGGTGGAGAACATCCGGGCCTTCTGGAAGGCGGACAACATCCGCTTCCACGAGGGGGGGCTGGAAGAGGCCCTCCTGGAGCCCGAGGCCTACGATGCCGTGGCCCTGGACCTTATGGAGCCCTGGAAGGTGCTGGCCAAGGCCGCAGAGGCCCTCAAGCCCGACCGCCCCCTGGCCGCCTACCTGCCCAACATCACCCAGGTGCTGGAGCTCCTCAAGGGGGCCGAAGGGCTTCCCCTGAGGCTGGAAAGGGTCTTGGAGGTATCCTGGCGGGAGTGGGAGGTGCGGCTTCCCGTGGCCCATCCCCGCTTCCAGCAGGTGGGCCACACGGCCTTCTTGGTCCTGTTTAGGAAATGGAAGGCCTCCTGATCCACGCCGTGTTGCGGGAGCTTTGGCCCGAGCTCCCCGCCACCAACCTGGGCCTGGCCTTCCCCGACGAGGGGACGGCGGCCCTGCTCCTCAAGGGGCGGTCGGGGCGGATCTTCAACCTGGTCCTCCACTACCGCCCCCCCACCCCCAGCCTGGTCCTGGAGGCGGGGACCCTGCTGGGGGAGCCCAAGACCCCCTTCCAGCGCCAGCTGGAGGCCCGGGTCAAGGGTCCCCTCCTAGAAGCGGAGCAGCACAAGCTGGACCGGGTGGTCTTCCTCCGCTTCGCCGGGGAAAAGGGCTTCGTGGACACGCCCCCGGTGCGCCTGGTCCTCGAGGCCACGGGCCGGAACGCCAACCTCCTCCTCCTGGACGAGGAGGGACGCATCCTGGGGGTGGACCGGGTCATCACCCAGGCGGTGAACCGCTACCGGGAGCTCAGGCCCGGCCTCCCCTACGTGCCCCCGCCTCCCTACGAGAAGCTGGACCCCAGGACCCTGAAGGAGCAGGACCTGGAAGTCCTCCTGGGCAAGCCTCTTAAGGAGGTGGTGCGCCACGTGGACGGGGTGGGGCTTGAGCTCATGCGGGAGCTGGCCCGCCGCACGGGCCTTACCCCGGAAACCCCCCTGGATAAGCCCGCCCTGAAACGGGTCCACCGGGCCCTGAGGGAGCTGGTGGAAGACCCCTCCTTGCGCACGGAGCTTTCCCAGGAGCTGAGGCGGCGCTGGGCCGAGGAGGAGAAGGAGGCCCTGAGAAAACCCCTCCTGGAGGCCCTGGAGCGGGAGCGGAAGACCCTCTTGGCCCGGATTGCCGACTACCAGCGGGCCCTGGAGCGCCTGGAGGAGGCGGAGGCCTTGCGGCGACAGGCCGACCTCCTCCTGGCCCGCATGCGGGAGGTGCCCAAGGGGGCAGAACGGGTAGTCCTGGAGGGCTTTGACGGCACCCCTGTGGCGGTGGCCCTGGACCCCACCCTCTCCCCGCAGGAGAATGCCAAGAAGCTCTACGAGCGGGCCCGGAGGCTGGAGGAGCTGGCGGAGCGGGCCCTGGAGCTCATCCCCAAGACGGAGGAGCGGGTGCGGGCCCTGGAGGCGGAGATGGAACGGGTACGCCAGGCGGACCTGCAGGAGCTCCTGGAGCTTTCCCGAAGGCCCCGGGAAGGCAAGGGGCCCAGGCTTGGCCTCCGCTACACCTCCCCCTCCGGTTATCCCGTCCTGGTGGGCCGGAACGCCAAGGAAAACGACCTCCTCACCCGCACCGCCCACTCGGAGGACCTCTGGTTCCACGCCCAGGGGGTGCCGGGAAGCCACGTGATCCTCAAGGCCGAGGGCAAGAACCCGCCCCTGGAGGACCTCCTCTTCGCCGCCCGGCTGGCCGCCTACCACTCCAAGGCCCGGGGAGAGGCCCAGGTGCCCGTGGACTACACCCGCAAAAAGCACGTGTGGCGCCCCAGGAAGGCCGCCTTGGGCCAGGTGCTCTACACCCATGCCAAGACCCTCTTCGTGGAGGGCGCGCTTCCCAAGGAGGCCCAGGAGGAGTAGACTTGCCGCTTGTGAGGCGCGTGATGTTCCACGCCAAGATCCACCGGGCCACCGTAACCCAGGCCGACCTCCACTACGTGGGCTCGGTGACCGTGGACCAGGACCTCCTGGACGCGGCCGGCATCCTTCCCTACGAGCAGGTGGACGTCTACGACATCACCAACGGCGCCCGGCTCACCACCTACGCCCTCCCCGGGGAGCGGGGCTCGGGGGTGGTGCAGATCAATGGGGCCGCCGCCCACCTGGTGCGCCCGGGGGACCTGGTGATCCTGGTGGCCTACGGGATCTTTGAGGAGGAGGAGGCCAGAAACCTGAAGCCCACCGTGGTCTTGGTGGACGAGAAAAACCGCATCCTGGAGGTCCGCAAGGGGTGAGCCGCCTGAAGCTCTACCTGGACCTGGTGCGCTTTGAGCACACCCTCTTCGCCCTCCCCTTTGCCTACGGGGGGATGCTCCTGGCGGCGGGGGGGTGGCCAGGCTGGCCCACCTTCCTCCTGGTCACCCTGGCCATGGTGGGAGCCAGGACCATGGCCATGGCCCTGAACCGGCTCATTGACTGGCGCATAGACGCCCTCAACCCCCGCACGCAGAACCGCCACCTCCCCCGGGGCCTGGTGAAGCCCTGGGAGACCCTGGTCCTGGCCCTTTTGGGCCTCCTCCTCCTGGCCTACGCCGGCCTCGCCCTCAACCCCCTAACGGCCAGGCTCCTGCCGGTGGCCGTCTTCTTCCTCACCTTCTACAGCTACACCAAGCGCTTCACCTGGCTTTGCCACTACTTTTTGGGCCTCACCATTGGGGCGGCGGCCGCGGGGGGCTGGATTGCCGTCACCGGGAGCTTCCACCCGGTGGCCTACTGGCTTTGGGCCGGGGTGGGGCTCTGGATCACCGGCTTTGACATCCTCTACGCCACCCAGGACTATGCCTTTGACCGGGCCCACGGGGTCCAGAGCATCCCCGCCCGCTTCGGCATCCCCCGGGCCCTGGCCATAGCCCGCCTGAGCCACCTCCTGGCCTGGGGGGCCTTCCTCCTGGCGGGCCTGGCCTATGGGGCAGGAGCCCTTTACTTCCTGGGCCTCCTCCTGGTGGGGGGGCTTCTCCTATGGGAGCACCGCCTGGTCTCCCCAGAGGACCTTTCCCGGGTGGAGGTGGCCTTCTTCCAGGCCAATGTGGGGGTGAGCCTGGGGATGTTCTTCTTCATCGTCCTGGACCTCTTTCTTTGAGGGCCTGCCGGTGTACCCTGGGGGCATGGAAGGCCTGAAACGGCAGGCGGAAGCCGCCATCTTGGAGTACCTGGAGCTCTTCCCCATGCCCCGGGGCAGCCTTTTCGTCCTGGGGGGCTCCACCAGCGAGGTCCTGGGGGAGAGGGTGGGCACCCACCCGAGCCTCGAGGCGGCCGAGGCCATCCTGGAGGGGCTCCTTCCCCCCTTGCGGGAACGGGGAATTTGGGTGGCGGTCCAGGGATGCGAGCACCTGAACCGGGCCCTGGTGGTGGAACGGGAGGTGGCCAAGGCCTACGGGCTGGAGGAGGTAACCGTCTTCCCCCACCCCAAGGCCGGGGGTAGCCTGGCCACCGCGGCCTTCCTGGGCTACGAGGACCCGGTAATGGTGGAGTCCCTGAAGGCCCAGGCCCTAGGGGGCATGGACATCGGAGGGGTGCTCATCGGCATGCACCTCAGGCCCGTGGCCGTGCCCCTGCGGCTCTCCGTGCGGCGCATCGGCGAGGCGGTGCTCATCGCCGCCAAGACCCGGCCCAAGCTGGTGGGCGGGGCCCGGGCCGTCTACACCCGGGAGGAGATGCTCAAGAAGCTGGAAGAATATCGGCAAAGGCCTCTTTGAAGAGGGCCGCTACCCCCAAGGCCTCGTAGCGGTCGTAATGGCCCATGAGGGAAAGGCGGAAGATGCGCCCCTTTAGGGGCCCCTGCCCCCCGGCGATCACCGCTCCCCTTTGGGCAAAGGCCTCCTTCACCGCCCGGTAGGGCACCCCCTCGGGCAGGTAAAAGGCGGCCACCGCTGGGCTTCGCACCGCGGGCACGGCCTTAAGGCCCAGCTCCTCCCCCACCCCGTAGAGGAGGTCGTTCTGCCAGGCCTTGAGGGCCAGATGGGCCTCCAGGTGGGGCATCACCTCCTCCAGCACCGCGGCCACCGCCCCCACCAGGCCGATGGCCGGGGTCCAGGCGCTCTCCCCCTCCCCCTGGGCCTTCCGCTCCCGGGAGAGGTCCAGGTAGTAGCCCCGGGGACGGAGGGCCTCCAGGGCCCGGGGGGAAAGGGCCACGAACCCCAGGCCGGGAGGGCACATGAGGCCCTTCTGGCTTCCCGAAACCGCGGCGTCCACCCCGAAGGCCTCGAGGGCCACGGGACGCACCAGGAGGCTCGTGACCATGTCCGCCCCCACCAGGCCCTCGGGGTTGGCCGCCTTGAAGGCCCGGGCCAGGGCGGGCAGGTCCACCAGGGCCCCCGTGGAGGTCTCGGAGTGCACCAGGAGGAGGCCCCTGAACCCTTCCCGGGCCACATCCTCGGGCCTGGGCACCGCCCCGTAGGGGTAGTCCAGCCGCTCCACCGCCAGCCCGTGGGCCTGGGCGATCTCGGCGAAGCGCTCGGAGAACTTGCCGTAGACCGGCACCAGGACCCGCTCCCCGGGGGCGAAGAGGTTGAGGACCAGGGCCTCCATGGCCAAGGTGCCGCTTCCCGTGAGGATCAGGACCTCGCCCTCCGTGCCGAAGGCCTCCCGCAAGAGGGCCCGCGCCTTCAGGAAAAGGGCCCGGGCGGGCTCGGTGCGGTGGTGAAGCTGGGGCCTAGCCAGGGCCTCCTGGGCCTTGGGGTGCAGGCGCACGGGACCAGGGGTGAGGAGCCACTCCATGGGAAAAGTGTATCGTATACCCCGTGCGGCTTCGCCTCCGCTACCAGGCCCCCTTTTCCGGGGAGCACCTCCTGCCCCTGCCCCAGAGCCTCCCCGGCCAGGAGGTGGGGGAGCTGGCCCTTTCCCAGAGGGCCCTCGAGGTCTACGAGGCCCGGGGGAACCTCCTGGCCCGCTTCCACCTGGAGGAAGGGGACAGCCTGGAGGTGCGCTTCGCCCTCAAGCCCAGCCCCGTGGGCCACACCCCTCCCTGGAAGACCGCCCTCCTCAAAGAGCCCCCCGAGGCCTGGCCCGGCATCCTGGCCCACCGGGGGCACAAGGTGGAGCGCGCCCTGGGGTTTTTGCTCTCGGGCAGGCCCCACGTCTGGTACCTGGTGGACGGCCTGCCCCTGGACCCCCTCCTCTACCAGGGCCTGCGGGAAAACCCCGCCCTGCTCCTCCCCTTAGGGGTAGCCCCGGACCCCTCCCTCTACCTGGGGGGGCATGAGGGGAAGAGGCTTTTTCTCCTCAAGGCCCCCTGGCCCGGGGAGGAAGAACCCCACTGGGACGAGCTGAACCCCCTAGGCCTTGACCCCCTGCCCCCCTTGAGGGGCCTGGCCTTCGCCAGCCTCCTGGCCTCCGCCCTGGGGCTTCCTACCGGCCCCCTGCCCTACCTTCCCTACCTGGGGCTTCTGGCCCTGCGCCAGGGACCAGCCCTCAAGGCCCTCTTCTGGCGAAGCCCGCGCCACGCCTTAGAAAGCCTCCTCTTCCACGCCTTCGCCCTTTCCGTGACCATGGGCCCCCGGCCGGAACTGGGCCTTGGGTACCTGGCCCTTTTCCTGTGGAACCGGATCAGGCCTTCTTCCGCAACTCCGCCAGGATCTCCCGAAGAAGCCTGACCTCCTCGGGGGGTTCAGGAGAAGGAGCGGTTTCCGCCCCCTTCTTCAAGCGCTTTTCCGCCTCCCGCATGGGCACCACCACCAGAAAGTAGATGGCCGCCCCCACCACCAGGAAGTTCACCACCGCGTTGATGAACTTCCCCAGGGCCACGGGGCCCAGCCTGAGGGCGGAGAAGTCTGGCGCGCCCCCCAGGGCCCCGATCAGGGGGGTGAGTACATCGGCCACCAGGGAGTTCACCACCTGTCCGAAGGCCCCGCCGATGACCACCGCCACCGCCAGGTCCACCACGTTGCCCCGCAGGATAAAATCCCTAAACCCCTTGAGCATGAACCACCTCCTGGAATACCGGTCCGTTTTCCCGGACCCCTCCATTATATGAAGCACCACCAGTGAAAGCCCTGTTAAAATGGGCCTGAACCCCCGATGGGCCAAGCGGGCTCAAAGCGTGGGGACGAGGAGGTAAGGATGGCCAAGGTACGGCTGGAGCACGTTTGGAAGCGCTTCGGCAAGGTGGTGGCGGTCAAGGACTTCAACCTGGAGACCGAGGACGGGGAGTTCGTGGTCTTCGTGGGCCCCTCGGGCTGCGGCAAGACCACCACCCTGCGCATGATCGCCGGGCTGGAGGAGATCTCCGAGGGCCGGATCTACATCGGCGACCGCCTGGTGAACGATGTCCCCCCCAAGGACCGGGACATCGCCATGGTCTTCCAGAACTACGCCCTCTACCCCCACATGAACGTCTACGAGAACATGGCCTTTGGGCTCCGCCTCAGGCGCTACCCCAAGGACGAGATTGACCGCCGGGTAAAGGAGGCGGCCCGCATCTTGAAGATTGAGCACCTCTTAAACCGCAAGCCCCGGGAGCTTTCCGGCGGCCAGCGCCAGCGGGTGGCCATGGGCCGGGCCATCGTGCGCGAACCCAAGGTCTTCCTCATGGACGAGCCCCTCTCCAACCTGGACGCCAAGCTCCGGGTGGAGATGCGGGCGGAAATCGCCAAGCTCCAGCGGCGGCTTGGGGTGACCACCATCTACGTCACCCACGACCAGGTGGAGGCCATGACCCTGGGGCACCGCATCGTGGTGATGAAGGACGGGGAGATCCAGCAGGTGGACACCCCCCTCAACCTCTACGACTTCCCCGCCAACCGCTTCGTGGCCGGGTTCATCGGCAGCCCCTCCATGAACTTCATCCGCGCCCACGTGGAGGCCCAGGGGGACCGGGTCTACCTGACCGCCCCCGGCTTCAGGGTGCGGGCCAACCCCGTGCTGGCCCAGGCGGTGCGGCCCTATGCGGGCAAGGAGGTCTGGATGGGCATCCGCCCCGAGCACCTGGGCCTCAAGGGGTACACGGTGATCCCCGAGGAGGAAAACGTCATCCGGGGGGAGGTGGAGGTGGCCGAACCCCTGGGGGCGGAGACCGAAATCCACGTGAGCGTGGACGGCACGGTGCTGGTGGCCAAGGTGGACGGGCACGCCCCCGTGAAGCCCGGGGACCGGGTGGAGCTTCTGGCGGATACCTCGCGCCTGCACGCCTTTGATGTGGAGACGGAAGCCACCATCGGCCACGCCCAGGAGAAGGCGGCCGTAGCCCGCTAGGCTGGATGGCCCTAGGGCGGGGAGAGGCCTCCCCGCCCCTTATCATGGAGGGGTGAACGGGTTTGCCAAGCCCTTCGTAATCGGCATCGCCGGCGGTTCAGCCAGCGGCAAGACCACCCTGGCCCGGGCCCTGGCCGAGGCCCTGGGGAAACGGGTGGCCCTTCTGCCCATGGACCACTACTACCGGGACCTCTCCCACCTGCCCTTTCCCGAACGCCTGCGGATGAACTACGACCACCCCGAGGCCTTTGACCTGGCCCTCTACCTGGCCCACGCCCGGGCCCTCCTGGCCGGGGAGGCGGTGGACATGCCCCTCTACGACTTCAAGGCCTACACGCGTAGCCCTGCCACCCAGCGGGTCCTCCCTGCCCCGGTGGTGGTCCTCGAGGGCATCCTCGCCCTCTACCCCGAGGAGCTCCGCGCCCTCATGGACCTCAAGGTCTTCGTGGACGCCGATGCCGACGAGCGCTTCATCCGGCGCCTGGAGCGGGACGTGCGCGAGCGGGGGCGGAGCCTGGAGAGCGTGGTGGCCCAGTACCTGGAGAAGGTCAAGCCCATGCACCTGGCCTTCGTGGAACCCAGCAAGCGGCACGCGGACGTGATCCTCCCCGGGGGAGGGCAGAACCCCGTGGCCCTGGAGATGCTGAAGGCCAAGGCCCTGGCCCGCCTGGCCCAGATGGGGGTGGCATGAAGCGCCTCCTCCAGGCCCTCGTCCTCCTGGCCCTCCTGCCCTCCCTGCTCTCCCTGGCCCCTAGGCTCAAGGCGGAGCACCCCGGCCCGGTGGTGCTCCTGCTAGATGCGGAAGCGGTGCGGGAGGAGGCCAGAGCCCAGGACCAAGGCCTCCTGGAGGCCCTGGCCCGGTACCGGACCCTGGGGGTGGAAGGGGTGGCCTTCCCCGAGCGCTTCGTGAAGGACTGGGTGGCCCAGGGCACCCTCCTCTACCGCACGGGGCGGGAACTGGCCGAAGCCGGCCTTCCCGCCCGGCCGGACTGGTACTACCTCAAGGGGGAGGCCTGGCTCCTGGACCTCCTGGCCCGGGCCTACACCCTTCCTACGGAACGGCTCGGCCCCTGGCTGGGCTTCCCCGTGGACGTGCAGGCCTTCCCCGCCTTCTACCCCCTGGAGGAGGTGCGCCGGGCCAAGGAGGCGGGGTTTTACGTGGCCGTGCGCCCCATCAACCACCGCCTGCGCCGGTTGGACCCCAGCCTGCCCCTGGTGCCCGAGGGCGCCGACGCCGTGGTTTTCGCCGGCCTCGAGGCCCTGGGCCACCCCTACCGCCTGGCGGAGGCCAAGGCCCTGGTGGGGAAGCCCGTGGGCCTCATTGAGGGAACCCCCCAGCCCGGCCTGCAGGCCTTCCGGGAGGCAGGCATCCTGCGGCTTTTCAGCCTGCGCTACGAGTGGCAGCTCACCCTGCCTCCCAAGGAGGCCGCGGACAAGTACGTGCTGGCCGCCCGGGAGCGGGGGCACCAGCTCCTCTACCTGCGGCCCTACCCCTACCCCGAGGACACCGGAGTCTTCCTGGAGCGTATACAAGAGGGTCTGAAGGCCAGCGGCATCCCCCTGGGCAAGCCCGCCCCCCGGGACTTCGCCCCAAGCCCCCTGAGGTACGCGGCCTGGGCAGGAGTGGCGGCGGGCCTGGGGCTTCTGGCCCTGGGGCTTCCGGTGTACGGGCCCTATGTGACCCTTCTCCTCCTCCTCCTGGCCCTGGGCTATGCCGGCAGCCAGGCCGGGGCCCTCCTCGCCGCCTTGGTCTTTCCCGTCCTGGGGTTCCTCGGGCCCCGGAACGGGCTTTGGATGTGGTTGCGCACCCTGGGCTACGCCCTGGCCGGAGCGGTCTTCCTCTCCGCCCTGGGCTCCAGCCCGGCCACGGTGCTGGGCCTCCAGGCCTTCAAAGGGGTCTCCCTCACCCTCCTGGTGCCTCCCCTGCTGGTGGCCTATAGCTTCCTGGAAAAGGACTTCCGGGCCGCCCTCACCCGGCTCTTCCTCCACCCCGTGCGCCTGGGGGAGGTGGCCCTGGCGGGCCTGGCCCTCCTCCTCCTGGCCCTGGCCCTCCTGCGCCGGGGCAACGAGGCTCCCCTGGTGCCGGAGCTGGAGCTGAGGCTGCGGAGCCTCCTCCAGGACCTCATGGTCCGGCCCCGGTTCAAGGAGGTCTTCGGCCACGCCCTCTTCCCCCTGGCCCTCTTCCTCCCCTGGCCCCGCTGGGTGCAAAACGGCCTCCTCTTCCTGGCCGCCTTGGGGGTGGCCTCCATCCTCAACACCTTCAGCCACTTCCACACCCCCCTGCCCATCTCCTTCTTCCGGGTGGTGAATGGGGCCTTGGCCGGTCTTCTCTTGGGGCTCCTCGGGGTTATCCTGGTAAGGAGGCTTCGGGCATGGTGGTTGGGGTAGCGGGGTACTACGGGTTCAAGAACGCGGGGGATGAGGCCATCCTCGAGGCCATCGCCCGAGAACTCAAGGCCCGGGGCCACCAGGTGGTGGCCCTCTCCGGGGACCCTCGGCGCACCCAGGAGGAGCACGGCATCCGCGCCCTGCACCGGCTGAACCCCCTGGCCCTCCTCCAGGCCGACCTCTGGCTCCTGGGGGGCGGAGGGCTTTTGCAGGACGCCACCAGCTCCTTGAGCCTCCTCTACTACCTCTCCGTCCTGCGGGCGGCCCGGTTCTTCCGCAAGAAGGTGGTGGTCTTCAACCAGTCCCTGGGCCCGCTTTCCCCCTGGGGGGAGCGGCAGGTACAGCGGGCCCTCAAGGGGGTGCCCCTCATCCTCCGCGACCAGGACTCCTTGGCCTACGCCCAGAGGCTGGGCCTGCCGGCCAGCCTGGGGGCCGACCCCGCCCTCCTCCTCACCCCACCCCCGGTGAAGCGGGAGGAGGACCTGGTCCTAGTCATCCCCCGGGCGGGGGTGGGAGAGGAGGCCCTGAAGAGCCTCTACGTCACCGCCAACCACCTGGTGCACGAGGGGAAGCAGGTCCTGGTCCTCCTCCTCCAGCCCGGCTACGACGACGAGGTGGTGGAGCACTTCCGCCTCCACCGCATAGAGAAGACCTCAGACCCCAGGCGGGTCCTGTACCTGGCGGCCCAGGCGGGATACGTGATCTCCATGCGCCTCCACGGCCTCATCCTGGCCGCCGCCGCCGGCACGCCCTTCGCCGCCCTCTCCTACGACCCCAAGGTCATGGCCTTCGCCAAGGAGACCGGGGCCTACGCCCAGGAGCTCCCCGGCGACCCCATCAAGCTCAGCAAGGCGGCCATGTACGGCCGCTTCCCCGACTGGGAGAAGGTGGCCGCCCTCAAGGAGCGGGCCCGGCAGAGCTTTGACCTGGCCTTGGGGGAGGCCGTCCCCGTCAGGCGCCTCCACGGACGCGGCTGAGGCGTCCCTTAAGCCCCTCGGCAAAGGCCTGCAGGTCAGCTAAGGCCTCCTCCACCTCCTGCCGGAGGAGGAACTCCCCGGGGGAGAGGCGCTTCAGGACCAGGAAGGGGGGCTGGCAGAGGAGCTCCACCCCCTGGCGCACCACCTCGGGGATCAGGCCCTCCTCCAGGGCCTCGGCCTCGAGGTCGGCCAGCAGGAAAACCTCCCCCAAGGGCTTCTTGGCCAGGAGGAAGAGGAGGGCGGCAAAGGCCCCCCGTTCGGAAAGCTCGGCCACCAGCCGGTCCTCCAGGGCCTCCACGGCCTCGAGGTCCACCCTGCCCTGGCGCAGGAGGTCCTCCACGTCCACCGGGGAGACGGGAAAACGGGCCTTGAGGCGCACCAGGCGGTTCACCGCCTCCGGGGAGAGGAAGCCCACCCCCTCGGGCACGGCCCCCTTTTGGGACTCCGGGGCCAGGAAGGCGGTGTAGGCCCCCTGCTGGCGGAAGGCCTTAAGCTGGGAAGGCTCCCCCTCCCCCAGGCGCAGGAGGGCCAGCACCACCTGCCGCCTGCCCAGGGGGGCACGGTACACCCACGGGGGCCCCCCCTCCAGCAGGAAGCCAAGCCGCCTTAAGTCCTCCGTGACCCCCGGGGGTTCCAAGGCCCTTTGCGGCTCGTGGGGGAAGAGCACCTCCTTGGGGTAGGGGGTGACCCGCACCCGACGCTTCTCGGGCCGGGCCTCCGGGGCCTCCGGGGGGGCCTCGCGGCGCTCGGGCCTGGGCTCCCGCCCCTCGGTGCGGGGCAGGGCCCTGGGGGTGGCCCTGAGCTCCACCTCCTCCCCCCGGAAGTGGAGCCAAACGGTCTCGTTCACGCTCAGGCGGCGCTTCTGGTAGTAGGGCAGAAGCCCCCGCACCACCCCGCCCTTCCAGTCCACCTCCACCTCGTAGGCCTCCCCATCCTCGTCCACGAAGCGCACCCGCTCCCTGCCCAAGAGGTGCTGGCGGAGGGAGACCGTGAGGGCCATGGTGCCGGACTGAATACAGGCGCTGGTCAATACGTAGCGTGCGGTCATATCACCTCCCAAGGTCCCGAAGGGGGCGGGGACTCCCTGAAGTGAGCATATAATACACCTCGTAGACCACGGAAAGGGTGCGCTCCACATCGCCCAAGGCCCGGTGCTCTGCCCGGGGGGGCAGTCCGAAGAGGGCGGAAAGGGCATCCAGGCCATAGCGCCCCAGGCCCGGCATGGCCCTCCGGGCCAGGCGGATGGAGTCCACCACCGGGCTTTCCAAGGGGTAGCCCATCCCCTCCAGGGCCGGCCGCAGGAAGGCAAGGTCAAAAGAGGCGTTGTGGATGACCCAGGTGGCCCCCTCCAAAAGGGGATAGGCTTCTTCCAGAACCTCCTCCAAGGAAGGAGCCCCCTCCAGCTCCCAGGCCTGGATGCCCGTGAGGCGCTCAATGAAGGGGCTTGGGGGGTGGTTGGGGCGCACCAGGCTCTGGAAGGCCTGGCGCCTACCCCCTTCAAGCCGCACCAGGGCCAGCTCGATGACCTCGTTCATCCCCGGGGCCAAGCCGGTGGTCTCCAGGTCCAGGACCACCACCGCCTCCTGGGGGTGGGGGAAGGGGTAGCGCCACTCCCAAAGCCCCACCGCTTCCTCCAGGACGAAGCGCCCGTCCAAGAGAGGGCGCAACAGCGGGGCTACCGGCCCCCTTAGGCTCAGGGCTTCCCCCAAAGCCTCCAGGGGCAGGGGCCGCCCCTCGGCCCGTAGCCTCTGGGCCAGCCGGGTGGCCAGGCGGTAGCGGAAGGCCGGCTCCACCTAAAAGGCCTCCCCTAGGGGCGTGCGCACAAACCCCCGGTCCGTGGCCTCCTCAAAGGCCAAGGCCGCCCGCAACAGGAGCTCGTCCTGGCCCCAGGGAGCAAGGAGCTGGAGCCCCACGGGTAGCCCCTCCTCAAAGCCCGCGGGGAAGGAGAGGGCGGGTAGCCCCGCCAGGTTGGCCCCCACGGTGTAGAGGTCCTCCCGGTACATGGCCAGGGGGTCGGGGCGGGCCCCCAGGGGGAAGGCGGGATGGGGGGCGGTGGGCAGGAGGAGAAGGTCCACCTCCTGGAAAAGGGCCCGGGCCTCGGCCCTGAGGCGCCGGCGGAAGGCCTGGGCCCGGCCGTAGTAGGCCTCGTAGTAGCCGCTGGAGAGGACGAAGGTGCCCACCAGGATGCGCCGCTTCACCTCGAGGCCAAACCGGGCCCGGGTGGCCTCCACCACGGCCCAAAGCTCCTCCCCCGGGGCGCGGTACCCGTAGAGGGTGCCATCGTAGCGGGCCAGGTTAGAGCTGGCCTCCGCGGGGGCCAGGATGTAGTAGGCATTGAGGGCCAGGGGCAGGGAGGGCCAGGACACCTCCTTCACGGAAAAGCCCAGACCCTGGAAGACACCCAAGGCCGCCTCCAGGGCCGCCTCCACCCCGGGGCTGTTCCCGGAAAGCCCCTGGCGCACCAGGCCCAGGCGCAGGGAGGGAAGGGGCTCCTCCAGGGCTTCCTGGAACCGTGGGGGAAGGTCCAGGCTGGTAGCGTCCTGGGGGTCGGGGCCGGCCATGGCGTCCATGAGGAGGGCCAGGTCCCGCACCGAGCGGGCCATGGGCCCGATCTGGTCCAGGCTGGAAGCATAGGCGATGAGGCCAAAGCGGCTCACCCGGCCGTAGGTGGGCTTGAGGCCGTAGACCCCGCAGAAGCTGGCGGGCTGGCGCACGCTACCCCCGGTGTCTGACCCCAGGGCCATAGGAGCCAGGTCCGCGGCCACCGCCGCGGCGCTCCCCCCGCTACTGCCCCCGGGAACCCGGGAGGGGTCAAAGGGGTTTTTGGTGGGGAAAAAGGCGGAGTGTTCGGTGGAAGAGCCCATGCCAAACTCGTCCAGGTTGGTCTTCCCTAAGACCAAGGCCCCCAGGCGCCTAAGCCTTTCCACCGCCGTGGCCTCGTAAGGGGGGACAAAAGCCTCCAGGAGCCGGCTTCCCGCGGTGGTCCTGAGCCCCTTGGTCACGATGTTGTCCTTCACGGCCACGGGAAGGCCCGCCAGGGGAAGGGTGGGGTCCAGGGCGCGGGCCTCCTCCAGGAGGCGCTCGTTTAGGGTGAGGAAAGCTCCCAGACTGGGGTCCAGGGCCCGGACCCGCTCCAGGTAAACCTGGGCCACCTCCAGGGGGGAAAGCTCCCCGCGCGCCACCTTGGCGCGGAGCTCGTGGGCCAACATGCCCCCACTATAGCCCGAAGTGCAGGTTGAGCCAGTCCCGGAAGCCCGGGTAGGCCTCGGCTCCACCCCGGGGCAGGTAGGTGACGTCCCCCGGCTCGCGGCGGAACCAGGTGTACTGGCGCTTGGCGTAGGCCTTCACCGCCTGGATATCCCGCTTCAGGGCCTCTTCCAGGCCGTACTCTCCCCGCAGGTACCCCACCACCTCCTTGTACCCGATGGCCTGGAGGGCCGTGGGCATCTCGGGGTGGCGGGCGAGGAGGGCCCGCACCTCCGCCACCAGCCCCCGGGCAAACTGGCGGCGGGCCCTCTCCTCCAGCTTGGGGAAAAGCCAGGCCCGCTCCGGCCAGAGCACCAGCTTCTTGTAGCGGAAGCGGGGCGGGCGCTTGGGAAAGCGGGCCGGAGGCACCCCGGTGCGGCGCAGAACCTCCAGAGCCCGCACCAGCCGCCTGGGGTTTCTCCCCACCCGGAAGGCATCCTCGGGGCTGGCCTGGGAAAGCTCATGGAGGAGGGCCTCGAGGCCCCGCTCCGCAAGCTCCTGCCAGAGGGCCGCCTGCACCCCAGGGTCTGGGGGGGGAAGCTGATGAAGCCCCTCGGAGAGGGCGCGGATGTAGTACCCCGTCCCCCCCACCACCAGGGGCAGGCGCCCCCGGGCCAGGACCTCAGCGATGGCCTCCTCGGCCATCTCCAGGTAGCGGGCCACGCTCATGGCCTCCCAGGGCTCCAGGACGTCCACCAGGTGGTGGGGCACGCGGGCCCGTTCCTCCGGGGTGGGCTTGTCCGTGCCGATGTCCAGGCCCCGGTAGACCATGGTGGCGTCGGCGGAGACCACCTCCACCGGGACCTCCTCCCCCAAGGAAAGGGCCAGGAGGGTCTTCCCGCTCCCCGTGGGCCCCGCCAGGACAGGTATCGCCTCCACATCCCTTATGCTAAGGGCATGCTGGAGCGCCTAGACCGCCTGGAAACCCTGCGCAAGCTGAAAGAACTTCAAGAGCGCATCGCCGAGCTGGCCTACCAGCTCACCGGCGAGGAGCCCGCCGCCTGGAGCCCCCGGGTGGACCTCCTGGAGGACGAGGAGCACTACGTGCTCCTGGTGGACCTTCCTGGGGTGCGCCCCGAGGACCTGGAGCTTCTGGAGGAAGGTAGCCGCATCACCCTGGCGGGGGTGCGCCACCCCCTGCCCGGCACCTACCTGCTGGAGGAGCGGCCCATGGGTACCTTCCGCCGCACCCTGGACCTGCCCGGGCCCATTGAGGAGGGCACGGCCCAGGCCAGCCTGCGCCAGGGGGTGCTGGAGGTGCGCTTCAAGAAGCGCAAAGGAGCGGCCCTACCCCTCGGTCAGTAGGCCACCTGGTGGCAGGCCCGGCACCGGGGCTCGTAGTGTTCCTGGGCCCCCACCAGGATCACCGGGTCGGAGTAGCGGGCGGGCCGGCCATTTACCAGGCGCTGGGTGCGGGTGGCGGGGGCCCCGCACCGGGGGCAGATGGCGGTGAGCTTCTCCACGAACTCGGCCCGGGCCAGAAGCTCGGGCATCAGCCCAAAAGGCTCCCCCCGGAAGTCTAAGTCCAGCCCGGCCAGGATCACCCGCACCCCTTCCTGGGCCAGCCGCTCCACCAGGGGCAGAAGCCCCCGGTCCAGGAACTGGACCTCGTCCACCGCCACCACCTCGGGCCTGGGGGAAAGGTAGGCCTCCATTTCCTGGGCGCTGGCCACGGGGATGGCCTCCACTCGCTCCCCGTCGTGGCTCACCACCTGGCTTTCGTGGTAGCGGGTGTCCAGCCGGGGCTTGAAGACCCGCACCCGCTGCCGGGCGATTAGGGCCCGCTTTACCCGGCGGATGAGTTCCTCGCTCTTGCCCGAGAACATGGGCCCGGCTATAACCTCAATCCAACCCTGGCGGTGCAGTACCGGAGGCATCCTGGCCCAGATTCTACCTGGGCATACGGTATACTTTCTCCAAAATGGGGGCCTTGGACCGGGTTCGGAGGATGTTGGAGGAAGGTGCGGATGGGGAGGCCTTGGCCTTTCTTCACCACCTCTCCCCCGCCACGCCCCAAGAGGAGGCGGAGGCCTTGGCCCTGAAGGGCTTCCTCCTGGCCCGCCAGGGGGACCTGGAGGGCTACCGCACCCTGGCCCTGGAGGCCGCCCAAAGGGCGCAAACCCCCCTCACCCTCTATCACCTGGGCTTGGCCCTGCCCCCGGGAGAAGGGGTTGTGATTCTGCAGGAGGCCCTCCGTCGTTTCCGGGGGAACCCGGAAGAGGAGGCCCGGCTCCATCTGGCCTTGATGGTGGCCTTTGAGAGGCTGGGCCGAGAAGGGGCCCTGGCCCATGCCGCTCTGGCTCATGCCCGCTGGTCCACCCCCTGGACCCATCTGCACCACCTCCGCCTGGAGCTTCTCTTCGGCGACATGCCCTTGGAAGAGATCCTGGCAGGGGCGGAAGGCTACAGCCTGCACCCCTGGCGCGGGGTGCGCCTGGTGGCTGGCTGGACGCTCCTGGTGGCCCACCTGATGAGGGGGAGGAAGGAGCAGGCCGCTAGCATCATGAAAGGCCTTCTCCCCAGCCTAGGTGGCGGCGCATACGGCAGCTTCCTTGCCGAAGGCACCCTGGCCCTTTTGGGTGAGCCCGAACTTCGCCTCCTCCAGGAGGGGGCCAGGCTCTACACCTCGGAGGCAGACCGGGGGTATCTGGCCCTAAGCCGGGGTCTTGCCCAGTGGGAGGGTGCCCCGGAAGAGGCGGTTTCCCACCTCCAGGAGGCCTACCTGCTCTTGGGCGACGGCCCTGAGGTGGACCGCATCCGAGCCCTATTGGCAGCAAGTTACCTGGCTTGGCTCCGGGGTATACCCCTTCCCGAAGAACTTCAGGCCCTAGCCTGGGCCCTGCGTCCAGAAGCCCGGGCCCTCTACTTGGGTCCCCTAACTCTGGAAAGGGGCGAGTTCAGGGCCCTGGGGAAGCCCCAGCTTGGGGGAGTGCCCCTACCCCTCAGGCAGGCGGAGCTTTTGACCCTGCTCCTCCTGCGCCCGAAGGGTTGGCCAGGGGAGGCGCTAGCCCGGGCCCTTTACGGGGAGGAAAACGCCGCGGCCTTGCGCATGGAGGTCCACCGTCTCCGGGAGCGGGGCCTTGCCATCGCCAGCAAGCCCTACCGCCTTCTCACCCCGCTAAGGGCTGATTTTCTGGAAATGCGTCAGAGCTTGAAGCAAGGGAACCTAGCCAAGGCCCTTCTCCTGTATCGGGGCCCCCTTCTGCCCCAAAGCCAGGTTCCGATCATCGAAGAGCTTCGGTGGAAGCTAGAGGAAGGCCTCAGAAGGCAAGTACTGGCCTCGAGGAACCCCCTCCTTTTGAGCCGGCTGACCGAATCCTTAGCGGATGACCTCGAGGTCTGGGAGGCCTACCTGGCCCACCTTTCCACCGATGACCCCAGGCACCCAGGAGTCCTGGCGCGGGTGGAACGGCTGAAGCGGGAGTTCGGGGTCTAGTGGCCTGGAGGCATGCATTCGGAACGAAAACACCCAGGGACCCAGGGCACATTACCTGAAAGCACGAGCAGGCTCAACTGCACTGCAATCAGAAACAACCAAGCCTTTCCACCCATATGGGAGCACCTCTCCCTTGACCTCGAGGCTAACCAACCGAACGTAACTGAAAAAGCCAATACATAACCGGCAAGCCTAGCAGCTTCGTTACCCTTTTTCGTTAAACTCAAGGCAGCCATGCTAGAGCTAAGGGTTGTATCACCAGATCCAGCTCCCCAAAGATACAAACCCAGCCGCTTCAACCACTTTCACACCCTCCCTTCGGGTGAGAGGCTAGCCTACAACTCGCTGTCCAACGCCCTCGCTGTGCTGGACCAGGGAGGAATCGCCCGCTACCAGTACCTGGCTGGAGGGAACCCACCCGACGAAAACAACCCTATTGATCAGGGGCTCATAGAAGGCTTCTTTGTTGTGCCAGAGAGCTTTGACGAGATAAGCTATCTAAAGGTGCTCCACCTTAAGAGGCGCTTTGACAACACCGAGTGGAGCCTGACCATTGCTCCCACCATTGCTTGTAACTTTGCCTGCGACTACTGCTTTCAAAGACACCACCATGGAAAGATGGCGCCTGCCGTCCAACAGAAGCTCGTAGACCTTTTCAATGCAAAGGCATCCGCAGGGTTAAAGCGCTTCAGCGTCACCTGGTATGGAGGCGAACCCACCTTGGCGTGGGACGTGATCCAGAACCTATCGGAAGCTTTCCTAAAAATCTCAGATGAAAAGGGTGTGGACTACCAGGCCACCATCGTCACAAATGGGTACCTGATAGACGAGAAAAAGGTGGCCGACATGGTGCGGTGGCGTATCCGCTTGGCACAGATCACCCTAGACGGCGATGAGGCCAGCCATGACCAGCGTAGAATCCTCCATTCCGGAAAGGGCACCTTTTCGCAGATCCTGCATAATCTTCAACTTTTCAGGGATACGCCCATCTTTGTCCATATCCGGGTTAACGTAGACAACCGGAACAAGGAAGAAGTCTATGCTCTTCTGGACAGAATGACCCAGGAGGGCCTAGCTAAGGTGGAAAACTAAAGGTTTATTTCGCTCCCGTCACAGCCACCACCGAACCCAGCCACGGTGTGAAGAACTTTTGCTTCAGTCGTCAAGACTTTGCCCGCATGGAAACGGAGTTCTACCAGTATGCAGAGAAGCTTGGGCTTGCTACAGTACCCTATCCAGCACCTAACTTAAGCGGTTGTGTGGCTACTTTACCTGAAGGTTTCGTGGTAGAACCCGACGGCACCTTGCAAAAGTGCTGGAATACCGTGGGACAACCGGAGTTTGCCGTAGGCAACATCCTAGAATACGAAGCAGAAAGGTGGCTCCAAAACCCTGGTTATCAACGGTGGATGGACTGGTCCCCTTTCTCTAGGGAGCTTGCTTGTTCTAAGTGCACATGGTTACCCGTATGCATGGGAGGCTGTCCTCTCAAAGTGGTCTATCCTGAAGTTATGCCTGACGGCAAGCTGGAACTTGAGTGCACTACGTTTAAGTGGAACTGGACCCCCTTTTCGGATATTCACCTGCGTACTCACCTCACGCCACCGCCCGCAACACCCGGGTGATGGGCAGACCCGCCTGCCCAAGAAGCTGGGCCACCACGCTCCAGGCCATCACCCAAGCTTCCACTTGCAGGGCCACCGCCTTCAGCCCCCGT
>NZ_AQWU01000051.1 GCF_000376265.1 Thermus igniterrae ATCC 700962
GGCGCGCCCTCAAGGACGGCTGGCTCTTCACCGGCGACCTGGCCAAAATGGACCCCGACGGCTACTTCTACATCGTGGACCGCAAAAAGGACATGATCATCGCCGGCGGCTACAACATCTACCCCCGCGAGGTGGAAGAGGTCCTCTACGCCCACCCCGCCGTCCAGGAAGCCGCCGTGGTGGGCGTCCCCGACCCCTACCGCGGAGAAACCGTGGCCGCCTTCCTCGTCCTCAAGGAGGAGTACCGCGGCAAGGTGAGNGAAAAGGACNTNGAGGCCTTCTGCCGGGAAAACCTGGCCGCCTACAAGGTCCCCCGCATCATCCAGTTCCGCGAAAGCCTCCCCAAGTCCAGCGTGGGAAAGATCCTGCGCCGGGAGCTACGGGAGGAGTTCTTAAAGAAGGGCTAGGCCTACGCCCGGGCCCGGCGCACCGCCTCCCGGAAGGCCGCCACCGCCTCCTCCACCTCGGCCGGGGTGGTGAAGCGGCCCAGGGAGAAGCGCAAGGAGGCCCGGGCCTCCTCCGGAGAGCGGCCGATGGCCAGGAGGACGTGGGAGGGCTCGAGGCTCCCCGCGGAGCAGGCCGACCCCGAGGAGACGGCCACCCCCAGGAGGTCCATGGCCAAGAGGAGGGCCTCCCCGTCCGCCTCCTTCACGGTCACGTTGACCAGCTTGGGAAGGCGGTGCTCGGGATGGCCGTTAAGCTCCACCCCCTCCACGGCCATAAGCCCCTCCTCCAGGCGGCGCCTGAGGGCCAAAAGCCGCGCGCTCTCCTCCGGAAGCACCCTCAGGGCCTTCTCCAGGGCCACCGCCATGCCGTGGGCCAGGAGGGGGCTTAAGGTGCCCCCCCGCCTCCCTCCCTCCCCCTTCCCCGGCACCAGGGGCATGAGGTCCACCCCGTGGCGCACCAGGAGGGCCCCGATTCCCTTGGGGCCGTAGAACTTGTGGGCGCTTAAGGAGACAAGGTCCGCCCCCACCGCGTCCATGCGGAAGGGGACCTGCCCTACCGCCTGCACGGCATCCGTGTGGAAGAGGGCCCCGTGCCGGTGGGCTACCTCCGCCATCTCCCTCACGGGGTAGAGGGTGCCAAGCTCGTTGTTGGCGGTCATGACGCTGACCAGGAAGGTATCGGGGCGCAGGGCCTTGGCCACCTGCTCGGGGTAGACCAGGCCGTGGCGGTCGGGCTTGAGCCGGGTCACGGCAAAGCCCAGGCGCTCCAGGAGGCGCAGGGCCCCCAGGACCGCGGCGTGCTCCACCTCCGTGCTCACCACGTGGCCCTTCCCCCGGGCCAGGGCCACCCCCATGAGGGCCAGGGCGTCGGCCTCGGAACCCGAGGCGGTGAAGACCACCTCCCGGGGCCGCGCCCCCAAGAGGGCCGCCACCTTTTCCCTGGCCCCCTCCAGCACCCGCCGCGCCTCCTGGCCGAAGCGGTGGATGCTGCTGGGGTTGCCGAAGACCTCCTCCACCCCCCGCATGGCCTCCCGCACCTCGGGGTCCAGAGGGGTAGTGGCCGCGTAGTCCAGGTAGATCATTTAACCGGCTGCCTCCAGCTGAATAAGGCGCTTGGCCTCAATGAGCTTCCTTTCCTCAATCAGGTCCTTCAGCGTGGTGCCCCCCAGCACCTGGCGCATGGCCAGGTCCACCCGCTTCCAGAGAAGCTCCGTGGAGCACTGCCCCACCTTGGCGCAGCTCTCGGGGTCCTCGAGGCAGGAAACAGGGGCCAGGCTCCCCTCCAAGGCCTCCACCACCTCCAAGGCGGTGATGCGCTCCGGGGGCCGGGCCAGGCGGTACCCCCCCTTGGCCCCGCGCACGGAACGGATGAAGCCGGTGCGGCGGAGCTGGGCGGCAATCTGCTCCAGGTAATGCTGGCTGATGCCCTGGGCCTCGGCCACCTCCTTGAGGGGCACGGCCTCGGGAGCCCGCAGGCCGATCTCCACCAGGGCGCGCAGGCCGTACTGGGCCTTCGTGGAAACCCACATGCTCCCAATATACCCCTAATTGCCGCCTGGGAATAGGGTTTTTGTGAAGGCCAGACCGAAGAGGAGGGCCTGGAGGAGCACGATGCTGGCCCCGCTGGGCCAGTCCAGGAGGAAGGAGAGCCAAAGGCCAAGGCCCGTGGAGAGGCTGGCCAGGAAGAGGGCCCAGAGGGTAAGGCCGGCAAAGGTGCGGGCGAGAAGCCGGGCCGTGGCCCCCGGGATGACCAGAAAGGCCGCCACCAGCAAAACGCCCACCACCTTCACCGCCAGCACCAGGCTTACGGCCAGGAAGCCCGAGAGCAGGTAGTCGTGCCGGACCACGGGCAGGCGGTCGGCCAGGGCCAGCTCCCGGTCAAAGGTGGCGTAGGCCAGGGGCCCCCAGAGGGGAAGGAGGAGGAGGGCGAAGAGGAGGAGGAGGGCGATGGCCCCAAGGTCCTGAGGCCCCACGGCCAGGAGGGAGCCGAAGAGGTAGCCCATGGCGTCCCCCGTGTACCCGCGGGCCTTGGCCAGGAAGACCGCCCCCAGGGCCACGGAAAGGGCGAAGAAGACCCCGATGGCCGTGTCCTCGGAAAGCTCGGTGCGCTCCCGAACGAAGGTGATGGCCAGGGCCACCAGGAAGGTGAAGGGCAGGGCAAAGTAGAGGGGCTCCCCCCGGAGGAAAAGCCCCAGGGCCACCCCGGCGAAGGCGGCGTGGGCCAGCCCGTCCCCCAGGAAGGAAAGCCGCCTCTGCACCACGAAGGGGGACAATAGGCCAGAGAGGAGGCTCACCAGAAACCCCGCCAGGAGGGCCCGCTGGAAGAAGGGGTAGGCCAGGGCCTCAAGCATGGCCACCCCCCACGTAGAGGTCGTGGGCGTGGCCCAGGTGGCCGAAGGCCTGGCGCAGGCACTCCTCGCTTAAGGCCTTCTCCGGAGGGCCAAACCCCACCACCTTGCGGTTCAGGACCAGGACGTGGCTGGCGTGGTGGGCCGCCTCCCAGTCGTGGGTGATCATGAGCACCGTGGCCCCCGCCTCCGCCTGGTAGGCCTCCAGGTAGCGGTAGAGGTCCACCTCCCCCACCCGGTCCACCCCGGTGGCGGGCTCGTCCAGGAGGAGGAGGCGGGGCCGGCGGACCAGGGCCCGGGCCAGGTAGACCCGCTGGAGCTGCCCCCCGGAAAGCCGCCCCAGGGGGCGGTGGGCCAGGGCCGAAGCCCCCACCCGCTCCAGGGCCTCCAGGGCCTGGGCCCGCTCCCTGGGGGATAGGCGAAAGGGCCAGCGCCGGCGCAACCCCGTGGCCACCAGCTCCAGGGCCAGGGCGGGAAAGGTGCGGTCAAAGGTCTTGATCTGGGGCACGTAGCCAAACCAGAGGGGGTCGGCCTTCTCCAGGGGCTGGCCGTGAACCCGCACCTCCCCCCGGAAGGGGACCAGGCCAAGGAGGGCCTTTAAAAGGGTGCTCTTCCCCGCCCCGTTGGGCCCCACGATGGCCACGAAGGCCCCTTCCGGCACCTCCAGGGATACCTCCTCCAGGGCCTGGAACTCCCCGAAGCGCACGGAAAGGCGTTGGACCTCGAGGGCCAGCACAGGAAAACGCTACTGCATTCTCAAATATCCCGTCAAGCCCCGGCCTCCCCTGCACCACCCCCGTGATAAAATCCCCCCCGGGAGGTTTCCCATGAGCGAGCAGGAAATCTTTGAAAAGGTCAAGGCGGTTATCGCGGACAAGCTCTCGGTGGAACCGGAGAAGATTACCCTCGAGGCCCGCTTCATTGAGGACCTGGGGGCGGACTCCCTGGACACGGTGGAGCTCATCATGGGCCTGGAGGACGAGTTCGGCCTGGAAATCTCCGACGAGGAGGCGGAGAAGATCCGCACCGTCAAAGACGCGGTGGCCTACATCAAGGGGAAGCTGGGCTAAGAGCTCCCCAGCAAAGAGCGGGGCTCCTGGGCCCCGCTCTTCTCTTGGTAAGGCGGTATACTGGCGCCATGCGACGCGTGGTCGTGACCGGCCTTGGACCCCTAACGCCCATCGGCATCGGGGCCGAGGCCTACCACCAGGCCCAGCTGGCGGGCAAAAGCGGGGTACGCCCCATCACCCGCTTTGACGCCTCGGCCCTGCCCGTGCGCATCGCCGCCGAGGTGGACGTCAACCCCGAGGACTACCTGGACAAGAAGGAACTGAGGCGGCTGGACCGCTTCGTCCAGTACGCCCTCATCGCCGCTGAGCTGGCCCTGAAGGACGCGGGTCTGGAGCTAGGCAAGCTGGACCCCGAGCGCGTGGGCACCCTGGTGGGCACGGGCATCGGGGGCATGGAGACCTGGGAGGCCCAGAGCAAGGTCTTCCTGGAACGGGGGGCCAACCGCATCAGCCCCTTCTTCATCCCCATGATGATCGCCAACATGGCCTCGGCCCACATCGCCATGCGCTACGGCTTCCTGGGGCCCTCCTCCACCGTGGTCACCGCCTGCGCCACGGGCTCCGATGCCCTGGGAAGCGCCCTCCGCATGATTCAGCTGGGGGAGGCCGACGTGGTGCTGGCCGGGGGCACGGAGGCCGCCATCACCCCCATGGCCATCGGGGCCTTCGGGGTGATGCGGGCCCTTTCCACCCGCAACGAGGAACCCGAGAAGGCCAGCCGCCCCTTCACCCGCTCCCGGGACGGGTTCGTCATGGGGGAAGGGGCGGGGGTTCTGGTCCTGGAGGAGTACGAGCACGCCAAGCGCCGGGGGGCCCGCATCTACGCGGAGCTGGTGGGCTTTGGCCGCAGCGCCGACGCCCACCACATCACCGAGCCCCACCCCGAGGGGAAGGGGGCGGCCTTGGCCATGGCCCGCGCCCTCCAGGACGCCCGGGTGAGCCCCGAGCAGGTGGGCTACATCAACGCCCACGGCACCTCCACCCCCGTGGGGGACCGGGCCGAGGTCCTGGCCATCAAGCAGGTTTTCGGCCCCCACGCCAAGCGGCTCATGGTCTCCAGCACCAAGAGCATGACCGGCCACCTCCTGGGGGCGGCAGGGGGGATTGAGGCCATCGCCACGGTGCAGGCCCTTTACCACGGGGTCATCCCCCCCACCATCAACCTGGAGGACCCCGACCCCGAGCTGGACCTGGACTTCGTGCCCGAGCCCCGGGAGGCCCGGGTGGAGTACGCCCTTTCCAACTCCTTCGCCTTCGGCGGGCAGAACGCCGTCCTCCTCTTCAAGCGGGTGTAGATGCTCTACCCCAGGGAACGGCTTCTGGAACTGGAGGCAGAGCGCCTGGCCCCCTATGCCCAGAAGGGGAAGGACACCCAGGGACGCCAGTACCCCGAAGGGGAGTCCCGGTTCCGCACCCCCTACCAGAAGGACCGGGACCGCATCCTGCACACCACGGCCTTCCGCCGCCTGGAGTACAAGACCCAGGTCTTCCCCAACTGGGCCGGGGACTACTACCGCACCCGGCTCACCCACACCCTGGAGGTGGCCCAGGTGTCCCGCTCCATCGCCCGGGCCCTGGGCCTCAACGAGGACCTCACCGAGGCCATCGCCCTCTCCCACGACCTGGGCCACCCCCCCTTCGGCCACACCGGGGAGAAGGTGCTCCACGAGCTCATGCGGGAGCACGGGGGCTTTGAGCACAACGCCCAGGCCCTGCGCCTTTTGACCCAGCTGGAGGTGCGCTACCCCGGCTTCCGCGGCCTCAACCTCACCTACGAGGTGCTGGAGGGCATCGCCACCCACGAGGCCGCCTACCCCACGGGCTTCCGGCCTGAGTACCCGGGCCAGGGCACCCTCGAGGCCCAGGTGGTGGACCTCTCCGACGCCATCGCCTACGCGGCCCACGACCTGGACGATGGCCTCCGTAGCGGCCTTTTGCGGCCGGAAGAGCTTTCCGAGGTCCCCCTCCTGCAGGAGCTGAGCAAGGCCGAGGGCCTGGACCTCTCCCGGCTGGACGAGCTATCCCGGCGCATCCTGGTGCGCCAGCTCCTGGGCTACCTCATCACCGAGGCCATAGAGGCCACCCACGCCAAGGTGGCGGCCGCAGGGGTGGATAGCGCCCAGGCCGTGCGCCAGCACCCCGAGCGCCTGGCCGCCCTCACCCCCCAGGGAGAGAAGGCCCACGGGGAACTGAAGGCCTTCCTCAAGGAAAGGCTTTACCGCCACCCCCAGGTGCTTCGGGAAAGGCGGCGGGCGGAGGCGGTGCTGGAGGGGCTCTTCGCCGCCTACACCCGGCACCCGGAGATCCTCCCCAGGGAGGTCCAGGCCCGCATCCCCGAGGAGGGCCTGGAGCGGGCGGTGTGCGACTACCTGGCGGGCATGACCGACCGCTTCGCCCTGGAAGCCTACCGCCAGCTCTTCCCTTAAGCCCCCCGGGCTTAGGGGTAGAATGGACAGGTGAAAACCCTGGACTGGACTACCCTTTTTGGCGAGCGGGCGGGCCGCATCCAGGCCTCCACCATCCGGGAGCTCCTCAAGCTCACCCAGCGCCCCGGGGTGCTGAGCTTCGCCGGGGGGCTCCCTGCCCCCGAGCTTTTCCCCAAGGAGGAGGCGGCGCAAAAGGCGGCGGAGATCCTGCGGGAAAAGGGCGAGGTGGCCCTGCAGTACGGCCCCACCGAAGGCTACCTGCCCCTTAGGGCCTGGGTGGCGGAGTGGCTGGGGGTAAAGGTGGAGGAGGTCCTCATCACCACCGGCAGCCAGCAGGCCCTGGACCTCCTGGGCAAGGTCTTCCTGGACGAGGGGAGCCCGGTGCTCCTCGAGGCCCCCAGCTACATGGGGGCCATCCAGGCCTTCCGGGCCTACGGGCCCCGCTTCCTCACGGTGCCCGCCGGGGAGGAGGGCCCCGACCTGGAAGTCCTGGAAGAGACCCTCAGGCGGGAGAGGCCCCGCTTCCTCTACCTCATCCCCTCCTTCCAGAACCCCTCCGGGGGGCTCATGCCCCTGGCGGCCCGGAAGCGGCTCCTGGAAGTGGTCATGGCCCAGGGCCTGGTGGTGGTGGAGGACGACGCCTACCGGGAGCTCTACTTCGGCGAGGCCCGCCTCCCCAGCCTCTTTGAACTGGCCCGGGAAGCCGGCTACCCCGGGGTCATCTACCTCAGCAGCTTCTCCAAGGTGCTGGCCCCGGGGCTCCGGGTGGCCTTCGTGGCCGCTCATCCCGAGGCCATCCTCAAGCTCACCCAGGCCAAGCAGGGGGTGGACCTCCACACCCCCGTCCTCAACCAGATCCTGGTGCACGAGCTGGTCAAGGAGGGGTTTGCCGAGCGCCTGGAGCGCATCCGCGCCACCTACAAGGCCAAGGCCATGGCCATGCTGGAAGCCCTAGCCCGGGAGATGCCCGAGGGGGTACGCTACACCCGGCCGAAAGGGGGGATGTTCGTCTGGATGGAGCTTCCCAATGGGCTTTCCGCCGAGGCCCTCTTCCAGCGGGCCATCGCTGAGGAGGTGGCCTTCGTGCCGGGAGCCCCCTTCTTCGCCAACGGGGGCGGGGAGAACACCCTGCGGCTTTCCTACGCCACCTTGGACCCCGGACGGATCGCCGAGGGGATGAGGCGCCTCGGGCGGGCCCTCAAGGGGCTTCTAGCCCCGGCTTAGCCGCCAAACAGCAGGGGCTCCCTCTCCCGCAACTGCTGCACCAAAGTATCTAGAAATTTTTCGCCCTCCTCTACAGTGGCCCCGGGGTCCAAAAGCAACGTGGACCCCGGGGTGCGAGAGTCTATCTCCAAAACCCAGAAGGCTTCTATCAGACCTGGAAACCAAAGGGGTGGGCGCCTTTGGGCAAGATTATTAAGACCCTTTTTAAAGGAAAAGAAATCATACCCGCCGGTCGGCGAAATCTTGCGGCGTTTTTTGGTGAGCGCTCCCCGATCCAAAATCGCCACGTAGCCCACCACCACCTCAGGGAAGCGCATCTGTATGGAGGACACCTCTCCCACCAAGTCGTCTAAACGGTTAGGCCATGAGCCAGCAGGATTGGCTAAAATGGACTTTAGGGACAGCAAAAGTCTAGGTTTTCTGGGTTCTTCCGGATAGACAAGGCCGATATCCCAACGCTTTTCCCGAGCAAGACCGGGCACCGCTACTTCCTGTCGTAGGTGGGCATGGAGGTGGGGCGGAAGCTTTTCCCGTAGCCTCCTTATAAGGTAGCCAGCAAGGGGACTCTGCCGACTGCTGTCCTTAGAAGAAGCGCTGAGGACCTTTTGCAAAACGGCTTCCAGCTCCTCAGCCAAATCTGGAGTTCGCATGCCCTCACTCCAAAGACAGGTGTTTTCCCGGCACTTCCCTTGCAAACCGATCCCTGGCCAGCTCCGCATATTGGGGCACCAGCTCAATCCCGAGGGCCCTGCGCCCCCAGCGGGCGGCAGCCACCAGGGTAGTCCCCGTGCCGGCAAAGGGGTCCAGGACCGTGTCCCCCACAAAACTGAACATGCGCACCAGGCGCTCGGCCAGCTCCAGGGGGAAGGGGGCAGGGTGGGCTTTGGTGCTTTCCCCGGGGATGTCGTCCCAAATCTGGCGGAACCAGCGCCCAAAAAGTTCCTTTGGGATGCGGGAGGCCTCCTGTTGCGCCGGGGTGGGCTTCCGGTACCCCCCGGGTTTGCGTTGCATGAGGATGTACTCCACCTCGGTCTTGATGATGGCCCCGGGCTGGTAGGGCCTGCCCAGGAAAAAGCCGGGGCGGTCGGCCTCCAAGGAGGCGTTGGTGTGCTTGTGCCAGAGGATGGGGTTCAGGTTGTCAAACCCAATCCGGCGGCAACGCACCTGGATGTCCGCATGGAGGGGAAAGACCAGGTGCCGGCCAAAGCGCTTCCGGGCCACGGCCACATCCCCCACCACCACGATGAGCCGCCCCCCAGGCACCAGCACCCGGTACACCTCCCGCCACACCCGGTCCAGCTCGTCCAGGAAGGCCTCGTAGTCCTCCAGGTTCCCGAGCTGGCCCGGCACGTCCTCGTACCGCTTCAGGTTCCAGTAGGGGGGAGAGGTGAGGACCAGGTGGACCGAGGCCTCGGGCAAGGAAGCCAGGGCTTCCCGGGCATCCCCCACCAGGAGGCGGTAGGAAGGTGGGGAAACCGCCTCTAAAGTTGCTTCTGAAGCAAGAAGCTCGGTGGGCAAGCTCATTGGGGCTTAGTATACTCAAGCTCTTCGCCAACTACTCCCTCAGGCCACCCTCCCCCCACGGCCTCCCAGGCCCGGACCATGTCCTGGGGTACGGGAGCCGTGAACTCCAGGATACGGCCCGTGCGGGGATGGGGCAGGCGGAGCTCGTAGGCGTGGAGGGCCTGGCGGGGGATGTGGGGGCTTCCCCGGCCATAGAGCTCGTCCCCCAGGATGGGAGCCCTGAGGTACTTGAGGTGGACCCGGATCTGGTGGGTGCGGCCGGTGTGGGGCCGGGCCTCCACCAGGGCGTAGGGGCCGGCGGTGGCCAGGATGCGGAAGTCCGTCTCCGCATACCGGGGGGCCACCCCTCCCACGTGCATCTTGTGCCGTTCCACCGGATGGCGGCCGATGGGGGCCACCAGGGTCCCCTCCCGGGGATGGCCCTCGGTGATGGCCAGGTAGCGCTTCATCACCAGGCGGTCGCGGAAGGCGCGGGCCAGGGCCTCGAGGGCCCCCCCATGCTTGGCCACCACCAGGACCCCGCTGGTGTCCTTGTCCAGGCGGTGGACGATGCCGGGGCGCACCCCTTCGGGGCGGTCGGCCTCCTGGACCTCCTGGGGGAAGTAGCGGGCCAGGAGGAGGTTCACCACCGTGCCCGTATAGACCCCGGGGGCGGGATGGGTGAGGAGGCCCGGGGGCTTGTTGAGGACCAGGAGGTCCTCGTCCTCGTAGAGCACGGGGATGGGAAGCTCCTGGGGGAGGACCAGGGGGCGCTCCTCCAGGGGCTCCACCAGGACCTCCTCCCCCTTGAGGCGGTAGGCCGGCTTGGCCACCACCCTCTCCCCCACCCGAACCCGGCCCCGGGCGATCCACTCCTGGGCCCGGGCGCGGCTGACGCCGCAGGCCTCGGCCACCGCCTGGTCCAGGCGTACCCCTTCGGCGCGAAAGCGCACCACGCCCCCTATTGTAGGCGCCAGAGGGCAGGGATGGGCACGGCATAAAGCCCATCCTCCACGGCCAGAAGCTCCTCCCCCCCGTAAAGCACCACTCCCCGGAGAAAGCGCTCCCCCGCCAAGGACCTAAGGGCCCTCAGGCCGGCAAAGTCCCGCAGGCCCAGGGTACGGGCCGCCTTGATCTCCACCCCCACCACCTGCCCTTCCCACTCCAGGACCAGGTCCACCTCCTGGCCCTGGTGGGTACGGAAGTGGTAAAAGGCGGGGACTACCTGGCTCCACCCAGAGGCCTTGATGAGCTCCATGACCACAAAGTTTTCCAGCAAAGGGCCAAGGGTGTTCTCCCGCACCCCCACTAAACTGGCCGCCAGGCCGGAGTCCACCAAAAAGGCCTTGGGCGCCTTGACCAGGCGGCCCTCCAGGCCCGGGGTCCAGGCAGGCAACCGAACCAAAAGGAAAAGGGCCTCCAGAAGCGCCAGATAGTCCCGAAGGGTGGAAAGGGGAAGCCCGGCGCCGCGAGCCACCTCCGACTGGTTTAAGGGACTTCCCAGACGCAGGGCCAAAAACTCCAGAATCCTGGGTACTTCCAGGAGACGATGGATGCGAGCCAAATCACGCACATCCCTTTCCAAGAGGAGTTTGAGGTAGGAGCGGAACCAGGCAAGCCGCCGCCTGCCCTCCCGACGCACGGCCTCGGGATACCCTCCCCTGGCCACTAAGGCCCCCAGGTCCACAGGCTCCGTTCGCCAGGCAGTAGGAAAGCGGGGGGCAAAAAGGAGGTCCAGAAACCCCTCTTGGGTTCCCTCCACCTCCCCTTGGGAGAGGGGCCAGAGCACCAAGACCTCCATGCGGCCCACCAGGGTTTCCCCCGCCTGGGGGAGGACGAGGACGTTGGCCGAACCCGTGAGGAGAAAACGGCCAGGCCGCCGGTCCTCGTCCACCAGTCGCTTGATGGCCAGCAGAAGGCCAGGGGCCCTTTGCACCTCGTCCAGTACCAAAGGCCCCTCTTGGGCCTTGAGAAAGGCCAGAGGGTCGGCCAGGGCCGCCCCCAGAACCAGGGGGTCGTCAAAGGTCCGGTAAACCCCGTAGCCGAGGCGTTGCACCAGGGTGCTCTTGCCCACCTGGCGGGCGCCTGCCAGAAAGACCACGGGGTTATCCTGGAGGGCCTCCCGTAGCCTGGAGGCAAGAAAGCGGGGATACATGCCTCCAGGCTAGCATCTAATCCGCGGAAAATAAACGGGTTTGCCGCAGAAAATCTGCGAGCATCTCGCAGATTTTCTGCGGCAAGAGGGCTAAAAGCTGTGTTCCTCCCCGGGGAAGGCCCCCTCCCGCACCTCCCGCACGTACTGGCCCAGGGCCTGCAGGAAGAGCCCCTCCCCCTCCAGGTAGCGCTTGACGAACCGGGGCTTGAACTCCCCGTAAAGCCCCACCACGTCGTGGAAGACCAGGACCTGGGCGTCCGTGTGGGGTCCGGCGCCGATTCCCACGGTGTGCACGGAAAGCCGCTCGGTGATCTCCTTGGCCAGGAGGGCAGGCACCATCTCCAGCACCACCCCGTAGGCCCCGGCGGCCTCGAGGGCCAAGGCCCCCCGGAGGATGCGCTCCGCCTCCTCAGGGCGCTTGCCCTGGAGGCGGTAGCCCCCAAGCTGGCTGGCCGTCTGGGGGGTGAGGCCCACGTGGCCCAGGACCGGCACCCCGGCCCGGGTGAGGCCCTGGACGATCTCCGCTACCTCCTCTCCCCCCTCCAGCTTCACGGCATCGGCCCCTCCCTCCTTCAGAAGCCGCTCGGAGGCCAGGAGGGCCCGGTCTAGGGTGGCGTAGGCCAGGTAGGGCAGGTCGGCCACCAGGAAGGTGTTGGGGGCGCCCCGCCGGGCGGCCTTGGTGTGGTGGAGCATCTCCTCCAGGGTCACGGGCACCGTGGAGGGGTAGCCCAGGACCACCATGCCCAAGGAGTCCCCCACCAAGATGGCGTCCACCCCGGCCTTCTCGGCCAGGCGGGCGGTGGGGTAATCGTAGGCGGTGAGGTAGACGAGCCGCTGGCCTTTGGCTTGGCGAAAGTCCTTTACCGTGCGCCGCACGGGAAAAGGCTATCATGAAAGGGCGTGGAGGACCTCGCCCTAAGGCCCAAGACCCTGGACGAGTACATCGGCCAGGAGAAGCTCAAAGGAAAGCTCCGGGTGTACCTCGAGGCCGCCAAGGCCCGGGGAGAGCCACTGGAGCACCTCCTCCTCTTCGGCCCCCCGGGCCTGGGCAAGACCACCCTGGCCCACGTGATCGCCTTTGAACTGGGGGTAAACCTCCGGGTCACCTCGGGGCCGGCCATTGAGAAGCCCGGGGACCTGGCCGCCATCCTGGCCAACTCCCTGGAGGAGGGGGACATCCTCTTCATTGACGAGATCCACCGCCTCTCCCGCCAGGCGGAGGAGCACCTCTACCCGGCCATGGAGGACTTCAAGATGGACATCGTCATCGGCCAGGGGCCGGCGGCCCGCACCATCCGCCTGGAGCTCCCCCGCTTCACCCTGATCGGGGCCACCACCCGTCCCGGCCTCATCACCGCCCCCCTAAGGAGCCGCTTTGGCATCGTGGAGCACCTGGAGTTCTACACCCTGGAGGAGCTGGCCCAGGGGGTGAAGCGGGACGCCAGGCTTCTGGGGGTGGAGATCACCGAGGAGGCCGCCCTGGAGATCGCCCGCCGCTCCCGGGGGACCATGCGCATCGCCAAAAGGCTCTTCCGCCGGGTGCGGGACTTCGCCCAGGTGGCGGGGGAAGGGGTGATCACCGAGGCAAGGGCCCGGGAGGCCCTTTTGGCCCTGGGCCTGGACGAGCTGGGGTTGGAAAGACGGGACCGGGAGATCCTGGAGGTCCTGATCGGCCGCTTTGGGGGCGGGCCCGTGGGCCTGCAGACCCTGGCCACCGCCCTGGCGGAGGACCCGGGGACCCTGGAAGAAGTCCACGAGCCCTACCTCATCCAGCAGGGCCTCCTCAAGCGCACCCCCCGGGGGCGGGTGGCCACGGAGCGGGCCTACCGCCACCTGGGCTACCCACCCCCGGTGGAGCCCCTCCTCTAGGCCCAGGCTTGCCAGGGGAAGGGCGGGTCCGGAGAATGGGCCTGTGATCCGGGCGACCCTGGAGGAACTGGACCTGGGGGAGCTCCTGAAGGCCCTGGAGGCGGGGCGCAGGAGCGCGGTGGTCACCTTCCGGGGGCGGATCTACGGGCGCATCCACCTCCTTGGGGGGCGGATCGTCTACGCCCGCACCGAGCCGGGCCCCCACCTGGGGGAGTATTTGGTGCGCCTGGGCCACCTCACCCTGGAGGAGGTGCAGGAGCTGGTGGAGCGCCAGGGGCGGGAAAACCCCGGGACCCCCCTGGGGGCCCTGGCCCTGGAACTGGGCCTCATCGGGGAGGAGGAGCTCAAGGAGGCCCTCGAGGCCCAGGTGCTGGAGGCCCTGGCCACCCTGCTGGGGGAAAGGGAAGGGGAAATCCTGGCCGAGCCCCTCACGGAGGGGAGCCAGGTGGCCCTGCCCCACACCCTGGACACGGGGGCCACCCTCATGGAGGCGGCTCGGCGTCTGGACGAGTGGCGCCGGGGGCAGGTGGACCCCGACGAGGTCTTCCACCTGGTGGAAGACCCCACCCGCCACCCCCTCACCCCCGAGGCCTGGACCGTGCTGGAGCTTCTGGACGGGGTGCGGCGGGCCAGAAGCGTGGCCCTCCTCTCCGGCCTGCCCGAGCAGGAGGTGTACCACCTCCTCTTTGAGCTGAAAAGCCGGGGCCTCATCCACCCCTCCACCCTCCTGGCCGAGGACCCCCTGGTCCTGGTGCTGGCGGAAAGCGGCGTGGTACGGCGGCTTCTCCTCTACCTCCTCGAGGCCCACCGCTTCCGCGTCCTCCTGGCCCGGGACCCGGAAAGCGCCCTGAGGCTCCTCCAGGAGCGCCCCAAGGGCATCGTCCTCCAGGGGGAGAAGGCCCTGGAGATGGCCCGGCGCATCCGCGCCCATCCCGAAGGGAGGCTGGCCTCCTTGTACCTGGTGAGCGAGACCCCTCCGGGCCTCCTCTTCCGCCCCCTCAGGGTCCTCCACCTCCCCAAGCCCCTAAGGGCCCAGGAGGTGCTCAAGGCCCTTGCCTCCCTGCGGCGGGGAGGCTAGTTGGGCCTCCGGCCCTCCCGCAGGAGGGCCGCCGCCCGCTCCCGGTAGGCGGAGAGGGCCTCGTGCCACTCATCCGCCGGGTGCACGTGGGGCAGCACCGCCTCGGCCCGGGCCAGGATCTCCTCGGGGGAGCGGTAGCCCAGCTGGGCCAGGGTGTCCACCACCATCTCCTGGGCTCCCACCCACTCCCGGCTCCCCTCCTCCGCCAGGTCCGCCGCCTTGCGGTAGTGGCCCAAGGCCTCCTCCAGGTGCATGAGGTCGTAGGCGATGTGGCCCAGGATGAGCTCCCCCGCCGCCTCCGCTCCCAGGCCCATGGCCTCCCGGGCCACCTCCTCCGCCTCGCCGTAGCGCCCCTGGCGGTAGAGGGCCTCAGCCAGGTCCGCCAGGGCCTGGGCCCGGTAGGCATAGCCCTCCTCCCGCAGGAGGGCCTTCAGGTACTCCTCCGCCTCCAAATAGGCCCCCTGGTCCAGGGCCGCCACCCCCATCTCGTGGAGGACGTAGGCCCTCTCCGCCCCTTCGGCCCGGTTGAGGGCCTCCTGGAAGGCGGCCATGGCCTCGGGGTAGCGGCCCAGGCGCAGGAGGATCTGCCCCTCCAGAAGGGGGGTACCGTAGGCCTTGTGGCCGCTTTCCTCCTCCCACTTCAGGGCCTCGCGCACCGCCTCCAGGGCCCGGTTGGGGTTGTCCAGGAGGAGGTGGGCCCGGGCCAGGAGGTAGTGGCGGGTGGCGGCGTCCTCCGCCCCCTCCTCCCCCACCGCCCCCAGGGCCTCCTCCAGGGCCAGGAGGGCCCTCTCCCCCTCCCCCGCCTCCAGCCACATGGCGGCGGCGTCCAGGAGGAGCCAGTAGCGCTCCACGCCCAGGGCCAGCTCCGCCCCCCGCTCGTAGGCCAAGGCGGCCTCCGCATGGCGGCCAAGCCGCTCCAGGGCCCTTCCCCTAAGCCCCTCCGCCCGCCAGGCCAAGAAGGCGGGGAGGCCCTGGCGCAGGGTGGTCAGGACCTCCTCAAACCGGCCCAGGTAGAAGAGGGCCTGGGCCTGGTGGTACCGGGCCCGGGGGTCCTCGCTGGGAAGGAAGAGGGGCAAAACCTCCCGTTCCCCCCGCCCCTCCAGGGCCAGGAGCTCGGCCAGAAGGGCCCGGTAAAGGGGGTTGTACTCCAAATCCCCCAGCTCGTAGGCCTCCTCCAGGGCCTGGTGGGCCTTCTCCAGACCCTCCTCCCCGTAGAGGCTGTGCACCTCCGCCAGGAGAAGAAGGGCCTCCCTGGCCTCCTCCTTGCGGCCGAAAAGGGCCGTGCGGGTGAGGCGCTCCATGGCGGTGTCGTAGTCCCCCTGGTGCAGGGCCTCGAGGACCCCCCTCATCGCCGCTAGAGGATACCACACGCCTCAGTCCTCTCACCCTCCAGGCGCTACCATAGGGCGAGGGAGGTAGATGTTGACGCAGCGGATCAACCCCTTCACCCTGGTCCTTTTGCTCCTTCTGGGCTATCTGGCCTATACCGCCTTCACCGGCCCGCCTGCCCCCACCCTCTCCTACACGGAGTTCCGGGAGCTGGTGCGCGGGGGCAAGGTGGCCGAGGTCACCCTGGAGGAAACCCGCATCCTGGGCCTCCTCAAAGAACCCGAACGCCTCCCCACCCCCAGGGGGGGAACCCAGGTGGCCCGGCGCTTCGCCGTGCCCCTGCCCCCGGCCCAGGTGGCGGACCCCGAGCTCCTGCGCTTCCTGGAGGAAAGCGGGGTCAAAATCGTCACCAAGCCCCCCTCCCTCTGGCCCAGCCTCCTCATCTACATAGGCCCCACCCTGCTCCTCATCCTCTTCTTCTGGTTCTTCTTCATGCGGGCCCAGGGCGGGGCGGGGCAGGTGATGCAGTTCGGTCAGAGCCGGGCCCGGCAGTACGGCCGGGAAAAGCGGGTGAACACCACCTTCAAGGACGTGGCCGGCCACGAGGAGGCCAAGCGGGAGCTCATGGAGGTGGTGGACTTCCTCAAAAACCCCCAGAAGTACCTGGAAATCGGGGCGGAAATCCCCAAGGGGGTCCTCCTGGTAGGCCCCCCCGGCACCGGCAAGACCCTCCTGGCCCGGGCCGTGGCGGGGGAGGCCGGGGTGCCCTTCTTCTCCGTCTCCGCCAGCGAGTTCATGGAGATGTTCGTGGGCGTGGGGGCGAGCCGGGTGCGCAGCCTCTTTGAGGACGCCCGCCGCAACGCCCCCAGCATCATCTTCATTGACGAGCTGGACTCCATCGGCCGCAAGCGGGGAGCGGGCATCGGCGGAGGCCACGACGAGCGGGAGCAGACCCTAAACCAGATCCTCTCGGAGATGGACGGGTTTGAGAAGGACACCAGCGTGATCGTCCTGGCCGCCACCAACCGCCCGGACATCCTGGACCCCGCCCTCCTGCGCCCGGGGCGCTTTGATCGCCAGGTGGTGGTGGGGCTTCCCGCCCTGGAGGAGCGCAAGGAGATTCTCCTGGTGCACATGCGCAACAAGCCCGTGGCCGAGGACGTGGACGCCCTGGAGCTGGCCCACCTCACCCCGGGCTTCTCGGGGGCCGACCTGAAGAACCTGGTGAACGAGGCAGCCCTGCTGGCCGCCCGCGAGGGGGAGAGGCGCATCCAGAAGGCCCACTTCCTGAAGGCCCTGGACAAGATCGTCCTGGGCCTGGAGCGCCCCGCCCTGAAGCTCTCCGAGGAGGAGCGCCGGGCCGTGGCCTACCACGAGGCGGGGCACGCGGTGGTGGGGGAGGTCCTGCCCCACGCGGACAAGACAGAGAAGGTCTCCATCGTGCCCCGGGGGATGGCCCTGGGGGCCCGCTGGAGCAAGCCCGAGGAGCGGGTCCTGGTCTCCCGCGACCACCTCATGGACGAGCTCGCCGTCCTCATGGCCGGCCGGGTGGCGGAGGAGCTCTTCACCGGCACGGTGACCACTGGCGCCCAGGACGACTTCAAACGGGCCACCCAACTGGCCAAGCGCATGGTCCTGGACTGGGGCATGGGGGAGCACTTCCGCAACATCGCCTGGGGCTCGGACTCCGGCCCCATCTTCCTGGGGGAGGAGATCGCCAAGAAGAAGGACCACTCCGAGGAGACCGCCCGCCTCATTGACCAGGACATCCGGCAGATCCTGGACGAGGCCTACGCCAAGGCCCGGCAGGTCCTCCTGGAGCACGCGGAGGCCATGCACCGCATCGCCGAGGAGCTCCTCCGGGAGGAAACCATCCCCGGGGAAAGGGTCCGGGCCATCCTGAAGGAGGCCCAGGCGGTGCAAAGGAGCACGGAGGAATAGCTAGCAAAGCCCGGGCAAGGCCCTCCTGGCCTCCTCCAGGAGGGCCTCCTTCTTCTCCTCGTTCCAGCCCAGGAGGGGGGCCATGAGGTGGGCCACCCGGGGCAGGGCCTCCGCCGCCGCCTCCCCGTCCAAAAAGGCCAGGCCCAGCCGGCGGGCCAGGACGTCCAGGGGCTTCGCCGCCAGCTCCCGCCGCACCGCCCAGACCACTTCCCCCTCGAGGTAGGGCCGCCCGGGCAGTAGGGGGCGCTCCCCCAGGGCCAGGACCTGGGCGGCCAGGGCCCCGTAATGGGCGTAAAGCCGCTCCCCCACCCCCTCGGGCAGGGGGGGCCGGGGTCCCACCCCCAGGAGGGGGGTGCGGTGGCTGGAGGAGGGAGGGAGGCGCCAGCCCAGGTCCGCCGCCACCCGTTCCACTAGGTCCAGGGCCATGAGGCGGAAGGTGGTCCACTTCCCCCCCACCAGGGTGTAAAGCCCCCGCTCCTCCCGGACCAGGTGGTCGCGCACCAGAAACCGGGTCTCCCCCTGGCCCACCAGGGGCCTGAGCCCGGACCAGGCGGCCCGCACCCGGCCCGAGAGGTCCCCCAGGTAGGGGCGCACCTCCTCCAGGAGGTACTGGACCTCCGCCTCCTGGGGCAGGGGGCAGGGGGTGGGCGGGGCAGGAAGGTCGGTGGTGCCCAGGAGGGCCCGGCCCCCATAGGGCAGGAGGAAGAGGACGCGGCCGTCCCGGGTGCGGGGGAGGAGGAGGCCCACCTCCAGGGGGTAGTCCAGGACCAGGTGGGCCCCGCTGGAGGGGGTAAGGAGGGGGGGAAGCGCGGGGTCCAGGAGGCGGCGCACCCGGTCCGCCTGGGGGCCGGCGGCGTTCACCACCGCCTTGGCCCAGACCTCCCGCTCCCGCCCCATGAGGCGGTCGCGCACCACCGCCCCCTGCACCCGTCCCCCCCGGAGGAGGAAACCGGTGGCCTCGGCATGGTTCAGGGCCACCGCCCCCCGCGCCAGGGCGGAGAGGACCAGGGCCAGGTTCAGCCGGTAGTCCAGGAACTGGCCGTCCCAGTAGAGGACCCCTCCCAGGGTGGGGGGCAGGTCGGGGAAGAGGGCCCGCACCTCCCGGGGGGAGGCGTAGCGGCTCGCCCCCAGGCGCCGCCCGCCCGCCAGAAGGTCGTAGAGCCTTAGGCCGGTCCAGTAGTAGGGGACCTCGAGGGGACGGAAGAGGGGGGTGAGGAGGCGGAGGGGCCGGGCCAGATGGGGGGCCAGGCCCATGACCACCTTGCGCTCCCTGAGGGCGTCCACCACCAGCCGGAGCTGGCGCCGGTCCAGGCGCCTTAGGGCCAGCTCCAGGTAGCGCACCCCCCCGTGGAGGAGCTTGGTGGAGCGGCTGCTGGTGCCCGAGGCGAAGTCCCCCGCCTCCACCAGGGCCGCCTTTAGGCCCCGCAGGGTGGCCTCCCAGAGCACCCCTGCCCCCGTGGCCCCCCCGCCGATGACCAAGAGGTCAAACTCCTCCCCCAGCCTTTCCCAAAGGGCCGCCCGCTCCGGGGTCATCCCTCCTCCCGGGCCCAGCCCATGGCCCGCGCCACCGCCCGCCGCCAGCCCAGGAAGAGGGCCTGGCGCCTGGCTTCAGGCATCTGGGGGAGGAAGCGGGCCTCCTCCCGCCAGGCCCCCCGGACCCCTTCCAGGTCCAGGGCCCCCGCCCCCACCCCGGCCATCAGGGCCGCCCCCAGGGCGGTGGTCTCCGTCACCCTAGGCCGCAGGACCGGCACCCCCAGGAGGTCGGCCTGGATCTGGAGGAAGAGGGCGTTGGCCGCCATCCCCCCGTCCACCCTAAGCTCCCTCAGGGGCACCCCCGCGGCCTCCGCCATGGCCAGGGCCACCTCCCCCACCTGGAAGGCCACCCCCTCCAGGGCCGCCCGGGCCAGGTGGGCCCGCCCCGTCCCCCGGGTGAGGCCCAGGATGGCCCCCCGGGCGTAGGGGTCCCAGTGGGGGGCCCCCAGGCCGATGAAGGCGGGCACCAGGTAGACCCCGCCCGTGTCCGCCACCTCCCCCGCCAGGGCCTCCACCTCCTTGGCCTCCCGCACCAGGCCCAGGTCCCTCAGCCACCCCACCACCGCCCCCGCCACGAAGACGCTTCCCTCCAGGGCGTAGGTGGGCCTTTCCCCCATGACCCAGGCCAGGGTGGTGAGGAGGCCCTCCGGGGGAGAGGCCGGCCCGTCCCCGGTGTTCAGGAGGAGAAAGGCCCCGGTGCCGTAGGTGCACTTCCCCTCCCCCGGGTCCAGGGCCGCCTGGCCGAAGAGGGCCGCCTGCTGGTCCCCCAAGACCCCGCGGATGGGGATGGCGGCCCCGAAGAGCCCGGGCAGGGTCTCGCCGAAGTCCCCGTCCGAGGGGCGCACCTCGGGGAGCATGGCCCGGGGGATGCCCAGGGCCTCCAGAAGCTCTTCGTCCCAGGAGAGGGTGTGGAGGTTGAAGAGGAGGGTGCGGCTGGCGTTGCTGGGGTCGGTGGCGTGGACCCTGCCCCCGGTGAGGCGGTAGAGGAGCCAGGTGTCCACGGTGCCGAAGAGGACCTCCCCCCGCTCAGCCCTCTCCCGGAGGCCGGGGAGGGCCTCGAGGAGCCAGGCCAGCTTGCTCCCCGAGAAGTAGGGGTCCAGGAGGAGGCCCGTGCGCTCCCGAAAGAGGGGTTCCAGCCCCTCCGCCTTGAGGGCCTCGCACAGGGGGGCGGTGCGCCGGTCCTGCCAGACGATGGCCCGGTGGAGGGGCCGCCCCGTATCCCGCTCCCAGACCAGGGTGGTCTCCCGCTGGTTGGTGAGGCCCAGGGCGATGACCTCCTCCCCCCCCACCCCGGCCCGCCGCAAGGCCTCCCGGGCCGCCCAAAGCTGGCCCTCCCAGATCTCCTGGGGGTCGTGCTCCACCCAGCCCGGCTCCGGGTAGTGCTGGGTGAGCTCCCGCTGGGCCATGGCCACCACCTCTCCCTCTGGGGTGAAGAGGAAGGCGCGGCTGCTGGTGGTGCCCTGGTCCAAGGCCAAAAGGTACCGTCTCATAAGGCCTCCCTTAGCCTCCTGGCGGTGTCCTCGGGCAGGGCGTCCACCACGAAGGTCCCCGCCCCAAGCTCGGTGCCCGCCAGGAACTTGAGCTTCTCCTTGGTGCGCCTGGGCGGGTAGAACTCCACGTGGAAGTGGAAGGTGCGCTCCTCCCCCAGGGGGGCGGCGTGGAAGGCCATCACGTAGGGGAAGGGCTCGCCGTAGAGGGCGTCGTAGCGGGCCACCACCCGGCCCAGGAGCCGGGCAAAGGCGGCCATCTCCCCCTCGCTGAAGGTCCAGGGCCCGGGGTGGCGCTCCTCGGGAACCACCCAGACCTCAAAGGGGTAGCGGGCAAAGGGAGGGACGAAGGCCCAAAAACCCTCCTCCCCGTCCACCCGGTAGGGCTCCAGATGGGGCAGGAGTTCCAGGAGCACCGGCCTCTCCCGGAAGGCCCGGGCCTCCCGCTCCAGGAGGGGGGGCACGAAGGGGTAGGCGTAGACCTGGCCGTGGGGGTGGTGCAGGGTCACCCCCACGGCCTCCCCCCGGTTCTCAAAGGGCATGACGAAGCGCACCCCCTCCTGGGCGTAAAGGGCGGCGTAACGGTCGCGCCAGACCCAGGCCAGGAGGAGCCTCTCCTCCTCGGAGAGGGTGGCCAGGCTGCCCACATGGGCCGGGGTATAGACCACCACCTCAGAGCGGCCTCTGGCCTCCCCCGCGGGCACGGGCAGGCCCTCAGGGGGAGGCGGGGGGGTGGGGACCAGGGAGGGAAAGCGGTTTTCAAAGACGGCCACCTGGAAGGTGGGGAAGGGGATCTCCGTGGGAAATCCCCCTGGCTGGCTGGGGCAGAGGGGGCAGTGCTCCTTGGGGGGGAGGAAGGTGCGCTCCTGGCGGTGGGCGGCGTAGACCACCCACTCCCCCCGCAGGGGATGGTAGCGGAGGTGGGGGGCAGGGGCGGAGGCCTCCTCGGGCTCGGGCAGAGGGGGGGCCTCGAGGGGCTCCAGGGCGTAGAGGATGAGCTCCCGGCCATCTGGCTTGCGGTGGATACGCCTATAAAAGGGGCTCATAGTCCAAGTTCAGCTTAAGGCGTCCTACCCCCTCACCCTCCTCCCCCCAGCCCCCATCACCACGCCACCCCGGGGGGCAGGATGGGCTCCAGGTACTCCAGGAGGAGGACCTGCCGCGACCAAAGCCGCTCTCCCTCCCAGGCCTCCCCCACCAGGCGGTAGGGCCCCGGGGGAAGGCCCCTTAAGGCCTCCTGCAGGGGGGCCCAGCGGGCCTGGACCTCGAGGGGTTCCTCCCAAAGCCCCATGAGCTGAAACACCCGCCGCACCTCCCCCGCTCCTAGGGCCACCTCCTCCGCCAGGAGGTCAAGCTGCTCCCTTCCCTCCAGCCAAAGGCGCACCTGGAGGGCCAGGGGCCGGTCCAGGTCGTTCACCACCCAGGCCTCCATGAGGGGAGGCCCCCCCACCTCCACCCGCTCCCGGTAGGGCACCAGGGAGAGGAGGACGGGGGAGCTGGCCTCCTTGAGGGCGTAAAACCCCTTCTTGGGCACCCGCTCCACGTCCAGGACCGCCCAGGTAATCCCCTCCCAGGGCTCAAAGAACATGAACTGGAAGTAGCCCACGACCTTCCCCTTGGCCCGGCGGTAGGCGTGGACGGCAAAACTGAGGAGCCTCGCCTGGTAGTCCTGGGAGTTTTCCACAAAGGCCTCCAGGCTGTCCCCCACCTCCACCCCCGCCACCCGGAAGGTCTCGTGGGGCTGGAAGTTGTGGTAGGCGTAGGCCTCCCACTGAGGGGGCCAGGCGGCCTCCCCCAGGACCCGCCTGAGGAGCTCCGCCCGGGGCAGGGCCTGGGCCCCGAACTCCGAGGGCAGGGGTGCCCCCGGCAGGGCCAGGAAGTCCCGCAGGTGGCCCCAGTACCAGCCGGGGTAGGGGTGCTCCCGGAAGTCCGAGGCCTCCTTCACCGGCCTGGTGGGGTCCTGGGCGCGGATCTCCCCCGCCAGGAGGGGCCCCAGGGTATGGCGGCCGTGGGTGGGCTCGTTCTGGGCGCACCAGAGGTAGATGGAGGGGTGGGCCCCCAGGGCCTCCACCATGGCCCGTGCCTGGCGCACCGCCTCCTGGGCGAAGGCCTCGTCCGGGGCGTAGCCCCACTGCAGGGGAAAGTCCTGCCAGACCAGAATCCCCTCCCGGTCGCAGGCCTGGTAGAAGGCGGGGTGGGTGATGTGCGCGTGGACCCGCACGGCGTTCAGGTGGGCCTCCTTGAGGAGGGCCACGTCCCTTTGCGCCTGGGCCTCGGTGTAGCCCGCCAGCCACTGGGTGGGGATGGCGTTGGTGCCCCTCAGGAAGAGCCGCCGGCCGTTCAGGAGAAGCCAGCCCTCAGGGTCCAGGGCCACGGTGCGGAAGCCTAAGGGGGCGGCCAGGGTGGCACCCAGCAGGCTGGCCTCGAGGCGGTAGAGATGGGGAAAGCCCCGCTCCCACACCTCCCAAAGGGGCATGGCGGGCAGGTCCCAGACCACCTCCCCCCAGGCCCGTCCCCCCGCCCCCTCCAGCACCGCCTCCTTCTCCAGGGCCTCCCCGGGGAAGTTCTCCGGCTGGAGGGAAAGGCGTACCGCTTCCCGAAAAGGCCCAGGGGTGTCCAGGAGAAGCCGCACCAGAAGCCGCCATCCCCCCGCCCGGGGGTAGAGGCGGTGGGTGAGGGCCAAGAGGGCCACCTCATGATGAAAGAAGAGCTCCACACCCCCCCAAAGCCCCCCGGTGCCCCGCTCCTGGCCCCGCTCCGTGGTCCCCCCCGGGCGGCAGTCGTGCTGGCCGAACACCCCCTTGATCTGCCGCTTGAAGCGGGGCCACTGGCCCAGGGGCTCCTTGGGGGCGGAAACCCTCAGGAAAAGCTCCCGCCCCGGGGGAAGCTCCAGGAGCCAGGGGAAGAAGTACCCCTCGTGCCGCCCCAAGGGGCGCCCCTCCAGCCAGGCCTCCTGGTAGTAGTCGCCCCAAGCGCGCAAGAAACGCCGCCCCTCCCCTTCCGGGAGCTCCAGCCGGTACCAGCCCACCTCGGCCTCGAGGCCCTCCAGGCTCCACTGGTGGGGCAGGGCCACCTCCCGCCACCCCGCCTCAGGAAGCCCCTCGGGCTCCTCGGCCCCGTGGGCCAAAAAGAGCGCCCGCTCCAGCCTCATGCCACCACCTCCAAAAAGGCCTCCTCAAAGGGAGGAAGCCACACCCGCCCCTCCTTTGCTTCCAGCAAACGGCCCCCCACCCAAGCCCCCCGGAGCCTCCTGCCAAAGAGCCTCAGGCCAAGCTCCCTCCAGGGCCAGGGGTAGGCCCCTTCCGCTTCCCAAAGGAGGCGGAAACCTCCTTGCGCAGGCAGGAGGCGGAAGCGGTCCTCCCGGTGGGGGCCTTCCCCATCCCCCTCGTCCCAGAAGAGAACCCCTTCCGCCCCCTCCATCCCCGGGTAGAGGTGGAGGACCAAGCCCTCCCCCTCCAAAAGGGGCAAGGCGCTACCCGCCCGCACCAAAAGGGGGATGGCGGTGAGGGGAGCAGGAAGCCGCACCCAGCCCGGCCCCTCCCAGAGCCGGTCCTCCCCCCAGGCATACCAGACCCCCCGGGGCAGGGGTACCTCCTTAGCCCGGGCCCCCTCCTCCAGTACCGGGGCCACCAGGAGGGCCTCCCCCAGCCCAAAGGCCTCCTCGGTGTAGGGCCCCCCGTCCAGGAAGAGGGGCCGGAGGAGAAGCCTTCCTTCCCGGGCCGCCCGCCAGGCCAGGGTGTAGAGGTAGGGTAGGAGGGCCTCCCGGAGGGCGAGGGCCTCCCTTACCCCCTCCAGCACCTCCTCCCCCAGGCGCCAAGGCTCCCGGCGCCTGGTCCAAAAGGCGGAGTGCTGGCGGAAAAAGGGGGTGAGGGCGGCCAGCTGAAACCAGCGCAGATAAAGCTCAGGGCTAGGGTTGCCGCTGAACCCCCCGATGTCCGAACCCACAAAGGGCACCCCGGAGAGGGAAAGCCCCAGAAGGGCCCGCAGGGTGGTCCTGAGCCCCTCCCAGGTGCTCTCCACATCCCCGGTCCAGGCCCAGGCGTAGCGCTGTACCCCGGCAAACCCCGAGCGGGTGAGGAGGAAGGGGCGCCCTTCCGGGGCACGTTCCCGAAATCCTTCCCAGGTAGCCCGGGCCATGAGGAGGCCATAGAGGTTATGGGCCAGGAGGTGGTCCCCGCCTTGGCCCTCGAGGGCGTGGCGCACCCCCCTGGGGAAGGTGGGTTCCCCCCAGGCGGCGAAGAGGGCCGGTTCGTTCATGTCCAGCCAGAAGCCGGAAACCCCATTCTCCAGGAAATCCCCCACCTTCTCCCCCCACCAGGCCCGGGCCCTGGGGTGGGTGAAGTCGGGGAAGGCGGCCAGGTGAGGCCAGACCGGCCCCTGGAAGACCTCCCCGGAGGGCAGGCGGCAGAAGACCCCCTCCCGGAGCCCCTCCTCGTAGGGGGGAAAACCCGCCTCCCTCTTGACCCCCGGGTCCAGGATGAGCACCGTGCGCACCCCCTGGGCCCGGAAGCGGGCCACCATGCCGGGGAAGTCGGGGAAACGGGCCTCGTCTACGGTGAAGACCCGGTAGCCCCGCATGTGGTCAATGTCCAGGTGGATGGCCCTAAGGGGTAGGCCCCGCTCCAAAAAGCCCGCCACCACCCCTTCCACCTCCTCCTGGGTCTTAAGTCCCCAGCGGGCGAAGTGAAACCCCAAGGCCCAGCGGGGGGGCAGGGAGGGCAGGCCGGTGAGGCGGAGGTAGCGGGCAAGGGCCTCCTCCAAAGGGCCCGGGACTAGGTAGTAGCGGAAAGGCCCCCCATAAAAGGCCACCAGGCCTTCCTCTCCCCGCAGATCCACCAGGCCCTCGGCGGGGTTCTCATAGAAGGCCAGGTACCCCCCTTCGGGCAGGAGGGAAAGCCAGAGGGGCACGGAAAGGTACAAGGGATCCTCCCCCGGGCCATAACTTCCCCCGGGGTCCCGGTTCCAGAGGCGGAAAACCCCACCCCGCCGGTCCAGGGGAAAGGCCCGCTCCCCCAGGCCTAAGACCCGCTCCCCAGGGGCCAGGGCCACCCGGTACCGCCAGGCCCGGTGCGCCCCCCAAGAGGCCATCTGGGGGTAGGCCTCCCGCCGCAGAAGCCGTCCTTGGGCATCCAGCAGTTCCAGGCCCTCCTCCCCCACCCTCAGGGCCATGCGGGGGGTCTTGAGGAGGTCCTCCCCCAAGCGCTGGGGCTCAAAGGGCTCCAGGGGCTCCGCCAGGGCATAAGGGGGCAGGGCCTCCTCCGGGGCCCAGGCGAGGCAGAGGAGGTCCTCCCCCAGGAAGACCGCCCTGAGCTCGGCCTCGAGGAAGCGGACGCGAACCCCACCAGGGATGGGCTCCAGGCCCAGGGGCCGCCCCACCCCCTGCCAGCGGGGCTCCTGGGGCCTGCCCTCCAGCCGGTCCCGTACCCAGGCGTAGCGCACCGCCTGGCCCAGGATGCTGGGCCCGAGGAGCCAGGCCATCCGCACCGCGTTGTGCAAGACCTTGGCCAGACCCCGCATGGCCTACTCCCGTACCTCGTGGGGGAAGAGGGCGGTGAGGCCGTAGGCCAGGAGGATGGCCACCCCGGGGACCACGGAGATAAGGAAGCGGAAGGCCAACCCCGGGTTCGGCCCCGGGTTTTCCCCGCTCACGTAGCCGAAGAGGGGACCTAAAAGGGCAAAGGCCATCCCCACCATGGCCCCGGAAAGCCGCCCCATGAGCCCCACCAGGCTGTAGTAGGCCCCTTCCCGCCGCGTTCCCGTCCTTTCCGCGTCCAGGTCAATGACCTTGGCCATCACCACCTCCCCCGTGACCCGCACCCCGGCAAAGCCCACCCCCACCAGGGCCCCCACCAAGAGGGCGGGGAGGAGGCTTTGCGGCAGGAAGAGGAGGAGGGCGGCCAGCCCCATGAGGAGGTGGGCCAGCCGCCAGGCCCGCTTCCCCCCCAGGGCCCGCGCCAGCCGCCCCCAGAGGAACACCGAAGGCAGGGCCATCAGGAAGACCGCGGCGAAGAGGAAGGTGGTGGCGGCCTCGGGCAGGCCCAGGCTGTGCTTGGCGTAGAAGGCCATGGCCGTCTGGATCACCGTGCGGCCAAACTCAAAAAGGAGGGCCACCAAAGCCGCCACCCAGAAGGCCCGGTTGGCGAAGACCAGGCGGAAGGAGGCCAGAAGGCCCAGGCCGCTTTCCGCCTTGGGGTCCTCCTCCACCCCCCTGAGGAAGAAGAGGAAGGCGAAGAGGGCCAGCCCGCCAAAGAGGAGGGCCATGCCGAAAAAGCCCACCTGGGCGTAGACCACCGGGGCCAGGGCGATGCCCAGGATGAGGCCGAAAAGCTCCGTGCCCCGGCGCAGGGCCGCGGCGCTGGCCCTCTCGGCCAGGCCCCGGAACATCTCGGGGAAAAGCGCGCCGTAGTTGGTCCAGACCACGGTGGCCGCGGTCTCGTAAAGGACGATGGCCAGGGCAAAGTAGTAGGGCAGGACCGATGGGCTTTTGGCCCAGTCCGGCACCCAGAAGACCAGGAGGTAGAGGAGGAGGAAAAGGGGAAGGCCCAGCAAAAGCCAAGGGCGGCGCCGGCCCCAGGGGGTCTTGGTGCGGTCCGAGAGGTGGCCGAAAAGGGGGTCGTTGAGGGCATCCCAGGCGGCGTAGACCGTGCGGGCCAGGGCGTAGAAGGCGGCGGAAAGCCCCAGTTTTTCCAGGTAAAAGAAGGCCAGGTAGGTGCCGAAGCTCTCGGAGACCAGGGTGAGGCCCAACTGGCCCGAAGCGTAGCGCCAGGCCTTCACCGCCATCCCTCCTTCAGGGCCTCCCGCACCGCCCGCCAGGTGAGGGGGTGGAACTCCGCCAAGACCCGCCGCACCTCGGGGTGGGCCAGGGCGAAGTAGTCCGCCTCTCGGGTGGCCCAGTCGGGGAGGGCCCGGCCCTCGGGGGTGGGGAGGGCGCTGTGGTGGGCCAGGTAGTAAAGCCCGGAGGGAAGGTGGGCCAGGCCCAGGTAGAACCCAAGCCGCTCCTCGGGGGGAAGGCCGTAGGGGTCCAGAAAGCGCACCCGAGGGAAGGGCGCCTCCGCCATGAGCCGCTCCAGCTCCGGCAGAAAGGGCGGGGGAACCCCTAGGCCCTCGAGGGTATCGGGGATGAGGGGAACCAGGCGGTACGCCTGGGCCAACCTGAGGTAGACCTCCGCCAAATCCGGCCGCATCACCGCCCCCTGGTGGGTGTCCAGGTGCGTGGGGGAAAAGAGCCGCTGGGCCGCTTCTATCTGGGCCCTAAGCTCCCGCTCCACCTCCTCGGCCCTGGCCCTCTGCCAGAGGGCCTCCAGGGTGCTGGGGAAATACCCCGCCTCGTCCCTCAGGCTCTCCCCGGCCGTGAGGGGGCGTAGCCTGGGGGCCTGCCACTCGCTGGTGAGGGTGAGGTGCACCCCCAGGTCCGCCCCCCGCACCGCCGGGGCCCAGGCCCCCGGCACCATCACGCTCCCCGTGGGAAGGCCCAGGGCGCTGTAGGCCCCGTTCTGGGCGTGGGTCAGGCCCAGGTCGTCGTGGTGCAGGATGAGGACCCGCCTGCTCCCAAGGCCGAGCCGCTCCAAAAGCTCCATAAAGCCCCCTTTCCCTTCTAGGGCCATTCTAAGGGAAAGGGAGCCTCCCCGTGCGGGGTCTACGCCAGGGCCAGCTCCACCAGGCGCCGGAGGAGCTCGGGGTAAGGAACCCCGCCGGCCTCAAAGAGCCGGGGGTACATGCTGGTGGGGGTGAAGCCGGGGATGGTGTTGATCTCGTTCAGGTACAGCTCCCCTTCGGAGAGGAAGAAGTCCACCCGGGCCATGCCCCGGATGCCCAGGAGCTTGTAGGCCAAAAGGGCCATCTCCTGAATCGTCTCCTGGGTGCCGGGGTCCAGGGGGGCGGGGATGAGGAGCTCGGCCCGGCCCGGGGTGTACTTGGTCTCGTAGTCGTAGAAGAGGGCCTGGTAGCGCACCTCCCCCACGGGGCTGGCCTCCCCGAAGACGTTCCCCAGGACCCCCACCTCCAGCTCCCGCACCCGGGGCAGGGCCTTCTCCACCACCGCCTTCCGGTCGTAGCGGAAGGCCTCCTCCAGGGCCTCCTCCAAGGCGGCGTAGTCCTCCACCCGGCGGATGCCGATGCTGGAGCCGGTGTTGGCGGGCTTGACGAAGAAGGGAGGCTCAAAGGGGACGTAGGGGCGCTCCCCCTGGTGGACCGCCACCCAGGGCACCACAGGGATGCCCGCCTGGGCCAGGACCCGCTTGGAGAGGTCCTTATCCATGCAGAGGGCGCTGGCCGCCACCCCGGCCCCCACGTAGGGCTTGCCCAGGAGCTCCAGGAAGCCCTGCAGGGTGCCGTCCTCGCCGAAGGGGCCGTGGAGCAGGGGGAAGACCACCCCATAGCGGTCCCAGTCCAGGGGGGGTGGGAAGGGGTGTTCCCCCACGGGGGCCACCTTGGCCCTCAGGGCCTCTTCCGCCCGCTGGCCCAAAAGCCAGCGCCCATCCTTGGCGATCACCGCCAGCTCCGTGGGAAAGGGGATGTGCCGCAACACCCCCTCGGCGGAAAGCAGGGAGACCTCGTGCTCCGCGCTCCTCCCCCCGGCGATCAGGAGAACCCGGGAAACCGTCATGCCTAAAGCTTAGCCTCCTGGCGCAGGTCCAGGCCGTTGTAGCGGTCGGCGCAGGGGAGAAGCCCCTCCTTGGCCCAGCAACGCACGGCCTCCTTGGCCACCTCCAGCACCCTCTCCGCCAGGGGCCACTCCTCGGGAAGGAAGGGGGAAAGGACGTACTGGGCCCCAAGCTCCTTGGCCGGGGGCTTGCCGATACCGATGCGCAGGCGGTGGAAGGCCGTGGTCCCCAGGGCCTCGGCGATGGAGATGAGCCCCCGGTTGCCCGCGGTGCCCCCCCCGGCCTTGAAGCGGAGGCGGCCCAAGGGCAGGTCCATCTCGTCGTGGACCACCAGGAGGCGTTCCGGGGGGATTTTGTAAAAACGCACCCACGGGGCCACCGCCTGGCCGGTGAGGTTGTAGTAGGTGAGGGGTTTGAGGAAAAAGCCCTTCACCCCCCCCACCTCGGCCTCGGCCACCAGGGCCTCCCCCTGCCTGCGGAAGGAAAGGCCCAAGCGGTCCAGGACCATGAAGCCCACGTTGTGCCGGGTTCTGGCGTACCGCTCCCCCGGGTTGCCCTGACCCACCACCAAAAACATGCCCTCCTCCGCCAAGGGTACAGGCTAGGCCCAGGCCAAAGCGACCTGGGCCACCCAGCTCCCACCCCAGCCCTGGCCGGGGCGGGTAGGCCTTACTCCTCCTCCTTCTTCCCCTTCTTGATGACCTCGGGCTCGGCCGGGGCCTCGAGGGCCTCCGCCGCCAGCTTCTCCACGTCCTCCGGAGGCACCACCGCGGCGATGGTCTCCTCGGGGGAGACGGCCAGCTTCACCCCCTCGGGGAGCTTCAGGTCCGCGGCGTGGATGCTGTCTCCGATGCCCAGGCCGGAGACGTCCACCTCAATGAACTCGGGGATGTTCCGGGGGGAGACCCGCACCAGGATGTCCCGGTGCACCTCCTGGAGCACCCCGCCCTCCCGCACCCCCTGGGGCGTGCCCACGAAGCGCAGGGGAATGTACATCTCCACGGGCTCGTCGGAGAGGACGTAGAAGTCCACGTGCTCGGGGCGGCGCCGGCGCTTGTCCAGGTTCACCTGGCGCACCAGGGTGGGAAGCTCCCCATCGGGAAGCTCCAGGACGATCACGTGGTGGATGGAGGCCTGGCGGAAAACCCTGTCAAACTCCCCCAGCTCCACGTAGACCTTCTTGTTGAGGCTCTTGTTGTACATCACCCCGGGGAGCTTACCCCCCCGGCGCAAGGCCGCGGGGCTCTCCCCCTCCCGGTAGTAGGCTTTCAGGCGATACTCCATGGCTCCTCCCTAAAGGACCCTGCCCCCCAAGGGGCACACGAAGAAAAGCTTACCACATCCCCCCGGTACCTGCTCAGATGAGGGCGCTCACGGACTGGTTGGTGTGCACGTGGCGGATGGCCTGGGCCAGGAGCTCGGCGGTGGAGAGCACGGTATAGCCCCCATCCCGCAGGGGAATGGTGTCGGTGAAGATGACCTCGCGGATGGCGGGGTGGGCCAGGTTTTCCCGGGCCTCCCCCACCAGCACCGGGTGGGTGGCCATGACCACCACCTCGGGCAGGGCCCCGGCCAGGAGGAGGGCCTCCACCCCCCGCCGTATGGTGCCCCCGGTGGAGACGATGTCGTCTATGACCAGGGGGCGCTTGCCCGCCACGTCCCCGATGACGTAGGTGACGGAGGTCTCCCGGGGGCCGTGGCGGCGCTTGGCCAGCATGGCCAAGGGCAGGCCCAGCCGCTCCGCCAGCCTCCGGGCCTCCTCCGCCCGCCCGGCATCCGGGGAGACCACCACGGCGTTTTCCGCATACCCCTGCTCCTTGAGGTAGCGGGCGAAGAGGCGGACGGCGGAGAGGTGGTCCACGGGGATGTCAAAGAAGCCCTGGATCTGGGGGGCGTGGAGGTCTATGGCGATGATGCGGTGGACCCCCACGGTCTCCAGGAGGTTGGCCACCAGCTTGGCGCTTACGGGCTCCCGCCCCTCCGTCTGCTTGTCCTGCCGGGCGTAGCCGAAGTAGGGGATGACGGCGTTGATGCGCCCCGCCGAGCTCCGGCGGGCGGCATCCGCCAGGAGGAGGAGCTCCATGAGGTGGTCGTTCACCGGGGGGCTGGTGGGCTGGATGAGGTAGACGTCGTCGCCGCGGACGCTCTCCAGAAGCCGCACCCGCACCTCCCCATCGGGGAAACGGTCCACCAGGGCCTGGCCCAAGGGAACCCCCAGGGCCACCGCCACCCGCCGGGCCAGATCGGGGTGCGCGTTCCCCGTGAAGAGCCTTATTTCCATAGGGAGACCCCCCTTTCAGTATACGAGGGCCCGGGCCAGGAGGCCGAGCCGCCTCGAGGCCTCCCGCAAAAAGGCCTGGAAGTCCAAGGCCGCCCCCTCCCCCGCCCCGTCCGTCACCGCCCGGACCAGGGCCATGGGGTGGCGGAAGCGCCAGGCCACCATGAGGGCCGCCGCCCCCTCCATCTCCACGGCGTGGGCCCCGTGAAGGGCCTGTAGCCTCCTGGCCTCCTCCGCCTGGGCCAAAAAGCGGTCCCCCGTGGCCACCACCCCGCGCCTGTGGGAAAGCCCCAGGGCCTGGGCCGCCCCTTCTGCCCGGGCCAGAAGGGTAGGGTCCGAGGGGAAGAAGCGCACCCCGAAGGCCGTCTCCCCCGGGGCCCGCCCAAAGGGGGTAAGGTCCACGTCCCACTGCACCGCCCGTTCCGCCAGGAGGAGGTCCAGGGCCCTCAGGGTGGGGTCCAGGGCCCCGGCCACCCCCAGGAAAAAGCTCTCCTTGGGGGCAAGCCGGGTGAGCACGTGGGCCACGGCCATGGCCGCGGCCACCTTGCCCACCCCGGTTTCCGCCACCAGCACCCCCTCCCCCCGGTGCAGGGGGAAGGGGGCCTCGAGGGGCTCCTCTGCCCCCAGGGCCCGGCGCAGGGCCTCTGCCTCCTCAGGCTCCGCGGCGAAGAAGGCGGTCATGCCTCCTCCAGGGGCACCGTGGCCTGCACCCTAAGCCCCTGGCGCAGCACCCGCTCGGCCCAGGCCCTAGCCGCTTCCAGGTCGTGGTCCCGGTAGTTGCCGCACTCCCGGAAGCTGGCCCCGGGAATGGGCCCCTGGTGGAGGAGCACGTCCCGCAGGGCCCTTTCAAAGGCCACCAAAACCTTTTCTTCCTCCAAAGGCCCCTCCACCACCAGGTAAAAGCCCGTGCGGCAGCCCATCGGGGACAGGTCTATGACCCCCTCCAGGTGGTCCCTGAGGTAGCCCGCCAGGAGGTGTTCCAGGGTGTGCAGGGCCGCTGTGGGCAGGGCTTCCCGGTTGGGCTGGGCCAGGCGCAGGTCGTACTTCTCCACCAGGCCGCCCCCCACCTGCTTCCTGCCCGCCAGCCGCACGTAGGGAGCGCTCACTTTGGTGTGGTCCAGGGTAAAGCTTTCCACCTCGGCCATGGCTCCATCAAACACCAAAGCCGCCCCTCAGGTCCATCCCCACGTGCGTGGGGACTACGCCGTCCCCGGCCTGGAGTGTCGTTGCCGCAGCGGTCCATCCCCACGTGCGTGGGGACTACCTGCCTCCAGGCGGTGCCGGCGTTTGCAGTCCCGGTCCATCCCCACGTGCGTGGGGACTACAGGGGGCCCAAAGGCGGAAAACTAGGAATGGCTGGTCCATCCCCACGTGCGTGGGGACTACGGCAGAATGGAGGGGCGTTGGAAGCGGTAGGATGGTCCATCCCCACGTGCGTGGGGACTACTGCAGGTGGCTACTGTCGCGGTGGCCGCTATCCGGTCCATCCCCACGTGCGTGGGGACTACTGCCACAGGGCTCCTGGCCCCGTTGTGGCCTACGGTCCATCCCCACGTGCGTGGGGACTACCACAGGCTGAAACGGATGCAGGGACGATAGATAGGTCCATCCCCACGTGCGTGGGGACTACTGTACCGGGCCTGCCGTAGACCAGAGCTACCACCGGTCCATCCCCACGTGCGTGGGGACTACTTCCAGCCCGAGCTCCCGTGGGCCGAGGACCACGGTCCATCCCCACGTGCGTGGGGACTACACCTGGGGCCCCTCCAACACGCGGGTGGTGGCGGTCCATCCCCACGTGCGTGGGGACTACGCCATCTCCAGGTCCGCATAGAGCCCCCCGCGCGGTCCATCCCCACGTGCGTGGGGACTACGGCCACCGTTTTGGGGTCCACGGCTTCCACCATGGTCCATCCCCACGTGCGTGGGGACTACGTGGTCGGGGCCGGATGATTCCAGCCCCGACCTGGTCCATCCCCACGTGCGTGGGGACTACCCCATGCCATAGCAAGGCTCTTGCTATGGGTTCGGTCCATCCCCACGTGCGTGGGGACTACGAGGGTATCCCCCCAGCTGACCAGGAGCGGGCCGGTCCATCCCCACGTGCGTGGGGACTACTGGAGGGGGCGGTGATGTCCCGCCCTTCAGGGAGGTCCATCCCCACGTGCGTGGGGACTACCCAGGGGAGCCCCAGGATGGAGCCGATACGGCTGGTCCATCCCCACGTGCGTGGGGACTACTATGCCGAGGGCCGTAAGGGAGAGTGGCGGGATGGTCCATCCCCACGTGCGTGGGGACTACGAGGTAGCCATCCCTGTCCTTTCGTAGGGAGACGGTCCATCCCCACGTGCGTGGGGACTACGCTATCCCCGAGGCGGTCTTCCAGGCCTTCGGCGGTCCATCCCCACGTGCGTGGGGACTACTGGAGGCCATGCGCTCCGCCCTTGCCGTGGGCGGTCCATCCCCACGTGCGTGGGGACTACGCAGGGGGTGCGTCCCCGCTTCCGCTTCTATGCGGTCCATCCCCACGTGCGTGGGGACTACGGAGTGGAGGCCTCGTATCGGACCGGAGCCAGCGGTCCATCCCCACGTGCGTGGGGACTACTGGCCACG
>NZ_AQWU01000052.1 GCF_000376265.1 Thermus igniterrae ATCC 700962
GGCCTCTGGCCCCTCCTGGACCTGGACCTGGCCTTGGGGGAGGGCACGGGGGCGGTCCTGGCCATGCCCCTCCTGCGGGCCGCGGCCCGCATCCTCCACATGGCCACCTTTGCCGAGGCCGGGGTTTCCGGCCCTATTTAGGCCCATGCTCCGCCTCCTGCGGCTGGCCCTGGCCCTCCTCACCGTTTTCCCCTTAGCCCCCAAGGAAGCCTCTTTGGAGGACTTCCCCCGGAGCACGGCCTTCTTCCCCCTGGTGGGCTACCTCCTGGGCCTCCCCCTGGCCCTCCTGGCCCTCCTGCCCCTTCCCGAGGGGCTTCTGGCCGCCCTCCTTTTGGCCCTCCTCCTGGGCCTCACGGGCTTTCTCCACCTGGATGGCCTCCTGGACGCTGCCGATGCCCTCTTGGGCGCAAGGCCCCGGGAGGAGCGGCTCCGCATCCTCAAGGACCCCCACCTGGGCCCCTTCGCCTTCGGCGTGGGGGGGGTCTACCTCCTCCTCCTCTGGCAGGGGCTGGCCCTGGCCCTGGACCCCCTCTTCCTCCTCCTCCTTCCCGGCTTTGGCCGCTTCGCCTGCCTCCCCTTCCTGCGGCGCTACCCCCTTTTGGGTCCGGGCATGGCCGCCCTCATACGGGGGGGCCCTCTCCTCCTCCCCTCCCTCCTGGCCCTGCCCTTTTTCCTCCTCTTTCCCCTGCCCGCCCTCCTCGGCCTCCTGGCCGCCTACGGCGTGGCCCGGCTGGCCCTGGCCCGCCTGGGGGGGCTAAACGGGGACATCCTGGGGGCCATGATCGCCCTGGGGGAGCTGGCCGCCCTGCTAGGCTACGCTCTATGGAGGCACCTAGGCGGGTAAGGCCCTACGGGAAACCTGAGGGGGAGCGGCGGGGCCTCCTCCTGGTCTACACCGGGGAGGGCAAGGGGAAGAGCACCGCGGCCTTCGGCCTGGCCCTCCGGGCCCACGGGCGGGGGCTGAGGGTGCGCGTCTTCCAGTTCCTCAAGCACCAGGGGGCCCGCTTTGGGGAGCACCGGGCCCTGGAGGCCCTGGGCATCCCCATAGAGGGCCTGGGGGACGGGTTTACCTGGAGAAGCCGGGACCTGGAGGCCTCGGCCCAGCTGGCCCGGGAGGGGTGGGAGCGGGCCAAGGAGGCCCTCCTCTCCGGGGCGTGGGACCTCCTGGTGCTGGACGAGGCCACCTACCCCTTGCGCTACGGCTGGATTGCCCTCGAGGACTTCCTGGGAGCCCTCAGGGCCCGCCCCCGGCATGTGCACGTGGTGGTGACGGGAAGGGGTGCCCCCGAGGCCCTCTTGGAGCTGGCGGACACGGTGACGGAGATGCGCAAGCTCAAGCACGCCTTTGACCAGGGAGTCCCCGCCCAGCGGGGCATTGAGCACTGATGCGCTATCCCATCACCCCCGATGGGCGCTACTTCGTGGCCAAGGGGAGGCTCTGGCGTTGCACGGACCCAAGCCTCCCCCCGGAGGAACGAACACGCTGGGTGAAGGCCCTGATGCAGGCCCGGCGGGCGGTGCGGGAGGCCAAAAGGCGGGGGGACCTCGAGGCCCTTAAGGAAGCCCGCCGGCGGGTGGACGAGGCCAAGCGGGCCCTGGGGGAGCGGGGGCCCCCCTGGTGGGGGAAGGGGCCGGACTACACGGGGAAGCGGGTGGAAAACACCCCCTATCGGGACGGGTACCTTAGCCTGAGGAAGGATGCGGATCCCTAGGCTCCTCCTGGCCGCCCCCCACTCGGGGGCGGGGAAGACCACGGTGGCCCTGGCCCTCCTCCAGCGCCTGCGGGCCCTGGGCCTAAGGGTCCAGCCCTTCAAGGTGGGCCCCGACTACATAGACCCCACCCATCTGGAGCGGGCCGCGGGCCGGAGGCCCTACAACCTGGATGGCTTCTTCCTCAGCGAGGAGGGCCTGCTCTCCCTCTTCCAACACGGGGCCCGGGGGGCGGACCTGGCCCTGGTGGAGGGGGTCATGGGCCTCTTTGACGGCAAGGACCCCCTGGGGCGGGTGGGCTCCACCGCCCAGGTGGCCGTCCTCCTCCGGGCCCCCGTGGTCCTGGTGGTGGATGCCTGGGGCATGGCGGGTTCCATTGCCCCCTTGGTCCAGGGTTTCCGGGGCTTCCGCCCCGGGGTGGAGGTGGTGGGGGTGGTGGCCAACCGGGTGGGCTCGGAGCGCCACGCGGAGGTTCTGCAGGAGGCCCTTTCTGCCATCGGCCTTCCCCTCCTGGGTTGGCTCCCCCGGGACCCCACCCTGGAGGTGCCCGAGCGGCACCTGGGCCTGGTGCTGGCCGGGGAGGTGGAACCTCCCCTGGAGGCCTTAGGGCAGGCTGGGGCGTGGGACCTGGAGGCCCTTCTCCGGCTGGCGGAGGAAGCCCCGCCCCTGCCCTCCGTCCCTCCCTTCCTGCCCGAGCCCCGCCCTTCCCGGGTGCGCATCGCCTACGCCTGGGACCAGGCCTTCCGCTTCTACTACCCCGAGGCCCTGGAGCTCCTCGAGGCCCTGGGGGCCGAGCTCATCCCCTTCAGCCCCCTGCACGATGAGGCCCTCCCCCAGGCTCAGGGCCTCCTCCTGGGGGGCGGCTACCCCGAGCTCTTGGCCCGGGAGCTCTCGGAGAACCGCGCCATGCGGGAGGCCATTCGCGGTTTCCCCGGGCCCGTGGTGGCCGAGTGCGGGGGGTACATGTACCTGGCCCAGGGCCTTTGGGTAGGGGAGGCTTTTTACCCCATGGCGGGGCGGGTCCCCGGGGAGGCCCGCATGGCGGAAAGGCCTGTGCTGGGCTACCGGGAGGTGGTGGCCCTGCGGGATGGCCCTGTGGCCAGGAAAGGCGAGGTCTATAGGGGCCACGAGTTCCACTACGCCCACCTACCCCCCTCCCCAAGCCCCGCCTGGCGGCAGGCCGGTGGGGAAGAGGTGGAGGGGTACACGGACGGCCGGGTCCTGGCCAGCTTCATCCACCTCTACCTACCCGCCCAGCCCCAGGGAGCAAGGAGGTTTCTGGCCCTGGCTGAGCGGGCTGGGTTTGGAAGGCTCTGATCTCCCGTAGCGGGCCCTCCGCTTGGGGGTGCCTGCTCTGCGGGCCCATTCAGAGGGGTGCGCCTTGACCCCAGGCCCAACCTGTGGTACCCTCTCCTCCAGGACGCCCAACACTTAGGGTGTCCTGGCCGCGATGCCAGGCCGACAGGTCTGGACGCCCCGCTGAGGGGCGGTGGGGGAAGTCCGGTGAAAGTCCGGCGCTGTCCCGCAACGGTAACGGGCCCCGTGCCCGAAGCCCGAGTACCCGCTTCGCGGTCATGCCCCGTAGCCCTCGAGGCAAGGGTGAAGGTGGTGATGCCTGTGGGACCTTGATTTGCTTCTTTCCCAGAAAAATCGCAGACCCGGGTACGCCTGGGTCCGGAGACTTAGGCTCTAGGCCCGTCTGATTGCGCTCTGAAGGCGCGATGAGGGAGGTTTAACGTGCGGGAGACCCGCATGGTCTACCCCGTTTTTCCTGGGGAAAGCAACCACTACGGAACCCTTTTCGGCGGCACCGCCATGGCCTGGATGGATCAGGCGGCCTTTGTGGCTGCCACCCGGCATGCCCGGCGCAAGGTGGTCACGGTGCACTCGGACGCGGTGGACTTTCGGCGGCCTGTGCCCGTGGGCTCCATCGTGGAGCTGGTGGCCCGGGTGGTGGAGGTGGGGCGCACCTCCATGCGGGTGGAGGTGGAAATGTGGGTGGAGCCCGTGGAGGAGGGCAAGGAGCCCTACTTGGCGGCGCGGGGCGGCTTCGTGCTGGTGGCCCTGGACCCCATGGGGCGGCCGACCCCCGTCCCCCCTTTGGAGGGCGGCCATGCAGGTTAGGACCCTGGCCTACGGCCTTCCCCGGCTGGGGCCCAACCGGGAGTACAAGAGCCTGCTGGAGGGCTTCTGGGGGGGACGGATGGACCGGGAGGCCTTCCTGCAGGGCCTGGAGAGCCTGGAGGCCCTGCGGCTTGCGGCCTACGGGGCCCATGTGGACTTCTACCCCGTGGGGGAGATGAGCCTTTACGACCCCCTCCTGGATCTGGCGGTCATGGTCGGGGTCTACCCCGTGGACCCCCAGGACCTCGAGGCCTACTACCGCCTGCCCCTGCGCAAGTGGTTTGTCCAGCGCACCGGCCGCCCGTCAGGATCCCCGCTTCCTCGAGGCCCTCTCCGACCTGGAGGTGGACGTAGGACCGGGGGCCTTCGACGTCCACACCCCTCTCCTCCTCACCCCCGGGGAAATCCAGGCTCGTCTCCAGGCCTATGCCCAACACATCCCCCCTCGCCGCCTTTGGGTCAACCCCGACTGCGGGCTCAAGACCCGGCGCTGGGAGGAGGTGGCCGCGGCCCGGGCCCTGCGGGCCCAATGGGAGGGAAGGGATGCTGAGGGAGCCTAGGTCCCACTACCGGCCCTACCAGTACCCCGGGTTCCTCCGCTTCCGGGACGCCATCCGCCACAGCTACTGGGTGCACACGGAGTTCAGCTTCGCCGCCGACCTCCAGGACTACGCCCTTTCGGGGGAGGAGGTCCGTTCCCTGGTGCGCCGGGCCCTTTTGGCCATCGCCCAGGTGGAGCTCTCCGTGAAGCTCTTCTGGGCCCGGGTTTATGAGGTCTTCCCCAAGCCCGAGGTGGCCGAGGTGGGCATGACCTTTGCGGAAAGCGAGGTACGCCACGCCAACGCCTACGCCCACCTTCTGGACCTCCTTTCCCTGGAAGCCCTATTTCCCAAAGCCCTGGAGGAACCAGCCCTGAAGGACCGGCAACACCTCCTCTCCCAGGTGCTCCAGCGCTCCCGCCAGCAGGAACCCAGGGACTACGCCATGGCCCTCCTCCTCTTCTCCGCCTTCACCGAGCACATCTCCCTCTTCTCCCAGTTCTACGCCCTCATGGCCCTGAACCGCAGGGAAGGCCTCTTCAAGGGCATCTCCAACGCCATAGAGGCCACCAGCAAGGAGGAGAACATCCACGGGCTCTTCGGGGTGGAGCTTTTGCGCCTCTGGCGGGAGGAGGAGCCCCACCTCTTCGGCCAGGCCTTCGCCGAGGAGGCCCTGCGCTTTGCCCAGGAGTTCTATCGGGCCGAGGAGGCCCTCCTGGAATGGATTTTCGCCGGGGGGGAGCCCAAGGCGGTGGGCTTCGCTGAGACCCGGGAATTTCTTAAGAGCCGCTACAACCAAGTTCTGGCCCTCCACGGGCTACCCGAGCCCTTTCGGGTGGACAGTGACCTCCTCAGGGACACGGAGTGGTTCCAGCTGGAACTCCTGGCCGACAAGGAGGTGGACTTCTTCAACAAGCGGAGCGTGGCCTATGCCCGCAGGGTGCAGGGCTACGATCCGGAGGACCTTTTCTAGGGGGAAGCATGCTTCGCACGAAGGAGCGCACATACCAACCCTGGTACTGGGTTAACGAGTGGACGCGGCTCTACATGCGTCGGGGCTACCTCCTCCCCGGGGTGACGGTGGAGGAGCGGGTGCGGCAGATCGCCGACCGGGCCGAGGCCCTCACGGGGATCGAGGGTTTCTCCCAGAAGTTCCAGGCTTACATGGCCCGGGGGTGGTACTCCCTGGCCACCCCCATCTGGGCCAACTACGGTCTCAGGCGGGGCCTGCCCATCTCCTGCTACGGTACCTACGTGGAGGATGACACCGCCTCCATCCTGAAGGCGGTGGCGGAGATCGGCATGATGAGCAAGCAGGGTGGGGGCACTTCCGTCTACCTGGGGTCCCTCAGGCCCCGGGGAGCCCCCATCCGGGACAACGGGGAGAGCAACGGCTCCTATGCCTTCGCCTCCCTCTTTGACCGGGTTATAGAGGTCTTCAACCAGGGCTCTACCCGCCGGGGCCAGTGCGCCGCCTACCTCCCCATAGAGCACCCGGACTTCTGGGAGTGGCTCCGCATACAGCGGGAGAACTCGGAGGTCCAGTCCCTCTTCTGGGGGGTTTCCGTGGGGGATGAGTGGCTTGAGGCCATGGTGGCTGGGGACCGGGAGAAGCGGGAGCGCTGGGCGGCGGTTTTGAAGAGTCGGGCGGAGGTGGGCATTCCCTACCTCTTCTTCCGGGACAACGCCAACCGCCAGGCCCCTGAGGTGTTCAAGCGGCTCGGGAAGACCATTTGGGCCAGCAACCTCTGCACCGAGATCATGCTCCCTTCGGATCCCGAGGAAAGCTTTGTCTGTTGCCTCTCCTCCCTCAACCTCCTCCACTTTGACGAGTGGAAGGACACCGATGCGGTGGAGACCCTTACCATCTTCCTGGACTCCGTCCTGGACGACTTCATAGCGAAGGCGGAAGGCATCCCCTACCTGGAGCGAGCCGTGCGCTTTGCCCGGCGCTACCGGGCCATTGGGATCGGAGTTTTGGGCTGGCACAGCTACCTACAGTCCAAGGGAATTCCCTTGGAGAGCACGGAGGCCCTCCTTCTCAACAACCTCATTTTTAAGACCATCCGAGAAAAGGCAGAGCTGGCCTCCAGATGGCTCAGGGAGCGCCACCCCGAGGACGAGCTGGCCGAGGTCATGGAGCGGCGCAACGCCACCCTGCTGGCGGTGGCCCCCACCAAGTCCAGCGCCTTCATCCTGGGCCAGGTCTCCCCCTCCGTAGAGCCCTACATGAGCAACTACTACCTCAAGGACCTGCAGAAGGCCCGGGTGCCCTTCAAGAACCCCTTTCTGGAGGAGCTCCTTCGGGAAAAGGGCAAAGATGAGGAAAAGGTGTGGCAAAGCATCCTGGAGCATAACGGCTCCGTGCAGCACCTGGACTTCCTCAGCGAGGAGGAGAAGGCGGTCTTCAAGACCTTCGCCGAGGTTTCCCAAAAGACCCTGGTGAACCTGGCGGCGGGGCGGCAGCGGTACATTGACCAGGGCCAGTCCCTGAACCTGGTGATTCACCCGGAGGCCCCACCCAAGGATGTGAACGAGCTCGTTCTCCACGCCTGGCGCTCGGGGCTTAAGGCCCTCTACTACCAGTTCAGCCAGAGTGCGGCCCAGGCCTACAGCCGCGACCTCCTCCTTTCCTGCCGGGCCTGTGAAGGGTAGGCCGCGGGTCGGGCCCGGGTTTTGTCAGGGAAGCTAGGGTTTGGGGCTAGTAGGGGCCCCAGGCAAGGGCCTGGGGCCCTTTCGGGAGCCCTGGAGCATGCTGATGGGGCAGAAAGCTGCTAGTCCCATAATTGGGAATTGGGCCTTGCAGGAGCGATGGAAGGCCTATAAGAGGCGCAAGACGGTGGGCTTCTACGGGCAAAAGCGCCATCTGCTGAAGGTACGAGCCTAGCTACTCCAGTACAAGGGCATCCACCAGGACCCGAACGTTTTGGGCCTTGCCCACTCCCATGCGGCCAAGGGAGTGCTGGATGCGGGCTGAGCGCAGTTTCTGGCCATCCTCGCCTACAAAGCGGAGGCTCACCGCGTAAGCGGTAGCGTTCTGGCTGGTAGGCAGGTCATCGGATTTGACCCTAGGCGCATGAGCCAGGGCTACTCCGTATGCAGCCACTAGGATAAGAGGCCTCTATGAATCAGGGAGTACGCCTGCTCCGGGTGTGGGACGCCCTTTCACCGGGATGTGGCCGCGGTGGGAAATGTCCTGGCAAGGGTTCAGGCGGAGCCTTCGGCTATGGGCTCGGCGCTGGCCGCTCCCTAATGACCGAGAAGCCTCGGGCTGAAGCTCGAGGAGTCGTCACGGAATCGCTAGAGCAGCATAGATAAAATCACCGTATGGAAGCCCATGGTCGCTTGGCTCAAGCCTTGAAGCTCTTTGCCGATGCCATGAAGCCTTTCCTCTTGGAAACGCTAAAGCACGCCCATGGGGAGGGGCGGGGCTGGGTGGAGGCCTATCTGGCTTCCTTGAGTGAAAGCCGTCGCGAGCTGGTTCTGGAAGAAATGAAGCGGGGCCGGTTAGCCGAGGAAACCTTGGACCTAAACCACTTTAAGGACATCATGTTGGGACAAAAAGAAGTCCTTCGGGAACGCTTTGGCCGCAACTACAACCGGGCCGTTACCTGGGCCGATGAGATCAGCGAGGTACGCAACAAGTGGGCTCACCAGGAGTTCATTCCCGAAGAGGATGTAAACCGCGCCATGGACAACATGGTCCGGCTCCTGAAGCTCATTGGGGCTGAGGAGACGGCCCTTCAGGTTCGGGGTTTGATGGCGGAATTCGTACCCAAGGCCTCTCAAGGAGGCTTACCCCCTTGGTGGAAGCTGGCCCAACCCGATGAGGCCATACGGCGAGGAGATTTTGACGAGAATACCTTTGCCGCCAAGCTGGACGACGTGGTGGCCGGTTGGGCTCCTGCAGAATACCAGGAGGCCCGGCGGTTTTTCCAAAAGACTTATCTCACCCGTGAGCTCAAGGCTATCCTCAAGGACACCCTGCGGCGGATTGTGGGGTTGGGTGGCGAAGCAGTGGTGCAGCTCCGCACCCCTTTCGGCGGCGGCAAGACCCATGCCCTTATCGCCCTTTACCATCTGTTTCGGGCTCCTGAGGATCTCCTGGGGTTGGCCGAGGTCCGGGCCCTTGTGGAGGAATCTGGTGTGGGTGAAGTGCCCCAAGCACGGGTGGCGGTGCTGGTGGGTACGGCCCTTTCGGCCCAGGGACGCAAAGTGGACGGACTTCATCTTCGCACCCTTTGGGGGGAGCTGGCCTATGGCCTTGGGGGTAAGGCCGGCTATGAGTGGCTTCGGACTGCAGATGAAGCCCTGACCTCTCCCGGCAAGCAGGCTCTGGCCGAGTTTCTAAAGGCCCATAGCCCTGCCCTCATCCTCATGGACGAGATTCTGGTTTATCAGGTTAAAGCCGCTTCGGTGAGGGTAGGGGAGACCACCCTTCAGGCCCAGACCTTTGCCTTTTTGCAGGAACTGAGCGAGGTGGTGGGTAGCCTGCCCCAGGTGGCCCTGGTCACCACTTTTCCCGAGTCCCACCTGGAGTACTACGATCACCACGAGGCTCCCCAGGTTTTTGCCCGCCTGGAGAAGATCTTTGGCCGGGTCCAGGCGGTGCGCATGCCGGTGCAAGGGGAGGAGATTTATGAGGTCCTTCGGAGGCGGTTGTTTGAGCAGATAGACGGCGAAGGGGCCAAGAGGGTGGTGGCTGCCTACATGGAAACCTACGAGGCCTACAGGAATGAGCTGCCCCCAGAGGTGCGTAGCGGAGAATATGCCCGCAAGATGCTCAAGGCTTTTCCCTTTCACCCCCAGTTGGTGGATGTGCTTTATGAGCGCTGGGGCACACTACAGAACTTTCAGCGTACCCGGGGAGTGCTGCGCCTTTTGGCCCGGGTGGTGGAGGCCGAGTACCTAAACCCTGGGGCCCGGCCCCTCATTGGGCTAGGGGATGTGGCCCTGGCCAACCCGGACCTGCGGGCCACGGTGGATAGCGTTTTGGGCGAGGCCAATTGGGAGTCGGTGCTGGCCTCCGACATCATCCCCCCCGATGGCAAGGCCTACCGGTTGGATCGGGAGCAGGGGGGTGAGTACGCCCGTCACCGCTTGGCTCAGTCCTTGGCCACCGCCATCTTCATGTACTCCCATTCCGGCGGGGCCCAACAAGGTGCCACCCGCCCCCAGCTCAACCTGGCTCTGACTTACCCTGAAGGGATCACGCCCCTTCTGGTTGGGGACGCCTTGGGTCACCTGGAAAAGCGGCTTTACTACCTTTACGCCAACGGGGGATGGTCCTTTAAAGCCCAGCCCAATCTGAATGCGGTGCTGGCCGACCGGATGGCCCAGGTGCGGGAGGAGGCCATTGAGGAACGTATTCGGGTTCAGGTGGAGGAGGTGGTGGGTAAGGGGCCTTTTAGGGTGTACGTCTGGCCCCAAGACCACCGGGAGGTGCCAGACCAGCCCCACCTTAAGCTAATCCTCCTGGGACCTGAAGCCTTCCATGACGACCAGGCGGCTTTGGAACGCACCTACCGGATGCTTCAGGACAACCACGCCTCTGGGCCAAGAATTTACAAGAATACCACCCTTTACCTGGCCATGGCTCGGGCTCCCTACCTGCGGGCCCAGGAGGCTGCCCGCAAGCTTTTGGCCCTCGAGGACATCCATGCCGACCGGGGCCTCATACTTTCCGAAGACCAGAGGGCCGAGCTGGCCCTTCGCCTCAAAGAGGCCCGTGAGGCCCTACCGGCCCTGGTCAAGGCCAGCTACACAGGAATGCTGGAACCCATGGACGCTAAGGGGAGCTACCGCTTCTTTGACCTCTCCCCCCATGCCAAAACCCAACCCACCCTCCAGGAGGCGGTGGAGAAGGTCCTGAGGGACGAGGACCACCTCTTAAGCCGTCTGGATCCTACGTATTTGCTCCAAAGCGGGCTCTGGCCTGAGGGTGAACCCTATCTGAGTCTGAGGGATTTGCGGGAGCATTTCCTGCGCCTACCCCACCTTCCCTTTTTAGAAAAAGAAGAGGCTTTGAAGGAGGCCGTGGTGCAGGGGGTGCGCATCCATCTCTTTGAACTTGGGGTAAGACGGGATGGGGGGTTTGCCCAGGTCTGGGATGCGCAGAACCCCCCTCGTCCGGAAGAGGTCTTTTTTAGCGAGGCTTACCTGCTGGCGAGGCCTGGGGTTCTGCCCAGGCCTGAGGCTACCCAAGCCAAAGAGCCCCAGCCTTCTCCCGTTCCCCAGGTGGTAGGGAAACCAGCTCCAACGCCCCCGCCTTCCCCACGCCTCAAGGTGAGACAGGTTCGGGTTGTTCTGGACCCCTTGGAGCTTAAGCGGGTTCCCATCCTGGTGGACCTGGCTAAAGCCCTCCAGGACGCTGGGGGCCAGGTGCGGTTGCGGGTGGAGGTTTGGGCGGAAAACCCCACTGGTTTGAACGAAACCCTTCTCTCTACCTCTGCACGGGAAATCCTGGACCAGTACGGATTTGACTACACTTGGGAGGAGGAGTAAGCCGTGGATGGGCAGGCCCTTTTGGACCAGGTGGTGGAAGCTCCCTTCTGGCCCGAACCGGTGCGGGTCTTGCGGATTGATCCCGAGGGGGGCCGCTTCCACCTGGTAGCTGAAGGGCTGGAAAGCCAAAAGGTTTACCGTCTCCTTCTAGACGAGGAGAAGGTGGCCCAGCTTCTGGGGAGCCTCGGGGCCAAGGCGCCCCCCTTCGCGGGGGATGGCGAGCTCCTGGCTCTGGGGGTGGAAGCCCGGCGCATCCGGCTTGGCTACCTCTTTGACCCCTTCTTTGCCGTTTCGGCCAGCCGCATAGACCCCCTGCCCCACCAGCTCGAGGCCGTGTATGGGGTCCTCCTCAAGAAGCCCCGGGTGCGCTTTCTCCTGGCCGACGACCCTGGCGCGGGCAAGACCATCATGGCTGGGCTTCTCCTGAAGGAGCTCAAGTACCGCGGGGTGGTTTCCCGAACCCTCGTCGTGGTGCCGGCCAACCTTACCGACCAGTGGCGCCGGGAGCTCAAGGAGAAGTTCGGGGAAACCTTTGAGGTGATGAACCGCGAGGGGGTGGGGGCCCTGTACGGGGAAAACCCTTGGCTCAGGCGTAGCCAGGTCATCACCAGCCTTGACTTTGCCAAGCGGGAGGAAAACCTCCGCCTCTTGGAGCAGGCCCACTGGGACCTGGTGGTGGTGGACGAGGCCCACAAGCTTTCAGCCACCCGGTATGGCCTGGAGGTGAAGAAATCCCAGCGTTACCGCCTGGGCGAGGTCCTCTCCCGCCAGAGCACCCACATGCTCTTCCTCACCGCCACCCCCCACCAGGGGGACGAGGAGAAGTTCCGTCTCCTTCTGGACCTTCTGGAACCCCAGCTTTTCGCCAACACGGCCCTTCTGCAGGAAGCCGCCCAGAGGGGGGAGAACCCCATCCTGCTCCGCCGCCTCAAGGAGGACATGACCGATTTTGAGGGCAAGCCCCTTTTCCCGCCCCGCTACGTGCATACCTTGGCCTTCCGGCTCTCCCCCAGCGAGGAGATGCTCTACCAGGAGGTGAGTGATTACGTGGCGCGGCACTTCAGGCGGGCCTGGGACCAGGGGCGGCGCAATGTGGGCTTGGCCATGGCGGTCTTGCAGCGGCGGCTGGCCAGCAGCACCTACGCCATAGCCCAAAGCCTGGAGAACCGCCGGAAGCGGCTGGCTGCTTTGCGGGAGCAGGTGCTTAAGCTACAGGAAAACTCCCAAGGCGAGCTTGGCGAGGAGGAGCTGGAGGAGCTGCCCGAGGCGGAGCGCTGGAAGCTGGAGGACGAGCTGGTCGAGCGCCTTACCCTGGCCCGGAACTTGCCCGAGCTGGAGGAGGAGCTGGCCCAGCTCGAGGCCCTGGCCAAGAAAGCCCGAACCCTGGCCCGGTTGGAGGACGACCGCAAGCTGCAAAAGCTTCTTGAGGTGCTACATAGCCTCCAGGGGGAAAAGCTACTGGTTTTTACCGAGCACAAGGCCACGCTGGAGTTTTTGGTGGGGGTCCTACGGAAGCGGGGCTATGCTGTGACCTCCATGGACGGCTCCATGAGCCTCGAGGAGCGGGTCCAGCGGGAGCGGGAGTTCCGCGATAGGGCCCAGGTCATGGTGGCCACGGAGGCCGCGGGGGAGGGTATCAACCTGCAGTTTTGCGCAGTGATGGTCAACTACGACCTCCCCTGGAACCCCACCCGCCTGGAGCAACGCATGGGCCGGGTACACCGCTACGGTCAGCGCTACGACGTGCACGTCTACAACCTGGTGGCGGAGAACACCCGCGAGGGCAAGGTGCTCCAGGTGGTGCTGGACAAGCTGGAGGCCATGCGGGCTCAGATGGGCTCGGACCGGGTCTACGACGTGGTGGGAGAACTTCTGGCGGACGTGAACCTCGAGGACCTAATCCTGGCCCACCTGGCTGGCCGCAAAACCCTGGAGGAGATCCGGGCCATGGTGGAGGCCCGGCTTTCCCCTGAGCGGCTGGAGTTCATCCGCAGGGTTACCCTCGAGGCCCTGGCCAAGAGGGAGCTGGACCTTTCCCGCCTTCGCCAGGAAAAAGCCCGTTCGGAGGAGCACCGCCTGCAGCCCGAGTACATCCAGCGCTTCTTCGTGCGGGCCTTGGGCCGCCTGGGGGGGAGTGTCCAGCGGCGAGGGGATGGCCTGTTCCGGGTGAGCGTGCCTCACCACCTCCTGCGCAAGCAGCCTGGGGTATTGGTCCGGGAGTATCCCCGGGTTGTCTTTGACCCCAGGGCCCGCCTCGAGGCGGAACTTATCGCCCCGGGCCACCCCCTCTTTGACCAGGTACTGGAAGAGATTCTGGCTCAGTCGGCCCCGGTTCTGCGCCAGGGTGCTACCTTCCTCTATGACGGTGAGCGGGAAGGAGTGCTGGGCTACCTGGAGCTGGCCGTAGTGGATGGACTGGGCCAGACAGTAGCCCGGCGCCTTTTCGCTCTCCTGATGGACGGGGAAAGGGTCTGGCAGGTACCTCCCGAGCTTTTGGTGGATGCCGAGCCCACCATACCTCCCCAACATCCTCTGCCTTCCCCCAAGGAGGTGGAAGGAAGGTTCCTTGAATGGGCTTACCAGCACCTTGTGGATGCTTTTTTTCAAAGCGTGCTGGCGGAGCGGACCCAGGAGGTGGAGATCCGGCGCAAATATGCGCAAAAGAGCCTGGAGTTTCTCATTGCCGAATCCGCCAAAAAGCTCACGGAGTACAAGTTAAAAGGAGACGAGGCCATGCGCCTCGCCATCCAGCAGGAGGAGCGCCGCTTAAGGGAGCTGGAGGAGCGGCAAAGAACCCTGGAAATGGATCTGAAAAAAGCCCTATCCCTGAACCCTGAACCCGCTCAGGTGGTAGCCCTGGCCTACCTGTACCCCCGTTCCCTGGGTTTACCCGACGAAGAAGACCCTGAGGTGCGCCAGCGCGTGGAGGAAGCGGCCATGCAGGTGGCCATGGCCTACGAGCGCAAGGAGGGGCGGAACCCGGTAGATGTGAGCCAGGAGAACCTGGGCTATGACCTTCGGTCTGAGGGGCGCTTTATAGAGGTCAAAGGCCGGGCCGGGGTGGGGCCGGTGGTGCTCACCCCCAACGAGTGGATTGCCGCCCGGCGGCTTGGGGCCCGGTACTGGCTTTACATCGTGACGGGGGCCCTCACCAGTCCACGCCTGCACTTGATCCAAGACCCGGCGGCCAGGCTCAAGCCGGGGGAGGAGGTGCAGGTGGTGCGGTATGTGGTAGACCAGGAGGAGTGGCAGCGACATGCGGAGGTTGTTAGATGAGTTCTCTTAAAACTATGAACCCTGAGCGCCGCCTAATAGAACATCGTCTACCCCTCAAGGAAATCTCGGAAGCCTCGGCCCGGGAAAAGTCCATCCGCCACGGGCATATCTCCACCCTGCACATCTGGTGGGCCCGGCGCCCGCTGGCGGCAAGCCGGGCCGCGGTGTTTGCCACGCTGGTGCCCGACACCGACGAGAACTACGAGCTGGTTAAGAGGATTGTTCCCTGGGAGGCAGTTAAAGACGGCAACAACCCGGACATCCTGGAAGCCCGCCGTAGGGTGCTGGAGGCCAATGGCGGCCAGCCTCCCAGGGTGCTGGACCCCTTTGCCGGGGGTGGAGCCATTCCCCTCGAGGCCCTGCGCCTGGGTTGCGAGACCTACGCCCTGGACCTGAACCCCGTGGCCTACCTGATTCTGAAGGCTACCCTCGAGTACCCCCAGAAGTACGGCCAGCCCGAAAGCCGTCCCGTGCCGGAGTACATCCGGCAAAGGGATAGGGAAGCCTGGTCTCAGGAAAAGCAGAGGCCCCTCCTTTCTGGAGAGGGGGAGTGGGTGCAGTCCTACCGCAAGAACCCCCTGGCCACCGAGGTGCGCTACTGGGGCGAGTGGGTGCTGGAGCGGGCCAGGGCCGAGCTGGCCGAGTTTTATCCCCAAGACCCCGATGGCAAGACCCCCGTGGCCTACCTCTGGGCCCGCACCGTTACCTGCACCAACCCCGCCTGCCGCGCCGAGGTGCCCCTGGTGCGCCAGTGGTGGCTGGCCAAGAAGGACAAAAAGCGCATTGCCCTAAGGCCGCTGGTCAATGAGGCCACCAAGACCATCTCCTTTGCGGTGGAGGAGGTGGGAAAGGGCGAGGAGTGGCCAGAAAAGGGCACCATTGAGCGGGGTGATGCCACCTGCTTGGTTTGTGGTTCGGCGATTCCTTCATCCGAGATCCAGCATCAGGCTAGAGAAAAACGGTGGAAAGAGCGACTTTTGGCGGTCATTCTGGGTAGCCAGGATGAAAACGGTAAGACATACCGACCAGCCACATCAGATGATGAGGCTTCTTTTGAAAAAGCCAGGTTGAAGCTGGATGAGCTCAAGCATGGGGAGAATCTATTTAGCGAGCTTCCTTTGATTCCCGATGAGCCCATTCCTTACGAGCCTCGAGCCTTCACGCCTTGTATCTATGGTTTTGAGCAATGGGGCCAGCTCTTCAACCCCCGCCAGGCCCTGGCCCTGGTCACCTTTGCCAAGTGGGTGCGCGAGGCCCATGCCGAGATGTTGCGGCGGGGGATGGAGGAGGAGTGGGCTCGAGGGGTGGCGACATACTTGGCTTTCAGCTTAGACAAGGTTGTTGACTATTGTTCTTCTTTGTGTCGCTGGGGCAATGATGATGAAGGTGTTACAAACACCTTTGGTAGACAAGCGCTTCCCATGGTTTGGGATTATGCCGAAACTAATCCGATAGGTCTACTTACCGGCAGCTATTCATGGGCACTGGTGTACGAAGTCAAGGTAATTGAACATGTTAGTGGATGGGAGGGGCCTTGTACTGCCCACCGCTCCACTGCCACCCGCCTTCCCTTCCCAGACGGCTTCTTTGACGCCATCATCACCGACCCCCCCTACTACGACGCCGTGCCCTATGCCGACCTTTCGGATTTCTTCTACGTTTGGCTCAAGCGCACGGTGGGCCACCTTTACCCCGAGCACTTCCGCACCCCCCTCACCCCCAAAAGCCAGGAAGCGGTGCAGAACCCGGTGCGCCACGGGGGCGACAACCAAAAGGCCAAGCAGTTCTTTGAGGACATGATGCGCCAGGCCTTCCAGGAGATGCACCGGGTGCTCAAGCCCGGGGGCGAGGCCACCATCGTATTCGCCCACAAGAGCACCGAGGCCTGGGAGACCCTCATCAGCGCCCTCATCCGGGCGGGGTTTCAGGTACAAACTTCCTGGCCGTTGCATACAGAAAGTAGGGGTCGATTGAGAGCACATAAAGCCGCGGCGCTGGCCTCTTCCACCTTCCTGAACTGCACCAAGCGCTCGGGGGGTGGCGTCGGCTTCTTCGCCGATGTGCGCCGCGAGATGCAAGAGGCCATCCGCCCCCGGCTTCAGGAGTTCTGGGAGGCGGGCATTCGCGGGGCCGACTTCTTCATGTCGGCCATTGGGCCGGGGCTGGAGGCCTACAGCCGCTACGACCTGGTCAAGCGGGCCGATGGCCGCCAGGTGGGGGTGGGCGAGTTTCTGGACGAGGTGCGCCGCATCGTGCTGGAGTTTGCCCTGGAGCAGGTTTTGGGGGCAAAGGCCATGGGCGGGGTGGACGGGCCCACCCAGTTTGCCCTCCTGGCCCTCTGGGCCTATGGCACCGAGCTTCCTTCCGACGAGGCCCGCAAGCTGGCCCAGAGCGTGGGGGTAGAGCTTGCTGAGCTCGGTAGCCTGGTGCAGCAAAAGGGGGAGAAGACCTTTGTGCGCCTTTCCGCCGAGCGGGCCAAGGATAAGCGCTTGGGAAGGCCAGCAGAGGGCCCCGCGTCCGGCCAGGAGCGTGTGCCCATGATAGACGCCCTCCACCGCACCCTGCTCCTCCGCCGCGAGGGCAAACAGGCCATAGCCGACTACCTGGAGGAGGTGGGCTACCTGGAAAGCGAGGTGTTTTGGCAGGTGGCCCAAGCCCTGGCGGAGGTCCTCGAGGGCACTGAGGAAAGCCGCGCTCTCAAGGAACTTCTGGCGGTGCGCCAGGGGTTGCCCAAGCCTGGGAGGTCGCGGCTTTTCTAGGGGGTGAACTTTGCGGAGACCACGCTCACAAGCCGTTTTAATCGTGAAATTTTTAACAAAAGGCTGACCACCCGAACCCTAAGGGTAAAGCTCCCGCACCTCCCCCTCCAGAGCCTCCAGCTCCACCACCGGCAGGCGGCACACCCCCTGCCGGCAGAGGTAGGCCCTGCCGGGCTCCCGGCCCTCGAGGGCCGGCAAGGCCCCCGCCGGCCCCACGACCAGCTGGGTGAGGGGAAGGTACATCCCCTTGGCGCCCTCGAGGAGAGGGGAGGGAAGGGGCAGGGCCAGCTCAGAGCCCTCCCGGAGGAGCCGCCGCACCAGGAGGAAGCCCGGCAGGGCATGGGGGTAGCGCTCCAGCCAAAGGGCGCTCCCCTCCAGAAGGGCCTCCGCCCTCTGCCGGTAGTCCCCGCCGAAGATGGCCCCCAGACGCCAGAAGGCCTCCGCCAGGGCGCTGGCCCCAGAGGGGACCGCCCCCTCCTCCACCTCCCGGGCGGGCAGGGGCAGGGAGGGAGCCTCCCCCGTGCCGAAGGCCTCCCAGGCGGCCTCGGCCAGGCGCCTGGCCCAGTCCAGGTAGGGCCACTCGTGGGTGGCGGTGTAGAGCTCCAAAAGGGCCAGGGCGGTGAAGCTCTGGTCAGCCAGGAAGGCCTCCTGGCCGAGCCTTCCCTCCCGCCAGGCATGGCGCACCAGCCCGTCCCGCCACATCCCCCGGAGGAGGAACTGGGCCCCCCTGCGGGCCGCCTCCAGGTACCGCCTTTCCCCCAGCAGCCTCCCCGCCTCGGCCAGGGCCCGCACCGCCAGGGCCGAGGTGTCCGCCAGCACCTTGTCGTCCAGGGCCGGGGGCACCCGCCGCCTGCGGGCAGCCAGGAGCCGCCCCCGCACCGCCTCGCGCCAGGGGGCAAACCCCTCCCCCAGGGCCTCCCGCACGGCCTCCTCCCCCCAGGCGGTGAGGACGCTCCTTTCCCCCAGGTCCGGCCCCAGGGCAAAAAAGCGCTGGGCCAGGGGAAAAGCTTCCCCCAAAACGGCCCTTAGCTCGGCCTCCGTCCAGGTGTAGTACCGCCCCTCCTCCCCTTCGCTTTCCGCGTCCAGGGCGGTGTAGAAGCCCCCCTCCCGGTGCTGCATGGAGAGGAGCCAGTCCAGGGTCTCCCGGGCCACCCGCAGGAAGAGTCCCTCACGGAAGAGCTGGTAGGCTCCCAGGTAGACCCGGGCCAGCAGGGCGTTGTCGTAGAGCATCTTCTCAAAGTGGGGCACACGCCAGAAGCGATCGGTGGCGTAGCGGTGGAAGCCCCCGCCCACCTGGTCGTAGATGCCCCCCAGGGCCATGCCCCGGAGCGTGGGGCGCAACAGCTCCCCGGCCCCCTCCACCCCCCGCCAGGCCAGGGCCAGGAGGTAGAGGAGGAGGGGGCCCTGGGGGAACTTGGGGGCGGGGAGGAAACCGCCCCACTGGGGGTCAAAGGTACGCCGGAGAGCCTCCAGGGCCTTTTCCTCCGCCTCCTCCGGCACGGGACCCGGGGGCGGGGTGAGGCTCCGCCAGAGGGCCTTAGCCAGGCCTTCGGCCTCCCGCTCCAAGGCCTCCCGCTCCTCCCGCCAGGCCCGGGCCACGGCCTTGAGGACCCGCAGGAAGCCGGGGAGGCCGTTCCGGTCCTCCTTAGGGAAGTAGGTGCCGCCGAAGAAGGGCTTGCCCTCGGGGGTGAGGAAGAGGCTCATGGGCCATCCCCCCTGGCCGGTGAGGCTCTGGAGGGCCCGCATGTAGGCGGCGTCCACGTCGGGCCGCTCCTCCCGGTCCACCTTCACCGGCACGAAGTGGGCGTTGAGGAGGGCGGCCACCTCGAGGTCCTGAAAGCTCTCCCGGTGCATCACGTGGCACCAGTGGCAGGCGCTGTAGCCCACGGAGAGGAAGAGGGGCTTGTCCTCCTCCCTGGCCTTGCGGAAGGCCTCCTCCCCGAAGGGGTACCAGTCCACGGGGTCCTGGGCGTGGGCCAGGAGGTAGGGGCTCAGGGCGTCTTTGAGGCGGTTGGCCATCCCCCTAAGGCTAGCCCGCCCCCCTTTTGCCGGGACCCATCCTCCTTACAATGGGGGGCATGGTGCCGGCGGTGGACGAGCCGACCCTCAGGGCCTGGCTTCAGGAGGACCTGGGGCCGGGCGACCTGACCAGCCTCCTCACCGTGCCCGAGGGGCTACAGGGGGAGGCCCTGATCCTGGCCAAGGAGGAGGGCGTGGTGGCCGGCCTGCCCCTGGCGGAGCGGGTCTTCCGCCTGGCGGACCCCCGCGTGGGCTTCACCCCCCTGGTGGCCGAGGGGGCCCGGGTGGCCCGGGGGGAGGCCCTGGCCCGGCTGGAGGGCCCCCTGCGGGGCATCCTGGCGGGGGAGAGGCTGGCCCTGAACCTCCTGCAGCGGCTTTCCGGCATCGCCACCCTCACCCGGGCCTATGTGGAGGCCCTGGAGGGCACGAAGACCCGGGTCCTGGACACCCGCAAGACCACCCCCGGCCTCAGGGCCCTGGAGAAGTACGCGGTGCGGGTGGGGGGCGGGCAGAACCACCGCTTCGGCCTCTTTGACGGCATCCTCATCAAGGAGAACCACGTGCGGGCCGCAGGGGGTGTGGGGGAGGCGGTGCGCCGGGCCAAGGCCGGGGCCCCCCACTACCTCAAGGTGGAGGTGGAGGTGACGAGCCTCGAGGAGCTGGAGGAGGCCCTGGCCGCGGGGGCCGACCTCATCCTCCTGGACAACTTTCCCCTCGAGGCCCTCCGGGAGGCGGTGGCCCGGGTGGGGGGGAGGGTGCCCCTGGAGGCCAGCGGCAACATGACCCTGGAGCGGGCCCGCCTGGCGGCGGAGGCGGGGGTGGACTACGTGAGCGTGGGGGCCCTCACCCACTCCGCCAGGGCCCTGGACCTCTCCCTCCTGGTGGTGGCGCCATGATGGCAGAACCTGCTACCATGATGGTATGGTGCGCACCCAGGTCCAGCTCACGGAGGAGCAGGCAGCCCGCCTCAAGCGCCTGGCCCAGGAGGAGGGGGTCTCCCAGGCGGAGTTGGTGCGGCGGGCGGTGGAGCGCTTTTTGCAGGAGGAGGCCAACGGGGGCTTTGCCGAGCGGGCCCGCCGGGCCCTGGCGGCCGTGGGACGGTTTGCCTCGGGGGAGAAGGACGTGAGCCAGGCCCACGACCGCTACCTGGAGGAGGCCTTTGGCGGTCTTCGTTGACACCTCGGCCCTCTACGCCCTCCTGGACCGGGACGACGAGAAGCACCCCGAGGCGGCGGAGACCTTGAGAAGGCTTCTGGCGGACCAGGAGCGCCTCCTTACCCACACCTACGTGGTGGTGGAAAGCGCCGCCCTGGTGCAGCGGCGCCTGGGGCCGGAGGCGGTCCGGGCCCTTTGCGGCGACCTCCTGGGGGTGGTGCGCACCCTGCCCGTGGACGAGGCCCTCCACCAGGAGGCCCTCACCGCCCTTCTGGCCTCGGGCCGCAAGGACGTGAGCCTGGTGGACTGGACGAGCTTTCTCTTCATGCGCCGGCACGGCCTGAGGAAGGCCTTTGCCTTTGACGCCCACTTTTGGGAACAGGGCTTTGCCCAAGCTTAGAAGCATGGACAAGAAGGAACTCACCCAAGCCATAGCCCAGCTCAAGGCGGAACGGCAGGCGGTCATCCTGGCCCACTCCTACCAGCTTCCCGAGGTGCAGGAGGTGGCGGACTTCGTGGGGGATTCCCTGGGCCTGGCCCGGGAGGCAGAGCGCACCAGGGCCAAGGTGATCGTCTTCGCCGGGGTGCACTTCATGGCGGAGACCGCGGCCATCCTCAACCCGGAGAAGACCGTGCTTCTGCCCGACCTCGAGGCCGGCTGCTCCCTGGCCGATAGCATCCGCCCCGAGGACGTCCTGGCCTGGAAGGAGGCCCACCCCGAGGGGATTGTGGTGGCCTACGTGAACACCAAAGCGGAGGTGAAGGCCCTGGCGGACGTGTGCGTGACCAGCGCCAACGCGGTGGAGGTGGTGGCCCGCCTCCCCCAGGACCGGCCCATCTTCTTCGTGCCCGACATGTTCCTGGGGGCCCACGTGGCCCGGATGACGGGCAGGCGGCTGGACCTCTTCCCCGGGGAGTGCCACGTGCACGCGGGCATCCGGGAGGAGCACCTGAAGGCCCTCCTGGAGACCCACCCGGAGGCGGAGTTCCTCATCCACCCCGAGTGCGGTTGCGGCACGGGCTGCCTCTACCTGAAGCCCGACGCCAAGATGCTCTCCACCGAGGGCATGGTGCGCCACGCCAAGCGCTCCGAGGCCAGGGAGTTCGTGGTGGCCACGGAGGTGGGCATCCTCCACCGCCTCAGCAAGGAGGCCCCGGGCAAGACCTTCATCCCGGTGAAGCCCGAGGCGGTCTGCCAGTACATGAAGCGGATTACCCTGGAAAAGGTCTACCTCTCCCTCAAGGAGATGCGCCACGTGGTCCGGGTGCCCGAGGAGGTGGCCCGGCGGGCGCGGCGGGCCCTGGAGGCCATGGTGGCGGTGGGCTGATGCGCACCCTGGAAGCCGACCTCCTCGTTCTTGGGGCGGGGGTGGCGGGGGTCTACGCCGCCCTGGCCGCGGAGGCCCAGGGGGCCAGGGTCCTCCTCCTCTCCAAAGACCCCCTGCCTTCCGGCTCCACCCCCTGGGCCCAGGGGGGGGTGGCCTTCCCCCTGGACGAGGCGGACCTCGAGGCCCACCTGGAGGACACCCTGCGGGCGGGAAGGGGCCTGGTGGAGCCCGAGGTGGCCCGCGCCCTCCTGGAGGAGGCCCCCCGGCATCTGGAAAGGCTCCTTTCCTGGGGGCTTCCCTTCCACCCCGAGCCCACCCGGGAAGGGGGGCACTCCCGCGCCCGGGTGCGCCACCTGGGAGGGGACCAAAGCGGCCTCCTCCTCCTCCGGGGCCTCCTGGCCCGCCTGAGGAGCCCGGTGCTGGAGGGGTACATGGCGGCAAGCCTCCTCCTTTCGGGGGAGCGGGTGGCGGGGGTGCTGGCCTTGGGGCCTGGGGGCCCCCTCCTGGTGCGGGCCGGGGCGGTCCTCCTGGCCACGGGCGGGCTGGGGCGGCTCTTCCCCGTGACCACCAACCCCCCTGGGGCCACGGGGGACGGGATGGCCCTGGCCTTCCGGGCGGGGGCCATCCTGCGGGACCTGGAGTTCGTCCAGTTCCACCCCACGGCCCTGCCCAACGGGAGCCTGGTGAGCGAGGCCTGCCGCGGGGAGGGGGCCATCCTCCTCAACGCCCGGGGGGAGCGCTTCATGCCCCGCTACGACCCCCTGGGGGAGCTGGCCCCCCGGGACGTGGTGGCCCGGGCGGTTTTCTGGGAGGGGGAGCGCACGGGGGGCGTCTACCTGGACCTCCGGCCCATCCCCCACCTGGAGGCCCGCTTCCCCACGGTGGTGGCCGCGGCCCGGGCCCTGGGGTACGAACCCCTAAAGGAGCCCCTGCCCGTGGCCCCTGCCGCCCACTACGCCATGGGCGGGGTGCGGACCGACCCCTGGGGGTTCACCGGGGTCCCGGGGCTCTACGCCGCGGGGGAGGTGGCCTCCACCGGCCTCCACGGGGCCAACCGCCTGGCCTCCAACAGCCTCCTGGAGGGCCTGGTCATGGGGGAGCGGGCGGCTTTGGCCGCCCTGGCGCACCTGGCCCATCCCCCAGGGCCCAGGCCCCTTCCCGCCCTCACCCTGGACCCCGGGCTTCTCCCCGCCCTGCGGGGGTGGATGGGCCGGGCCGCCGGGGTGGTGCGCCGGAAGGAGACCCTGGCGGAGGCCCTGGCCTTTGCCCAGGACCTACCCCTGAAGGAGGTCCCCCCAGAGGCGGCGGGGCGGGAGGCCCTGGAGGCGGGAAACCTGGCCCTTTTGGCCAGGCTTCTCCTCTCCATGGCCCTCCTGCGGGAGGAAAGCCGCGGGGCCCACTTCCGCGAAGACTTCCCGGAGGAGGCCCCCGAGGCCTACCACCTCGAGGCCCAAGGGGAAAGCCTGGTCAAGGTTCCCGTGGGGGTATAATTGGGAGGAGGTTTCCTATGAAAGGCCACCCCGAGGTGATCCAGAGCCTGCAGGAAAGGCTTTCCGAGGAGCTTGCCGCCATCTTGCAGTACATGGTGCACGCGGAGATGGCGGAGAACTGGGGCTTCAAGGCCCTGGCCCGCCACCTCAAGGCCCACGCCATCACCGAGATGCGCCACGCGGAGAAGCACATTGAACGCATCCTCTTCCTGGAAGGCTTCCCCGAGGTCGCCCGCATTGGGGAGATCCGTATCGGCAAGACGGTGGAGGAGATCCTCTTCCGCGACTACGAGGGGGAGCTGGCCGCGGTGAAGGGGTACAACGAGACCATGAACCTGGCCCAGGCCCTGGGAGACAACGGCACGCGGGACATGGTGGCGGAGATCCTCAAGGACGAGGAGGCCCATGTGGACTGGCTGGAGAGCCAGCGGGAACTGAAGGAGCAGATGGGCCTGGCCAACTACCTGCAGTACCTGGCGGGGGAGGCCTCTTAGCCCACGGGGGCCTTGAGGTTCTTGCGGGCCCAGCGGTCTATGGCGGCGATCACCGCCTCCAGCTCCCGCCCTGCCTCGGTGAGGCTGTAGCGGGTGCGGGGGGGCATGTAGGACTCCACCCGCTTCTCCACCACCCCCAGGCCCACCAGGTGTTCCAAGCGCTGGGATAGGGTGGCGGGGTTCACCCCCCCGATGGCCCGGGAAAGCTCGTTGAAGCCCTTAGGCCCCTCCAGGAGAGCGCGGATGATGTGCAGGGTCCACTTCTCCTGGAGGAGGTTTAAGGCCTCATAGACCGGGCAGAAGGCCTCGGGCTCGGCCATACCCCCATGGTACCACTACCCCCTGCGGGCCACCAGGGTGAGGAGGGTGTAGCTGGCCACCGTTTTGCCCTCCTGGTTGCGCACCTCGGCCGCCCACTCCACCACCCCCGTTTTCTCATCCCGGGGGCGCTTGCGCCGCACCGTGAGCTGTACCTCCAGGGTATCCCCCGCCCCCACGGGCTCGGTGAAGCGCAGGCCCTCGAGGCCGTAGTTGGCCAGCACCGGGCCTGGGGCCGGGTCCACGAAGAGGCCCGCGGCCGCGGAGAGGACGAAGTAGCCGTGGGCCACCCGCCGGCCGAAGAGGCTCTGCCGGGCGGCGATCTCGTCGGTATGGGCGTAGAAGTGGTCCCAGGAAAGGTGGGCGAAGAGGGCGATGTCCGCCTCCGTGAGCGTGCGGCGGTGGGTGCGGAGGGTCTCTCCCACCTCCAGGTCCTCAAAGTACTTGCGGAAGGGGTGGAGAGCGGCGGGTTTCTCTGCCCCCTTGGCGTACTCCCCGGTGAGGGCCTGGAGGGTGAGGGGGTCCGCCTGGAGGGCCAGGCGGGCCAGGTGCCGCCGTACGGCCAGCATTCCCCCCAGCTCCTCCCCGCCCCCGGCCCGCCCCGGCCCCCCGTGGAGGAGGCGGGGCAGGGGGGAGCCGTGGCCGGTGGAGGCGTGGGCGTTGCGCCGGTTGAGCACGTGGAGCCGGCCCACCTCCCCCGCCAGGCCCTGGAGCCAGAAGCGGGCCTCCTCGGGGTCGGGGGTGGCCACGGTGGCCACCAGCATCCCGCCCCCCAGGCGCACCAGGCGGAGGGCTTCCTGGGGTGTGCGGTAGGGGAAGAAGGTGGCCACGGGGCCGAAGGCCTCCACCTGGTGGAGGGCGGGCTTCCCGGGGTCCTCTGCCAGGAGGAGGGTAGGGGGGAAGAAGGCCCCGTCGTCCCGGCCGGGGTGGCGCCAGTGGACCCGGGCCCCCGCCTCCAGGAGGGCGGCCACCGCCGCCTCCACCTCCTCCTTCTGCTCCCTGGAGGCCAAGGGCCCTAGGTCCACCCCTTCCTCCCGCGGGTCCCCCAGGCGCAGGGCCTCCAGCCTTGCCCGCACCGCCTCCAGGAGGGGCGAAAGGCGCTCCTCGGGGGCGAAGACCCGGCGGATGGCGGTGCAACGTTGCCCCGTCTTAATGGTGAGCTCCTGGGCGATCTCCTCCGCCAGCCTTTCAAGCTCCTCCGCTCCGGCCTCGAGGCCCAGGAGGGCGGCATTTAAGGAGTCCGTCTCCCCGTTGAAGAGGGCGCCCCCTTCCAGGAAGGCGGGGTGGCGCCGCAGGCGGTCCGCGGTGGCCTTGGAGCCCGTAAAGTACACGCTGTCCCGGTGGTCCAGGGCGTCCAGGGCCTTCCCCAGGCTTCCCGCCACGAACTGAAGGCTGCCTTCGGGCAGGAGGCCCGACTCCAGCATGAGGCGCACCAGGGCCTCGGCCACGTGGGCCGTGGGGGTGGCCGCCTTGGCCAGGGTGGGCACCCCGGCCAAGAAGGCGGGGGCGAACTTCTCCAATAGCCCCCAGACGGGGAAGTTGAAGGCGTTGATCTGCAGGGTGATCCCCCCCTTGGGGCCCAGGAGGTGGCGCCCTTGGAAGGAGGCGTCCTTGGCCAGGAGGAGGTTTTCCTCCTCGGGGAGGAGGTTCCCCTCGGGCAGGTTCCGGGCTAAGGAGCTGTAGGCAAAGAGCACCCCGATGCCCCCGTCCACGTCGTACCAGGCGTCCCGCCGGGTGCCCCCGGTGGTGGCGTAGAGGCGGTAGAGCTCCTCCTTGCGCTCGGAGAGGTACTGGGCCAGGGCCCTCAGCCTTCGCCCCCGCTCAGGGAAGCCCAGGGCCAGAAGGGCCCTCCCCCCCACCTCCCGCCCCCAGGCCACCGCCTCCTCCAGGGGAAGCCCCTCGGCGCTCACGTACCCCAGAACCTCCCCCGTGGCCGCGTCCCGCACGGCCACCCCTTCCCCTTGGCCCTCCTGCCATCGCCCCAGGAGGTAGCTCTGGACTTTTCGCAAGGTAGACCCCCTTTCTAGACGGTTTTGAAGGCTTCAAAGGCCTCGCCGCAGGCCTGGCACTGGTAGAGCATCTTGCACAGGGTAGCCCCGAAGGCGTTTTTGAGGACCACCCGCGGGCTTCCGCACCGGGGGCAGCTGGGGCTGGCCTCGGCCATGGGCAGGGGGAGGGGTGGGGCGATGCCGTAGCCCAGGAGCTTCTCCCTGGCCCCCGGGGCCATGTCCTCCGTGCTCCAGGGGGTCCTGGCCTCCACCACCTCCACCTCCTCCGCCCCCGCCGCCTGGAGGGCCTTGGCGATCTCCTCCCGGATGAGCCTGAGGGCGGGGCAGCCGGAGAAGGTGGGGCGGAAGCGGACCCGGACCCTTTTGCCCTCCACTTCCACCCCCAGGACCATCCCCATCTCCACGATGTTGAGCACGGGGATCTCGGGGTCTTTCACCCCCTTCAGGGCCTCCCAGTAGCGGGCTACCACGCCTTGGCCTCCGGGTCCCATCGGGCCACCGACTGCATCTCCGCCAGGAGGGACCACAGGTACTCCGTGTGCTCCTGGCGGCTTTTGGGCACGTACCCTCCCTCAGGGGGGCGGAGCCCCACCCGCCGCAGGAAGCCTCCCACGGCCTCGAGGTAGGCCCCTTCCAGGGCCTTAGGCTCGGGGACCAGCCCGGCCTCCACCAGGGCCTCCTCCCCGGGCAGGGGCTGGAAGAGCTGGCGGGCGTAGGGGAAGAGGGTCTCCAGGGCCTCCTGGGCCCGGCGGTGGGACTCCTCCGTGCCCTGGGCCAGCCGCTCCACCCAGAGGGCGGAATGCTTGAGGTGGAAGCGCTCCTCCCGGTGGGCCCGGGCCGCGGCCTCCGCCAGGGGGGCGTAGGCGCTCTTCTGGGCCTCCTTGAGCCACATCTCCTCGTAGGCGTCAAAGAGGTACTGGCGCACCATGGTGAAGGCCCAGTCCCCCTTGGGAAGCTCCACCAACACGGCGTTCTGGTACTCCAGGGGGTCGCGGAGGAAGACCAGGCGGTCGGGGTCGGAGCCGTCCAGTTCCCCCCTAAGCTCCAGCCACATCTTGGCGTGGCCCAGCTCGTCCTGGGCCAGGTTGGCGATGGCGATGTCCTCCTCCAGGATGGGGGCATGCCCCACCCACTCGGAAAGCCGCTGGGCCAGGACCACCTCGTCGTCGGCCAGGGCGGTGAGCCTGGCCAGAAGGGCCTCCTTCAGGTACGGGTCCAGGTTCATTCCTCCACCCCCTTGGCGCTGATGAGGCCGTAGTAGCTCTGGAGGCGGTAGGTCTTTTCCTTGGCCGGGGCGAACCAGCTTTCTACCACCTCCTCCTTGGGCTCGGTCCCCACCACCACGCGCTCCGGCACCGCCCAGAAGGCCACCCCCTGGGCCTGGAGGAGGGCTTGCCCTACGGCCTCCCCGGGGCTTCTCGCCGGGAAGCGGCCCACCAGGTCGCCGTAGACCATGCTCCGCCGGTGGCTCCGCTTGGCGAAGACCCAGTAGGCCTCCTCCTCCCCCAGGGGGCCCTCCAGGGCCTTGGGGTCCCTGAGCCCCTCCTGGGTCACGTGGAAGAAGGCCTCCGCCGGGGCCACAAAAAGGGCGTAGGCGGCGGGCCGGCGCACGAAGACGTGGCGGGCGATGAGGAGGGCGTGCTCGGGGTCGGCGGCGTGCACGGAGCCCACCATCTGGGGCGGGCTCGCCGGGGTGTCCTGCTTGATCACCTCGTACCGGGGCCACTCCGTTCCCCACATAGGCCCCTCCTAATCCGCGGCCTGGGCCAGCTGGCGCCGGCCGTAGGCCTCCAGGGCCTCCCGCACCCAGCGCCCCTCCTCGTGGGCCTTGCGGCGGGCCTCGAGGCGGTGCCGGTTCATGGGGCCCTCCCCGGAGATCACCTTCCAGAACTCGTCCCAGGGGATGGGGCCGTGGACCCAGTTGCCCGTCTTCTCGTCGTAGCGGAGCTGGGGGTCCGGGGGCACCAGGCCTGCCTCCAGGAGCTCGGGCACGTGCTCATTGAGGAATTCCTGGCGGATCTGGTCGTTGGTCTTGGTCTTGATGCCCCAGCGCAGGAGCAGGGGGGTGTGGGGGGAGTCGCTGTCGTGGGGGCCGGCCATCATCAGGGTGGGCCACCACCAGCGGTTCAGGGCGTCCTGGACCATGCGCCGCTGCTTGGGGGAGCCCTTGGCGTAGAGGAGGACGGCCTCCTTGCCCTGCTTGTGGTGGAAGGTCTCCTCGGCGCAGATGCGCACCATGGCCCGGGAGTAGGGGCCGTAGGAGCACTGGGCCAGCATGGTCTGGTTCTTGATGGCCATCCCATCCACCAGCCAGCCGATGATGCCCACGTCCGCCCAGGTGAGCGTGGGGTAGTTGAAGATGTTGGAGTACTTGGCCCTGCCCTCCAGGAGGGCGGCCACCATCTCCTCCCGGGTCACCCCCAGGGTCTCGGCGGCGTGGTAGAGGTACTGGCCGTGGCCGGCCTCGTCCTGCACCTTGGCCAGGAGGATGAGCTTGCGCCGCAGGGAGGGGGCCCGGGGAATCCAGGCCCCTTCGGGAAGCATCCCCACCCACTCGCTGTGGGCGTGCTGGGAGATCATGCGCACCAGTTGGCGCCGGTACTCCGCGGGCATCCAGTCTCCGGGCTCAATCTTCTCCCCCCGGGCGATCCGGGCCTCAAACTCCTGCAGCCGCTCCCCGTAATCGGGGTCCTCCGGGTAGCCGATCCTAAGCCGCACCATCCTGCCCTCCTTCCTGCACGCCAAGGGCCCTCAGGAGAAGCCCGGCGTACATTTCCGAAAGTTCTTCCAGGGAAAGCGCTCCCTCCGGGCGGTACCACTGGTAGGTCCAGTTGAGGGCGGAGAGGACGAAAAGGGTGGCCAGGCGCACGTTCTCCACCCGGAAGACGCCCTTTTCCACCCCTTCCTGGATCACCGCCTGCACCCCCTCCTCATAGCGGCGCCGCAGGGCCTTGGCCTCCTCCAGGAGGGGAGGGGAGAGGTGCTTCCACTCGTGGAAGAAGACCGTGGCCCGGGGAAGTTCCTGGGCGATGACCCCAAGGTGCCCCCGCACTAAGGCGCGGAGCCGGGCCACGGGGTCCCCCGGGGGGAGGGCCTCGAGGACCCCCAGGAAGCGGGCCGCCGCCTGGCGCACCACCTCCAGAAGGAGCTCTTCCTTGGAGGCGATGTGGGCGTAGAGGCTTCCCCCCTGGAGGTTCAGGTGTCTGGCCAGCTCCCGCATGCTGGTGGCGTGGTAGCCCCGCTGGCTGAAGAGGTGGCCCGCCACGTGGAGGATTTCGTCCCGGCGCTCCATGGCTAACGGTCGTTTGTTAGGTTAACACGGCGGGAGGGAAGGGACAAGTGTCCCGCATCACCTTTCCCGGGCCTAGAGGTCGGGAAGCCTCAGGGCAGCCTCCTTAAGGCGCTCGCGGGAGGCGTGGAGGTAGATCTGCGTGGTGGCGATGGACTCGTGGCCCAGAAGGTCCTTGACCGCGTCCAGCTCTGCCCCTCCTTCCACCAGCAAGGTGGCGTAAGCATGGCGGAGCTTGTGGGGGGTGAAGCGCCTGGGGTCCAAACCGGCGCGGAAGGCGGCCTGGCGAAACTTGGCCTCCACCCAACGCACCGAGGGTACCCGCCCCCGGCGCTTGCCCCGGGAGAAAGTGAATATACTCACATTACCCTGGGGAGGCCCCAGTTCCAGGAGGACCTCCTGGGCCGTCCTGGAAAGGGGCACCAGGCGTTCCTTGTTGCCCTTGCCCACCACCCGCACGGCCACCGGCAGGCTCCCCTCGAGGACCACGTTCCGCCCCTTGAGGGAAAGGGCCTCGGAGATGCGCAGGCCCGTGCCGTAAAGCAGGCGGGCCAGGGCGCTGAGGAGCTTGGCCTCCTTTTCCTCGGCGAAGGCCGCAAAGAAGCGCCGGAGCTCCTCGGGGTTGGGGTGCAGGGGCAGCCGGCGCCCCGTCTTGGGCCGGCCGATGCCCTCCGTGGGGTCCTGGACCTCCTGGCCCTCCACCTGGGCCAGGTAGCGGTAGTAGCCCCGGAGGGCAGCCAAAAACCCCTGGACCCGCCTGGGGGCCCAGCGCTCCTCCAGGAGGAGGGCCCGCACCGCCTCGGGGCTTGGGGAGAGGGCGTTGGCCTCCAGGAAGCGGAACCAGAGGCGGAGGTCCTGGAGGTAGCGGCGCACCCCCCGGGGGGAGTGGCCCCGCTCCAGGAGGAGGTACTCCGCGTAGGGGGCCAGGGGGAGGAGGGCCTTGTCGGGCCTCCTGATGCCGATGGTTTTCCAAAGAACCTCCCGGGCCGGATCCATGGGGGGATTATATGGGACGGAGGGGGGGCCCGCCCTTCCTGGCGGTCACTCCCTTCCTTTCCCTAGCTGAGTTTCCGGGGACATGCTCCTGCAGCCTGGCGGCCTGAGGGGGAACAGCAGGGCGTTTTCTGGTTCTAGGGGTTGGGCCTCGAGGCCGGCCTGACCTTGCCCTTTTGCCCTGTCCATGCGGACTTCTGAGCCATGGAGTCCGAACTTGTTTTGTTCGCGAAAGCTACCTTTCGCGAAGATTTTTAAACCCTCAAAAAGAACTGAAACCCTCCCGTTGGAGTTGGAGGATGTCCTCGCCGCCGTGCTGGAGGTGGATGGAACCATCAGCGTGGTACCCCGGGGGGAACCCCAGACCAAGCGGCTACGCCAGGTGCGTTCCAGCCGAAACCGCTAGTCCCTACGGGGGCGGGGCGAACAGCTCGTTTTTGCGGACGAAGGCCTCCATGAAGCGCCCTAGGAGGGCTATCTGGCTCCGGTGGGCCCGGAGGGCCTCCTGCTTCGTTGCCACCTCCCCCGGGGAAAGGTCCAGGCGCTCCCAGGCCAGATGCCGTCCCCGGGGCGGGGGCTCCAGGTAAAGCCCGGGGTGTAGCCCCTTGGGCAGGGGCCACTCCAGCCCCCCGTGCACCATGTAAAACCGCAGGCGGGAAAGCCAGCCGCGCTCCCCTAAAAGCCGCAGGGCCATGTAGGCCGTGGCCCGGTGGTCCCTATGGGCGTCCTCCGGGGCCGGGGCCACCACCACCTCGGGGCGCACCTGGTCCAGGATTGCCCGCAGATCGGCCTCCCAGGCTGCGCCGGTGTAAGGGGCCTCCGGGTGGAAGGTCCCGGAGTAGGCTACCCGGTCCAGGAGGGTGGCCTTGGAATGGTAGGGAATGTAAAAGTTTTCCAGAAACATGGCCAGAAGCCCCCGGTCAGGGTAACCCAGGAAGAAGAGGTGGTCCGGGGGCACCCCCAGGCGGCGGGCTGCTTCCTGGGCTTCCCCCAGGCGACGCTGAGCCAGCTGCCGCAGGTCCTCCGGCCTGGGGCGCAGGGTACGGTCTAGAAGGGCAGCATCCCACTGGAAGCCATCTCCCAGGGTCATCCAGGCGATGTAAACTTCTCCGCCCGAGGCTAGAACCCGCTGGATAAGGCCGCCTGCGGCCAGGACCTCGTCGTCGGGGTGGGGGGCGAGGACCAGAACCCGCCCCCCCAGGGGGCCGGCGTAAGGGGGAAGCCGCCCCACCTGGCCCCGGTAGTACCAGGCGTATGCCCCTTGGACCAGCCCAGGGGCGTTGACGAAGAGAAAGGCCCCCAGCAACGCCAAGACCCCGAGCCACAGCCCCATCCGCCCCACAGGGGCCATCCTACCGGAAGCCTTCTGGGTGGGCTGGTATTCTGGTCCGAAGGCAGCGATGATCTTGCCTGGAAGCCCCCTACGGCCCAACCGCTTTGACCTCTTGGCCTTAGCCCTGGCCTTGGGCTTCCTGGCCCTTTTGCTCAGGGCTTCCCAAGAGGTGAGCGGTCCTTTCCAGCCTACCCCCATCGCCCTGGACCCCCGCCTCCTCCCGGAGTACGCCCTGCGCACTGCCTTCCGTATGGGGCTTGCCCTCCTCCTCTCCTTGGCCTTTACCCTTATCTACGCTCCCCTAGCGGCCAAGACCCGGCTGGAGCCCTTTTTGGTGGCCCTCCTGGACATCCTGCAGTCGGTGCCCATCCTGGGGTTTCTGGCGGCCACCGCCGGGGCCTTCGCCGCCCTTTTCCCGGGGAGGGCCCTGGGGTACGAGCTGGCGGCGGTCTTTGCCGTCTTCACCTCCCAGGCCTGGAACATGGCCTTCAGCTTTTACCAGTCCCTGAAGACCCTGCCCCAGGAGCTGGAGGAGGCCGCCACCCTCTTCCGCTTAAGCCCCTGGCAGCGCTTCTTCCGCCTGGAGCTCCCCTTCGCCCTGCCGGGGCTGGTGTGGAACGCCATGATGTCCATGTCTGGGGGCTGGTTCTTTGTGGTGGCCTCCGAGGCCATCGCCGTGGGCAAGACCCAGGTGGAGCTCCCCGGGATTGGCGCCTACCTGGCCACGGCCATTGCCCGGGGGAACCTGGGGGCGCTCCTCGAGGCCGCCCTGGCCATGTTCGTGGTCATCCTCCTCTACGACCAGCTCCTCTTCCGCCCCCTGGTGGCCTGGAGCGAACGGTTTAAGTACGAGGACCGCCCAGGCCCCCAGCCCCCCAGGAGCTGGCTTCTGGACCTCCTGCGGCGCACCCGGGTCCTACGCCAGGCCTCCGAGGCTGCCTCCGCCTGGGCCCTCGAGGCCCTCTGGTGGCTGGAGGGAAGGAAGCCCAGATGGCATCTCTCCTTTCCCCCGAAGCTCCTCCTTCTTCCCCTGGGCCTGGGGATGGGGGCGGGTCTTTGGAGCCTATGGCATCTCCTGGCTCCCTTGGGCCTAGGAGAGGTGGCCCGGGTCTTCTACCTGGGCTTTCTCACCTTCCTGCGGGTCATGGGCATCCTCCTCCTGGCGGCCCTGGTCTGGGTGCCGGCAGGCATCCTCCTCGGCCTGAGGCCCCGTCTGGCCCAGCGGGTGCAGCCCCTCCTGCAGTTTCTGGCCGCCTTTCCCGCCAACCTCCTCTACCCCTTCTTCGCCTTCCTCCTCCTGCGCTACCGCCTTTCCCTGGAGGTCTTCGCCGCTTTCCTCATGGTCCTCGGCACCCAGTGGTACATTCTCTTCAACGCCGTGGCCGGGAGCATGGCCCTGCCCGAGGACCTGAAGGAGGCGGCCCGAAGCTTCGGCCTGAGGGGGGTCGTCCTGTGGCGCAGGCTGCTCTTGCCCGGCACCTTCCCCTACTTGGTCACGGGGCTCCTTACCGCCAGCGGGGGGACCTGGAACGCGGCCATCGTGGCCGAGGTGGTGCAGTGGGGGTCCACCACCCTGGAGGCCACGGGGCTCGGCAGCTACCTGGCCCACTGGGCCCTGACGGAGGGGCAAGGCCCCCATCTCCTCCTGGGCATTGCCGTCATGAGCCTTTACGTTTTGGTCCTGAACCGCCTCCTCTGGCGGCGGCTTTACCGCCTGGCGGAGGCGCGGTTTCGCCTATAAGGGGAAGCCATGTTGCTGGAAGCGAGGGACGTGGCCAAGGCCTACCGGGCGGGGGAACAGGCCTACCCCGTGCTGGGCGGGGTCAACCTGGCCCTGCGGGAGGGGGAGATCGTGGCCCTTTTGGGGCGTTCCGGAGGGGGGAAGAGCACCCTGTTGCGCATCCTGGCGGGCCTCATCCCCCCAGACACGGGAGAGGTGCGCTTCCGGGGGCGGAAGGTGGAGGGACCGGTGGCGGGGATGGCCATGGTCTTCCAGACCTTTGCCCTCTTCCCCTGGCTCACGGTGCTGGAGAACGTGGCCCTGGGCCTCGAGGCCCGCGGGGTGCCCAGGAAGGAGCGCCTCCGCAAAGCCCAGGAGGCTATCGCCCTCATCGGCCTCCGGGGGTTTGCGGAGGCCCTCCCCAAGGAGCTCTCCGGAGGCATGAAGCAGCGGGTGGGCTTCGCCCGGGCCCTGGTGGTGGAGCCCGAAGTTCTCCTCCTGGACGAGGCCTTCTCCGCCCTGGACCCCCTCACCGCCGAGGGGCTAAGGGGGGACTTCCTGGACCTGTGGCAGGCGGGGCGGCTCTCCACCCGGGCGGTCCTGATGGTCACCCACAACATTGAAGAGGCGGTGGCCATGGCCGACCGGGCCCTGATCCTCCAGGGAAGCCCAGCCCGCATCGGGCAGGAGATCCCCATCCCCCTCCCTCACCCCCGCGACCCCAACGACCCCCGGTTCCGCGCCCTGGTGGACGCCATCTACGAGGCCCTCACCCTGCGGGAAGCGGTGGAGAGGCGGTTGGAGGCCGAGCTTCTGCGCCTGCCCCAGGCCCCGGTGGGGGCCCTGCTGAGCCTGGCGGAGGCCATCGCCCGTCTGGGGGGACAGGCTGACCTGCCCCTTCTGGCCCAGGAGGAGGGCCTCGAGGTAGACGACCTCTTCCCCCTCCTGGAGGCCCTGGAGCTTTTGGGCTTTGCCCGGGTGGAGAAGGGGGACGTAGCCCTCACCCCCGCGGGCCTAGCCTGGGCGGAGGCCCCCTTAGAGGGGCAGAAGGTGATGTTCGCCGAGCACCTCCTGCGCCGGGTGCCCCTGCTCGCCTGGCTCCACCAGGACCTTCTTTGGCGTAAGCGCCTCCCCGAGGAGGTGGTCCTGGCCCGCCTCGAGGGCCACCTGCCCGAACCCGAGGCCAGGCGGGTATTCGCCGTAATCCGCGAGTGGGGCCGTTATGCGGGCCTTCTGGGCTACGATGAGCGAAGCCGGGTGCTGTACCTGCCAGAAGCCCCCAACGAGGATGAGGCTAGCCGTGGAGCTTAGCCTTGGAAGGTGTATTCTCCTTTACCATGATGCCCCTTGCGCACTGGGTACCTTCTGCCCCCGGAGGGCCTCGGAAAGAAGCCCCCCCAAGCGCCTATGAAGCCTGAACCGCACACCGAAGAAGGACGCTACCCCTGGTGGCAGGTCCTCTGCCTCACGGGGGTAGACCTCTTTTCCTCCCTAGGGTACCAGCCGGGAATCGCCCTCCTGGCGGCTGGCTTTCTCTCCCCCCTGGCCAACCTGGCCCTGGTCCTCTTTGGCCTCCTGGCTGTCTACCCCGTCTACCGCCGGGTGGCGGAGGAAAGCCCTCATGGGGAAGGCTCCATCGGCCTCCTCACCCGGCTTCTCCCAGGGTGGCGGGGGAAACTGCTGGTCCTGGTGGTGCTGGGGTTCATGGCCACCGATTTCGTCCTCACCATTACCCTATCCGCCGCTGACGCCGCCGTGCACTTTCTGGGCAACCCCCTGGCCCCCGCCTGGCTCCAAGGGCACCAGGTGGGCCTCACCCTCTTCCTGGTAGGCCTCTTGGGCCTGGTCTTCTACCTGGGCTTCCGCGAGGCCATCCGCCTGGCGGTACCCATTGCCTTGGGCTACCTCTCCCTCAATGCCGTCATTCTCCTGGCCGCTTTGTCCCATCTCCGGCCAGAGCACCTGGAGGGCTGGTGGCGGCGGCTCCTCGCCAGCCATCCAGACCCCATGGGCCTTCTCCTGGCCATCGCTTTGGCTTTCCCCAAGCTGGCCCTGGGGCTTTCCGGGTATGAAACGGGGGTGTCGGTGATGCCCCTCATCCGGGGCGGACCCCAGGACACCCCAGCGCGCCCCGTAGGCCGCATCCGAGGAGCCCACCGCCTCCTCTTGGCCGCTGCCTTGGTCATGGGGGTTTTTCTCCTGGGGGCAGGGTTCGCCACCACCCTCCTCATTCCGCCCGCCCTTTGGTCCAGCGAGGAGGTCTCCGGGAGGGCCTTGAGCTTCCTGGCCCACCGGTATCTGGGAGAGGGGTTTGGTGGCCTCTACGACCTCTTTTCCATCGTCATCCTCTGGTTCGCCGGGGCCAGCGCCATGGCCGGCCTCCTCACCATCGTTCCCCGGTACCTGCCCCGCTTCGGCATGGCCCCGGAGTGGGCCCGAAGGCGGCGCCCCATGGTCCTTTTCTTCACCGGGGTGGCCTTTGCCCTCACCCTCATCTTCCGGGCGGAGGTGGAGGCCCAGGCCGCCGCCTACGCCACGGGCGTCCTGGTGGTCATGACCTCGGCCGCCTTAGCGGCAACCCTCGTTGCGGCGCAGGAGAAAAAACCTGGAGGCGACTACTACCGCTTTCTCCTTCCCGTTTTCCTCTATGTGCTGGTGGCCAACGTGCTGGAACGGCCCGATGGGGTGAAGATCGCAGCCTTTTTCATCGCGGCCACCCTCTTTTTTTCCCTCCTCTCCCGCACCCTGCGCTCCTTTGAGTTAAGAGTGGAAGGCTTCCAGCTGGACGAGATGGCGGAGCGCTTCGTGAGTGAGATGACCGCCCAGGAGGCCCCCATCCGTCTGGTGGCCCACCGGCCGGAGCGAGGGCGGCGTTGGGTCTACTGGGAGAAGGAGCTCCGCATCCGCGAGGCCACCCACATCCCCCCCGGGGACCCCATCTACTTCGTGGAGGTTTTCGTGCAAGACCCCTCGGAGTTCACCACCCGGGCCCGGGTCTGGGGCGTGGAGCACCCTGAGGCCAGGGTGTTTCGCATTCTGGGCACCGCTGCCCCCAACACCCTGGCCGCCTTCCTCCTCTACCTGAGGGACCGGACGGGGCGGAAGCCCCACATCTACTTCCAGTGGTCTGATAAGAAATCCCCCTAGTCCTCTCCCGTAGAATGGGGCCATGGACCTCGCCAAACACCAACGCCGCCCCCGGCTGCAACTCAAGCTGCAGCATCACCCGGATAACCTTCACGCCCTGTACCGGGAAAGCCAAGACCCCATAGAACGCTCCCGCTGGCACGCCCTCTGGCTCCTCGCCACCGGCCACCCCATCCCAAAAGTCGCCCAAACCCTGGGCTACTCCACCCGCTGGGTCCGGGACACCCTCCACCGCTACAACCAAGGCAAGCCCA
>NZ_AQWU01000053.1 GCF_000376265.1 Thermus igniterrae ATCC 700962
TTAGAGGGAGAAAGGGGATAAATCCTCAGTAAACCAAAGCTCCGGCTGGCCCACCACCCCAGCCCGCTCCATGGCCCTCTGCAGCTCCGGAGAGCCGAGGAAATGACGGGCGGTTTCCTGGTCGGGGAAGCGGTTCACCACCACCACCGTGTTGGGGTCTTGGGCATCGCGGTACACGCTGCTGGCCAAAATACCCCCCTGCTGGCGCAGGGCCTCGTTCTGATCGTAAACCCTTCTCCAGTGGTCAAAGTCCCGCACCTGGTGCCGAACGAATACCGTGGTCATGGCTGTGCTCCTTTTAGTCCACGCTCCGGTCAATGGACCGTTCATTCAGTTTGAGGGAGGCCGCGTTAGCTTCACGTCACAAACTAAGCCTTCCCCTCCCCGTGGTACCTTGAAGACAAATGTTCCGCGTGGGCATTCTCACGGTTTCCGACAAGGGTTACCGGGGCGAGCGGGAGGACACCACCCACCTGGCCCTGCGGGAGGCCCTCAAGGGGGGACCTTTTGAGGTGGTGGCCTACGAGCTGGTCCCCGACGAACCTCCCATGATTAAGCGGGTGCTCCGGCTCTGGGCCGACCGGGACGGCCTGGACCTCATCCTGACGAATGGGGGCACGGGCCTCTCCCCCCGGGACCGCACCCCTGAGGCCACGCGGGAGGTGGTGGAGCGGGAGGTGCCGGGCCTCCCCGAGCTCATGCGCCTCAAGGGGTTGCAGAAGACCCCCATGGCCGCCCTCTCCCGGGGGGTGGCGGGGGTGCGGGGGCGGAGCCTGATCCTGAACCTCCCGGGAAGCCCCCGGGGGGCCAGGGAGTCCCTGGAGGCGGTCCTTCCCGTGCTCCCCCACGCCCTCAGCCTGGTCACGGGCAAGGCCTGGAAGGAGGGGCACCATGAGTAGGGTGCCCGAGGCCTCGGTCTTCCTGGTGGTGGACGAGGCCAAGCGCCGGGCCCGGGAGCGGGGCCTCAGGCTCATAGACCTCTCCATCGGCTCCACGGACCTCTTGCCCCCAAGGGCCCCCCTGGAGGCCCTTAGGGAGGCCCTCTTTGACCCCAGCACCTACGGCTACTGCCTGAAAAGCTGCACCCTGCCCTTCCTCGAGGCCGCCTGCCGCTGGTACGAGGAGCGCTACGGGGTCCAGCTGGACCCCAGGCGGGAGGCCCTGGTCCTCATCGGCAGCCAGGAGGGCCTGGCCCACCTCCTCCTGGCCCTCACCGAGCCGGGCGATCTCCTCCTCCTCCCCGAGGTGGCCTACCCCAGCTACTTCGGGGCGGCCAAGGTGGCCTCCCTGGAGACCTTCCTCATCCCCTTGCGCCCCGATGGCCTGGCCGACCTTACCCGGGTGCCGGAAGAGGTCTGGCGGCGGGCCAAGGTCCTCCTCCTCAACTACCCCAACAACCCCACGGGGGCCCTGGCGGACTGGGCCTACCTGGAGGAGGCCCTGGGCCTGGCCCGGCGGTACGGCCTATGGTTCCTCCACGACAACCCCTACGTGGACCAGGTCTACGAGGGCGAGGCCCCCTCCCCCCTGGCCCTCCCCGGGGGAAGGGAACGGGTGGTGGAGCTCTTCTCCCTCTCCAAGAGCTACAACCTGGCGGGCTTCCGCTTGGGCTTCGCCCTGGGGAACGAGGAGGCCATGGCCCGGCTGGAGCGGGTCAAAGGGGTCATAGACTTCAACGCCTACGCGGGCATCCTGCGCATGGGGATGGCCGCTCTCAAGACCCCCAGGGAGGTGACCCGGGGCTTTGCCCGGGTCTACCAGGAGAGGGCCCTGGTCTTGGCCCAGGCCCTGGAAGGCGCCCTGGACCTCCTTCCCCCCAAGGCCACCATGTACCTATGGGGCAAACTTCCCCAGGGGCTGGACGACCTGGAGTTCGTCCTGGGCTTGGTGGAACAAGGCGTGGCCCTGGCCCCGGGGCAGGGGTTTGGCCCTGGGGGAAAGGGGTGGGTGCGCCTGGCCCTGGTGCGGCCCACGGAAGAGCTTTTACAGGCAGCCCAGATTCTCCGCAAGGCCCTGGGCTAGCCCAGGGCCTTGCAGGCCTTGCTACCAGGTGAAGCTGGCGGAAAGGAGGGCGGCCTCCAGGTGCACGGGCCAGAACCGGTCCAGGAAGAGGGTGTGGGCGCTAAAGGTCTCCTCCGGGATGGGCCGCTGGGCCAGGAGGACGGCGAGGGGCTGGTTTCCCGCAAAGGCCGTGGCCCTTAGCTGAACGTTAGAACCCACCGCGGGCACCACCCCGGCAAACCCCGGGGCGTTCTCCACGTCCACGTAGTAGCTGGTGGCGCTCCCCAATGCCCCAGGGCTCAGGAAGTGGCGCCAGTAGCGCACCCCGGGCTCCGCCAGGAAGAAGGCATAGCCCAGGAAGGAAAGTCTCGGGCTGAACCCACTGGCGGCGAGGTTGCTGAAGGTGGGCAAGGCGGTGGGGGAGTGGGTCTCGCTCGCCGAGAGGGTGAGGGGGGGCACGGTCAGGCTCAGGGGAGCCGATGGGACCGCGGCGTAGTACTCGCGCCGGATGGCGCAACTGGAGCCAAGGCAGGTCCAGAACTGGAAGAGGTCGTTCCACTGAAGGGCAGGCCAGGGCACCGGCTGGAGGCCCCCAGTCCAGGAGGCCAGGTCCACCGGTACGAAGCTCTGCAGGACCAGGCCGGCGTAGGAAAAAAATCCGGGGGGTGTGGTCACGCTCAGCGTGGCCGTGACGGGGCTCAGGCTAAGGGAAAGGCTGGGGGGGGGAGTGGGGATGGTCAAGGACCCCAGGCGGCCAAAGTGGGGGGTGGAGGTGCTCCCGCTAAGGACGAAGCCGAACACGGCCACCTCCCGCCCGTTGCCCTGGGGCACCTGAAGCCCGGTGAAGGTGTTCCCCGAGAGCGCCACCTGGTGGCGGGCGGAGAAGGCCTGGCCCGAATTTAGGGAGACGTTGAGGGTTCCGCTTTCGCTGGCCAGGGGGCTGGCGTAAACCGAGGGGCAGCGCACCAGGAGCTGGTTGCCCACCTCATTGCGCTGAAGGTCCAGGCTCACGTAGAAGTCGGTGGCGCCGGAGCTGGGGCAGCGGAAGGCCACCTGGAACCGGGCCCCGGGGGGAATGGGCAGGCTCCAGCTGGACTGGCCGGTGGGCAGGGCGTTCCAAGCAAGTGGCGGGGACCCAAGCCGCCAGGCCGCGGCCAGGGGCTGCAGGGGCTCGCCGATGCCGTCCACCAGGGTCACCTTCAGGGCCGGCAGGCCTCCGCTGCAACCCGCCAGCACGAGAAGGGCGAGGGCAAAAAGGGGGTGCTTCATGCCTCCCTCCTACTGCCCGCTGTAGATGGGGTTAACGGTGCCCATCTTGACCTCGTCCAGCCCGATCTCGCAGTGGCCCATCCCGCTTGGGGGGGTGTGCAGGGCCCCGATCCAGAGGGGCAGGGTGTTGGTGGTGCTGCCCCCAGGCGCGGTGAAGGTCCCCGCGGGGCTCCCGTTCACGTAAAAGACCCCGCTGGCCCCGTCCACCTTCACCGCCACCTGGGTCCAGGTGCCCCCCGAAGGTGGGGTGAAGTTGGCCGTAAAGCTTTGGGTGGAGGTGAAGGTGCTCCCCCCAAGGCGCAAGGCCGCCCGCACCTGGCCTGGCCCGGTGCCCTCTAGGTAGAAGGTGTAGCCGTTACTCCCACCCCACTTGTCCAGGATGGGATAGTAGGCCCCCGCCCCGCACTGGACCGGGGCCACATGGGCCTCGAGGTAGAGGCTCCCATACCCCAGGTTGAGGTCTGGGGTGGAGGGGACCTCCACCCAGGTGGCCCCGTTCCCGGGGAAGTACAGCCCGCCTGCCATCTGGCCGCTCACCGCCATGGGCCCTGTCATGCTGGGCCAAGCGGCCACCGCGCCGGGCTTGGGGGTGCCGGTGTTGAGGATGGGGTTGGCCACCACGTCGGCCACGCTGGTGGCTCCCGCGGCCTCGTTCAGGGGCCAGTGGGCCCGGAGGCAGATGGGGGTGGTGCAGGCGGCCTGGGGGGAGCACCCGGCCAAAGGGCCCGCAAGGGCCAGGCTGAGGGCCAAAAGTGTATACCTGTTCCGCATGGGTATCTCCCTTCGAGGGAGCCAAAAGGGGGCTCTTTTCGGGGAAAAGGGCGCTCTTCTGGCTGGCCTCGAGGTTTAGTTTAAAGAGGCGGGGATGAACGCGCCCTGAACAGGGGCTACTGCCAGCGCGCCTCGGGGGGAAGCCCCTTCAAGGCCCGCAGCACCTCCCCCACCAGGTAGAGGCTTCCCGCCACCACCACCCGCTCGGCTAGGGCAAAGCCCCGCTCCAGGGCCCTCAGGGGGTCTTCCTCCACCCAGGCCCCGGGGAAGAGGGGAAGGAGGGCCCTGGGGTCCTGGGCCCTGGGGGAATGGTAGCGGGTGAGGACCACGGGGCCCAGGTCCTTCAGGGCCTGGGCCATGGCCCTGTGGTCCTTCTCCCGGCTGAAGCCCAGGACCAGGGCCGCGGGCAGGAGGCCGTGGAAGCGGAGGGCCTCGCGGAGGGCAAAGGCCCCCTCGGGGTTGTGGGCCCCGTCCAGGATGAGGGGCCTTCCCCTCCAGGTGAGGCGCTGGAGCCGCCCCGGGTTCTCCGCCCGGGCCAGGCCCCGGGCCACCGCCTCCCAGGAGGCCCCCAGGAGCCTCCCCCCCACCGCCGCCAGGGCCAGGTTGGCCGCCTGGTGGGGGCCCAGGAGGGAGGTCTGGAAGCCCCGCCTTTCCCCCTTCAGCTCCAGGGTGAAGGCCAGGCCCTGGGGCAAGGGGGCCACCTCCTCCACGGCGAAATCCTCCCCCAAAACCCAAAGGGGCGCCCCAAGCCCCCGGGCCTGGGCCCGAAGCTCGGCCAGGCCCTCCCCCTGGGCGGCGGTGAGGGCGGGCACCCCCCGGCGGAGGATCCCCGCCTTCTCCCGGGCCACATCCCTCAGGGTGGGGCCCAGGACCTCCAAGTGGTCGTGGCCGATGTTGGTGACGATGGAGAGGAGGGGCTCCGCGGCGTTGGTGGCGTCCAGGCGCCCCCCCAGCCCCACCTCCAACACGGCCAGCTCCACCCCCTCCCGGGCGAAGTGGAGGAGGGCTAGGGCGGTGGCCACCTCAAAGAAGCTGGCCCCCACCGCCTCCGCGTGGGGGCGTACCTCCTCCAGAAGGCCGGCGAGCCTGGCCTCGGGGATGGGGGTCCCCGCCACGGCCACCCGCTCCGGAAAGGCCACCAGGTGGGGGCTGGTGTAAAGCCCCACCTTGAGCCCCGCCTCCTCCAGGATGGCCGCCAGGGCCCGGGCCACCGAGCCCTTGCCGTTGGTACCCCCCACGAGGACGGTGGGAAAAGCCTCCTCAGGATGGCCCAGACGGGCCAGGAGGGCCCGGATGCGTTCCAGGCCGGGGGTGATGATCCCCTGGCGGGCGTAGAGCCAGGCCAGGGCGTCCATCTAGCCCCTGGGGGCCGCCTTGCAGGTGGGGCAGAGGCCCCGGAAGGTCACCTCTGCGGTGCGCACCTCCACCCCGGGGTGGGCCGCCTGGGCCAGGGCCACCAGGTCCGGGAGGTCCAGCTCCAGGTCCACGATCTCCCCGCACCCCTGGCACACCAGGTGCAGGTGGGGGTGGAGGTTGGCGTCGTAGCGGGTAGCCTCCCCCGCCTTGCTGATGGGGATGAGGTAGCCCTCGGCCACCAGGGCCTCGAGGGTGCGGTAGATGGTGCCCAGGCTCACCTTGGGCACGGTCTTGCGCACCTCCTGGTAGATCCAGGCGGCATCGGGGTGGTTGTGGGCCCGCCGCACCACCTCCAGCACGGCCTTGCGTTGGCGGGTCAGACGCTTCAGCGCCATCGCCCCCACTATACCCCAGCCCCCGGGGAAACTCCACTAAACCTGTCGGGTTTGCTGGAGAAGCTCCCGCCCCCCCTGCTCCAGCACGTCCCTGGCCAGCTCCAGCCCCAGCTCCTCGGCCTCGGAGGCGTCCCCCTCAATCTCCGCCCGGATGAAGCTCTTCCCGTCCGGGGAGAGGATGATCCCCTCCAGGAGGAGGGTTCCGTCCTCGGCCACCTGGGCCAAGGCCCCCACGGGGGCCATGCACCCTGCCCCCAGGCCCCGCAGGAAGGCCCTTTCTGCCCGCACCCGGTCGTGGGAGGGGTGGTGGTGGAGGGCGTAGCAGAGCTCCTCGGCCAGGTCGTCCCCCTGGCGCACCTCCAGGGCCAAAGCCCCCTGGCCCGGGGAGGGAAGCATCACCTCGGGCTCCAGGAACTGGTCTATGCGGTTGCGAAGGTCCAGCCTTATGAGCCCCGCCGCGGCCAGGACGATCCCGTCGTACTCCCCGTTGCCCAGGGCGGCCAGGCGGGTGTCCACGTTGCCCCGAAGCTCCTTCACCACCAGGTCGGGGCGGTAGGCCAGGAGCTGGGCCCTGCGGCGCACGGAGCTGGTGCCCACCACCGCTCCCTTGGGGAGGTCCTCCAGGCGCTTGTAGGTCTTGCCCAGGAAGACGTCCCGGGGGTCCTGGCGCCGGGGGACGGCGGCAATCCTGAGGCCGGGGGGCTCCTCCGTGGGGAGGTCCTTGAGGGAGTGGACGGCGATGTCAATCTCCCGGGAAAGCAAGGCCTCCTGCAGTTCCTTGACGAAGATGGCCTGCTCCCGGGGGTTCGCCCCCTGGTCCCCCCGGGTCTTGATGGTCCGCACCTTGAACTCCGCCTCGGGCCAGCTCTCCTTGAGGCGCTCCACCACCCACCGGGTCTGGGCCAGGGCCAGGGCGCTGCCCCGGGTTCCCACCACGATGACGCGCATACTTTCCCATACTACACGATGCCCCGGGGAAAGCCCTACTCCAGGGCCAGGCCCAGGGGGTCCTCCAGGAGAGCGGCCAGGTGGCGGCAGAAGCGGGCGGCCTCAGCGCCGTCAATGAGGCGGTGGTCGTAGGTGAGGCCAAAGGGCATGAAGAGCCGGGGTACAAAGGCCTCCTTTTCTCCGTCCCACACCGGCTTCACCTGGGAGCGGGACACCCCCAGGATGGCCACCTCCGGCCAGTTCACGATGGGGGTGAACCCCGTCCCCCCAATCCCCCCCAGGTTGGACAGGCTGAAGGTACCCCCCTGCATCTCCTCCGGGGCCAGCTTGCGCTCCCGGGCCCTCTCGGAAACCTCCTGGAGCTCCCTGGCCAGGCGCAGGACCCCCTTCTGGTCCACATTGCGGATCACCGGCACCAGAAGGCCATGGGGGGTATCCACCGCCACCCCGATGTGCACGTAGTCCTTGTAGATGACCTGGGCCCCTTCCGCGTCTATGGAGGCGTTGAACTTGGGGAAGGCCCTTAAGGTGAGGGCCAGGGCCTTGAGGAGGAAGGCGGTGAGGGTGAGGCGGAAGCCCCGCGCCTCCGCCCGCTTGGCGTAGCGCTTGCGCAAGGCCTCCAGCTCGGTGATGTCCGCCTCGTCAAAGTGGGTGACCATGGGCACCTGGGCCCAGGCGGTGCTCATGGAGCGCAAGGTGGCCTTGCGCACCCCGCTCATGGGTTCCAGGCGCACCGGGCCCCACTTGCTGAAGTCGGGAAGCTTGGGGGCGGGGGCTGGGGTGGGGGCCTCGAGGGGAGCCGGGGCCATTCCTGCCGCCCGGCGCACGTCCTCGGCGGTGATCCGCCCCGCCAGGCCCGTGCCCTGGACTCCCCTTAGGTCCACCCCCAGCTCCCGGGCCAGGCGGCGCACGCTGGGGGCAGCGGGGATGAGGCGGCGGCCCTCGCCCCCCGCGGCAACGGGAGGGGTGGGCGCTGGGGCCTTGGGCGCCTCAGGGGGGGGCTCCTTGGCCGCAGGGGAGGGTTTCTCAGAAGAGGGCCCCCCAACCGCGGGGGCCTCGGCCAGCTCCAAAAAGGGCTGGCCCGGGCGCACCTCGTCCCCCACCTTCACCAGCACCCGGCGCACCACCCCGCCCGCCTCCGCGGGCACCTCCATCACCGCCTTGTCGGTCTCCAGCTCCAGGAGGGGCTGGCCTGGGGCCACCTGGTCCCCCTCCTTGACCAGCACCCCCACCACCGTAGCCACGCTCACGTTGTCGCCCAGTTCGGGAAGCTTGAGCTCCATGCTAACCTCCACCATACCCCCTAGCGCCGGTGGGGCGGGGCCACCTCCAGGCGAAGCCCCAGGTCCTGGCGGGCCTTCTCCACCACCTCCGCCGCCACCTTCCCCTCCTCGGCCAGGAGGGAGAGGGCCGCGTAGGCCATGTGCCGGGCGTCCACCTCAAAGAAGTCCCGCAGGGCTTCCCGGGTGTCGGAGCGGCCGAAGCCGTCCGTGCCCAGGGGGCAGAAGGAACGGTCCAGGTAGCCCCGGATCAGGTTGGGCAGGGCCTTGAGGTAGTCGCTCACGGCCACCACCGGGCCCTCGTACCCCTCGAGGGCCTCCTGGACGTAGGGCTTGCGGGCCCTGCCCAGAAGCCGCCGCTCCCTTTCCGCCTCCAGGGCGTCCAGGTAGAGGGCCTTGTAGCTGGTGGCGCTCCACACGTCGGCCACCACCCCGTAGCCCTGGAGGAGTTCCTGGGCCTTGAGGGCCTGGGGCAGGAGGGGGCCCGAACCCAACAGTTGCACCCTGGGGCCTTTCCCCTCTCCCGGGCGGAGGAGGTAGAGCCCCTTGAGGATGCCCTCCTTGACCCCTTCCCGGGGCTCGGGCATGGGGGGGTGGGGGTAGTTCTCGTTCTCTATGGTGATGTAGTAGAAGACGTCCTCCCCCTTCTGGTACATGCGGCGCAGGCCGTCTTCCAGGATCACCGCCAGCTCGTAGGCGAAGCCGGGGTCGTAGACCAGGAGATTGGGGGCGGCCAAGGCGTAGACCTGGCTCTGCCCGTCCTGGTGTTGCAACCCCTCCCCCTCCAAGGTGGTGCGCCCGGCGGTGGCCCCCAGCAGGAAGCCCCGGGTGCGCTGGTCGGCGGCGGCCCAGACCAGGTCCCCGATGCGCTGAAGGCCGAACATGGAGTAGGTGATGAGGAAGGGGATGGTGGGGATGCCCCAGTGGGCGTAGGCGGTGCCGGCGGCGATGAAGTCGGCCATGGCCCCAGCCTCGGTGATCCCCTCCTCCAGGATCTGCCCCTCCTTACTCTCCTTGTAGGCGGTGAGGGTGCCGGCGTCCACGGGGATGTAGAGCTGCCCCTGGGGGGAGTAAATGCCCACCTGGGCGATGAGGGCCTCCATGCCGAAGGTGCGGGCCTCGTCGGGCACGATGGGCACCAAAAGCTTCCCCACCACGGGGTGGCGCAGGAGCTTGGCCAGGATGCGCACGAAGGCCATGGTGGTGGAGATCTCCCGCCCCCCCGTGCCCTCGTAGAACTCCTGGAAGAACTCCTCCCCCGGCACCTCGAGGCCCCCCTGGAAGCGCACCTGGCGCTGGGGCACGAACCCCCCCAGGGCCTTCCGCCGCTCCAGGAGGTAGCGCACCTCGGGGGAGTCGGGGCCCGGGTGGTAGTAGGGGAGCTCGGGGAGCTTTTCCTCAGGCACGGGGATGCCCAGGAAGGCCCGGGCCTCCTTGAGGTCCTCCTCGGTGAGCTTCTTCACCTGGTGAGCCACGTTCTTGGCCATGGCCGTGGGCCCCATGCCGTAGCCCTTGATGGTGCGGGCGATGATGACCACGGGGCTCCCCCTGTGCTCCACCGCCGCCTTGAAGGCGGCGTAGATCTTCCTCAGGTCGTGCCCACCGCGGCTACGGGTGAGCTCGGTGAGCTCCTCGTCGCTCATCCCCTCAATGAGGCGCTTCAGCTCCGGGGTGTTGAAGAAGCGCTCCCTAAGCTCCTTGGCCCCGAAGGCGGCGTAGCGCTGGCTCTCCCCGTCCACCAGGGCCTCAAAGCGGCGCAGGAGATGGCCCTCCTTGTCCTTGGCGATGAGGGCGTCCCAGGCGGAGCCCCAGACGATCTTGATCACCCGCCAGCCCGCCCCCCGGTAGAGGCGCTCCAGCTCCTGGATGATCTTGGAGTTGCCCCGCACCGGCCCGTCCAGGCGCTGCAGGTTGGCGTTCACCACGAAGATGAGGTTGTCCAGGTTCTCCCGGGCCGCCAGGTGCAGGGCGCCCACGGTCTCGGGCTCGTCGTGCTCCCCGTCCCCCAGGAAGGCCCAGACCTTGGCGGAGCTCTTGGGCTTCAGGCCGCGGTCCTCCAGGTAGCGCATGAAGCGGGCCTGGTAGATGGCCTGGATGGGGCCAAGGCCCATGGAGACCGTGGGAAACTCCCAGAAGTCCGGCATGAGCCAGGGGTGGGGGTAGCTGGAAAGTCCCCGGCCCCCCGGCACAGGGGGGTGCACCTCCCGGCGGAAGTTCTCCAGGTCGGCCTCAGAAAGCCGGCCCTCCAGGAAGGCCCGGGCGTAAATCCCCGGGGAGGAGTGGCCCTGGAAGAAGACCAGGTCCCGGTCCAACCCCGCCTCGGGCCCGCGGAAGAAGTGGTTGAAGCCCACCTCGTAAAGCTCGGCGATGGAGGCGTAGGTGGAGATGTGCCCCCCGATGCCGTCCGCCTTCTTGTTGGCCCGGGCCACCATCATGGCCGCGTTCCAGCGCAGGATGTTGACGATGCGCTGTTCCAAGGCCATATCCCCGGGATAGAAGGGCTCCTGGGCCTTGGGGATGGTGTTGAGGTAGGGGGTGGAGAGGCGGTTCCGGGGGGTGTACCCCTGGAGGTAGAGGTACTCGTCCAGAAGGCCGAGCAACTCCTCCACCCGCTCAAACCCCTCCACCCGGAGGACGTACTCCAACGACTCCAGCCACTCCCGGTTCTCCTCTGCCTGGAACCGGGCCCGCTCCGCTTCAGAAAGGGCCTCCAGGGCATTTTTCAATGCTTCCTCCGTCATGCTTCCCCCCTTGGGCAAACTACACTACACCGACTCACCCCTCAGTGTGGCGCAAGGGGAAGCGCTTTGTCCAATAGCACCTGCCCGAGCAGGATGATAAACTTTTCTTATCATGGACCTGCGCCGCCTGCGCCTCTTCCTCCTCCTGGCGGAGGAGCGGAACTTCCACCGGGCGGCCGAGAGGGCCTACCTCTCCCAGCCCGCCCTCTCCCAGCAGGTCCAGGCCCTGGAGCGGGAGCTGGGGGTGCGGCTTCTGGAGCGCAGGCCCTTCCGCCTGACCCCGGCCGGGGAGCTTCTGGCCCAGGAGGGGCGGCGGCTCCTCCAGGAGGCCGAGGCCCTCAAGGAGCGGGTGCGGCGGGCGGGGCGGGAGGAGCTCCGCTTCGGCGTCCCCGAGAACCTCCTCCCCGACCTCATGCCCCTCCTGGACCACCTGCGCCGGGGCCTGGGCCAGCCGGTGGAGGTGGTGGAGCTCCACACCCCCGAGCAGGTGAAGGCCCTGAAGGAAGGTCGCCTGGACTACGGCCTGGCCGGGCTGAGGGTGGAGGACGCCGCCATCGCCGCAGAACCCCTCCTGAAGGTGCCCATCGTGGTGGTCCTGCCCGAGGGCCACCCCCTGGCGGGCCGGGAACGGGTGCCCCTGACCGCCCTCAAGGAGGAGCCCTTCCTCCTCCTGCCCAAGGAGGCCCTCCCCCCCCTCTACGAGGCCTTCATGGAGGTCTTCCGCCAGGCGGGCTTCACCCCCAAGGTGGCCCGGGAGGTGGTCCGCTTCCCCCAGGCGGTGAGCCTGGTGGCCGCCGGGGTGGGGGTCTACCTCACCCTGGCCCCCTACCGGGTCTTCCCCCATCCCGGCACCGTGCTCAGGCCCCTGGCGGAGGAGGCCGCCCTGCAGGTCTCCCTCATCTACCGCAAAACCCCCCCGCCCCCACGGCTCTTTGAGGTGCGGGAGCTTTTGCGGGCCCTGGCGCTCTAGGCCTGGAGGCCCATGGGGTCCGCCTCGCCCCAGGCCAGCTCCACCAGGCCGATCAGGTCCTCCACCGGCACCCCGTAGTCCCGGGAGAGGCGGGTGATCTCGTGGCCCAGGCGCCGCAGGTGGGAAAGCTGGGCCGGGGTGGCCTCGTGGGCCAGTTCCAGAAGCCAGGAGAGGAGGGTCTCGGCCTCCTCGTCGCTGAGGCCATCGGTAAGGGCTTCGTCTTCCAAAAGGATGTGGGCCGGGTCTTCCCTCATCGCCTCTTCAGTATCTCCCCTTGGCGCACCATGCCCAAGCGGCGGGCCAGGGCCTCGAGGTGGGCGGGGTCCTTGGCCGCCGCCACCTGGGCGCGGAGGGCGGCCACCCGAGCCTCCGCCTGGCGCAGTTCGGCCTCCAGCCTCGCCCGCTCCTGGGCCAGGCGGTGGGCCCGTACCCCCTCCTGCCCCAGGAGGAAGAGGGCGTGGGCCAAGCCCAGGGCGAAGACCAGGTGGAGGATGCGGTAAACGGGCCGCTCCAAGATGGGCCCATTATACCGGCCTCGGGAGAGGAGGGCTTGGCAAAGGGGCCCAGCCGGTGAAAAACTGGGAAACACCCACACATGCAAAGGCAGTGCAAAAATCCTCGGCTTGCAGAACAAACTTTGATGGTATAACCCTTTACTTCCTTCAAGTGTTGCATTTGCACACAGCGTATGTATACTGGAATTGAAAGGAAGGAGGAGCCATGCCAAAGATGAAGGAAAAGGAAAACTACCGGGCACGCCTAAAGGCAGTGGGGCTACGGCATACCCTGCCCCGGGAGCGTATTCTGGGCTACCTGGACCGCAAGAACGTCCACCCTACCCCTGAGGAGCTCTACAACGGCCTGAAGAAGCGGGGCTACGACATCGGCCTCTCCACGGTGTACCTGAACCTGCACGTCCTGCGGGAGCACGGCCTCATCTACGAGTTCAAGGACCCCAAGGGCTACACCCGCTACGACGGCTACACCGAGCCCCACCTGCACCTGGCCTGCACCGCCTGCGGCAAGGTGGAGGACCTTCCCCTCAAGAACCTGCCCGAGCTGGACCTTTCCGCCGCCCAGCAGGCCGCGGGGGAAAAGACGGGCTGGGCCCTGGAGGGCTTCCGCCTGGAGTTCCGGGGGAAGTGCCCCAACTGCCAGGGCTAGGAGGCGGTCTATAAGGGCCCAGGGGATGCCCCCCTGGGCCCCCTTTTTAGAGGGCCTGGGCCAGCTCCAGGATGGTCCGCACGCCGAAGCCCGTGCCCCCCTCCGGGCCCAGGGCGTGGGCCTTCTTGGCAAACGCGGGTCCGGCGATGTCCAGGTGGGCCAGGGGCACCCCCACGAACTCCGCCAGGAAAAGGGCCGCGGTGATGGCCCCGCCGTTGCGGTCCCCCACGTTCTTCAGGTCGGCCACCGGACTCTTGAGCTTCTCCCGGTAAGCCCGCTCCAGGGGCATGGGCCAGACCTTCTCCCCCGCCCGCCTGGCCGCTTCCCGCACCCGCTGGCCCCAGGCCTCCTCCGTGGCGAAGAGGGCCGCCACCTCCTCCCCCAGGGCCACCACCGCCGCCCCGGTGAGGGTGGAAAGCTCCAGGATCTGCCTGGCCCCCTGGCGCTCCGCGTAGGCCAGGGCGTCCGCCAGGGTCAGCCGGCCCTCGGCGTCGGTGTTCATCACCTCCACCGTCTTGCCGGAGAAGGTCTTGAGCACGTCCCCCACCCGGTAGGCCCGGCCGGAGATCAGGTTCTCGCAGGCGGCGATGTAGCCCCTAAGCTCCAGGGGTAGGCCCAAGAGGGCGGCGCTCTTCATGGCGCCCAAGACGGCCGCCGCCCCCGCCATGTCCCCCTTCATGGTGGCCATGCTCTCCGTGGGCTTCAGGGAGTAGCCCCCCGAGTCAAAGGTGAGGCCCTTGCCCACCAGGTCGAGCCGCTCCTTGGCCCCTTCCGGGGCGTAGCGCAGGGCGATGAAGCGGGGTGGGTTCTCCGAGCCCCGGGCCACCGCCAGGAAGGCCCCCATGCCCAGCTCAGCGATGGCCCCCTCGTCCAGGACCTCTACCTCCACCCCCAGGGCCCTCAGGGAAAGGGCGGCCTCCGCCAGGGCCTCGGGGGTGAGCACGTTGGGGGGCTCGTTGACCAGGTCGCGGGCAAAGTAGACCCCCTCCGCCACCTTCCACACCCGCTCAAGCCCCGGCGCCTCGGCTCCGGAAAGGGACACCTTCAGGACCCTCTCCTCCTGCTTCTGCCGGTAGCGCTCAAAGCGGTAGGCCCCCAGGAGAAGCCCTTCCGCCAGGGCATAGGGGTCCTCCACGGGTTCCACCAGAACCTCGGGAAAGGCGTGGCGGAGAAGGGTCTGGGCGAGCCTCCCCCCGGCGTGCCTGAGGTCCTCCTCCAGGCCGAAGACCAGGAAGTGGCCCTCCGGGGTGGCAAGGAGGAGGCTCTCCCCCGCCTCCCCCCTGAAGCCCGCCCCCGCCAGGGCGCGGCGGAGGAGGCCGCCTAAGCGGGCGTCCAGGGCCTCCCCCTGGGGCAGGAGGGCCTCCTTGCGGGCGAAGAGCACCTTGAGGGGAACCTGGGCCTGCAAAAAGTCGGCTTGGCTGGCGCTTAGGGTGATCACGCCCTGGGTTATATCACGCCGTGGCAAAATGGGAAGGATGTGGCTTCTCCTTGCCAAGCAGGTGGCCCTCGGGGGGGCAGCGGCCCTCGAGGGCGTGATGATGAAGGCCCCCTGGGCCTGGGCCCTGGCCGTGCGCCTGCCCAGCGGGGAGATCCACGTGGAGCGCCACGAGGAAAGGGCCCTCACCGAACGCTACCCCTGGGCTAGGCTCCCCCTGGTGCGGGGGGTGGTGGCCCTCTGGGACGCCCTCTCCGTGAGCTACCGGGCCCTGGCCCGCAGCGCCGAGCTGGCGGGGGAGGAGGAGGTGCCCAAGGGGGCCCTCTGGGGCACGGTGGCCTTCAGCCTCCTCCTGGGGATTGCCCTTTTCATCGTGCTTCCCGGCTTCCTCTCCGGACTTCTGGTGGACGCGGCCCGCTTCCCCGTGCTCTACAACCTGCTGGCGGGCCTCCTCAAGGTGGGCATCCTGGTGGGCTACCTCCTCCTCATCGGCCGGATGCCGGAGATCCGCCGCTTCTTCATGTACCACGGGGCGGAGCACAAGGCCATCCACGCCTACGAGAAGGGGCTTCCCCTCACCGTGGAGAACGTCATGGCCCAGCCCCGCTTCCACCCCCGGTGCGGCACCACCTTCTTGGCCTTCGTCATCGTGGTTTCCGTGCTGGTCTACAGCCTCATCCCCGCCCCCGAGGTGCTCTGGTGGCGCCTTCTGGCCCGGGTCCTCTTCCTGCCGGTGGTGGCCGCCTTGGCCTTTGAGCTCCTCTACTTCTCCGCCCGGCACGATGACCCCCTTTCCCGGGCCCTCAGGAACCTGGGCTTCCGCTTCCAGGCCCTCACCGTGGCCGAGCCCACCCCGGAGATGGTGGAGGTGGCCCTGAAGAGCACGGAGGCGGCCCTGGGGGAAAAGGTGGTGGCATGAAGAAGCGCGTCCTGGTGGCCATGTCCGGGGGGGTGGACTCCTCGGTCTCCGCCTACCTCCTCAAGGAGGCGGGCTACGAGGTGGTGGGGGCCATGATGCGCTTCTGGCCCGAGGAGCCCCCCCGCCCCACCCTGGACCCCGGGGGGGCCAGGGCCTGGGAGAGCTGCTGCACCCCCGACGCCGCCTACGAGGCCCGGCGGGTGGCCGACCTCCTGGACATCCCCTTCTACCTCCTGGACTACCGGGAGGTCTTCGCCCAGGAGATCATCCAGCCTTTCCTGCGGGACTACGCCCGGGGGCGCACCCCCAACCCCTGCGCCCGGTGCAACACCTTCGTGAAGTTTGGCGCCCTCCTCAAGCAGGCCCAAAGGCTGGGGCTGGACTATGTGGCCACGGGGCACTACGTGCGCCGGGAGGGCGAGGCCCTCCTCCGGGGCCTAGACCCCCACAAGGACCAGAGCTACTTCCTCTGGGGCACCCCCAAGGAGGCCCTGCCCCACCTCCTCTTCCCCGTGGGGGGCCTCACCAAGCCGGAGGTGCGGGCCATTGCCGAAAAGGCAGGCCTCCCCACGGCCAAAAAGCCCGAGAGCCAGAACCTGTGCTTCGTGGCCGGGGACCTGAAGTCCTTCCTCCGGGAAAACCTGGCCACCCGCCCCGGCCCCCTGGTGGACGCCCTCACCGGGGAGGTGGTGGGGGAGCACGGGGGGGCAAGCCTCTACACCCTGGGCCAGCGCAAAGGGCTTGGGCTCTACCACAGCCACCTGGAGCGGTACGTGGTGGGGGTGGACCCGGAGGCCAACGTGGTCTACGTGGGACCCAAGGAGGCGGCCCTGTGGGGGGGCCTCGAGGGCGAGGCGCTGAACCTTCTGGCCGAGCTCCCCGAGGAGGTGGAGGTGCAGGTACGCTACCGCACCCCCCCGGTGCGGGCCCGGGTGGAGTCCCTGGCCCCCCTGCGCCTCCGCTTCCAGACCCCCGTCTTCGCCGTGGCCCCGGGGCAGAGCGCCGTCCTCTACCAGGGGGAGAGGCTTATTGGAGGCGCGGTGATCCGTCAGGGGCTTTACAACGCGGCGGGCCTTGACCTGGGCCTGAAGGGGAGGGCCTTGACCTTCTCCTGACAAAGGGCTGGCAGAGTACGGGTGGGAGGTTTGGAGATGAAGAAGCAAGCGGTCCTCTTGGCGGTCCTGAGCCTGGCCGGGGCGGCTTTGGCCCAGATCCGGGCCGATGGCTCCTCCACCGTCTACCCCATCACCCAGGCGGTGGCGGAGGAGTTTGTGACCCGAAACCCCCAGGTGAGGATCTCCGTGGCCTTCTCCGGCACCGGGGCGGGGTTCCAGAAGTTCTGCCGGGGGGAGACGGACGTCCAAAACGCCAGCCGGCCCATCCGCAAGTCGGAGCTGGAGGCCTGCCAGAAGGCGGGAATCCAGTTCATTGAGATCCCCGTGGCCTACGATGCCCTCTCCATCCTGGTGAACCGGCAGAACACCTGGGCCCAGTGCCTGACCACCGCCCAGCTCAAGTCCATCTGGGAGCCCAACGCCAAGGTGAACTACTGGAAGGACCTGAACCCCGCCTGGCCCAACCGCCGCATCGTCCTCTTCGGGGCGGGCACGGACTCTGGCACCTTTGACTACTTCACCGAGGCCATCATGGGCCGGGCTGGTTCCATCCGCAAGGACTACTTCCCCTCCGAGGACGACAACGTGATCATGCGGGGGGTCACGGGCAACCCCTACGCCATGGCCTTCGTGGGCTTCGCCTACTACGAGGAGAACAAGGACAAGGTCCGGGCCCTGGCCGTGGACGGGGGCAAGGGGTGCGTGGCTCCCAGCCGGGATAGCGTGCTAAACGGCACCTACCTGCCCCTCTCCCGGCCCCTTTTCATCTACGTGAACCTGAAGAGCCTGGAGCGCAAGGAGGTGCGGGACTTCGTGGACTTCTACCTCTCCCCCGCCGCCCGGCGGGCCATCCGCTCCACGGGGTACGTGGAGCTGCCCGACGAGGCCTACCGCATCGGCCAGGGCCTGGTGGCCCGCAAGAAGACGGGGAGCTTCTTCACGGACCTGCCCCCTGGCACCCCCCTGGCCAAGTTCATTGAGGAGCTGCGGAAGGAAGTGCAGTAGCCCCGCTGACCCCTGGGGGTGGGGGAGTTTCCCCCACCCCCTTAGAATGGGAAAGGCATGGAGATCCTGAAGCAAAGGCCCTCGAGGAACCCCAAGGAGGTGCTCACCTTCGCCCTCCTGGTCTTCCTCTCCTCCATCACCCTCCTCACCACCCTGGGGGTGATCCTGAGCCTGGTAGGGGACGTGGCCCAGTTCTTCCGCCGGGTGCCCCTCACGGAGTTCCTCTTCGCCCCCGAGTGGACCCCCCTCTTCGCCGACCCCCGCTACGGCATCAGCCCCCTCATCGCCGGGACCTTCCTGGTCACCCTCATCGCCCTCCTGGTGGCCGTGCCCCTGGGCCTGGCCCTGGCCATCTACCTCTCGGAGTACGCCTCCGGGGCCGCCCGGGCCCGCATCAAGGGCACCCTGGAGCTCTTTGAGGGCATCCCCACCGTGGTCTTCGGCTACTTCGCCCTGCTCTTCGTCACCCCCCTGCTGCAACGGGTCATCCCTGACCTGAACATCTTCAACCCCCTCTCCGCCGGGCTGGTGATGGGCTTCGCCATCATCCCCTACATCTCCAACGTGGCCGCCGACGCCATGGAGTCCGTGCCCCGCTCCATCCGCGAAGCCGCCTACGCCCTGGGGGCCAGGCCCTACGAGGTGGCCCTGCGGGTGGTCTTCCCCGCGGCCATCTCGGGCATCATCGCCGCCATCATCCTGGCCACCAGCCGGGCCATCGGCGAGACCATGATCGTGGCCATCGCCGCCGGCCAGCGGCCCATCCTCACCCTGGACCCGCGGGAGACCATCGCCACCATGACCAGCTACATCGTCCAGGCGGCCACCGGGGACCAGCCCACCGGCTCCACCGGCTTCTACGCCCTCTTCGCCGTGGGCTTCACCCTCTTCCTCCTGACCCTCTTCCTCAACATCCTGGCCCAGTACGTGGTGGAACGCTACCGGGAGCGATATGAATAGGACCCTATCCTCCCCTTCCCCCGAAGCCTTCGGCACCGACCCCTGGAAGACCCGCATTGACCGGACCTTCGCCCGGGCCCTGGTCCTGCCCCTGGTGCTGGCCATCGGCCTCCTCGTCCTCCTCCTGGGGGACACCCTCTACCGAAGCGTCTCCGTGCAGGTGGTGCGGGCGGACGAGGGCCCCGGCAGGACCTACCCCTTCGGCCTCGCCGCCACGGAGGTCCTGCGGCAGGAGCTTCTGGCCCGGGGGTACACGGAGGAGGAGGCCCGCTCCCTGCTCCAAGACCCCACGGAACGGCGGGTCCTCTTCCTGCAGAACCGGGTGGAGCTCATGTGGAACACCCAGGAAGGCCCCTTCCGCTACGTGGTCACCGGCCTTAGGGACGAGCGCGTGGCCGACTTCTCCCTCCTGGAGGGCCTGAGGCGCTGGGAGGAGCTCAAGGCCGGCCTGGGGGAAGGGGAGCGGCTTGTCCTCAACCCCTGGCTGGACCAGAGCTTCCTCACCCGCACCCCCTCCCGCTCCCCCCTCACCGCGGGGATTGGGGTGGCCATCTGGGGTACGATCTGGGTCCTCTCCCTGGCCCTCCTCATCGCCATCCCCGTGGGCATCGGCACGGCCATCCTCCTGGAGGAGTACCTGCGGGAGGGCACCCTAAACCGCATCCTCGAGGTCAACCTGCGCAACCTGGCCGGGGTGCCCTCCATCGTCTACGGGCTTCTGGGCCTGGCCATCTTTGTGCGGGAGATGGGCCTGGGGCCCACCATCCTCTCCGCTGCTCTGACCCTGGGGCTTCTTGGCATCCCGGTGATCGTGGTAACCGCCCGGGAGTCCCTGCGGGCCGTGCCCGAGTCCCTGCGCCAGGCGGCCTTCGCCCTGGGGGCCACCCGGCGGCAGGTGGTCTTCCGGGTGGTGGTGCCCGCGGCCCTGCCGGGGATGGTCACCGGGGTCATCCTCTCCGCCGCCCGCCTGATCGGCGAGGCCGCCCCTCTCCTCCTGGTGGGGGCCGCCGCCTACGTGCCCTTCTACCCCACGGGGCCCCTGTCGGAGTACACGGTGATCCCCGTGCAGATCTACCTCTGGGTCTCCATGAACATCCCCGAGTTCGCCCGGGTGGCGGCAGCAGGGATATTGGTCATGCTCCTGGTGCTCTCGGGCCTCTACTTCCTGGCCCTCTACCTGAGGAACCGCTTTAGGAGGGAATGGTGAGTCTGGAAATGCTCAAGGAACACGAGACGGTGCGCACCGCGCCCGTCTCCGAGGCCGAGGCCCTGGTGGACGTGCGGGGCCTGAGCCTCTGGTACGGTAAGAAGCAGGCCCTTTACGACATCTCCGTGCGCTTCCCCCGGAACCAGGTCACGGCCATCATCGGCCCCTCGGGGTGTGGGAAAAGCACCCTCCTGCGCTCCCTCAACCGCATGAACGACCTGGTACCCGGGGTACGGGTGGAGGGGGAGGTCCTCTACGAGGGGGTGAACATCTACGACCCCCGGGTGGACCCGGTGGCCGTGCGGCGGCACATCGGCATGGTCTTCCAGAAGCCCAACCCCTTCCCCAAGACCATCTTTGAGAACGTGGCCTTCGGCCTGCGGCTCATGGGGGTCAAGGGCAGCGAGCTGGAGGACCGGGTGGTGGAGGCCCTGAAGCGGGCCGCCCTGTGGAACGAGGTGCAGGACCGCTTCAAGAAGGAAAGCGGCCTCAGGCTCTCCGGCGGGCAGCAGCAGCGGCTCTGCATCGCCCGGGCCATCGCCGTGGAGCCCCCCCTCCTCCTCATGGACGAGCCCACCAGCGCCCTGGACCCCATCGCCACCCAGGCCATTGAGGACCTCATCCAGGAACTCAAGACCCGCTACACCGTGGTGATCGTCACCCACAACATGCAGCAGGCCGCCCGGGTCTCCGACCGCACCCTCTTCATGCACCTGGGGGTGCTGGTGGAGGAGGGCCCCACGGAGGTCCTCTTCACCAAACCCAAACACCCCTACACCGAGGCCTACATCACCGGCCGCTTCGGCTAAACTCTGGGGCATGTCCCCCCTTGGGCTGCTCTTCCTCACCCTTTTCAACAGCGTTCTGGGGCTTTCCATCCTCTTCCCCATCCTGGGGCCCCTGGGGCGGGAGCTGGGCCTGAGCGAGGTCCAGGTGGGGCTTTTCTCCACGGGGTACGCCCTCATGCAGTTCCTGCTCGCCCCCTACTGGGGAAGGCGGAGCGAAGGGGGGCGCAAGCCCGTCCTCCTCCTGGGCATCCTGGGGTTTGCCGTAAGCTTCCTCCTCTTCGGCCTCTTCGCCCTCCTGGGGACAAGGGGGCTCCTTCCACCCGAGCTCCTGTTTCCCCTGCTCCTCCTGGCCCGCCTCCTGGGGGGGGCCTTCAGCTCGGCCACCCTGCCCACGGCCCAGGCCTACGTGGCGGACGTAACGGGGCGGGAGGGTCGCACCGCGGGCATGGCCCTCCTGGGGGCGGCCTTCGGCCTGGCGGTGATCCTGGGGCCGGCCCTGGGGGCGGGACTTGCCGCCCTCCTCGGTTTGCTGGCCCCGGTCTTCTTCTCCAGCGCCATCGCCCTCTTAAACGCCCTCTTCGTGGCCCTGGTCCTGCCGGAGTCCCGTCCGGCCGGAAGGCCGCGGGCTAGCCAGCTCTCCCCCTGGGACGGCCGGGTCTTCCCCCTCCTCCTCCTGGGCTTCACCCTGAACCTCTCGGGGGTGGCCCTGGAGCAAACCGTGGCTTTCTACTTCCAAGACCGCCTGGGGCTTAGCGGGGTGGAGACCGCCCGGAGCGTGGGGGCGGCCCTGGTGCTCTATGGGCTCGTGGCGGTCTTCGTCCAGGGGGTCCTGGTACGCAAGCTTTCCTGGCCCCCCAGGACCCTCCTCCTCCTGGGCCTCCCCCTGGGCATCCTGGGCTTTTGGGTGCTGGTCCTAGCCCAGGGTTTCTGGGGCCTGGCCCTGGGGCTGGCCCTTCAGGGGGCAGGGGCCGCCCTGGCAGGGCCGGGGGTAACGGCCGCCCTCTCCCTGGCCGTGGGGGAGGGGGAGCAGGGCCTGGTGGCCGGCCTAAACAGCGCCGCCCAGGCCCTGGGTAGGATGCTGGGGCCTCTGGTGGGCACGGGGCTTTACCGCCTAGAGCCCGAGGCCCCGTATCTGCTAGGGGCAGGGCTTCTGGCCCTGGCCTTTCTCCTCCTCCCCGCCCTTTTCCGCCGGGTGAGGCTTTGAGATGCGGCTCCTCCTCTTCCGGCAGAAGAACTTCCGCAACCTGGCCTTTGCTGCCTTTGAGCCACCGGCAGGGCTTTTCGCCCTGGTGGGGGGGAACGCCCAGGGAAAGACCAGCCTCCTCCTAGGCCTGCACCTGGTCCTTGGGGGGGAGGTGCGGACAGCTTTGGCCGACCTGGTGCGCTTTGGGGAAAGGGAGGCCTGGCTCTACGCGGAGGTGGAAACCGAGCTTGGGCGCTACCGGGTGGAGCAGCGCCTTTCCCCTGAGGGGCGGGAGGTACTGCTCAACGAGCGCTCCGTGGGCCTAAGGGGACTACACGAGCTCCCCGGCTCGGTCCTGGTCCTCCCTGAGGACGTGGAGGTGGTCCTGGGGGCCAAGGAGGAGCGCCGGAGCTTCCTGGACCGGCTGATCGGGCGCTTCTCCCGGCGGTACGCCGCCTTGCTTTCCGCCTACGAGCGAGCCCTGCGCCAGCGGAACGCCCTCCTGAAGGCAGGGGGGAACGGCCTTGGGGTGTGGGACCGGGAGCTGGCCCGTTATGGGGAGGAGATCAAGGCCCTAAGGCGCCGCTTCCTCCAGCGTTTCCACCCCCTCTTCCAGAGCATCCACCGCACCCTGGCCCCAGGGGAGGTGGGGCTACGGCTGGAGGAGACCGCCCCGGGCGACCTCCTGGAGGCCCTGGAGGCGCGGCGCCAGGAGGAGCTGGAGCGGGGGCAGACCCTGGTGGGCCCCCACCGGGACGACCTGGTCTTCCTCCTTGGGGGGCGGCCTGCCCACCGCTTCGCCAGCCGGGGGGAGGCCAAGGCCCTGGCCCTGGCCCTGCGCCTGGCGGAGCACCGCCTCCTCACAGAGCACCACGGGGAAGCCCCCCTCCTTCTGGTGGACGAGTGGAGCGAGGAGCTGGACGAGGCCAGGCGTCAGGCGGTCCTGGCCTACGCCCGGGGGCTGCCCCAGGCGGCCCTGGCGGGCCTCCTGGCCCCGGAAGGGGTGCCGGTATGCTGGGTGGAAGGGGGTGTGGTGGAATGCCCTGGCGCCTGAAGGACCTGGTCCCCGAGGCCCTGAAGAAGGCCGGGGGGCAGGCTAAGCTCAAGCGGGGGCTGGTCCTGGCCGCCTGGAAGGAGGTGGTGGGCCAGGAGCTCGCCCGGCTCACGGAGGCCGTGGGCCTCGAGGAAGGCACCCTCACCGTCCTGGTGGCCGACCCGGTGACCGCCCACCAGCTCACCTACTCCAGGCTCCTCCTCCTAAGGCGCTACGAGGAGCGCTTTCCTGGGGTGGTGAAGGAGATCCGCTTCGTGGTGGGCCCCCTGAGGAAGGACCCGCCCCCAAAACCTCTGGAGGAGCCTGGTCCGGCCGACCTCGAGGCCGCCCGTCGGGCCCTGCGGCTTTCTCAGGAGGCCCCTCCCGAGCTGCGGGAAAAGGTGGCCCGGGCCGCGCTGGCCATGTTCCGGCAGGCCAAGGGAAAACCCTGTCCCATCTGCGAGACCCCCAGCGAGGTCCACCCCTGCCCCACCTGCCAGCGCCACCTCCAAAGCCCCCTGGTACGCAAGGAGGTAGAGCGTCTGCGGCGGGGCAGGCCCCCCAGGCTGGAGGGGGAAGCCCTCCTGGTGGCCCGGCACCTGGCGCGGGAACGCCTCCTGGAGGAAATGCGGGCCCTTTACCCCGAGGCCCTGAGGGAACCTGGCTTAAGACCCCTGCTAGGGGACCTAGCCCGGCGCTTCCAGAAGCTTTTCCCCGAGGAACCCCTGCCCGAGGGGGTGCGGAGCCTCGTGGCCAAGGACCCTTAAAAGGGGCCAAGTCTCAGGGGGAACTCTCGGAATAATGGGCCAAGTAGACAAACCCCGGGTCGCTTACCCGGGGTTCTTGCGTCCCTGCGGTGGTGGGCGGCAGAGGATTTGAACCTCTGACCTCTCGCTTGTAAGGCGAGCGCTCTGACCAGCTGAGCTAGCCGCCCGTGGTGACCCCAGGGGGAATCGAACCCCCGTTTCGGCCTTGAGAGGGCCGCGTCCTAACCGCTAGACGATGGGGCCTTGCCTTGGTGGGCCGTGCAGGATTCGAACCTGCGACCTACCGATTAAAAGTCGGTTGCTCTGCCAGCTGAGCTAACGGCCCCAAAGCCTTTGTGATTATAGAGGAAGCCCTGCCCCCTGTCCAGAGCAGGGCTTCCAAGGTAAAGGGCGGGGTCCAGGGATACCATAGAAGCTATGCGGGCCATGGTCTTGAAGGCGGTGGGCGCGCCCCTGGCCCTCGAGGACCTCCCCCTCCCCACCCCGGGGCCCGGGGAGGTGCTCCTCAAGGTGGAGGCCTGCGGGGTCTGCCGCACGGACCAGCACATCGCCGACGGGGAACTTCCTCCACCCCGCCTCCCCCTGGTCCTAGGCCACCAGGTGGTGGGCCGGGCCGTGGCCCTGGGGGAAGGGGTGGAGGGGGTCTCCCTGGGCCAGCGTCTCGGGGCGGGGTGGCTTGGGGGGGCCTGCGGCACCTGCAAGTACTGCCGACGGGGGCAGGAAAACCTCTGCCGCCAAGCGGCCTTCACCGGCTACCACCGGGACGGGGGCTATGCGGAGTACCTGGTGGCCCGGGCGGCCTTCGCCTATCCCCTGCCCGAGGAGTGGCCCCCCGAGGCCCTGGCCCCCTGGCTTTGCGCCGGGCTCATCGGCTACCGGGCCTACCGCCTGGTGCAGGACCGGCAGGTCCTGGGCTTCTACGGCTTCGGGGCCGCCGCCCACCTCCTCCTCCAGGTGGCCAAGCACCAGGGCAAGCGGGTCTACGCCTTCGTCCGCCCCGGGGACGAGGCGGCCAAGGGCTTCGCCCTGGAACTGGGCGCCGCCTGGGCGGGGGACTCCACGGAGGCCCCTCCCGAGCCCCTGGAGGGGGCCCTCCTCTTCGCCCCGGTGGGGGCCCTGGTGCCCAAAGCCCTGGCCGACACTGAGCCCGGCGGGGTGGTGGTCCTGGCGGGGATCCACATGAGCCCCATCCCCGAGATGCCCTACCGCCTCCTCTGGGAGGAGCGGGTGCTCCGCTCCGTGGCCAACCTCACCCGGGAGGACGCCCGGGCCTTCCTGGAGATAGCCCCACAGGTGCCCGTGCGCGCGGCGGTGGAAACCTTCCCCCTGGAGGAGGCCAACCGGGCCCTCGAGGCCCTGCGCCAGGGAAGGCTCAGGGGCGCCGCGGTCCTCCTCCCCTGAGGCGCTCCATCAGGGCCAGGGCAAAGCCCTCCTCCCGCACCCTCCGCCTCAGGGCCTCCAGGTCAAAGGGCCTGGAGGAGAGGGGCTCCAGGGCCACCTTAGGCAGAGGAGCGGCCTCCAGGAAGGCCAAAAAGTCCGCGTCAGCCCACGGGGGCACGAAGGCCCCGCTGCGGCAGAGGAAAACCCGGTGGAAAACCCCCGGCACCGCCCCCCCGGGGTCCTGAAGCCGTTCTACGGCCACCTGGGGCTCAGGCTCCAGGCGGGGGTCGCGCCAGGGGGGATAGAACACCCAAAGCTCCGCCCCCTGGCGGGCGTAGTGTACCATCCAGTCGTCGCAGGCGGGCTCCTCCCCCAGGGGGCGGTAGCCGGCATCGTGGTGGGCGTCGTAGAGCACCACCTCCCTCACCCCCTGGCGCACCTCCGGGTGGAAGGCCAGGGCGTTGGAGTCGGCATAGTAGAGCCTGGCCCCCGGGGCAAAGGCAAAGCGCTCCCAGAAGCCCTGCCACCCCTCCGCCTGGGGCAGGGGGAGGCCCCGGAGCAAGAAGGCCAGGGCCCGGGCCTCCCAGGCCTCCTCCTGGTAGTAGGGGGTCTCAAAGTGGGCCCAGGCGTAGAGGGAGGCCCGGGGGTCCTGCGGGTCCTGGGGCACGGGGAAGAAGTAGTCAAAGTCCACCACCAAAAGCCGCATCCCCTTCTATATAGCAAAGGCCCCCGCCAGGGGGCGGGGGCCAGGGTTCCCGCGTCCTACCAGATGTAGAAGATGGTCACGATGAAAAGCCAGACGGCGTCCACCAGGTGCCAGTACATGCTGGCGGCCTCGAGGGTGCCGTGGTTGTGCAGGGTGATCTTCCCCCTTAAGGCTTGCAGGTAGGCCAGGATGAGGCCGAAACCCCCGATCACCACGTGCAGGCCGTGCAGCCCCACGATGGTGAAGAAGGCCGCGGTCCAGAGGTTCTCCTGCCAGCTGGAGTGCTGGTGGAACTGGTAGAACTCCCAGGCCTGGAAGAGGAAGAAGAGGACGCCCAGCAGGATGGTGATGAGAAGGCCGAAGCGGAAGGGGTTGAACCGGCCCCGCCTGAGGTCGTGGTGGGCGAAGTGCACGGTAAAGGAGGAGCTCACCAGGAAGAAGGTGTTGAGGAGGGCCAGCCAGAGGGCAGGCCGCTCCTCAGGGGGCGTGGCCGCCCCCGTGAGGCGCAGGTAGAGGTAGCCGGCGATGAGGATGGCGAAGAGGCCCACCTCTGAGACGATGAACCAGGCCATCCCCATCCAGGCGTTGGACTTGCCCGAGAGGGTGTGGTGCTCCACGGGGTGGCTGTACTCGTCCTCCAGGGCCCAGCGGATGAGGCCGTAGGCGAAGAGGGCCAGGAAGACCCACATCCAGAGGTTGGGCACCGGCAAAGCCGCCACGGCGACGAAGAAGGCGAAGAGGGTGGCCGCGGAGTAGAAGGGCCAGAAGGAGCTGTTGGGCAGGTGGATGTGGCTGGGGTCCTCCGGCTTCAGCTCCACCCCCTTCTTGGCCCAGTCGTAGAGGGGACGCTCGGAGGGGAAGTCCTTGGGCAACTGGACGTCAAAGTTGTGGGCCTTGGGGGGCGAGCTGGTGAGCCACTCCAGGGTGTAGCCGCCCCAGGGGTTGTCGGGGGCCTTGGGCCCGGAGCGCAGGCTCTTCCACATGGCGTAGATCCAGACCAGGCCGCCCAGGCCCAGGATGAAGGCCCCGATGGTGGAGATGAGGTTCAGCTCGGGCCAGCCGGCGATGTCCGCGTTGTAGGTGTAGTAGCGCCGGGGCATGCCCAGGAAGCCCAGAGCATACTGGGGCAGGAAGACCACCAGGTAGCCCACCAGGAAGAGCCAGAAGTGGAGCTTGCCCAGGCGCTCGTCGTACATACGGCCCGTCATCTTGGGCCACCAGTAGTAAAGCCCGGCGAAGGCCCCAAAGCCCGAGCCCGCCATGAGCACGTTGTGGAAGTGGGCCACCACGAAGTAGGAGTCGTGGAACTGGTAGTCCAGGGGGGTCATGGAGAGCATCACCCCGGTGATGCCCCCCAGGAGGAAGTTGAAGATGAAGCCCAGCACCCAGAGGAGGGGGGTCTGCATCTGCAGGTGCCCGCCCCAGAGGGTGCCGATGAGGTTGAAGAGCTTCACCCCCGTGGGCACGGCGATGAGGGCGGTGAAGAAGGCGAAGGCGATCTGGAAGATGGTGGACTCCCCCACGGTGAACATGTGGTGGGCCCAGACCATGGTGCCCAGGACCACGATGCCCATCTGGGCCCAGACCATCTGCTTGTACCCGAAAAGGGGCTTGCGGGCAAAGGTGGAGGCCACCTCCGCCAGGATGCCCAGGTAGGGCAGGAGCATCACGTAGACCGTGGGGTGGGAGTAGAACCAGAAGAACTGCTGGAAGAGGACGGGGTCGCCCCCGATGTCGGGGTTAAACCAGGTGAGGCCGATCTTGCGGTCCAGGAGGACCAGCAGGGTGGCCGCGGTGAGCCCCGCCAGGCTGAAGAGGTTGAGGACGCTGGCGGCGAAGACGCTCCACACGTACATGGGCATCTTCCACATGCTCATCCCCTGGGCCCGCAGGTTGTAGATAGTGGCGATGAAGTTGGCGTTACCCAGCAGGCTGGAGAAGCCCAGGAGGAGGATGGCCGCCATGTAGAAGTTCACCCCGCTCCCCGACTGCACGGAGAAGGGGTAGTAGAAGGTCCAGCCCACGCTGGGGGCCCCGCCGGGGAAGAAGTAGCTCATGAGGGCCAGGATGATGGCCCCCAGGAAGGCCCAGTAGCTGAAGGCGTTCACCCGGGGCAGGGCCACGTCCCGGGCTCCCAGCATGAGGGGCACCACGAAGTTGCCGAAGCCGGTAAGCCCGGCCTGGATGATGAAGAAGAAGAGCATGGTGGCCCCGTGCAGGGTGAGGATCTGGTTGTACTGCTCGCCGGTGAGGAGGGTGTTGTTGGGCACCGCCAGCTGCGCCCGGATAAGGAGGGAGAAGACGCCGGCTAGGCCGAAGGCGAAGAAGGCGGTGGCGGTGTACATGAGGCCGATCTTCTTGTGGTCCACGGTGGTGAGCAGGTCCCAGAGGACCGCCCACACGCTGGCTCTTGGCTTGGTCGCGATGGCCATCCTCTAAACCTCCTAGAACTTGGGCAGGGCCTTGAAGTCCAGGCCCTCCACCTTAAGCCCCTCCAGGTAGCGCACCAAGGCGTCCAGGTCCGCCTCGGAGAGCTGGGGGAAGCCCGGCATCTTCACCCCCGGCTTCATGGAGGCGGGGTCCTTGATCCAGGCCTTGAGGTTCTCCGGGGTGTAGTCCACAATCCCCGCTCCTAGGCTCACCCGGTTCCCGGTGAAGCCCAGCTCCGGCCCGATGACCGCCGGGGGCATCTTCCCCTGGACCCCATGACAGGCCATGCAGTTCTGCTGGAAGACCTGCTGCCCCTGGGCATCGGCCACCGGGGGGGTGTAGGCCTGGGCGGCCGCGGCGAAGCGCTCAAACTCCTCCTTGGGCAACACGATCACCCGGAAGAGCATGCGGGCGTGGCTGGGGCCGCAGAGCTCGGCGCAGAAGCCGTAGTAGTTCCCGGGCTTCTCCGCTACAAAACGTATCCGGGTCTTTTGTCCCGGAATGGCGTCCTGCTTACCGGTAAGGCCCGGCACCCAGAAGGAGTGGATGACGTCCTTGGAGGTCACCTCCAGCTCCACGGGCACCCCGGCGGGCAGGATGAGTTCGTTGGAGTTGCGGAAGCCCAGGCCAGCGTAGTGGAAGTCCCACCAGAACTGGTAGCCCGTGACCTCCACCTTCATGGCCCCGGAAAGGGGCTTGTTGACCAGGATGAGGCTCCGGGCGGTGAGGCCGAAGAGGATAAAGATGATGACGATGGGGATCACCGTCCAGATGACCTCGAGGCGGTCGTTGCCGTGGACCTGGGGGGGCTCCCCCACCTGGCCCGGCTTGGCGCGGAACTTCCAGGTGATGTAGGCCAAGGACCCCGCCACCACGCCGAAGATGAGCACGGAGAACACCAGGACCCAGACCAGGAGGAAGTTGGTCTCCCGGTTGACGGGAGAGAAGGGGTGGGTGATGGCCACCCGGTGGGCCTCCTGGGCCAAGGCCAGACCTAACAGACTGAGCGCCGCGATACCTCTTTGCATCCACTCCCTCCCTATAGCACCCGGTCCACCGCCATGGCCACGAACAAGAGGGCCAGGTAGAGCATGGAGTATTTATACAGCGAAACCGCCGTCCTCCGCTCGGGCTGGCGGTAGAGGGCAAGGCTCTTGAGGATAAGCAGGGCGTTAAGGGCGAGGCTGAGGAGGAGGTAGAGCAGGCCAAGCTCGCCCAGAAGCAGGGGCATGAGGGAGATCAGGGCGGTCAGGACGGCGTAGAGGGCGATCTGCATCACCGTGACCCGCTCCCCCAGCACCACAGGCAGCATGGGTACCCCCACGGCCCGGTAGTCGTCCTGAATCATGAGGGCCAGGGCCCAGAAGTGCACCGGGGTCCAGAAGAAGATGAGGGCGAAAAGGTACCAGGCGAAGAGGCTCAAATCCCCGGTCACCGCCGCCCAGCCCACCAGGGGCGGGAAGGCCCCAGCGGCCCCCCCGATGACGATGTTCTGCCACGTGCGCCGCTTGAGGTAGAGGGTGTAGACCAGAACGTACCAGATGAGGCCCATGAGGGCCAGGGTGGCGGCCAGGAGGTTGGCCCCAAAGGTAAGGAGGAAGAAGGCCAGAAGGGCCAAAACGAAGGCGAAGAGGAGGGCGTTGCGGCTGGAGATGCGCTGGGTGACCGTGGGGCGCCTGGCGGTGCGGCGCATGCGGGCGTCAATGTCCCGGTCCACCACCATGTTGATGGCGTTGGCCGCCCCGGCCATCATGTACCCCCCCAGGGCCACGGCCAGGAAGAGCCCGGTGCCCGGCCAGCCCTGGGCGGCGATGAGCATGGCCAAGAGGGTGGTGAGGAGGAGGAGGCTGATGACCCGGGGCTTGGTGAGGGCCAGGTAGTCCTGCCAGGTGGCTCCCCCGGTACCCCGGTGGGCCTGGCTGGCCTCCCCCTCCCCCAGCTCCACCCGCCGGGCCCCCCGGGCCAAGGCCGCCGCCGCCAGGAGGACGAAGGCCAGCCAGACGGCATAGGCCAGGAGGAGGTGGAGGATCTGCATCCAGACGGGAGCCTTGAGCCAGACGTTCACCAAACCCGCCAGGAGCTGCACCCCGTAGAGGTAGGCCAGGGCCTGGGCCAGGCCCCGGGTCTGGGCCGAGGGGCGGAGGTGGGCCACCAGGAAGCCAGCAAAGACCACGTAAAGCCCCACGCTCACGGCAATCAGGGGGTGGAGGACCCTGAGGCGCACCAGGAAGTGTTCCCCTGGGGTGAGGGAGCGCTCCAGGGCCTCGAGGGTGTCGCGCACGGGGAAGAGGAGGTCGCCCAGGGCAGTCACCGCCCCGCTCATCCCCAGGAAGAGGAGGGCCAAAAGCCCCAGGAGGAGGGCCACCCCCACCGCCCCCTGCCCCTTAAGGCGCAAGGGAGCCCCCCCGGAGGCCCACCAGGCGGCCAGGGCCAGGGAGGCCAGGAGGAAGTAGGTGTTGGCCAGATGGACCATCTGCACCACGGCCCGCTCCGGGGTCACGTTGTCCGCCACCCAGCCGAAGAGGACCAAGGAGGCCCCCACCAGGCTCTCCGTGAGCATGAACAATAGGGAAAGCCCAGCCCCCAGGCGCACAGGGTGGCCCTTGGGGAAGAGGCGAAAGGCCAGGACGGCCAGCAGGAGGACCGTGAGGAAGGCCAGGCCCGAGGTGGCCCGGTGGGTGAACTCAATGAGGGTCTCCACCTGCGGGCTTCGGGGGATGATTTCCCCGTTGCAGGTGGGCCAGTGGGCGCCGCACCCGGCCCCCGAGCCCGTGGCCCGCACGTAGGCTCCCCAGAGGGCCACCAGCACATTCCAGAGGAGCACTCCCCAGGCGTAGCGGCTAAACCAGGCTTGGCTCATAGAAAACCCGTCCCCCAGACGGTAGCGCCTACCATTCTGCCAGAGGGGTTTGCCAGGGGGTGAAGTACATTTGTCCCTTCCATTTCCGCCACCTGGAGCCTAATACCCCCTGGCCCTATTTGGCAAGGGGCCTGGCCACCCAGGCCCCCCGCCCCGGCCCGAAGGCGGGCTCAGCCCGCCCGCGGCCCTGCCTGGCGGATGGCTTCCTCTACGCCATCGGCATACTTCTGGAAGTTTTCCTGGAAAAGCTGGGCCAGCCTCCGGGCCTGGCGGTCGTAAGCCTCGGGGTCGGCCCAGGTCCCCCGGGGGTCCAAAAGCTCGCTGGGCACCCCGGGGACCTCCAGGGGTACCTCAAACCCGAAGACGGGGTCCTGGCGGTAGGCCACCCGGTCCAGGGCCCCGGTGAGGGCCGCGTGCAGGAGGGCCCGGGTAAGGGGGAGAGGGAAGCGCCGCCCCACCCCGTAGGGCCCTCCGGTCCAGCCGGTGTTGACCAAGTAGACCCGGGGGCCGTGCCTCTGGATCTTCTCCCCCAGCATGCGGGCGTACACCCCAGGGTGCAGGGGAAGGAAAGGGGCCCCAAAGCAGGCGGAGAAGGTGGCCTTGGGCTCGGTCACCCCCCGCTCCGTGCCCGCCACCCGGGCGGTGTAGCCGGAGAGGAAGTAGTACATGGCCTGCTCCGGGGAAAGCCGGGCGATGGGGGGAAGCACCCCGTAGGCATCGGCGGAGAGGAAGAAGATGGCCCTGGGGTGGCCCGCCATCCCCGTGTCCACCACGTTCTCCAGGTGGGCGATGGGGTAGGAAGCGCGGGTGTTTTCCGTCTTGGTATCGTCGTCCCACTCCACCCGGCGGCTTTCCGGGTTCACCACCACGTTCTCCAGGATGGACTCAAACTGGTTGGAAGCCTTGTAGATGAGGGGCTCGTGCTCCGGGGAGAGGCGGATCACCTTGGCGTAGCACCCGCCCTCAAAGTTGAAGACCCCTTCCTCGCTCCAGCCGTGCTCGTCGTCGCCGATGAGGGGGCGCTCCGGGTCGGTGGACAGCGTGGTCTTGCCCGTACCCGAGAGGCCGAAGAAAAGGGCCACGTCCCCTTCCTTCCCCACGTTGGCCGAGGCGTGCATGGGGAAAACCCCCTGCTTGGGCATCAGGTAGTTCATCACGGTGAAGATGCTCTTCTTAATCTCCCCCGCGTACTTCGTCCCCACGATGAGGACCAGCTTGCGGGCGAAGCTGATGCCCACGAAGACCTCGCTCCGGGTGCCGTCCCGCTCCGGGTCGGCCAGGAAGTAGGGGGCGTGGACCACGGTGAAGCCGGGGACGAAGCGCTCCACCTCGTCGTCCTCGCGGAAGCGGCGGGGCAGGAGGAACATGTTGCGGGCAAAAAGGGCGTGCCAGGGGCTTTCCGTCACCACCCGCACGGGGAGGCGGTAGCGCCGGTCGGCCCCCGCGTAGAGGTCCTGCACGTAGAGGTCCCGCTCGGAAAGGTATTCGGCCACCCGGGCCAGAAGGGCCTGGAAGGCCTCGGGGGCGAAGGGCTGGTTCACCTCCCCCCACCAGACCTCCCCCTCCACCTCCGGCTCGCGCACCACGAACTTGTCCTTGGGGCTTCTCCCGGTGTAGGGGGTGGTGTCCACCACCAGAGGGCCCTTGTGGGCCAAAAACCCCTCTCCCCGGGCCAGGGTGTGCTCCACCAGGACGGGCGAGGCGGTGTTCCAGAAGACCTGCTTCTTCGGGCGGATACCAAGGGGCTCCAGGCGCTGCATACAGCCTCCTCCCGCTCAGGCTATCACAAAGCCCTTTCCACGGTTCCAAAGCCTCAGCCCTCCCGGGCCAGGATCTCCCGGGTAAGACGCTTGGAAAGCTCCACCCCGGGCTGGTCAAAGGCGTTCACCCCCCAAAGCTCCCCCAGGAGGGCGGTCTGCCACATGAGAAGCTGGAGCAGCCAACCCACGGCGTAGGGGGAAACCTCCGAAAGGTAAAGGGCATAGACCGGTTGCCCCGCCTCCGCCAGGGCCTGGTAGGTGGCCTCGGCCTCGGCCTTCAGGAGGCGGAATAGCCCCTTGCCGAAGAGGTAGCCCGCCTCCTCCAGCCCCGGCCAGGGAGGGATGAGGAGGTCCTCCGTGGGGGCCTCGGGGAGCACCAGGGCCAGGAGCTTGTCCAGGGGACCTTCCCGGAAGAGCTGGAGCTGGGCGTGCTGGTCCTGGGGGCCCAGGGCGGGCAAGGCGGTGGTGCCCACCCGCTTCCCCTCCCGGTCCCGCTTGCCCAGGGACTCGTCGTGGAGCTGGACGAACCAGGCGGGAAGGTACCTGAGCCGCTCCGCGTAGACCATGAAGACGTTGACGGGCAGGTGGCGGTGGAGGTGGTGAAGGAGGGCGGTCTTCAGGGGCAGGCTCTCCTCCAGGGGGGCCAGGGCGTTGACGTTGGCCTGGCGGGCCCCCATGAGGAGGGCCTCCACGTCCGCCCCGGCGAAGGCCAAGGGCAAGAGGCCCACCGGGGAAAGCACGGAGAAACGCCCCCCCACGTCCTCGGGGATGGCAAAGGCCCTAAGCCCCTCCCGTTCCGCCAGGGCCCGCAGGGCGCCCCTTTGGGGGTCGGTGGTCAGGACCAGGTGGCGGCGCCACCCTTCCCCCAAAGCCTCCCGCAACCAGTTCAGGAAGATGAGGAGAACGGCCAGGGTCTCCGCCGTGGCCCCCGACTTGGAGATGGCGTTCACCAGGGTCTTCCGGGGGTCCAGGGTGCGCAGGAGCCTGAGGACGGGTTCGGGCTCCACGTGGTCCACGTAGTGGAAGCGGACCCCGCTTGCGTTGAAGGCGGCCTCGAGGGCCTTAGGACCCAGGGCGCTTCCCCCGATGCCCAGGAGGACGAAGTCCTCCACCCAGGGGTTCTCCTCCCGGTAGCGGCGGATGGCCCTTAGGGTCTCGGTGTCCTCGGGGAGGTCCAGCCAGCCCAGCATCTGGGCCCGGTCCCCGCGCTTGGCCAAAAGGCGCTCCCGGGCGGAGAGGAGGGCCTCCCGGTGGGCCGGAAGGGCCTCAGCGAAACCGGGGAGGTAACGGGTGTCCAGCCGGAGCATGGGTCTATGCTACCCCCAGCCTCAGGGGAGGGGCTGAGGGTAGGCTATGGGTATGGGCTACGTGCCCCCGCCCACGCCCCAGCACGGCCTCGAGGAGGGCCCCGTCCTCCTGAAGGACGGGCGCACCGCCCTCCTGCGCCGGGCCAGCCGGCAGGACCTTCCCCTCTTCGTGGAGTTCCTGAAGCGGCTATCGCCAGAGTCCTTGCGCATGCGCTTCTTCTCCCCCATCTCCCCGGAGAAGGCGGCGGAGCTCCTCCTTGCCGCCAAGCCCGAGGAGGAAAAGGTGACCCTCATCGTCCTCGCCGGGGACCCCCCCCGCCTGGTGGCCACGGGGGAGTACGTGCGGGTCAAGGGGGAGGACACCGCCGAGGTGGCCTTTCTGGTGGACGACGCCTTCCAGGGCCGGGGCCTGGGCACCCTCCTCCTGGAGCGCCTGGCCCTGATCGCCGCCAAACGGGGGGTGCGCCGCTTCCAGGCCTTCACCCTGGCGGAGAACCGCCCCATGCTCAATGTCTTCATGGAAAGCGGCTTCCAGGTGCGGGCCCACCGCGAGGGGGGAGAGGTGGAGGTGGAGTTTGAGATCCTCCTGAGCGAGCAGGCGGCGGAACGCTTTGAGTGGCGGGAGAAGGTCTCCACCCTGGCCAGCCTCCACCCCTTCTTCTTCCCCCGGGGGGTGGCCGTGGTGGGGGCCAGCCGCGACCCGGAGAGCATCGGCTACCGGGTGCTGGAGCACCTCATCTTCGGGCGCTTCCAGGGGCCGGTCTACCCGGTGAACGAGGCCATCGGCAAGGAGGGGGGGACGGTGGGCCCCCTCCTGGCCTACCCCAGCGTGGAGAGCATCCCGGGGCCCGTGGACCTGGCGGTGATCGCCGTGCCCAAGGAGCGGGTCCTGGGGGCCCTGGAGGCCTGCGGCCGGCGGGGGGTGCGGGGGGCCATCGTCCTCACCACGGGCTTCAGCGCCCAGGAAGCCCGGGAGCTGGCGGACAAGGCCAGGCGGCTGGGCATGCGGCTTCTGGGCCCGGGTTCCTTGGGCCTGGTCCACACCCACCCCGAGGTGCGCCTGAGCGCCGCCCTGGCCCCCCTGCCCCGGCCGGGCCCCCTGGCCCTTTCCAGCCAGTCGGGGACCCTGGGGCGGGCGGTGATGGCCTACGCGGAGGAGATGGGGCTTGGGATTTCCAGCTTCGCCTCCTTAGGGGCCAAGGCGGACATCTCCTCCAACGACCTCCTCACCTTCTGGGAGGAGGACGAGCGCACGGGGGTGATCCTCCTCTACCTGGAAGGCTTCGGCAACCCCCGGCGCTTCTCCCGCCTGGCCCGGCGCATCGGCAAGAAGAAGCCCATCCTGGCCGTCCACCCTTCCCGCGACCCCCTGGTGCGCACCCTCTTTACCCAGGCGGGGGTGATCCGGGCCAACAGCCTGGAGGAGGCCTTTGACGTGGCCGTCCTCCTCTCCTTGGGCCGCCTGCCGGAAAACCCCACGGTGCGCCTCATCTCCAACGCCTCCGGTCCCTCCAACCTGGCCCTCGAGGCCCTGAAGGAGGGGGGGCTTACCGTGGAGCACGTGGACCTGGGCTCCACGGCCAAGGCGGCGGACTTCGCCCAGGCCCTGGAGGAGGCCCAGGCAAGCCCCGCGGGAAGCCTCTTCCTCCTCTTCGTCCCCATGGGCTTCGCCAGCGAGGAGGAGTTCCTCCAGTTGGTGGCCCAGGCCCCCGGGGAAAAGCCCCTTCTGGCCTGCGCCATGGGCACCCCCGGGGCCCGGGCCCGGGTGCTGGGCAAGGCCGCCCTCTACCGCTTCCCCGAGTCCGCGGCCATCGCCCTGGCCCGGGCCTGGGCCTACCGGTGCTGGCGGGAAGAGCCCCTCTTCTTCCCCGACTTCCCCGACCTGCGCCTGGAGGAGGCCCGGCGGCTTCTGGAGGGCAAAAAGGAGCTTTCCCCCGAGGAGGCCCGGGCCCTCCTCCAGGCCTTTGGCCTGCCCCTGGGGGAGGAGGCGGGGCTCCGGCTCAAGCTCACGGCCAGCCCCCACCCCCTCTTTGGCCCCGTCCTCACCCTCCTCCTCCCCACCCCCCTGGGCGAGCAGCCTCTGGGGCAGCGCCTCACCCCTCTCACGGAAGGGGACGCCCGGGAACTCCTCAGGCCCCTGGAGGCCAAGCTGGACCCCAGCCCCTACCGGGAAATCCTCCTGCGCCTCTCCCGCCTCCTGGAGGAGCTGCCCGAGGTGGAGGGGATGGAGCTGGAACTCTCCGGGCCCAGGATCGCCCGCTTGGCCGTGAGGCTCCATGCGCATCCAAAGCCCCGCTAACCCCAAGGTGAAGGCCCTGGCCGCCCTCAAGGAGCGCAAGGAGCGGGAGCGCACGGGGCTTTTCCTGGTGGAGGGGCGCCGGGAGGTGCAGCGGGCCCTGGAGGCTGGCCTAACCCTGGAAACCCTCCTCCTGGGTCCTAAGGCCACCCCGGAGGACCGCGGCCTGGCCGGGGGAGCCCCGGTGCTGGAGCTATCCCAGGAGGCCCTGGAACGGGTCTCCAGCCGCGAGAACCCCGCTCCCATCATCGGGGTCTTCCGCATTCCCCAAAGGACCCTGGCCCAGGTCCGCCTCCCGGAAAACCCCCTGGTCCTGGTGCTCCTGGGCCTGGAGAAGCCGGGGAACCTGGGGGCCATCCTGCGTTCGGCGGACGGGGCGGGGGCCCACCTGGTTCTGGTGGCCGAGGGGGTGGACCTCTACAGCCCCCAGGCCATCCGCAACTCCACGGGGGTGGTCTTCTCCCTGCCCGTCTTCCCCGTGGCCGAGGCGGCGGCGGCCCGCTTCCTGGAGGCCCAAGGCCTGCGCCTGGTGGCCGCCACCCCCCGGGGGGAGCGCCTCTACTGGGAGGAGGACTACCGCCAGGGGGTGGCCTTCCTCCTGGGGGCCGAGGACCAGGGCCTGCCGGAGGGCTGGCTCCAGCGGGCCCACGCCCGGGTGCGGATCCCCATGCGGGGCCAGGCGGACAGCCTCAACGTCTCCGTGAGCGCCGCCCTCCTCCTCTACGAGGCCCTGCGTCAAAGAAGCCGGGTGTAGGTCACATTCAAGCATTATGGATGGTTAACCCCCTTTTCGGATATTCACCTGCGTACTCACCTCACGCCACCGCCCGCAACACCCGGGTGATGGGCAG
>NZ_AQWU01000054.1 GCF_000376265.1 Thermus igniterrae ATCC 700962
CCAGTTCCCGGCGCATGCGTTCGCTGGAGAAGCCCAGGAGGGCGCGGACCAGGTGGAAGAGAAAGAGGCTGAGGTCGGAGAAGGTCCTGGGCCTGCCGGGTTTTCTCTCCCCTTCTGGCAAGCGGGCTTGGAGCCATGCCTGGAGCAGGGGGACCAGTTCCTCCAGGGACAGGGGTAGGATGGAAGGGGGCGTCTGGTGTTCTTCCACAGCTCACCAAGCGCCCCCTTTTCCTTTGGCTTGTCAAGGGGGTATGCATTGAATATCCGAAAGGGGGGGGGATGGTTAAGGTAAAATCTTTTTATGCAAAAGGCTTTTCTGATAGTTCTTGCCGCCTTGACCCTGGGTCTCCTACTTGCGGAAGGAATAGCCCAAGGCCCCTCCCCCTTAGGCTGTGGGCTGGACGTGAAGGACTGCCCTTACATGCCCCTGTAGTAGAGGTGGCACCGGCCCTTGCCCTTATCGTACCCCTCGTGGGCGCTTTCCTCCTCATAGGTGCTGCACCGGGGTTGGGGTTCCCCCTAGCTTTGGGAATAGGGCTGCTTCACTGGGGCAAGGCCTTTTACCCCCAGGGTTTCCTATGGTTAGCCTTTCTTCCCGGCCTTCTTCGCGCCCTAGCCTTACCTTTTCCTTCCTGGCTCCCAGGATGGGCCCTAACCTCTGGACTCCTTTTGCTCTATGGACTTTTCCTGGCCGCTAAAAAACAACCCTTTTCCAGCCTCTTTCTCCTGCCTATAGCCCTATGGCTAGGCCCGCTTGGCCTTTTCCTGCTAGGGCTCTTGCACGGGTTTAGCCTCCTCGAGGAGGCCCATAGGCGTGCCCAGGAACGGGGGGAAGGGTTTTGGACCCCCCTTTCCGCCCTATGGTTCCCGGGGATCCTAGGGCTCCTGCTGGCAGGCCTGGCCTTTCTCCCCCTACCCCCCCCCACCTTTCCCCTGCCTGCCTTGAACCCGCCTAGCCTCCAGGCATCCCCGGAAGCGAAATCCCATCCCGGAGAGGAAGTAGCCTACCAAGCTCCCGAGGAGGGGTTTTCCCCCTGGGTGGCCTTCCTCAACCGGGCCTTGGTCTATGCCCAACCCCTGGCCCTATTCCTGCTTCTTCTGGCCCTTCTGCCCCTTTTGGGCCGGGGGGAAAGGCTCCCTTGCCGGGGGCTTCACCTTTTGCCCCTGGTGCTGGCCCTTTTGGCCCTGGGCCTCTTCCTCCTCTACCTGGGCACCCTGGGAGGTGGGGAAAGCCTTCTGGGAGGCACCCCCACGGCCCCCATGCCCGCCCCTTCCCAGGAGAACAGCCCAAAGGAGGCCATACCGGGCCCCAGGAGGTTAGGCGAGGTGGGAATGGCCCTGGCGGGGCTTTCCGCTCTGGTCACCCTAGGCCTTCTTTCCCTCCTGGCCCTCCTGGTTTGGCGCCACCGGGAAGGGGAAAGGCCGGAGGCCGATCAGGAGATTGAAGCCAAGTCCCTGAGGTCTTTCCGGGAAGCCCTTCCCCAAAGCCGGGTGCGGCGGGCCTATTTCCAGGCCCTGAAGGCCCTAAAGGCCCTGGGCCTCCCCCGCCTGGCCTCCGAGGGGCCCCTGGAGTACCTGGAGAGGATTTCCCCTTTGCTCCCAGGATTAAGGGAGTCCCTTTCGGAACTCACCCGGCTTTACCTGCCCGTGCGCTACGGGGGAAAGGCTGGGGAGGAGGAGGCAGAAAGGGCAGAAGCCCTCTTGGAAGATATCCTTAGGCTATGTTCCTCAGCCGTATCCAAAGGGCCCTTTCGGGCCGGGTCCTCCTGAGGGAGGAAACCCTCAGGCTCTCCCTGGCCACCCTGCTTTCCGGGGGGCACCTCCTCCTGGAGGATGTGCCCGGCACGGGGAAAACCACCTTCGCCAAGGCCTTGGCCCGGGTGTTGGGCCTTTCCTTTAGCCGCATCCAAATGACCCCGGACCTTCTGCCCCAGGACCTCACCGGGGTCTATTTCTACCGGGAAGGAAACCTGGAATGGCAGAAGGGGCCCATCTTCAGCCAGGTCCTTTTGGTGGACGAGCTCAACCGGGCCACCCCTAGGACCCAGTCCGCCCTCCTCGAGGCCATGGGAGAAGGCCAGGTGACCCTGGAGGGAAAGACCCATCCTTTGCCCGAACCCTTTTTCGTTCTGGCCACGCAAAACCCGGTGGAGGAGGAGGGCACCTACCCCCTGCCCGTGGCCCAGCGGGACCGGTTCACCGCCCGACTATCCCTGGGCCATCCCGACGAGAAAGCCCTTCTCCAGGCCCTCAAGGAAAAGGAGCCCCTAGAGGGCTTGGAGGCCGTGACCCAAGGGGAGGAGATCCTAGCCCTGCGCCAGGAGGTGCGCCGGGTGGGGGTGACGGAGGAGGTACTGGACTACCTCCTGGCCTTGGCAGGCTGGCTCAGGAACCGGGAGGAGGTACGGCTCGGGCCCTCCCCCAGGGCCCTTTTGCAGGTGGAGCGCCTGGCCCAGGCCCTGGCCTTCCTGGAAGAACGCCCCTTTACTATACCCGAAGACATCAAGGAGGCCTTCCGGGCCGCCATCCCCCACCGCCTTATCCTCAGGCTAGAAGCGGAGCTTTCCGGAGCCAGCCCAGAAGGGCTGGTGGCGGAAGCCCTCAGGGCGGTTCCGGCCCCGGTGGAGAGAGCCTAGGCATGGAAGGAGCCAACGGTCTTGGGGAAACCGCCTTCGGCCTCTTATCCCTGGCCCTCCTGCTGGCCCTTTGGCGGGCACCTGGGTTCGCTCGGGTCCGGGTGCGGACCCAAGGCCTACCCCCAGGCTTTCCCGGCAAGGAAGGGGAGGGGCAGGTAGAGGTGGAGGTATATTCCCCCCTTCCCCTCTTTTTTCGCCTGGAGAACCTACCCTCAGCCCCCTTGGGCTTAGAACCCCGGGGCCTCTCTGGGGTGGCCTGGGGAAGGATGCGGGTACAGCTTCCCCTCCCTTACCGCTACCGCCGGCGGGGGGAACACCCTGTGGGCCTCACCCTGCTTTTGAAAAGCCCTTTGGGCTTAGGGGAGAGGCTTCTGAGCCTCGAGGCGGGAAGGGCCTTGGTCTACCCCTCCCTGCGGCCCCTACCCCCCTATGAGCCCGCCCCCAGCTTCTTCCTGGAGGGCAAAACCGAGCCCTTCGGCCTTCCCGATCCCCTCGAGGCCAAGGGCCTCCGCCCCTACCAGCCTGGGGACCCCTTGCGCCTCCTGGCCAAGCAGGCAAGCCTCCGCCAGGGCCGCCCGTTCGTACGGGAGGTGGAAAAGAGCCTTCTAGGAAGCCTCTTCCTCCACCTGGACACCCAAAGCCTCCACCCCGCCTACCTGGACCATGCGGCAAACCTCGCCGCCTGGCTCCTTCTCCTGGCGGAGAAAAAGGGGGCTCAGTATGGCCTTTCCGCAGGAGAGGCCCTGCCTTTGGAACGGGGAAAGGCCCACCTGGTAAGGGCCCTTTCGCTCCTAGCCCGCCTAGAGTCCACCCAAACCCCCTCCCTTCCCCCCAAAGCCCCTCCTGGAAGCACCTACTTCCTCATCACCCAGGCGGCGGAGGAAGCTTTCTTGCGGGCGGCCTTGAAAGGGGCCGCCCAGGCCCGGCAGGGAATCCTCCTCCTGCTTCCCGAAGGCTATTTCCTCTATCCGGGGGAGAAGGGCCGGGTGGCCTTGGGCAAGACCCCGGGCCTGGCCCGGGCCCTGGCCATGGAGGGCCTTCTCCTGGCCCACGGGCTTGAGCTTCGGGTGGTGCGAGGCCACCAGGCCCTGGTCTTATAACACCCCCCTCAACCCCCTTGACAAGTTCCCGGAGGGGGAAAATAATGAGCCTCGGTTTGACACTCTCACCCTTTGAGCGTCAAAGGAGGGAGTGGATATGGCTGCGGAGGTGAAGACCGTGATCAAGCCCCTAGGCGACCGGGTAGTGGTGAAGCGGATTGAGGAAGAGCCCAAGACCAAGGGCGGCATCGTGCTCCCCGACACCGCCAAGGAGAAGCCCCAGAAGGGCAAGGTGATCGCGGTGGGCTCGGGCCGCGTCCTGGAGAACGGGCAGAAGGTGCCCCTCGAGGTCAAGGAGGGGGACATCGTGGTCTTCGCCAAGTACGGCGGCACCGAGATCGAGATCGACGGCGAGGAGTACGTGATCCTCTCCGAGCGCGACCTTTTGGCGGTCCTGAGCTAAGGAGGTGAACCATGGCGAAGATCCTGGTATTTGACGAGGCAGCCCGCCGGGCGCTGGAGCGCGGCGTGAACGCGGTGGCCGATGCGGTGAAGGTAACCCTTGGCCCCCGGGGCCGGAACGTGGTCCTGGAGAAGAAGTTCGGCTCCCCCACCATCACCAAGGACGGGGTGACGGTGGCCAAGGAGATCGAGCTGGAGAACCACCTGGAGAACATCGGCGCCCAGCTCCTCAAGGAGGTGGCCTCCAAGACCAACGACGTGGCGGGTGACGGCACCACCACCGCCACCGTGCTGGCCCAGGCCATCGTGCGGGAGGGCCTGAAGAACGTGGCCGCCGGCGCCAACCCCCTGGCCCTCAAGCGGGGCATCGAGAAGGCGGTGGAGGCGGCGGTGGAGAAGATCCGCTCCCTGGCCATCCCCGTGGAGGACCGCAAGGCCATTGAGGAGGTGGCCACCATCTCCGCCAACGACCCTGACGTGGGCAAGCTCATCGCCGACGCCATGGAGAAGGTGGGGAAGGAGGGGATCATCACGGTCGAGGAGTCCAAGAGCCTGGAGACCGAGCTGAAGTTCGTGGAGGGGTACCAGTTCGACAAGGGGTACATCTCCCCCTACTTCGTCACCAACCCCGAGGCCATGGAGGCGGTCCTGGAGGACGCCTTCATCCTCATCGTGGAGAAGAAGGTCTCCAACGTGCGCGAACTCCTCCCGGTGCTGGAGCAAGTGGCCCAGACCGGCCGGCCCCTCCTCCTGATCGCCGAGGACGTGGAGGGCGAGGCCCTGGCCACCCTGGTGGTGAACAAGCTGCGGGGCACCCTGAACGTGGCCGCGGTGAAGGCCCCCGGCTTCGGCGACCGCCGCAAGGAGATGCTGAAGGACATCGCCGCCGTCACCGGTGGCACGGTGATCTCCGAGGAGCTGGGCTTCAAGCTGGAGAACGCCACCCTCTCCATGCTGGGCCGGGCCGAGCGGGTGAAGATCACCAAGGACGAGACCACCATCGTGGGCGGCAAGGGCAAGAAGGAGGACATCGAGGCCCGCATCAACGGCATCAAGAAGGAGCTGGAGACCACCGACAGCGAGTACGCCAAGGAGAAGCTCCAGGAGCGCCTGGCCAAGCTGGCAGGCGGCGTGGCCGTGATCCGGGTGGGTGCCGCCACCGAGACCGAGCTCAAGGAGAAGAAGCACCGCTTTGAGGACGCCCTCTCCGCCACCCGGGCCGCGGTGGAGGAGGGCATCGTGCCGGGCGGCGGCGTGACCCTCCTGCGGGCCATCAGCGCCGTGGACGAGCTCCTGAAGAAGCTGGAGGGTGACGAGGCCACCGGGGCCAAGATCGTGCGCCGGGCCCTGGAGGAGCCCGCCCGCCAGATCGCCGAGAACGCCGGCTACGAGGGCTCCGTGGTGGTGCAGCGCATCCTCTCCGAGACCCAGAACCTGCGCCTGGGCTTCAACGCCGCCACCGGGGAGTACGTGGACATGGTGGAGGCGGGCATCGTGGACCCCGCCAAGGTGACCCGCTCCGCCCTGCAGAACGCGGCCTCCATCGGCTCCCTCATCCTCACCACCGAGGCGGTGGTGGCCGAGAAGCCCGAGAAGAAGGAGACCACCCCCGCGCCCGCGGGCGGCGGGGACATGGACTTCTAAGCCTAGCCGCCTAGCCCAGGGCCGGGCCTTGGCCCGGCCCTGGGGTTCTTGTAGCGCCCCCTAGGCAAGGGGAACACCAGCAAAACAAGGCTTCAGGCCCTAGCCAGGCCCTCCACAGGAGGGGCCAAGGGCGCTTTGGCACGCCCTCTGAGCAGTCGTTCCCCGTTCAGAAAGGCACCACCTCCTCCCTGGCCCCACTGCCCCCGTTTCCCTGGAGGAAGGCCTCCCGGTCGGGCAGCAGGCGGGCGGGGAAGCCCTCGGCCTCGAGGACCCCCATCACCTCCTCCGCCGCACGCACCTCCTTTAGGGCGAAGAGGGCCTCCCCGAAGGGCCCCTGTACCCGCACGTAGAGGGGCAGGGGGCCGGGATGCTCGTCCAGCAGGCTCTTCAAAAGGGCCACCCCCCGCTCGTCCAAGAGGGCGTGGTCCACCTCCACCTCCAGGGCCCTGGGGGCCTCCGCCACCTCCTCGTGGGTCCAGACCGCCTGGGCGATAACCCTGAGCCCCCCCTCCTCCCGCTCCACCTCCGCCAGCACCAAGAGGGGGGTGTCCTCCTTGAGCTTGGGGGAGACGCCCTCGTAGGCCCGGCCGAAGGTGACCACCTCCAGGGCCCCCGTCTCGTCGGAAAGGGTGAAGCGGGCCATCATCCCCCCGCTTCGGGTGGGCTTGCGCACCACCTCCTCCACCATGCCGGCCAGGAGAACCCGCGTGCGGGGCGGAAGTCCGCGGACGAACTCGGGAAGTTCCTCCAGGGGGCAGCTGGCCACCTCCCTGAGTCCGGGGTAGCGGAGCACGGGGTGGCCGGAGACGTAGATGCCCAGGGCCTCCTTCTCGTAGCGCAGGCGGGTGATCTCGTCCAGGGGGGGCGCCTCGGCCAAGGGGGGCTCCTCCACCTCGGCGAAAAGGCCCATCATCCCCGAGCGCGCCCGCTCCCGGCTTTCCGCAGCCCACTTCAACAGGGGCTCCAGGGAAGCAAGAAGCCTCGCCCGCTCCCCGAAGGCGTCAAAGGCCCCCGCTTTGATGAGGGACTCCAGGGTGCGCTTGTTCACCACCTTTTCGTCCAGACGCTTGAGGAAGTCCCCCAGGCTCCGGAAAGGCCCTCCGCGCTCCCGCTCCTCCAAAATGGCCTCCGCCGCCCCCTCCCCCACGTTCTTCACCGCGGAGAGGCCGAAGAGGATCTCCTCCCCCACCACCTTGAAGTCAAAGCCCGAGCGGTTGATGTCCGGGGGCAGGACGCGGATACCCATGGCCCGGGCATCGCGGATGTACTCCGCCACCTTGTCGGAGTCGTGGCGCTCCACGGTGAGGAGGGCGGCCATGAACTCCACCGGGTAGTGGGCCTTCACGTAGGCGGTCTGGTAGGAGAGGAGGCTATAGGCGGCGGCGTGGCTCTTGTTAAAGCCGTAGTTGGCGAAGGCCTCCAGCATGTCAAAAAGCCGGTTGGCCTCCTCCTCCGGCACCCCCCGCTCCTTGGCCCCCCGCACGAAGCGCTCCCGATGTTTTTGCATCTCCTCCACTTTCTTCTTGCCCATGGCCCTCCGCAGAAGGTCCGCCTCCCCCAAGGAGTACCCGGCCACCGCGGAGGCGATCTGCATGATCTGCTCCTGGTAGACGGGAATGCCGTACGTCTCGTCCAGGATGGGCTTTAGGTACTTCTCCGCATGGGGGAACTCGGTGTAGGTCACGGGTTCTTGGCCGTGGTGGCGGCGGATGTAGGTGGGGATGTGCTCCATGGGGCCAGGGCGGTAGAGGGAGACCAGGGCGATGATGTCCTCAATCCGCCTGGGCTTAAGCCCCCGCACCGTGGCGGTCATGCCCCCGGATTCCAACTGGAACACCCCCTTGGTCTCCCCCCGGGCGAGGAGGGCAAAGGTCTTGGGGTCGTCCAGGGGAAGGGCATCGTAGTCCAGCTCTACCCCCTTGGACTCCTGGACGATCCGCTTGGCCTCCTCCAGGAAGGTGAGGGTGCGGAGGCCCAGGAAGTCCATCTTCAAAAGGCCCAAGGCCTCCACCGCCCCCATGTCGTACTGGGTCACGGGGCGGCCTTCCTGGTCCCGCATGAGGGGAACCAGGTCCGTGAGGGGCTCGGCGGCGATGACCACCCCGGCGGCGTGCACGGAGGCGTGGCGGTTGAGGCCCTCAAGCCGCATGGCCACCTCGAGGACCTCCCGGATCTTGGGGTCCTTTTCCATCTCCGCCCTGAGCTCGGGCACCACCTGGATGGCCTCGGCCAAGGGCTTGGGCTTACCGAACTGCACGGGGATGAGCTTGGCCAGCTCCTCCGCCCGCTTGTGGGGGATGCCGTAGACCCGGGCCACGTCCTTCAGGGCCGCCTTGGAGGCCAGGCTCCCGAAGGTGCCGATCTGGGCCACCCTTTCCTTCCCGTACCGCTCCCGCACGTACTGGATCACCAGGTCCCGCTTGCGGTCGGAAAAGTCCGTGTCTATGTCCGGCATGGACACCCGCTCGGGGTTCAAGAAGCGCTCAAAGAGGAGGCCAAAGCGCAAGGGGTCAATGTTGGTGATGCCCACGGCGTAGGCCACCAGGCTCCCCGCCGCCGAACCCCGTCCGGGCCCCACGGAAACCCCGTTCTTCCTAGCCCAGTTGATGTAGTCCTGGACGATGAGGAAGTACCCGGGGAAGCCCATGCGCTCAATGACGCCAAGCTCGTAAAGGGCCCGGTGGAGGATGGCCTCCGCCGTCCACTCCCGCACCCCCTCCAAGGGGGGAAGCCCGGCCAGAAGCTTTTCCCAAGCCCCCTTCTCCACCTGGGCCAGGGCCTCGGCCAGGGCCTGCCCGTCCCCGTGGGGCGGGAGCTTCCCCAGGCGGCGGAAGACCTCCCGGTAAAACTCTGGGGTGATGCGGTCGGGGTAGCGGCCCAGAAGGCCCTTTAGGGTGAGCTCCATGAGGTACTGGGCCTCCGTGCGCCCTTCGGGGAGGGGGAAGCGGGGGATGCGGTAGACCATCTTGTCCCCGATGGGGAGGTCCACGTTGCACATGCGGGCGATCTCCGCCGTATTGTCAAAGGGCTCATCCCCCCACTCCGCCTCGGGGAGCATGGCCCGCATCTCCTCGGGGGTCTTCACGTAGAACTCGTCGCAGGGAAAGCGCCAACGCTCGGGGTCGTCCAGGGTGCTTTTGGACTGGATGGCGAGGAGCACCTCGTGGGCCCGGGCATCCTCCCTGCGCACGTAGTGGCCGTCGTTGGTGGCCACCATGCCCAGGCCGTACCTGCGGGCGAACTCCTTGAGGACCTCGTTGACCTTCTTCTGCTCGGGAAGGCCGTGGTTTTGGATCTCAATGAAGAAGCGGTCGCCGAAGATGGAAAGGTACTCCTTGAGCCGGGCCTCCGCCAGGTCCAGGCGGTCTTGCAGGATGAACTGGGGAATCTCCGCCCCCAGGCACCCGGAAAGGGCGATGAGGCCTTCGGCGTGCTCCCTTAGGATCTCCCGGTCAATGCGGGGTTTCTCGTAAAAACCCTCCAGATAGGCCCGGCTCGCCAGGCGCACCAGGTTCTGGTAGCCCCGGAAGTCCTTGGCGAGGAGGGTGAGGTGGAAGTACCCCCCGTCCAGGCCCTTGCCCCGCTTGCGGTCGTGGCGGCTTTCCGCCGCCACGTAGGCCTCGTACCCGAGGATGGGCTTCACCCCCAGCTCCGTGGCCTTCCTGTAAAACTCCACGGCGCCGAAGAGGTTCCCGTGGTCGGTGATGGCCAGGGCGGGGTCCTCGGGGGAGACCTCCTTGACCCACTTGAGGAGGTCCTCAAGCTTGGCCGCCCCGTCCAGGAGGGAAAACTGGGTGTGCTGGTGCAGGTGGGCGAACCGGAGTTTGTGGCCCATACCCTCCCATGCTAGCTTGACGCCCCCCGGCCCGGGGGGCAAAGTGAGGAAGATGACCTTGGGGGAGCTTCGGGAAGAAGTCTGGAACGCCCTGGCCCGCCATGGGCTCGCCCTCCACCCCACCCCGCCCCACGGCCACCACCCCAACTTCCTGGGGGCCAGGAAGGCGGCGGAACGCCTCATGAAGACCCCGGAGTTCCAGGGAGCCAAGGTGCTCCTGGCGGGGATGGACGCGGTGCTGAAGCCCCTGCGGGAGGAGGCCCTGAGGCAGGGGAAGGCCCTCATCCTGCCCCATCCCGACCGCGGGGGGGAGTTTCTGCTCCTCAAGGACCTGGACCCCAGGCGGCTCAAACGGGTGCGGGAGGCCTACCGCTACGGGGTGCGGGTGGCCCTCGAGGGGCAGCCCATTGACCTGGTGCTCATCGGGGCGGTGGCCGTGGACGAGGAGGGAGGCTGGGTGGGCAAGGGCTACGGCTTTCCCCAGGCCTGGCTCCAGGTGGCCGCCCCCTTCGCCACCCTGGCCCACCCCCTCATGGTCTATCCCCAGCTCCCCGTACCCCCCGAGCGCCGGGTGGACCTGATCGCCACCCCCCAGCGCCTCATCCGGCCCTAGAGGGCAAACTCCTGGAGGAGGCCCTCGAGGTCCAAGGGCTCCCGCTGCCCCAAGGCGGGGTAGACCTCGGGGTAGCGGGGAAGGTAGGCCTTGAGCCGCTCCTCAAAGGTGGGGAGCTGGGCCTTCCAGAAGACCCCGGTGGGAATCCGCTCCCCCCACTCCACGGCCTTTTCCTGGAACTGAGCCATTTTGCGGTCCAGCTCCTCGGGGGTAAGCCCCTCGGGCACCAGGGGGTCATAGCCCTCCTCCTGGAGCCTGTAGAGGCGGGGAGCAAACCACTCCTTGGTGTGCAGGTCGTTGTAGGTGGGGCAGGGCTGGAGGACGTGCAGGAAGGCCAGGCCCGGGTGCTGGATGCCCTCCTTGATGAGCTCCTTCAGGCCCTTCACGTCGTAGGCGTAGCCCCGGGCGATCCAGGTGTAGCCCGCGGCGAAGGCCAGGAGGAGGGGGTTGATCCGGCCCTGGGGGTTGGGCTTGGGCAGGCTCTTGGTCTTCTCCCCTAGGCCCAGGGTGGGGCCGGCCTGGCCCTTGGTGAGGCCGTAGACCTCGTTGTCGTAGAGGATGTAGAGCATGTCCACGTTGCGCCGGCCGGCGGCCACGAAGTGCCCCGCCCCGATGCCCAAACCGTCCCCATCGCCGCCCACGGCCACCACGGTGAGGTGGGGGTTGGCCAGCTTGGCCCCCTGGGCCACGGGCAGGACCCGGCCGTGCAGGGTGTGGACCCCGTAGACGTTCAGGTAGTGGGGGGTCTTGGCCGAGCAGCCGATGCCCGAAAAGACCACGGTCTGGGAGGGGTCCTTCCTCAGCTCAAAGAGGGCCATCTGCAGGGCGGAGAGGATGCCGTAGTCCCCGCAGCCCGGGCACCAGTCGGGCTGCTTCTCCGCCTTGTAGTCCGCCAGTTTCAGCTCCAGCATCCTAGACTCCTTTCCGCAACACCAGGCGCTCGGGGGCCTGGCCCGAACGCACCGCCAAAAGGGCCTCCACCGCCTCGTCCAGGGTGATGGGGCGGCCGTTGTACTTCACCACCCGGTGGTGCACCCGCTTGAGGGTTTCCTGCTGCACCAGGTCGGCCAGCTGGCCGGAATAGTTGTGCTCCACCGTCACCAGGCGCTTGCCCTCCAAGAGGTGGGCGATCTCGGGGAAGGGCCAGAGGAGCCTCAGGTGCAGGTACCCCACCCCGGGCAGGCTCTCCAGGGCCTCCAGGAGGGTGCCCTTCACCGTGCCCCAGCCTAGAACCAGCACCTCCCCGTCCCGGTACAGGGTGTACTGGTCCTCCAGGGGAATCTCCTTGCGGGCGGTGAGGAGCTTTTGCATGCGCTTTTCCATCTGCATCTCCCGCAGGACGGGGTCCTCGGTGATGTGGCCCTCGAGGTCGTGCTCGTCCGAGGTCATCCAGTAGAAGCCCCCGGGGGTGCCCAGGGGGACGAAGGGGGAGATGCCGTCTTCGCTTGGGGCGTAGCGGTGATAGGGACCGAAGCCCTCGGCCCTGGGAGAAACCCGCTTTTCCCCATCCAGGGAGAGGACCCTAAGGGCCTCCTTGGGCAGGCTCTGGGCCATGGAGGCCAGGAACTTGTCCAGGAGGTGGACCACCACCGTCTGGTAGCGCCAGGCCCAGGCCAGGGCCTTCTGGGCGTCCAGGAAGGCGTCCTGGATATCCCCCGAGGCCAGGACCAGCCGGGGGTACTCCCCGTGCCCGCCCCGCAGGGCAAACATCAGGTCCCCCTGCTCCGTGCGGGTGGGCAGGCCCGTGGAGGGCCCGCCCCGCTGGTAGAGGGTCACCACCAGAGGGGCCTCAATCATGCCGGCGAAGCCCATCCCCTCGGCCATGAGGCTGAAGCCTGGGCCGCTGGTGGCGGTGGCCGCCTTGGCCCCGGTGAGGGCCGCGCCCACGGCCATGGTCACCGCGGCGATCTCGTCCTCCGTCTGGACCACGGCCACGTCCGCCCCCTGGAAGGCGGTGTGGGCCTCGAGGTAGGTGGACTCGTCCGTGGCCGGGCTGATGGGGTAATAGGTCTGGAAGCGAAGCCCCCCGGCCAGCTTCCCCAAGGCCGCCGCCTGGGCCCCGGTGAGGTAGACCCGGCCCGGGCCCCAGCCGTTAAGGTGCAGGGAGAAGGGAAGCTTGGGCACCTCCTCCCGGTAGACGGCCTCGGCCACCTGGCGGTTCAGCTCCAGCACCTTGCCCCTGAACTGCAGGGCCAGGGCCTCGGCCAGGGGCTCCAGGGGGAAGCCTAGGAGGCGGAGACTTGCCGCCACGGCGATGGTGTTCAGGGTGCGCCTAGCCTGCAAGGAGGGCACCCCAAGCCCGGCCCCAATGCGGTCGGCCACCTCCTCAAAGGGGTAGGGCAAGGGCTGCACCCCGGCCTCCACGTACACCTGGAGGACCTCCTTGAGGCTGGGGTCAAGCCGGCCCAGGCGCCGGGAGAGGTCCTCCGCCACCCGGTGGTCCAGCATGGGGAGCTTGTGCACCGTGAGGTCCAGCACCCGGGGGTCGTAGAGGAGCACTCCCCCAGGCCGCACCTCCTCCAGGTGGCGGACCAGGGTCTCCCCGTCCAGGGCCACCAGGAAGTCCACCTTTTCCCGGAAGGCCTGGACAGGTTTTCGCGAGAGTCTCACGTCCAGGTAGGAGTGCCGCCCCATGATGTTGGAGTGGTACTCCCGCTTGGTGGCCACCCACCACCCCCCCTTGGCCACAGCCCGGGCGAACAGGGTGGCCGCGGTCTCTATGCCGCCCCCTTGGGGGCCGCCCACGCGCCAGGTGAACTCATCCATAAGCCCTCCTTTGCTCTCTGATACCCTACTCCTTAAGGGCCCACCTTGCCTAGGGACTTTCGCCCAAAGGGGGCTTTAGGCCCTCAGGGAAGGGGGTTATTCCTCCTGGTCCGCCTGGTGCAGGCGCTGTCCCCAAAGGCTTTTGGGGGCATGGTGCTCCAGCACCAGGGCCCGCACCTCTGGGTCTTGGATGCGCTCCGCGGCGTAAAGGGGATGGTGGCGGCGCACCTGGAAAGCCCCCCAAAGCCCCCGCCGCAGGGGGTAAGGGGGGACCGGGGGGGCATAGAGGCCGGTGAGCACCCGTTCCAGGGGGCGGTAGGGCCTTAAGGCCTTGCCGGCATCGTGCAGGAGGGCGGCGCGCACGGCAAAGTCAGGGGCCTCAGGGTGGGTGGCCAGGAGCCTCTTGGCCACCCGCACCGCGTGGGCCCGGTCCCGGGGGTCCATGGCCAGGTAGAGGGCCCGTTCCTCCCCCTGGAGGAAGGCCAGGGCGAAGGCATCCTCAGGCATCTCCTGGCCGGGAAAGAGGGCCCGGAGGAGGCGGGAAAGCCGCCCCTTCAGGCGCCCCAGGCTCGCCCTCCCCACGGGGGCTAGATGAACTTCTTCAGCATGTTGGCGATCTCCTCGGGCTTCTTGGGGTCCACCTTGCCCTCGGAGACCTCGGCGGCGCAAACGTTTAGGAACTCATGCAGGATAAGGGTGGCCGCCGCCTCCATGGCCTTTTTGGTGGCGGTCATCTGGGTGAGGACCTCGTCGCAAGGACGCCCTTCCGCCACCATCTTCTGCAGGCCCCGCACCTGGCCCTCAATCCGCCGGAGGCGCTTCAGGATGTTCTCCACGGTCTCGTTTCCCAGCTCGGTGGTCTTGGTCATGGGGGCATTATATACCATTACCCCCTATGCTGTCCTCGCTCACGGGTTCCTCGGCCTCGAGGGCTCTGGACCTGCGCACCCAAAGAAGCCTGGCCCCCAACAGCCGGGCAATCTGGGTAAGGCGCTCACCCGGGTCCTCCTCGGAAGGGACCTCCTCCTTTTCCTCCTCCCAAAGGGCCTCCCTCAAGGGGGCTTGGTCCTGGGGTTCCGGCCCGCCTGGGGGAGCTTCTGGGGTACGGGTGGAGGGTTTGGGCGGGGGGGAAGGCCGGGCCGGGCTAGGCTCTAGGGTTTTTTTTTCCAGGATAAAGGCCACCTCCGCCACCCCGAAGTGGGCCTGGATGAGGGGGAGGAGGACCTCCCTCTGCTCCTCCGCCTTTTTGTAGTGGAAGGCCTTGCCCTCGGGGAAGCGGAGGAGGAGGGTCTGCCCCTCCAGGGCGGGCTTGGCCTCACGCACGAAGGCCCGGAGGGTGGGCCGCAAGGCCTCCAGGAAAGCCCGCCAGCGGGCGGAAAGGTCGGGCTGGGGCGCCTCCACAGAGGGCGCGGGGGGCCTAGGAGGCGGGGCAGGGGCCAGGGGGTCAAACTCGGGCAGGGGAGGCCTTTCCGCTACCGGGGGCACAGAGGCAGACGGGGCAAAGGCCCCCAGGAGGGCCGCCTCCAGGGCCAGGAGGTCCGCGCGTTTGGCCAGGCGCTCCAGGGCCTCATCCAGGTGGGTAAGGGCCTTTAGGATGGCCTCCGGGGGCAGGGGAAGGGGGGTCCCGGGGAGGCCGTGGGCGGCGTAGAGGGCCTCCCGCAGGACCTCCATGAGCCCCCCCACCAGGCTCCGGGGGGCAAAGCCCTGGGCGTAAAGCCCCCGGGCCGCCTCTAGGGCCTTTGGCACCTCCCCTTGCGCCAGGTGCCGGACCAGGCGGAAGAGGGCCTCCCGAGGGGGCAGGCCCAGGGCCTCCTCCACCCTGGCCTGGGTGAGGGGGCCCTCGAGGAGGAGAAGCCGGTCCAGGAGGCTTTCCGCATCCCGCATGGCCCCATCCGCCAGGCGGGCCACCAGGCGCAAGGCTCCCTCCTCCGCCTCCCGGCCCATGCCCTCCAGGATGCGCCGGAGCTTGGCGGCGATCTCCTCCTCGGTAAGGCGGCGGAAGCGGTAGTGCTGGGTGCGGGAGAGGATGGTGGGGGGCATGCGCTCAGGCTCGGTGGTGGCGAAGACAAAGAGCACGTGGGCCGGAGGCTCCTCCAGGGTCTTCAGGAGGGCGTTGAAGGCGCTTTTGGAGAGCATGTGGGCCTCGTCCAGGATGAAGACCTTCCTGGGGGCGGAAAGAGGGGCCAGGAGGATGCGCTCCCTGAGCTCCCGCACGTCCTCCACGGAGTTGTTGCTGGCGGCGTCAATCTCCAGCACATCGGGGTGCGCCCCCTTCTGCACCGCCTGGCAGTGGGCGCAGGCCCCGCAGGGGGGGTCTTCCCCCTGGCAGCCCACGGCCATGGCCAGGAGCCGGGCGGTGGTGGTCTTCCCCACCCCCCGGGGCCCGGAGAAGAGGTAGGCATGGGCAAGGCGTCCCTCGCGGATGGCCCGCATGAGGGGCTCCTTCACGTGCTCCTGGCCCACCACCTCGGCGAAGGTGAGGGGGCGGACCCGGCGGTAGAGGGCGCTCACAGAGGCTAGTATAGGGCGTGGTGCGGAGCTTCCTCTCCCTTCACGTGAAAGCCCCCCTGGAGGAGGTCCTGGCCTTCGCGGAGGGGCGGACCGGGGGGGCGGGGGTCTACCTGGTGCCCGACCCCCCCTGGGTGAGCCTCTACCCCGAGGCCCTCGAGGCCCAGGAGGACCCGGAGGCCATCTGGGCCTTCCTGCTGGACCTCTCCCGCCTGGGGCCGGCCCTGGCCTTCCTGGTCCTGGCCGAGGAGGAACTCCTCTTCCTCCTGGCAGAAGGGGGGGAGGTGGTGGCCGAGCTGAGGAAGGGCCCTGAGCTGGGGGAGGCCCTCCTGGCCCCCGAGGCCCTTAGGCCCCTCCTGGAAAGGGCCCGGACCATGCCCCCGGTGAGCGCGGTCCAGGCCCTGGCCGGCCCCTTTGGCCTCCACCCCGACCACGCGGCTTTGGGCTTTTTGGACCTCCTGGAGGCGGAGGAGGAGGAAGGCCTGCCCGAGGAGGTGATCTACCTTGAGTGAGCCCCTTTTGGTCAAGGCGGGCGGAAGCCTCCGGGGGGCTGAGGAGCTCCTGGACGAGCTGGCCGCCTACCCCGGCCCCCTGGTGGTGGTCCATGGGGGCGGGCCCGAGATCGGCGCCCTCCTGGCCCGGCTGGGCTTTGAGAGCCGCTTCGTGGGGGGGCTGAGGGTTACCCCCCCGGAGCAGCTGGAGGCAGTGGAGATGGCCCTCTACCTCACGGGCAAGCGCCTGGCCGAGGGGCTTTCCCGGAGGGGGCGGAAGGCCTTGGCCCTCTCCGGGCGGGACGCCCTTTGCCTCCTGGGCCGGCCCCTGCCCGAGCTGGGCCGGGTGGGTGAGGTGGTGGGGGTGGACGCGGCGCTCCTCCGCGACCTCCTGGAGAAGGGCTACACCCCCCTTCTTGCCCCCATCGCCCTGGACCAGGAGGGCCCCCTAAACGTGAACGCCGACACCGCCGCAGGGGCCGTGGCCGGGGCCCTGGGCTGGCCCGCGGTCTTCCTCACCGACGTGGAAGGGGTCTACCGGGACCCCCAGGACCCCACCACCCGCCTGGCCCACCTCACCCCCGCCATGGTGGAGGCCCTGCGGGCGGAAGGAGTCCTCCAGGGGGGAATGATCCCCAAGGTGGCCGCAGCCCTGGCCGCCCTGGAGCATGGGGCCCCCTGGGCGGCCATCGCCCGGGGAGAGCGGGGGGTACTTGGGGCTGTACTCCGGGGAGAGACGGGCACCCGCTTCACCCATTAGGGAGGAGGCCCAAGAAGGCCCGCATGAAGGCAGGGAGGTCCTTGGGCCCCTGGGCAGTGACCAGGTTGCCATCCACCACCACCCCCTCCTCCTGGTAGAGCCCCCCGGCGTTGAGGAGGTCGTCCCGGATGGAGGAAAACCCCGTCACCCTGCGGCCTCGCACCAGCCCGGCACTCACCAGCACCCAGCCCGCGTGGCAGATGGCCCCCAGGGGCCTGCCCTCCTCCGCCACCCGGCGCACCAGGGAGAGCACCTCCGGGCTCCGCCGCAGGTAGTCCGGGGCAAACCCCCCGGGGATGAGGAGGCCTTGGAGCTCCGGGGCCTCCCTGGCGGCCACCTCGGCCCGCCAGGCCAACCCCGACTTGCCCCGGTACTCCCTGGCCTCCGGCCCGATGACCACCGGGGCATAGCCTGCCTCCTCCACCCGGTAGTAGGGATAGATGAACTCCCGCTCGTCAAAGAGATCCGCCAGCAGAATCCCCATGCGCCCCACGCCACACCTCCAGGAACTCCTTGAGGATATTCCCCGTGACCCCCCAGATGTCCACCCCCCGCCAAGGAAAGTGCCACACCTGGCGCCCCAGGCGCACCTCGCTCCAGGGATCCACCCGGAGGAGCTCGAGCAGGGGGGCCAGCAGGACCTCGGCCACCTCATGGGGGTTGGGAGCCAGGGGCGGGAGGTCAGGGCGGAAAACCACCACGGGCTGGACCAGAAAGCCCTGGGGGGAAAGGGCCGGGGAAAGGAAGCCCAGGGGCTCGACCCCCTCCAGGCCCACCTCCTCCGCCGCCTCCCGCAGGGCGGCCGCCACCGGGTCCTCTCCCGGCTCCACCACCCCCCCGGGGAAGCTCACCTGCCCGGCGTGGGTAGGCAGGTGGGGGCTCCGCCGGGTGAGGAGGAGCACCTCCCCCAGGAGGGGAACCGCCACCGCCGCCAGACGGAAACCCGCAGGGGGGGTCAGGCCTGGCGGCAGGCCCTGAGGGAGCGCCGCCTTAAGGCGCTCTCGGGGTCCAGGCCCTGTTGGACGAAAAGCCCCACCAGGTTCCAAAGTGCCTCCTCCAGGTCGCCCCGTTCCAGGGCTCTCCTCAGCCCCTCCTCGCTTCCCGGCTCTATCCCCTTCTTCTGCAGCTCGTAGGCCCGGAGCAGGGTGGGCAGGTGCTTAGGCAGGCTGCAAGGGGCCTCCTCCTTCCCCTCCTCTGCCTTTAGGGCCTCCCAGCGGGCCTTAACCTCCTCCGGGGTGTGGGCGGTGGCCTCGCCGAACACGTGGGGGTGGCGGCGGATGAGTTTTTCCACGATTCTCCGCTCCACCTCCGCGTAGGTGAAGCGCCCCTCCTCCTCGGCAATGACGCTGTGGAAGGCCACCTGCAGGAGAACATCCCCCAGCTCCTCGGCCATCGCTTCAGGCCGACCCTCCAGAAGGGCATCCGCCGCCTCTGCGGCCTCCTCCAGAAGGTAGGGCACCAGGCTCTGGTGGGTCTGGGCCCGGTCCCAGGGGCAGCCCCCGGGGCCCCGCAGGCGGCGCATCACCTCAAGAAGCCGCTCCATGCCCCCCATTCTCCCTTAGGAGAAGCCCCCCGGCCAGGGAAAGGCCCACCAAGAGCAGGGAGAGGGCGTCCAATGGGGCGGGCTCCAGCACCAGCCCCCCCGGGCCCGGAGCGGGCAGGCCGGTGGTACGGCTCAGGAGAAAGAGGAGGAGAAGGGTGCCCACCAGATAGCGCCCGGCCCGGATCCAGGGAGCCCCTAGGGACACCTCCAGGAGGGGGAGAAGGAGGAGGGAGAGGCCAAACCCCAGCTCCAGGGCCAGGAGGAGCATGAAGAGGAGGCCATACCAGAAACCAGGGGTCTGAAGGGCCAGGGCCATGTCCTGGGCCCGGAAGACCTCGCCGCAAAGCCCCCCACCTAGGGGGGTGTCGCCCATGCCCAGAAGCTGGAGGAAGAAGGGCAGGACCAGGAGGATGCCGGCCAGGCGGAGCATCCCCCCCATGCTACCGGTCCCGGCGGGCAAAGCGTAGGGCGCCGAGGAGGGCGGCGGCCAAGCCCGCCAGCACCAGGTAGCCAAGCCCCCCCAGGGCCCCCACCGGCCCCAGGCGCTCCGCCACCAGGTAGCCCAGGGGCCCGGTGAGGACGGGGGCCTGGAGGCTAGACAGGAGGCCCACCCGGTAGACCTCCTGGGGGTTGAGGAGGAGGGCCAGGGTGAGGAAGCCCTCCAGGGGATAGTCCCTAAGCCGCACCGCCAGGGCCACCACCAAGGGCCCATAGAGTACGTTGAGAAGGCCGAAGAGGCCAAAGCCCAGGCCCAAAGCCCGCCGCTCTTCCAGGAGAAGGGCGGAAAGGAGGGCGGAAAGCCCCACCCAAAAGACAAGAAGCCCCACCCCGGAAAGGAGGAGCCAAAGGGTGGCCCCGCCCAGCCCCAAAAGCCCCGCCCCCAGGAAAAGCCCGGGGAGGAGGGGAAGGGCCAGGCCCAGGAAGACCCCCAGGGCCCCTTCCAGGAAGGCGTGGAAGGGACGAGCAGGAAGGCCGAGGAGGAAGGCCCATTCTTCCCTCGAGGCCAGAAGGGGCACCCCCAGGGCCAGGACCAGGGGGGGCAGGAGGAGCATGAGCCCCGAGTAAAGCCCCACCAGCCCCACCCCTTCCCCCCGGCCCTGGAAGCCCAGGGCCAGAAGGGGGGGCAGGAGGAAAAGCCCCAGGGTCCAGGGGTTGCGGCCGACTTCCTTCAAAAAGAGGGGGGTCATGGGGCCTTGGGGGGAGGGGGGAAGAAGTCCGTGGGCACCCAGGGGCGCCTGGCCCCCTCCTGAAGGGCCTCCTTCCAGGTGAGAACCCTCCCCCCCTGGCGCTCGGGACGCTCCCTAAGGTGCCGCTCCAAGGCCTCCCGGCTGGCAAAGGCCAAAAGCCCCGAGCCCATGGGGGTGCGCACCCTGGGGTGGTGGTAGAGGAGGGCCTTCTCCGCGGGCACCCACTTGGGCTCGCTACGCAGGCTTGCCCCATGGTCGGCCAGGTAGACCTCCTTGGCCGTGAGGGAAGGCCCTCCCCAGCCGTTCAGCTGGTCCAGGAGGCAGGCGGGGTCATCGTAGAAGAAAGCCCTGCCCTTTGGGTTCACCGCCTGGGCGGCGTGGCGGGCGTCCAGGATGGTCATGAAGCAGTAGGGGCAGGCCTCCACCCCCACGCGCAGGCCCCGGGGGGCGGCCAGGGCCCCGGGGAGGACCCCGGCCAGCACCCCCAGGAGGAAACGGCGACGGTCCATGAGGGGAGTTTAGCGCCCGAGAAGCCCCGCGTGCCGGGCCAGAAGGGCCACCAGGTTCATCTCCGGCAGGGGGGCCAGGTCCCAGAGGGTCTGGAAGCTGTAAAAGCGCTGGCGGCCGTGCTGGGCCTTGTGGCGCTCGGCGAACTCCTGGGCGGCCTTGGCGCTGGCGAAGGCCAGGAGCCTGGCGTTCATCACCACCATCATCTTCTCCCCCCAGTAGTAGGTGGCGCTCCGGGCCGGCACCAGGCGCACGCTCTCCTGGGGGCGGGCGGGGTCGTAGGCCCCCCGGTCCGTCACGTAGAAGGTGGCCCCTTCCCCGTCGCGAAGCCCGTGCACCCAGGCGTAGTTCACCATGCAGGCGATGCTCTCAAAGTGGAGGGCTTCCACCACCTGCTTGGGGTCGTGGGGGGCAGGCCTTGGCTTCTCAAAGGCGATCTGGGCATAGGTCTGCTCAAAGAAGCCCCTGGGGAAGGTGCGGCCCCGCCACTGCCCCTCAGGGGTCCTGATGGGCATCTCGCAGAAGGCGCACTGCCCCGTATCCCAGGGAATGGGCCTAGGGGGCACCCGCTCCCCCACCGCCGGGGACTCCTGGGCCATCTGGGCCAGCCCCGCTCCCGCGAAGGCCAGCCCGCCCAACGCCTTCAGCACCTCACGCCGGTTCCTCATAGAGCACCTCCATTAGCCAGGGGAGGCGTTCTCCCCTTGGGCCCAGAACTTGGTCCGGAGGGCCCTCCTCCAGAAGGCTCCCCCCCTTGAGGAGCACCAGCCGGTCCGCCCGCTGGGCCTCCTCCACGTGGTGCAGGGCCAGGAGGACCACCCCCCGCTTCTCCCCCACCCAGGCCCAGAAGCGGGCCCGCCCCTTGGGGTCCAGGGCGGCGGTGGGCTCGTCCAGGAGCCAGATGGGGGGATCGCCCATGAGGGCGGCGGCCAGGGCCAGGCGCTGGCGCTGCCCCCCGGAAAGCTCCCCCACCCGCCGCCCCAGGAGGGGGCCAAGGCCCATGCGTTCCAGGGCCTCCTCGAGGGCCCCCCTGCCCAGCCCCTTCACCCGCCTGGCCCCCTCCAGCACCTCCCCCACCCGCAGATGGGGAAAGAGCCGGGGATTCTGGGGCAGGTAGGCCCGCAGGGCCAGGGCCCGGGGGTCCCGGGGGGCGTACCCCAGGAGGCGGGCCTCTCCCCCCTCGGGCCGAAGCCGCCCCGCCAGGAGGGCCAAAAGGGTGCTCTTCCCCGCCCCGTTGGGCCCCAGGAGGCCCACCACCCCCTCCCTGGCCTCGAGGCTCACCCCAAGGAGCCGCCTACCCTTCCTCAGGCCCGCCACCGCCACCACAGCCCACCTCCCAGAAGCCCCAAAAGGACCCAGCCCATCACCCACCCCCCCTCCCTGGGCAGGGGCCTGGCCTTGGGGTCGGCCAGGGCCAAAAGCCTCAGGCCCGGCACCTGGGCCTCGGCCGCCTCCCAGAGGACCACACCGGGGGAAAGGGCGAAGAGGGAAAGCTCCGGCTGCCGGGCCAAGAGGAGGGCGAAGCTCCCCGTGGGCAGGTGGGGCACGGGAAGGCCGCTGGCCCGGTCGTACCGGTTCCCCGCCACCTGGGCCTTGGCCTGGGGGTCGTCCACCAGGAGGTCGTAGAGGTTGCCCTGGAAGCGGTTATTGGCCACCCGCGCCGAGTTCGCCCCCCTTTCCCGGGTGAGGCGCAAGGCGGTGCCATTTTCCTGGAAGGCGTTGCCCAAAACCCCCACCCCCTGGGCGTCCATGAGCACCAGGCCTATGGTGTTCTGGAGGAAGCGGTTTTCCTCCACCCGGGTGCCCCGCTCATCCTGCACCAGAAGGCCATAGCCCACCGGGCTTTTATGCCCTTCCAGCCGGTTTCCCCGCACCAGGTTTTCCGCCCCGTGCATCACGGCGTTGCCCACCCCGTTCCCCCGGGCCAGGTTCCCCTCCACCCGCACCCCCCAGGAAAACATCACGTGGAACCCGTAGCGCCCGTTCCCCTCCAAGAGGTTCCCCTGAACCACAAGCCCCGGGCTGTACTCGGCGTAGACGCCGTCCATGTACCCCCGGAGGTGGTTGGCCTCCAGCCGGAGATTGGGGCTACGGTAGGCCAGCACCCCCGGGGAAGACCCCAACCCCCGGGCCTTAAGCCCCCGCACGGCCACGTCCGGAGAGTCCTCCACCCGCACCGCCGTGGGGGCCCCTTCCACCTCCACCCCCTCCAGGAGGCACCCCCGGCACCCCTTTAGGTAGAGGGAGGCATCCGGCTCAAAAAAGTCGTCCCCAGGACCAGCCCCCACCACCTTGAGCCCCCGCACCCTTAGGCCAGGGGCCGAAAGGACCAGGGTGTGCCCCCCCTTCCCCCGGACCACGGCCCCGGCCCCCTCCACCACCAGACCCGGGATGGTGAGGACCAAGGGTCCCTCCACCTCCCCCGAAAGGCGCAGGGTGGGGGCCGCCAGCCCGGACAGGGCCAGGACCAAGAGGGAAAGGAGGGCGCGCATCCTCCCCAGGGTAGGGAGGGAGGCCGGGACATTCGTACTTTTGGGGAGGCCAGAGTACATTTGTCCTCTGCCCTTTGGTAGGGTGAGGGCGTGAGGGTTTTACTCCTTCTCCTCCTCGGAAGCCTGGCCTGGGGCAAGCCCGTGGCCACCCCAGGCTGGGTGCGCCTGGTGCCCCCCGTGCTCAAGGACACCGCCGCCTACCTCACCCTGGAAAACCGGGGGACAACTCCCCTGCGCCTGGTGGGGGCAGAGACCGAGGTGGCGCAAAGGGTCTCCTTCCACCGGGACCACCGGGAGCACCGGCACGGGCAGGAGGTGCTGGGCATGCGCCCCCTGCCCCACGTGGACATCCCCCCTGGGGGCAAGGTGGTCTTCCGCCCCGGGGGGTACCACCTGATGCTGGAAGGACTAAAACGCCCCCTCAAGGCGGGGGAGAAGGTGGCCATCACCCTGCGCTTCCAAGACGGCACCCGGCTTAAGGTACTCCTACCCGTGGAGATGCGATGAAAAAAGCCTTGCCCTTCCTCTTGCTCCTGGGGCTTTTGCTCCTGGCCTACTTCCTGGTCCCCAAGGGGGGCCACAGCTTCTACGGCACGCGGCTTCTGAACCCCAAGCCGGTGGACTTCACCCTCCAGGGCCCCAAAGGCCCCGTGCGCCTGGCGGAGGTCCGGGAGGAGGTGGTGCTCCTCTTCTTCGGCTTCGTGCACTGCCCCGACGTCTGCCCCACCACCCTGCTGGCCCTCAAGCGGGCCTACGAGGCCCTTCCCCCCAAGGCCCAGGAGCGGGTGCGGGTGATCTTCGTGAGCGTGGACCCCGACCGGGACACCCCGGAGATCGCCGACCAGTACGCCAAGAACTTCCACCCCAGCTTCCTGGGGCTCTCGGGGAGCCCCGAGGCCATCCAGGAGGTGGCCCGCACCTTCGGGGTCTACTACCAAAAGGCCCAGTACCGGGGGCCAAAGGAGTACCTGGTGGACCACACCGCCACCACCTTCGTGGTGCAAAAGGGAAAGCTGGTCCTCCTCTTCAGCCCGGACAAGGTGGAGGCCACGGAGAAGGTGGTGGCCGACCTGCAGGCCCTGCTCTAGGCCCTCACCCCAGGGCCACGTCCAGGGTCATCATCAGGGCAAAGCCCACCATGACCCCAAAGGTGGAGACGTCCCCGTTGCCCTCCGCCTGGCTTTCGGGGATGACCTCCTCCACGATCACGAAGACCATGGCCCCCGCCGCCAGGGCCATGAGGTAGGGGAGGAGGGTGAGCATCTGGGCCACCAGGGCCGCGCCCAAAAGGGCCCCCAGGGGCTCCACCACCGCGGAGAGCTGCCCGTAAAACCAGGCCCGTCCGGGGCTGATGCCCGCCCGCCGCAGGGGCCAGGCCACGGCCAGACCCTCGGGGAGGTTCTGTAGCCCAATGCCCACCGCCAGGGCCATGGCCCCCCCCAGGGTGGCGGCTCCCGTAGGGTCCAGGCCCGCCGCCCCGAAGGCCACCCCCACGGCCAGGCCCTCGGGGAAGTTGTGCAGGGTGATGGCCAGGATGAGGAGGGTGGTGCGCCGCCAGTGGGTGTGCAGGCCCTCCTCCTGGGCCCCAGGCCCCAGGTGCACGTGGGGCAGGAAGCGGTCCATGAAGCGCAAGAGCCCCCCGCCCAGCAGGAAGCCCACCACCGCCGGCATCCAGGGCACCATCCCCTGGGCCTCGGCCATCTCCATGCCGGGCAGGAGCAGGGAAAAGACGCTGGCCGCCAGCATCACCCCGGCGGCAAAGCCCAGCATGCCGTCCAGGAGTTTGCGGCTGGGCTCCCGTGCCAGGAAGACGCTGAGGGCCCCCAATGCGGTGAGGCCCCAGGTGAAAAGCCCGCCCCCCAGGGCGTAGAGCAAGGGAGCCTCCATGGGCCTAAGTTTAGGGAAGCCTAAAACAAAAGGCAAGGCCGCCTTGGGGTATCCTGAGGTAAGGTATGCTGGACAAGCTTGCGCGCCTAGAAGAAGAGTACCGGGAGCTGGAAGCGCTCCTCGCCGATCCCGAGATCCTCAAGGACCCGAAGCGCTACCAGGCCCTTTCCCGGCGGTATGCGGAGATGGGGGAGATCATCGCCCTCATCCGCGAGTACCGCAAGGTCATGGCGGACCTCGAGGGGGTGGAAAGCCTCCTGGAGGACCCCGAGCTACGCGAGGTGGCCAAGGCGGAAAGGGAGACCCTCCTCACCCGCAAGGCGGAGCTGGAAAAGGAGCTGGAGCGCCACCTCCTCCCCAAGGACCCCATGGACGAGCGGGACGCCATCGTGGAGATCCGCGCCGGCACCGGAGGGGAGGAGGCCGCCCTCTTTGCCCGGGACCTCCTGGAGATGTACCTGCGCTTCGCCGAGGAGATGGGCTTTGAAACCGAGCTCTTGGACTCCAACCCCACGGACCTAGGGGGGTTTTCCAAGGTGGTCTTTGAGGTGCGGGGCCCCGGGGCCTACGGCACCTTCAAGTACGAAAGCGGGGTCCACCGGGTACAAAGGGTGCCGGCCACGGAGACCCAGGGGCGCATCCACACCTCCACCGCCACGGTGGCCGTGCTGCCCAAGGCCGAGGAGGCCGACTTCCAGCTCAACATGGAGGAGGTGCGCATTGACGTGATGCGGGCCTCGGGGCCGGGAGGCCAGGGGGTGAACACCACGGACAGCGCGGTGCGGGTGGTGCACCTGCCCACGGGCATCATGGTCACCTGCCAGGACTCCCGGAGCCAGATCAAGAACCGGGAGAAGGCCCTCATGATCCTGCGAAGCCGCCTCCTGGAGATGAAGCGGGCCGAGGAAGCGGAAAAGCTCCGCCAGACCCGCCTGGCCCAGATCGGCACCGGGGAGCGGTCGGAGAAGATCCGCACCTACAACTTCCCCCAGTCCCGGGTCACGGACCACCGCATCGGCTTCACCACCCACGACCTCGAGGGCGTCCTCTCGGGCCATCTCCAGCCCCTCCTGGAGGCCCTCAAACGGGCCGATCAGGAACGCCAGCTGGAGGCCATGACGGAAGCGTGATGCGCCGCGAGATCCTGGTGGTGGCGGCCATCCTCCTGGACCGCCAGGGGCGGGTCCTCCTGGTGGGCAACGACTGGGGGCGGCGGGGCCAGGTGCGCTACACCCTCCCCGGGGGGACGGTGGAGCCGGGGGAGACGGTCCTGGAGGCCCTGGTGCGGGAGGTGCGGGAGGAAACGGGCCTCCTGGTCAAGGGGATTGAACACCTGGCCTACGTGATCCAGGTGGAGGACCGCCGGAAAAACGAGCGCACCCTGGCCATGGCCTTCCGGGCACGCTACGAGGGCCTCCTGAACCCCAGGGACCCCGACGGGCACATCGTGGAGGCCCGCTTCTTCACCCCCGAGGAGGCCGCGGCCAAACTGGAAGGCCACCGCCCCCTGCAGGAACCCCTCCTGGACTACCTGGGAGGGGAGCGGGGGCGGTTTTACGCCTACCCGGGCTGGGGGGTGCCGGGAGTGCGGGTCTAGGGGCCCAGCTTGCGCTTCAGGTAGGCCAAAAGCTCTTCCAGAAGCCGCCTGAGGGCCCGCTGCTCGTCCGCCAGGGCCTCCAGGGGGTCCTTGGCCACCTCGAGGCCGGAAAAGGTCTTGAAGAGGAGGGTGGTGTTGCCGCACCGGGGGCAGGCCACCTCGGAGGGGCGCACCGAGGGAGCGTAGAAGACCCGGGCCGCGCACCGGGGGCAGAGGAGATACTTGGCCCCCAGGGCCTCCCCCTTGCGCACCCCCTCCTCCAGCTCCAGGGCCTCCTCCCGGGGGAAGCCCAGGAAGTAGTCCTCCCCCACCTGGATGAGCCCCAGAACCTCCTCCGTGCTTTTCAATTCCCCCCGCTTGCCCTCGGGCACCTCCCAGGAGAAGCCGTTCCAGCGGAAGTGGCGCAGGTGCTTCCTCCCCTCCAGGTCTTCGATCTCCACGATGAGCTGCAGGAGGGGGTCCTTGGGGTAGTAGTAGAGGCGCACCCCCTGCACCCCGGCCAAGGACTGGGTGCGGGGCAGGGTGTAGGCCAGGGGGCCATCCCCCCTGGCGGGGTAGCCCACCAGGCGCTCCAGGTCGTAAAGGGTAAGGCCGGGACGCTCCATGTCCCCGTAGAGGAGCCGCTCCACGTAGCGGAAGGCGGCCTCGAGGCCCGGGTCCATGGGAACATTCTACCCCGGGAGGCCTTCCCGGGGTAGGCGCAAAACCCCAGGCTAGGGCGCGGGCCAGACCACGCAAAGAGGCTTCAGCACGGCCAACCTACCGCCCCCATGCTGGGCCAGCATGGCCTCCTGTACCCCCTTCTCCGGCCAGAGATAGTCCACCACCAGGGGGGCGTCCTCGTTCTGGGCCCCGCCCAGGTTCCAAGGACCAGCCTCCTTGCCCACCGGGCGGAAGTGGTCCGGGCCATACCCGTCCTGGCTCCCCACCAGCACGTAGAGGCAGACCCGTTGCCCGGGGGTGGGGTTGAAGAGCTTCTTGTCCAGCTGGAGGATCACCTGCTTGTCCGCGGGGTTGCTGCTCACCACCACCCCATCCGCGGTGTCGGTGCCGTCGGGGAAACCCACCCGCTGGCCGTACTGGGGCCAGCCCGCGGCCTTCAGGAAAAGGTCCCAAGGATGCGCGGGGTCAAAGGCCACCTTGGCCCCCTTGGCGAAGGTGTCCGTCCTGCCCCCTTCTTTAAAGTCTATGTAGACGTTCAGGAGCTGGTGGCTGAAGCCGGCCGGGGCTCCCCAGGGGTTGGTCATCTCCCCAAAGGTGAAGACGAAGGTCCAGGTGGCCCCCCCGTCCAGAAGGCGCACCTCCAGGAGGTCAAAGAGGCCCTTGAAGGGGGCGAAGGCACTCTCCTTGGGGTAGGTGTAGGTGCCGGGGCCGTACTCGTCCCCCACGGGGTCGGTGAGGCGCAACACCTCCTTCCCCGCCAGACGCTGGGGCAGGCCCAGGGCCAGGGGTGCCCCATTGGGGGCGGTGTCCAGCACCCTGCCCCCCCGCTCCAGCACCACCGCCAGGCGCAGGATGTCCCCGGCCTCCGCCTTGAGGGTGGTGTAGGGGATGCGCATCTCCACCACCTGGTCCACCCAGGCCCGCCGTCCAGCCAGGTCCGCCGGGGAACTGGCCAGAATCCAGGCCCCCTCCCGGTAGGCGAAGCGCACCAAAACCCCCTGCCCCTCCCGTACCTGGTCCAGGTCCAGGGTGATGCGCTGCTGCAGGGGGAAGCCCAGGGAGACCTCCGCCCCTTCGGGGAAGGCCGCCCCGCCCTCCTCCCTGGGGGTGGTGGCGTAGACGTGCAGGCGGTAGCCCTGGCCCAGGAGGTCCTTGGCCCGTACCCCGTCCCGCAGGTCCAGGCGCAGGTACACGTTTTGCTCGTCAAACCCCAGGGCCAGGCCGCGGATCAGGTCGTCCGGGGTCTGCATGGTAGTGCCGTCGGGGTCCGCCAGGTAAGCGGCCCCCTGCCACTCCTCCGGGGTGGCCCGGCCGTCCAAGGTGGGCCTCACCCGGCCCGGGGTGCCCTGGGGCTGGGCCGGGGGCCGCACGGCGATGAAGAGCTCCTCCGGGGGCTTCTGGCCCATGGCCCCGTAGACCGCCTGCAGAAGGGCCCGGAAGGCCTCGTCAAAAGGTGGGTTGTTGGGGAAGCCCGTGTCCTGGCCGTACCACCAGAACCAGTCGGAGGCCTGGGCGGCGTAGATGAGGCCCATGGCCCGCTCCACCGCCCGGGGGTCCCCGCCCTTTTCCTTGAAGGCCAGCACCGCCTGCCTGGCCCGGCTCAGCCGGTCCCAGGCCTCGTTCTCCTCGGGTTCCCCCGCCCACATGGCGAAGTCCCCCGCCCAACCCCCGGTGCCCAGCCGGGCGATGGGCAAGGAGGGCTCGCCGAGGAGCTCGGAAAAGAGCACGGTCTTCAGGGTGCCCTTACGCTGCTCCTCCGTGAGGCGGCGGTAGAGGAGGCGGCGGAAGTCGTTGCCGTTGTTGGGGTAGTGCTCCCAGGCGTTTTCCCCGTCCAGGGCGATGGTGAGCACGGCGCTCGGGTTCTGGCCGATTACCTGGCGGCGGATCTCCAGGAGGGCGGCGATGAAGTCTTCCACCGCCCTTTCCGCGCTCATCTGGCTGTAGCTGAAGCCGATGCGGTCGGAAAGATCGCGGTGGCGGAAGAAGAGGACCACCCGCTTGCCGTCCTTTTCCACGTGGTAGGTGCGGGTCAGGGTGGCGGGGTTCACGGGGAAGCCGCTCTTGCCCAGGATGGCCTCGTCCGTCACCAGGAAGCCGATGCCCTCCTGGGCATAGAGCTCGGCGGCCTTCTGGCTCACCGCCCCTTCGGGGGGCCACATGCCCCTAGGCTCTTTCCCGAAAAGGCTCTTGAAATACTCCTTGCCGGCCCGCACCTGCCAGGCGGCGTCCTCAGGCCAGGCGATGGGCTCTTTGGGCAGGACCAGGGCGGGGTTGGACTCGCGGATGGCCTCCTTCTCCAGGAGGATGGGGAGGATGGGGTGGTAGTAGGGGGTGGTGATGAGGTCAATCTGCCCCCGCTCCCACAGGGCCTTGTGCAGGGGCAGGATGGTGGCCATGAGCTCCAGGTGCTTCCGGAGGACGTAGTTCACGTCCTCCTGGGTGAAGCCGCGGTCCTTGCGGTAAAGGGCCCGGAGGCCGGGGTCGCGCTCGATGTAGTCTATGTTGATCCAGTACAGGTTCCACAAGACCCTGAGGTCCTGCAGGTCCTGGTCGCTGAAGGCCTCCCCCCGGGTCTTCTTGGCCTGGAGCTCCCGGTAGCGGGGGCTCTTCTCCACGAAGCGGGGGTTGATGTCAAAGAACTGGGCCACGATGAAGGCCCGCTCCTCCGGGGTGAGCTGGGAAAGGGGCTTCTCGGAGACCCGCCAGTAGGCGTCCTTGGCCCTGCCGGAAAGGTAGTCCCCGATCTGCTTGAGGAGGGTGGAGGTGTAGTCAAAGGTGACCTTGATCTCGGGGAACTCCTTGAGCACCTCGGCCATCCAGGGGTAGTCGTTCACCCCGTGGGCCCGCACCCAGGGCCCCTCGTACTGCCCCGTGACGGGGTTCTCGTAGGGGGGCTGGTGCTGGTGCCAGAGGATGGCCACCCGGAGGGGTTGGGCCAGGGCAAGGCCAAAGGAGACCACCAAAAGCCAAAGGGCTTGTTTCATGCGCTTCCCTCCTCGGCTAACCCCCTGTTGGAAGGGGTTCCATACCCGGACACGGGGCATTATACCCCTTCATTCCTTCTGGTCATAATGGACCCATGTCCCTCCTCTTCTCTCCCCTGGAGCTACGCGGCCTCAGGCTCAAGAACCGCCTGGCCATGTCCCCCATGTGCCAGTACTCGGCCACGGAAGGGGGTGAGGTCACCCAGTGGCACCTCCTCCACTACCCCACCCGGGCCCTGGGCGGGGTGGGGCTGGTGGTGGTGGAGGCCACGGCCGTCCTCCCGGAGGGGCGCATCAGCCCCTTTGACCTGGGCATCTGGTCAGAGGACCACCTGCCGGGCCTTGCGGCCCTGGCCAAGAGCATCCGGGAGGCGGGGGCGGTGCCCGGCATCCAGCTGGCCCATGCCGGGCGCAAGGCGGGTACGGCCCGGCCTTGGGAAGGGGGAAAGCCCCTGGGCTGGCGGGTGGTGGGGCCAAGCCCCCTTCCCTTCGCCGAGGGGTACCCGGTGCCCGAGGCCCTGGACGAGGCGGGCATGGCGCGCATCCTGGAAGCCTTCGTGGAAGGGGCCCGCCGGGCCCTGAGGGCCGGCTTCCAGGTGATTGAGCTCCACATGGCCCACGGCTACCTCCTCTCCTCCTTCCTCTCTCCCCTGGCCAACCGGCGGGAGGACGCCTATGGGGGCGGCCTCGAGGGACGGATGCGCTTCCCCCTCCAGGTGGCCGAGGCGGTGCGGGCGGCCATCCCCCCCGAGCTCCCCCTTTTCGTGCGGGTCTCGGCCACGGACTGGGCCGAGGGGGGGTGGGGCCTCGAGGACACCCTGGCCTTCGCCGCCCGGCTGAAGTCCCTGGGGGTGGACCTCCTGGACTGCTCCTCGGGGGGCGTGGTCCCCGGGGTGCGGGTGCCTGTGGCCCCGGGCTTCCAGGTGCCCTTCGCCGACGCCGTCAAAAAGCGGGTGGGCATGCGGACCGGGGCGGTGGGGCTCATCACCGAGCCAAAGCAGGCGGAGACCATTCTCCAGGCGGGAAGCGCCGACCTCATCCTTCTGGGCCGGGTCCTGCTTCGCGACCCCTACTTCCCCCTGCGGGCGGCCCAGGCCCTGGGGGAAAGGCCTGAGGTTCCCCCCCAGTACCAGCGGGCCTTCTAAACTCTGGTAAACTTTTCCCACCATGAAGGCCGTGCGGGTACACCAGGTGGGCGGGCCGGAGGTGTTGCGGCTGGAGGAAGTACCCCTCCCTGAGCCGGGTCCCGGGGAGGTCTTGGTGCGGCTTCTGGCCATTGGGGTGAACTACATTGACACCTACAAGCGCCGGGGCCTCTACCCCATGCCCCTCCCCTTCACCCTGGGGGAGGAGGGGGCCGGGGTAGTGGAGCGGGTGGGGGAGGGGGTGGTGGGGGTAAGACCGGGGAACCGGGTGGCCTTCGCCAACGCGCAGGGTTCTTACGCGGAGTACCAGGTGGTGCCGGCGGAAAGGCTGGTCCCCGTCCCCCCGGGCCTTGACCCCAAGGAGGCCGCGGCCGCCCTGCTCCAGGGCATGACCGTGCACTACCTCCTCAAAAGCACCTACCCCGTGGCCCCGGGGGACCAGGTGCTGGTGCACGCGGGCGCTGGAGGCGTGGGGCAGCTCCTCATCCAGTGGGCCAAGCGCCTGGGGGCCACGGTCTACGCCACCGCCAGCACGGAGGAGAAGCGGGCGCTCTGCCTCGAGGCCGGCGCGGACTACGCCCTGCCCTACGAGGGCTTCGCCCAGGCGGTGAAGGCCCTCTCCGGGGGCGGGGTGGACGTGGTCTACGACGGCGTGGGCCAGAGCACCTTTGAGGGGAGCCTCGAGGCCCTGAGGCCTAGGGGCTACCTGGTCCTCTTCGGCCAGTCCTCAGGGCCCGTCCCCCCCCTGGACCCCCAGGTGCTGAACCGCAAGGGTAGCCTCTTCCTCACCCGGCCTACCCTGCACCACCACACGGCAACCCGCAAGGAGCTCCTCTGGCGGGCGGGGGAGGTCTACGAGGCCCTGCGGCAAGGCTGGCTTAGGGTGCGCATCGGGGCGGAGTTTCCCCTGGAACAGGCCAAGGAGGCCCACGAGGCCCTGGAGGGGCGCAGAACCGTGGGCAAGGTGCTCCTAATCCCCTAGGAAGCGGGCCCGCCAGGCCCTGAGCCCCGCCTCGGGGGGGTGGGCCCCCCGGGCGGTGCAGGCCAGGGCGGCCAGGGCAGAGGCCCCTTTAAGGAGGCCCTCTAGCTCCCCAGGGGAAAGGGCCCCCAGGGTTTCCGGCCGGTATCCCTTCCGAAGGAGGAGGGCGAGGAGGCCCGCGCTGAAGTTGTCCCCCGCCCCCACGGTGTCCACCACGGCCACCCTCTCCCCAGGAACCCGCACCTCCTCTCCCCCGCAAAAGGCCACCGCCCCCTCGGGGCCCAGGGTGAGGACCTTGAGGGGCGGGGGCAGGCGGCGCACGGCCTCCAGGGGGCCCTCGGGAAAGAGGAGGCGGCCGTCCTCCAGGGAAAGCTTGAGGAGGTGGACCCGGGCCAGGTAGCCCGCCACCCGGGCCCGTTCCTCCGGGGTGGGGGGGCTTCGCAGGTTGGGGTCGTAGCTGAGGAGGGCCCCCTCCCCCAGGGCCTCCTGCAAGAGGGCGGCCACGCCCCCGTGGGTGCGGGCCTCGAGGGCGAAGAGGGAGCCGAAGTGGAAGGCCTTAGCGCCTTTGAGAAGACCAGGCGAAGGCCTGTAGGGGGCCTCAAAGGGGCGGTGGAAGCTGTAGTGGGCGTTGCCCGCCGCGTCCAGGCGCACCAGGGCCAGGGGCATGGGCCCGGGGTGGCGGCAGAGCACGGGGTTCAGGTCCCGCCTGGCCATCTCCCCCTCGGCCCAGGCGGAAACCCAGTCCGCGCCCACCTCGGAGAGGAAGCGCACGGGAAGGCCCAGCCGGGCCAGGGTGGTGGCGGTGTTCAGCACCGAGCCCCCGAGGACCCCGGTGAAGCGCAAGGGGGCCTCCTCCTCCAAAACCAAGTCCACCAGGACCTCGCCGGTTAGGGCCAGCATGGGTTCATTATGCCCGGATGCGCTTCACATTCTTTGGGCAAAAAGTGGTATAGTCTTCCTCCGAAAGCAGGGCAACCCCGCGTGGTCTTCGCAGCGTCTTTTGTTCCTATCCCGCCCATAGGAGGTGGCAGATGCTTGGAGGATATGCCCATAGGATCGCCCGTATAGACCTTACAAGCGGCAAGGTGGAGTACTTCGCTCCAGACCCCAAGGACCTGGAGATGTACGTGGGGGGCCGGGGCCTCGGGGTGAAGTACGTGTTTGAAAACGGCCCCCAGGTGGACCCCCTGGGCCCGGAGAACCTCCTCTGCATCATGAACGGCCCCCTCTCCGGAACCCGGGCCAAGATGTCGGGAAGGCTCGCCGTGGTCACCAAAAGCCCCCTCACGGGCACGGTGACGGACAGCCACATGGGGGGCTGGACCGCGGCCAAGCTCAAGTGGGCGGGGTTTGACGGCCTCCTCATCAAGGGGGCCTCGGAAAAGCCCGTTTACCTGCTGGTGAAAGACGGAGAGGTCTCCATCCACGACGCCTCCGACCTCTGGGGCAAGACCACCCACGAGGTCCACCGCCTCCTCCAGGAGCGACACGGGAAGGAGGCCGACGTGATGGCCATCGGCCCCGCCGGGGAAAACCTGGTGCGCTTCGCCAACTGGCTCAACAACGACGAACGTGCCGCCGGCCGCGGGGGCACGGGAGCGGTGGCGGGGAGCAAGAAACTGAAGGCCATCGTGGTGGTGGGCAAGCAGGACAAGATGCCCCAGCCCAAAGACCCCGAGCTCTGGAAGGAGGCGGACCGCCTGGCCTCGGCCACCATCAACGACCCCAAGAACGTCACCGCCCCCAAGAAGGGTGGGCTCTCCCTTTACGGCACCAACGTGCTCATGAACATCACCAACGTCATGGGGGCCCTGCCCACCTACAACGCCCAGCACACCTGCATTGAGGGGGCGGAGAAGATCTCCGGGGAGTACATCCGGGAACACCGCCTCATCAAGGACAACACCTGCCACGCCTGCCCCGTGGCCTGCAAGAAGATGGTGGAGGTCCACATCAACGGCAAGACCATCCGCTTTGAGTCCTACGAGTACGAGTCCGCCTGGGCGCTAGGGGCCCACGCCGGCCACACGGACACCGACTGGACCGGGTACGCCATCTACCTCTGCAACGCCTTCGGCATGGACACCATTGAGGCGGGCAACGCCATCGCCGTCCTCATGGAGGCCACGGAGAAGGGCTACTACCAGGGGGAAGACGGGATTCGCTTCGGGGACAAGGAAGGGGAGATCCGCATCTTGGAGGCCATCGCCTACCGCAAGGGGGTGGGGGACATGCTGGCCGAGGGTCCCGCCCGCTTCGCCAAGGCCATCGGCCACCCGGAGATCGCCCTCGAGGTCAAGGGCCAGTCCATCCCCGCCTACGACCCCCGGGGCCTCAAGGGGATGGGCATCGCCTACGCCACCTCCAACCGTGGGGCCTGCCACCTTCGGGCTTACACCCCCGCCTCCGAGATCCTGGGCGTCCCCTACAAGACCGACCCCCTAGCCTGGGAGGGCAAGGGCAAGCTCACCAAGCTCTTCCAGGACCTCTCCGCCTTCACCGACTCCCTGGACCTCTGCAAGTTCAGCCAGTTCGCGGAAGGCCCTGAGGAGTACGCCAAGCAGCTTGCCGCCTACTGGGGCCGGCCGGTGAGCCCGGAGGAGATCCTTAAGATTGGCGAGCGCATCTACAACCTGGAGCGCTACTACAACAACCTGGCGGGCTGGGCCGAGGGCTCGGATTACCTGCCCAAGCGCTTCCTGGAGGAGCCCTCGGACTGCGCCGGCTCCAAGGGGCAGCGCACCGAGCTGGACCTGATGCTGGAGGAGTACTACCGGGAGCGGGGCTGGGAGAAGGGCGTGGTGCCCCCGGCCAAGCTCCAGGAGCTCGGCATCCTCTCCCAGGCGGCGGACTAGCCCCTTGGGATAGGCCCGGCCCCCTAGGGGGCCGGGTTTTCCCGTAAACTCTCCTTATGCCCAAGGTGAACCTCTACGCCACCTTCCGCGACCTCACGGGAACGAGCCAGCTCCAGGTGGAGGGCCGGACCGTGGGGGAGGTGCTCGCCAATCTGGTCCGGCGGTATCCGCAGATGAGGGAGGAGCTCTTTGAGGGGGAGGCCTTGGCCGAGCGGGTTTCCGTCTTCCTGGAGGGGCGGGACGTGCGCTACCTCGAGGGGCTTTCCACCCCCCTGGCCCCCGAGGCCACCTTGGACCTCTTCCCCCCGGTGGCGGGCGGGGGCCTGGAAGGGCGCTTCGGCGCCTTGCCCCCCTGGCTTCTGGAACACTACCTGACGGAGTGGGGAGGGAGGAAACTCGCAGACGGCACCTACACCCTTCCCGGGGCCCGGGTGCGCTTCGCCGAGGCGGCACCGCTCGCCGTGGGGAGCCTTTCCATCCCTCAGCTCTGGGTGGAGGTGGAAGGGGAGGAGGCGGGGGCCTGGTGGAAGCGCATCGTCCTGGCCGCCAGCCGGGGAGGAGGGTAAACCCCTTCTAGACCAGCAGGCGGCCTTCCAAAAAGGCCTGGCTTCTCGGGTCCCGCGGCGTTTGGAAAAAGGCAGGGGCCGGGGCTTCCTCCACCACCTGGCCCAGGAAGAGGAAAAGCACCCGGTGGGCGAGCCTTCGGGCCTGGAAGAGGTCGTGGGTGGCCAGGACCACCCCCCGGCCTTCCCCGGCGGCCTCCCGGAGAAGCCCCTCCACCTGGGCGGCGTTGGCGGGATCCAGGCTGGCGGTGGGCTCGTCCAGGAGGAGCACCTCGGGTTCCACCAAGAGGGTGCGGGCCAGGGCCAGCCGCACCGACTCCCCACCGGAGAGGAGGTGGGCGGGCTGGTGGGCCCTCTCCTCCAGGCCCACCCGCCCCAGGAAGGCGGCGGCCCGACGGAGGGCCTCCCTCTTGGGCACCCCCCGGAGGAGGAGGCCGAAGGCAGCGTTTTCCAGCACGCTCCGCCTCAGGTGGGGTGGGGTCTGGGGCAGGTAGGCGCGGGAGCCCCCCTCTACCCATCCCGTCTCCGGCCTAAGGAGCCCGGCCAGGAGGCGGAGCAACGTGGTCTTGCCGCTCCCCGAGGGCCCCAGCACCGCCAGGACCTCCCCGGCGTGGACCTCGAGGCGGCCCACCTCCAGGGCAAACCCCCCGTAGCGCTGCACTAACCCTTCCGCCCGCAAAACCGGCCTCATTCCCGCTCCAGGATAACCAGGAGGGCCGTCACCAAAAGGGCCAAGCCCATGAGGACCATCCCCAGGGCTAAGGCCGCCTCCACCTCCCCCTTGCGGGTCTCCACCACGATGGCGGTGGTGAGGACCCGGGTGTGATGGCGGATGTCCCCCCCCACCAGGGTGGCCGCCCCCACCTCGCTGATGGCCCCCCCAAACCCCGCCGCCAGGGCGGCGGCCAGGGTGCGGCGGCTTTCCCAGAAGAGGGTGGGAAGTACCTGCCCCTCCTTACCCCCCAGGCTCAGCACCAGAAGCCGCACCTCTTCCACCCGGCCCCGGGCCCCGGAGAGGACGAAGGCGGCGATGGGGGGAAAGGCCAGGACCGCCTCCGCCAGCACCATGGCGTAGGGGGTGTAAAGAAGCCCCAAGGAGCCCAAGGGCCCGGCGCGGGAAAGCAGAAGGTAGAAAAAAAGCCCTACCACCACGGAGGGAAGGCCAAGGCCCGCATAGAGGAGAACCCGCCCCAAGAGCCCCCCGCCCCCCCGCAAGGCCAGCCAGAGGCCCAAGGGCACCGCAGGCAGGGCCGCCAAGAGGGTGGCGAGCCCCGCCACCCAAAGGCTGCGCAGGGCGATCTCCCAAAGCTCAACGGCCTCCACTTCCCGGGATGATACACCGCCCCCTCAGGGGCTGGAACAGGGTCTGCCCTTCCACCTTCAGGCTTTCCACCAGGCGGGCGGCCTCCTCCGTGGCCAGGAAGCGGCGGAGCGCCTGGGCCTCCTTGACCCTCGCCCCCCCGGGAACCACGTAGTAGGTGTATTGGTTCAGGAGAAGGGGGTCTTCCCGGGCGTAAAGGGCCACCAAGCCCAGCTTCCGGCCCACGGTGAGGTAGGTGGCCAGGTCGGAGAGGGTGTAGGCCCCCTTCTCCGCCGCCAGGACCAGGGTCTGGCCCATCCCCGCCCCCGACTCCAGGTACCAGTCCCCCTGCGGAGTCAGGCCCGCCGCCTGCCAAAGGGCCAGCTCCTTTAGGTGGGTGCCCGAGCGGTCCCCCCGGGAAACAAAGAGGGCCCGGGCCTGGGCGATGCGCCGCAGGGCCGCCCGGATGTCCTTCGCCCCCCGCACCCCGGCGGGGTCCCCCGCGGGCCCCACCAGGAGGAAGCTGTTCTTGGCCAAGCAGAAGGGCTCGGCTATGATACCCCGCCTAAGGGCCTCCTCCTCCAGCTCCGGGGCGTGGGTCAAGACGGCATCCACGTCCTTGCGCTCCGCCAGGAGCAGGGCCTGGCCCGTGCCCACGGCCAGGACCTCCACCTGCACCCCCGAGGCCTTCGTGAAGGCCGGCAAGAGCCGGTCCAGAAGCCCCGAGTCGTAAACGCTGGTGGTGGTGGCCAGCCTGAGCCCTAGGGCCGGTCCGGAAAGCCAGGCCGCCATGAGGAGCGCCGCCCGAATCCCGCGCATGGGTAAAGTTTAACCTTAAGGGGTGGAAGCCTTCAAGGAGGCTTGGCGCCTTTTCCAGGAAGGGAAGTACTTCGAGGCCCACGAGGTCCTCGAGGGACCCTGGCGGGAGGCAGAGGGGGAAGAGCGCCGCTTCCTGCAGGGGCTCATCCTCCTGGCGGCGGCCCTACACCAGGCAAAGATGGGGCGAAGGGGCCTAAGGAACCTCAAAAAGGCCGAGGGGAAGCTCCAGGGCTTCCCCTCCCCTTACCTTGGCCTGGACTGGCAACCCCTTCTGCAAGAGGCCCGGCGTAGACTTGGGGCGTGAACGCCTTGGTCCACGCCTACCGCGGCGAACAGGTGGAGAACCAGCACCGGGTTTCCCTGGCCCTCGTGGGGCGGGAAGGGCTGCTGGCCTACGGGGGGAACCCCGCCCTGGTGGCCTACATGCGCTCCTCCGCCAAGCCCTTCCAGGCCCTGGCCCTTTTCCTCACGGGAGCGGTGGAGCGCTTCGGCCTGACCGAGGAGGAGGTGGCCCTGGCCACCGCCAGCCACGACGGCACCCCGGAGCACGTGGCCGTGGCCGCCCGCTTCCTGGAGAAGCTGGGCCTCGGCCCCCAGCACCTGGTCTGCGGGGTCCACCCCCCCTTTTCCAAGGAGGCCCGCAAGGCCCTGGAGGAGGCCGGGCTAAACCCCACCCCCCTTCACCACAACTGCTCGGGGAAGCACGCCGGGATGCTGGCCGCCGCCCTGGCCCTGGGGGCCCCAGTGGAGGGGTACGAGCGGCCCGACCACCCCGTGCAGGTCCTAAACCGCAAGACCCTAAGCGCGCTTTCCGGGGCCGAGCCCGCCCACGCCACCGACGGATGCAGCGTGCCCACCTTCGCCCTGCCCCTCTCCCGCGCCGCCCGGGCCTTCTACCTCTTGGCCCAGCCGGAGGTGGCCCCGGAGGCCTACCGGGAGCCCCTCCTGCGGGTGCGCCGGGCCATGCGCCGCCACCCCAGGCTGGTGGCGGGGCCGGGGAGCATCGACACCCTCCTCATGGAGCGCCTGCCCCTGGTGGCCAAGCGGGGGGCGGACGGGTACTACGGCCTGGCCCTCCTGGAAAGCCCCAGGGGTCCTTTGGGCATCGCCCTAAAGGTGGAAGACGGCTCCTCCCAGGCCCGGGAGGTGGCGGTGGTGGCCCTCCTACGCCTCCTGGGGCTGAACCCCGGCCCCACCCCTTGGGACCGGCCGGAGGTGAAAAACCACCGGGGGCTTTCCGTGGGCCACCTCGAGGCCCATCTGGAGCTCATCTGGCTGTAGGGCGGTGGGCTTGCCTAGTAAATTGCCTTGTACCCCGGAGGGGGCGGGAGAAGGGAGAGAAGAACCCTAAGGCCGTAGGCGATGAGCTCCAAAAGCGCCCGCGCCATGGCCGTCCAAGGCTTCCGCTCCCAAAGGTACCCCCCACCCAGCCGCGTCTTCATCCCCCCAAACACCCCCTCCACCACCCCGCGAAACCGGTACACCTCGGGGTCCCACCCCTCCCGCGCCCGCACCCGCGCCTCCTCCCTGGCCTCGCCCCCGCCCCGAAGCCGGATCACCGGCCGC
>NZ_AQWU01000055.1 GCF_000376265.1 Thermus igniterrae ATCC 700962
AAGGTCCTGGGCCTGCCGGGTTTTCTCTCCCCTTCTGGCAAGCGGGCTTGGAGCCATGCCTGGAGCAGGGGGACCAGTTCCTCCAGGGACAGGGGNAGGATGGAAGGGGGCGTCTGGTGTTCTTCCACAGCTCACCAAGCGCCCCCTTTTCCTTTGGCTTGTCNAGGGGGTATGCATTGAATATCCGAAAGGGGGGTCTTGATAGCTTTTAGATGTCAGTATAAACTCTACTCCATTATGATCTTCTTCCGAAAAAGGCTTGCGAAATCTAGGAAATGTACTCTTTGGATGCTAATTAACCTAGGGCTTTGGCTTCCCGGATGTTCCCCTTACGACCCCACTGCCATACACACCCTCTCGGGTACGGTGGTCAGCGAGTACGCCGGCGGGCCCGTGGCCGGAAGCACGCTCAAGCTCTACAAAAACGGCAACCTGGTGGCCACGACCCTCTCCGGAGCCGATGGGAGCTTCAGCTTTGGTACCTTAGCCCCCGGCACCTACCGCCTGGAGGCCCAAAAGCCCGGCATGGCGGGAAGCATCCTGGAAGGGATACGCGTGCCGGAGATGGCCAGCGTCACCCTCATCCAACGCCAGGCCTTTGACGCCAGCGCCACCACCACCCCGCCCACCCTCCTCATCACCCGGGACGGCACCCAGCCCCTGGAAGGGGGTACCTTCACCAACACCATCCCCTTCCGTGTCCAGGTGGATACCACCAAGGACTACGTCCGTCCCATGCGCCTCATCTACGTGGCCCTGGGCCGCACCCCGGGCTCGGCCTTCATCACCAACAGCGCCACCTGGACCCGCCAGGTGTTCAGCAACGTGGAGGACACCGGCAATCGCGCCCTCAGCGGTGCCAACGTGGCCGGCTTCGGCAGCGCCAGCGGGGAAACCGTTTACGTGGAGGTGGTGGCCTACGACTTCAACCTGAACCGCAGCCACTACCTGATTCCCATCACCTTCAAGAACACCTCGCCTAACCAGAACAACACTGTGAGCGCCCCCACCAGAGTGGCCGCCACCGCCATCACCCTGGGCCAGGCGGTGGGCTTCTTCAGCGTCAAGAGCCCGACTACCCTTAAGGTGCCGGTAGCCAAGGGCACGATGGGCGAGCTCACCCTGGACCCTGAGGCGGTACCGGAGGGAAGCAACCTCTACGTGGAAGTGCGCTGGTGCTACACCGCCACTGCCACCCCCTTCGCTTTTGACATCGAACGCTCCACCGACGGGACCAACTGGACCCGGGTGGGCACCGTAGGAGGAGGCAGAAGCAGCAGTTGCCCCAACAACCCTCTGGACCGCCCCTTCTTCTTCCGCGACGCCTCGCCCGACCTGACCCCCGGCCAGACCTACTACTACCGGGTGGTAGCCCGGGGAGCCAACCAGGCCCCAAGCACCCCCAGCGCCACCACGCCCCTACCCCCCTTCTTCGCCCCCCTCCTGAGCCCCGCGGACGAAAGCACGGGGGTCTCCCGCACGCCCGACTTCACCATCGGGCACCCCCAGCTCACCATCGGGGCAGACGGGGCCGCCTACAACCTGCTCCTCTGGGACACCCTTACCGGGGACAGCGTGGCCTGGCAGAGCCTGGCGGGGTATAACCTCCTGGTGGAGTTCGGCACCCCGGACAACGGCATCCCCAGCGGGGAAGCCCTGGTCTATGGCTTCCATCCCCCCACGAACGGCGTGGTGTTCTTCACCGACACCGCCGGGATTGTGGACTCGACAAGGCCCAACCGGGTGCCGGTGGACGTAACCCAGGGTACCGTGAGCATCCCCTACAACTTTGACGGCCTGGCCCAGCTCCCCGCCCTGCAGGCCCTGCGCTCCTACGCTTGGCAGCTCTACGTGGCCTACGCTTACAAGTACAACCCTCAGGAAAACCGCATCTCGGCCTACAGCATCCAGACCTGGCCCAGCTCCACCTCCTTCATCCGCATCTCCCGTCCCGGCACCCAGGTCTTTGACTTCACCACGGGGCAGTAAGGAGGCATGATGAAGAACCTTCGCCTAACCCTTATCCTCGGTCTTGCCGCCCTGCTCGGGGCTTGCTCCACTCCGCCTCAGGGCGCCGCCCCCTCGGCCACCCTCGCTATCTCGGAGGGCATCCGCCACTTCCGGGGGCAGGTGGTGGTGGGCTACCAGGACGAGGCCGCCCTCCAGACCGCCATCCAAAAGCTCCGGGCCAGGGAGATTGCCCGGATCCCCGAGCTCAAGGCCGCCCTCCTCCAGGTGGAGGGGGATGCCCTGAAGGCGAGCCGTAGCTTGAAGGGGCTTCGGGGGCTGCGCTTCGCCGAGCCCCACCTGGCCCAGGTCACCCCGCCCAGCGAGGACCCCGTGGAGCGTCCTCGCCAGGAAAGCGGCCTGGTGCCCCTGGCCAACCCCGCCGACCAGATTCTGGATGGGCTACCCCAGTACGCCCTGGACCCCCGGCACCTCAACGCCAAGCGGGCCTGGGACCTGGGGTTTGAGGGCCAGGGGGTGACGGTGGCCATCATCGACGACGCCGCCGACGTTACCCACCCTGACCTGGCCGCCAACTGGGCAGGCAAGGCCTACGACCCCGTGACCAACACCACCTACACCAGCGCCAGTGCCTGGTTGGCCTTTATCAACAACAACCCCAACATCTCCCACGGCACCTTCGTGGCCTCCACGGTGAGCGCTCCCCGGGATGGCCAGGGCATCGCCGGGTTGGCCCCCAAGACCAAGTTCCTCCCCGTGGCCATCTTCCAACCCGGCTACGTGGGCGACTTCTACGTGGCCCGGGGCATCGTCTGGGCAGTGAACAACGGGGCCCAGGTGCTCAACAACTCCTGGGGTGGCCTCGGGTACGGGGAGCTGGTGAAGGAAGCCTTTGACTATGCCCTAGCCAACGGGGTGGTGGTGGTGGCCAGCGCCGGGAACTCCTCCAAGGACGAGGTGCGCACCCCCGCGGGCTACCCGGGCATCATCGCCTCGGTAGCAGCGGACGGGAACCGCAACCGCGCCGACTTCTCCACCCACGGCCGCCACGTTTCCAGCGCTGCGCCCGGGGTGGATGTCCTCCTGGCCAACCCCACCTGGCTGGGCGGGGGGTACGGGCTCATCTCCGGTACCTCCTTCTCGGGGCCCTATACCGCGGCGGCCGCCGCCCTGGTGAAGGCCGCCTGCCCAGGCGCCACCCCCTACCAGGTGCGCCGGGCCCTGGAGAGCACCACCTGGGAAAGGAGCTTCAGCCGGCAAAAGGGCTGGGGGCACCTGAACGCCGGCAACCTGGCCGACCTCCTGAAACAGGGCTGTGGGGCGCTTCCGCCCAAGGGCGCGGTGGTGCGGGTAAAGGTAGAGTACTTCAACCAAGACGGCGTCTTCCCCGGGTTGCTGGCCGATGTGATCCTCCGGGGTAAGGGCCTGCGCCCCGGGGACCCCAATGACCCCACCCCTATGTACTGGGCCCGCACCAATCAGGAGGGCGAGGCCTGGTTCTACGAGATCGCCCCTGGGGAGTACGATATCTACGTGGCCGGGGCTGACCTGGCCCTCACGGGTGGCTTCCCCGAGGAGCGGGGAACCTTTGTGGGCACCCTGGTGGCCACCTCGGGCTCCCACGCGGGCAACCCGGACTTCAAGCCGGTGCGCCTAAACGCGACCCAAGTAGAGCTCAACCCCACCGACCCCTACGATCCCAACGACAACACCGCTCAGGCCAAGCCCATCGCCTACAACACCACCACCCAGATGGCCTACATCTTCGGCCAACCCCGGGACTTTGACTACTTCGCCTTCTCCGGAACCGCCGGGGACCAGATCCGGGCCCGGGTGTACGCCCGCTCCAGTCTGGGAGGAACCCTGGACTCCTACCTCTATCTGCTGGACGGAAACGGAAACGTGCTGACCGAAAACGACGACATTGTCTCCGGACAGAACACCGATTCGGAGATCGCCTACACCCTCCCGAACACCGGAACCTACTATCTGGTGGTGACCAGCTACACCATCGCCAGCAACCCCAACGCCTCCGACGATAGCCCCTTCAACAAGTACCGGCTGGAGCTGAAGAAGACCAACTAGGTAAGAGACTATCCCCGGCCGGCTTGCACCGGCCGGGGGTAAGGCTTTAGAGGTGAATGGGCTTTTCCCACGCCCCCAAGGCCGCTTCCTTGAGGATTTCCGAGAGGGAGGGATGGGCGTGGGGGGCGCGGCCCACGTCCTCGGCGCTGGCCTTGAAGAAGATGGCCAGGGCGGCCTCCGCCAGGATGTCCCCCATCCGGGCCCCGATGCCGTGGACCCCCAGGATGCGGTCGGTCTGGGCGTGGGCCAGGACCTTGACGAAGCCCTCGGTCTCCCCCATGGCCCGGGCACGGCCGCTGGCGGAGTAGGGGAACTTCCCCACCTTGTAGGGAATGCCCCGTTCCTTCAGCTCCTCCTCCGTGTACCCTACCCCGGCCACCTCGGGGTGGGTGTAGACCACGCTGGGGATGGCCAGGTAGTCCACGTGGCCGTAGCCCTTCACCATGTGCTCCACCGCGGCCACACCCTCCTCGCTGGCCTTGTGAGCCAGCATGGGGCCCCGGATCACATCCCCGATGGCGTAGATGTGGGGTACGGGGGTTCTAAGGTGCTCATCCACGGGGATGCGGCCCTTTTCGTCGGTGGTGAGGCCCGCCTTTTCCAGGGCCAGGCCCTCGGTATAGGGCCTGCGCCCCACGGCCAGGAGGACCCGGTCGGCCTCGAGGACCTCCCCCCCCGCCAGCTCCACCCGGGCTCCCCGGCCCTGGGGACGGACAGCCGTCACCCTCACCCCGGTGCGGATCTCCAGGCCCTGCTTCTTGAAAACCTTCTCCGCGGCCCGGGAGAGCTCCTGGTCCATGGTGGGCAGGATGCGGTCCATGTACTCCAGGACCACCACCTCCGCCCCCAGGCGGTGCCAGACCACCCCCAGCTCCAACCCGATGACCCCGCCCCCCACCACGATGAGCCGCCCGGGCACCTCGGGGAAGCTCAGGGCCTCGGTGGAGGTCACCACCCGCTCATAGTCCACCTCCGCCCAGGGGGGGATGAGGGGGGCAGAACCGGTGGCGATGAGGATGTGGCGGGCGGAAAGCTCCTCCCCCGTCTCCTGCACCAGTACCTTGCCGGGGGAGAGGAAGCGGGCCGTGCCCTGGTAGCGGGTGATGCCGTTTTTCTTGAAGAGGAACTCAATCCCCTGGGTGTTGGCCTGGACCACCTTGTCCTTGTGGGCCAGGAGGCCCTTCAGGTCCAGCTCCAGGCCCTGGACCTTGGCCCCCAGAAGGCCCTTTTTCACCTCGTAGATGCGCTCGCTGGTCTCCAGGAGGGCCTTGGAGGGGATGCACCCCACCCGCAGGCAGGTGCCCCCCAGGGCCTTCTCCTTCTCCACCACCCCCACCTTGAGGCCCAGCTGGGCCGCCCGTATGGCGGCCACGTACCCCCCAGGGCCGGCGCCAATCACCAGAAGGTCGTACATGCTAGACCTCCAGGAGGAGGCGCACGGGGTTCTCAATGAGCTCCTTCACCCGGCGCAGGAAGGTGACCGCCTCCCGGCCGTCCACGATGCGGTGGTCGTAGGAGAGGGCCAGGTACATCATGGGCCGGACCACCACCTGCCCCTCCCGGGCCACGGGCCTCTCCTGGATGGCGTGCATGCCCAGGATGCCCACCTGGGGTGGGTTGAGGAGGGGGGTGGAGTTGAGGGAACCGTAGATGCCCCCGTTGGTGATGGTGAAGGTGCCCCCCATGAGCTCCTCGGGCTTGAGCTTCTTGGTGCGGGCCCTTTCGGCGAAGTCGGCAATCTGCCGCTCAATCTCGGCGAAGGAGAGGCGGTCGGCGTCCCGCAGGACGGGCACCACCAGCCCCTCCCCGCCCCCCACGGCCACCCCGATGTCGTAGTAGCGGTGGTAGACAATGGCGTTGTCGCGGATCTCCGCGTTGAGCTCGGGAATCTCCTTGAGGGCCTGGACCACGGCCTTCACGAAGAAGCTCATGAAGCCCAGCTTCACCCCGTGCTTCTTCTGGAAAGCCTCCCCCAGCTCCCTCCTCAGGGCCATCACCGCGGACATGTCCGCCTCGTTGAAGGTGGTGAGCATGGCCGTGGTCTGCCGGGCCTGGAGGAGGCGCTCGGCGATGCGGCGGCGCAGGGGGGTCATGGGCACGGCCTCGCTCACCCGCCAGGGCCTGTCCGCAGGGGGTTGGGAAGCGGGAAGGGGGGTGGGGGCGGGAGCCGGCGCAGGAGCAGGGGCGGGAGCCGGTACCTGGGGAGCCCGGGCCTCCAGGTGGCGGAGCACGTCCTCCTTGAGGATGCGCCCCCCAAGGCCGGTGCCCGCCACCTCGGCGGGGGAAAGGCCCGCTTCCTGCAGGAGGCGCTCCGCGGCGGGCATGGCCAGGGGCTCCCCAGCGGGGACCGCCGGGGCCTCAGGGGCCTTGGCCTCCGCCTGGGCCGCGGCCTCCAGGAGGGCGATGGCCTCCCCCACCCGGGCCGTCTCCCCGGTGCGCTTGAGGATCTTCTTCAGGGTACCCGCGAAGGGTGCGGGGAGCTCCAGGGTGGCCTTGTCGGTGATGAGCTCCACCAGGGGCTCATCCGGGGCAAAGGCCTCCCCTTCCCCCTTCAACCAGGCGCCGATTTCCACTTCCACGATGGACTCGCCCACGGAGGGCACCTTGAGTTCTTGCACCGTTTACCTCCCTATTTGAAGGCCTCTTCCAGAAGGGCTTCCTGCTCCAGCTTGTGCACCTTGGAGGAGCCCACGGCCGGGCTTGGGGACTCGGGCCGGGCCACCACGCGGAAGGGGTGGCCGTAGATCTCCCCGCAGAAGCGGGCGGAAAGGTACCACCAGGCCCCCTGGTTCACGGGCTCCTCCTGCACGTAGACCACGGGGGTCTTCTTGGGGTAGAAGGCCAGGGCCTCCTTTAGGGCCTCCTCGGGGAAAGGGTAGAGGAGCTCCAGGCGGATCAAGGCCACGTCCTCCGCCTTGAGCTCCCGGCGCTTCTGCAGAAGGTCGTAGTAGACCTTGCCCGAGGTGAGGAGGACCTTCCTGGCCCCCTTGACCCGCTCGGGGATGACCTTCTGGAAGCCTCCTTCGGCTAGCTCCTCCAGGGTGGAGACCACCTCGGGGTGGCGGAGGAGGCTTTTGGGGGTCATGACGATGAGGGGCTTGCGGAGGGGGCGCTTCACCTGGCGGCGCAGGAGGTGGAAGAACTGGGCGGGGGTGGTGGGGTAGGCCACCTGGAGGTTGTCCTTGGCCCCCAGCTGGAGGAAGCGCTCCAACCGGGCGGAGGAGTGCTCGGGGCCTTGGCCCTCGAGGCCGTGGGGCAGGAGGAGGACCAGCCCGGAAAGCCGATTCCACTTGGCCTCGGCGCTGGCCAGGAACTGGTCTATGTACACCTGGGCCACGTTAACGAAGTCCCCAAACTGGGCCTCCCAAAGGATGAGCCCCTCGGGGTAGTCCAGGCTGTACCCGTACTCAAAGCCCAGGACCCCGGCCTCGGAGAGGGGGGAGTTGTGGATCTCCACCTCCGCCTGCCCCTCGGCCAGGTGGCGCAGGGGGATGTAGGGCTCTCCCGTGCGGTAGTCGTAAAGGGCGGCATGGCGCTGGGTGAAGGTGCCCCGCAGGGCGTCCTGGCCCGTGAGGCGCACCCGGTGCCCCTCCACGGCCAAGGAGGCAAAGGCTAAGGCCTCAGCAGCCGCCCAGTCCAGGGGGCGCTTTTCCTCGGCCATCTCCAGACGGGCCTCCAGGAAACGCTTGAGCTTGGGGTGCACCTGGAAGCCCTCGGGCACCGAGGCCAGGCGCACCAGGAGGCCTTTCAGGACCTCCTTGGAAACCCGGGTGTCCGCCTCGGGCACCAGGGCGTCCGCCCCGCCCACGTACCCCTGCCAGAGGCCGGAAAGCCCGTGGGGCACCACCGGGCCCGGCTCCGCCTTCACCCGGGCGAACTCGCTCTCCAGCCGCTCCAGGTAGGCCTCCTGCCAGGCCCTAAGCTCCTCCTCGGCCACCACCCCTTCCCCCTTAAGCCGCTCGGCGTACACCCGCCAGGGCTCGGGCTTCTTGGCGATGAGGGCGTACATGGGGGCCTGGGTGAAGGTGGGCTCGTCGGTCTCGTTATGCCCCCGGCGGCGGTAGCCCACCAGGTCTATGACCACATCCTGGCCATAGCGCTGGCGGTACTCCAGGGCCAGGCGGAGGACGAACCAAAGCTCGTCCAGGGCCTCCGCGTTCACGTGGAAGATGGGGGCCCCCACCATCTTGGCGATGTCCGTGGGGTAGCGACAGGAGGTGTACTCCTCGGGGTTGGTGGTGAAGCCCACCTGGTTGTTGGCCACCAGGTGCAGGGTGCCCCCCACCCGGTAGCCAGGAAGCCCCGAGAGGTTCAGGGTCTCCTGGACGATGCCCTCCCCGATGAAGGCCGAGTCCCCGTGGACCAAAACCGCCAGCCCCCGCTTGCGCTCCCGGTCCCCGAAGCGGTCCTGCTTGGCGCGAAGCCTCCCCAGGGTCACGGGGTTCACGAACTCCAGGTGGCTGGGGTTGAAGTTGAGGGAGAGGTGCACCGGGCCGAAGGGGGTCTCCAGGTCGCGGGAAAAGCCCAGGTGGTACTTCACGTCCCCGGCGTAGCCCTCGGGGAAGATCTCCTCAAACTCGCGGAAGATGCGCTCAAAGGGCTTGCCCACCACGTTGGCCAGCACGTTGAGCCGCCCCCGGTGGGCCATGCCCAGGACCACCTCCTTGACCCCAAGCCGCGCGGCCTCCACCACCGCCTCCTTAAGGAGGGGGACCAGGCTTTCCAAGCCTTCGGCGCTGAAGGTCTTGGCCCCCAGGTACTTCTTTTGCAAAAAGGTCTCAAAGAGGCTGGCCTGCATGAGGCCCTCCAGGAGGCGGCGGCGCACCTCCAGGGGGGGCTTTTCCCAGGGAGCTTCCAGGCGGGCCAGGAGCCAAGAGCGCGCCTCAGGGTCCACGTGGGCCACCTCAATGCCCACCGGACCCAGGTAGATGGCCTCCAGGCGGGAAAGGAGGGCCTCCAGGGTGGGGGCGCCGAAGAAGGGGGGAAGGGGCTTTTTAAGGTCCTCCGGGGAGAGGCCGTGGGCCTCCAGGGTGAGCTCCTTGGGCCTGGGCCGGGGACGGCCCAGGGGGTCTATCTGGGCCGCCAGATGCCCCAGTTCCCGGTAGGCCTGGACCAGGCGCTCCACCCTGAGGAGGAAGGCCAGGTCCACAGCCTCGGCCACGGGGGTCGGGGTAGGGGGCCCCTCTCGTCGGCCGTCCTCCAGGACCACGGTGGAGAAGTAGCGCCGCCACTCCTCCGGCAGGGAAAAGGGGTCCTCCAGGTAAGCCCGGTAGAGGGCCTCCAGGTAACCTTGGCTTTCCAGCGTGAGCTCCATCCTGCCTCCCAAGGGGGGTGGTATACCCCCTTCATTACGCTACACCAAAACGCGGTGTAGGAACCCAGGTCCTTTACAATGGGGCCATGGTCCTGAAGGAACGAGAGGGGAATGTCCTCCTCCTCACCCTGAACCGGCCCGAACGGCTCAACGCCCTGACCGGCGAGCTCCTGGAGGCCCTCCATGAGGCCTTGGAGGAGGCGGGGGCCGACCCCGGGGTGCGGGCCCTCCTCCTCACCGGGGCGGGGCGGGCCTTCTCTGCGGGGCAGGACCTGGGGGAGTTTGGAGAGGAAAAGCCCGACTACGAGGCCCACCTGCGCCGCTACAACCGGGTGGTGGAGGCCATGAGCGCCCTGGAGAAGCCCCTGGTGGTGGCGGTGAACGGCCCTGCCGCCGGGGCGGGGATGAGCCTCGCCCTCTGGGGGGACCTGCGGGTGGCGGCCACGGGGGCCAGCTTCACCACCGCCTTCGTCAACATCGGCCTGGTGCCGGACTCGGGCATGAGCTTCCTCCTTCCCCGCCTGGTGGGCCTGGCCAAGGCCCAGGAGCTCCTCCTCCTCTCCCCCCGCCTCTCCGCGGAGGAGGCCCTGGCCCTGGGGCTGGTGCACAAGGTGGTGCCGGGGGAAAGGCTCATGGAAGAGGCCCTGGCCCTGGCCAGGCGGCTGGCCGAGGGGCCCACCCGGGCCTACGGGCTCACCAAGAAGCTCCTCCTGGAGACCTACCGCCTCTCCCTCCCCGAGGCCCTGGGCCTCGAGGCCATCCTCCAGGGGCAGGCGGGGCGCACGGCGGACCACGAGGAGGGGGTACGGGCCTTCCGGGAGAAGCGCCCCCCCCGCTTCCAAGGCCGCTAGCCCCCCATGCTCCGCTACCTCAGGGGCACCGTCCTGAAGAAGGAGGAGGGCTGGTTCCTCCTCCTGGTGGGGGGGGTGGGCTTCCAGGTGCAGGCCCCTATCCCCTTCCTGCAGGGCCTGGAGGAAGGCCAGGAGGTGGCGGTCCACACCCACCTGCAACTTAAGGAGGAGGGCCTCAGCCTCTATGGCTTTCCCGAGGAGGACAGCCTGGCCCTCTTTGAGCTCCTCCTCTCCGTGAGCGGGGTAGGGCCCAAGGTGGCCCTGGCCCTCCTCTCCGCCCTCACCCCCAGGCTCCTGGCCCGGGCCCTGGCCGAGGGGGACCTGCGCCTCCTCACCTCGGCCAGCGGGGTGGGGCGGAAGCTGGCGGAGAGGCTCGTCCTGGAGCTCAAGGGCAAGGTACCCGCCCACCTCCTCACCGGGGAACGGGTGGAAAGCCAGGCGGCGGAGGAGGCCGTCCTGGCCCTGAGCGCCCTGGGCTTCAAGGAGGGGCAGGCCCGGGCGGTGGTCCTGGACCTCCTGGCCAAGCGCCCGGGGGCCAAGGCCCAGGAGCTCATCAAGGAAGCCCTGAAGCGCCTGCGCTAAAGGGGCAGGCGGAGGCGGGCCAAGAGGCCTGAGGGAGAGTTAGGGAGAAGCTCCAGCCTCCCCCCGTGGGCCTCGGCCACCTTCTGGACCACGGAGAGACCAAGCCCCTCCCCCGGGCTTGGGGAGGCGCGGAAGAAGGGTCTTCCCGCCTCCTTGAGGGCCGCCTCGGACATCCCCGGCCCCTGGTCCTGCACCTCCAGGATCACCTCTCCCCCTTCCGGCCGGAGGGCCGCCACCACCCCCTTCCCCTCCCCGTGGAGGAAGGCGTTTTGCAGGAGGTTGCGCAGGGCCTGGGCCAGGAGCAGGGGGTTCCCCTGGAAGGGCAGGGTCTTGGGCCCCCGGTAGGGCACCCCAAAGGCCGCGGCCTCCTCCTGGACCAGGGCCGCCAGGTCCAGGGCCACCCGCTCCACCCGCCCCTCCCGGGCCAGGACGAGGAGGGCCTCCACCAGGCGCTTCATGCGCAAAAGCTCCTCCTTAAGCGCCTCCAGGGCCTCCTCCTTGGGCAGGTAGCCCGCCTCCGCCGCCTGGAGCTGGGCCAAGGCGGCGGCCACCGGGGTCCTCAGCTCGTGGGCCGCGTCCCGGGTAAAGCGCCGCTCCCGCTCCCAAAAGGCCTGGAGGCGCTCCAGCATGTGGTTGAAGGCCTGGGCCAGGGCCTTGAGCTCCCCACCCCCCGCAGGGGCCACCCGGTGGGAGAGGTCGGCGGAGTCCGCCACCTTCCGGGCCACCTCCGTAAGCCGGGAAAGAGGCCTCAGGGCCGCCTGGGCCAGCCAGGAAGCCAGCAGGGCAAAGGCCAGGGTGAGAAGGGCCCCCACCCCCAGGAGGGCCAGGCGGAAGTTGCGCAGGGCGGCCGCGGCTCCGGGATCGTACCGGGCCACGGTGAGGGTGCCCCCGGGCACCTTTAGGACCAGAACCCGCCACCCCTCCCGCCAGTGGGACCCCGGGGCAAGGTCAGGAAGGTTGGGGAAGTTGGCGCTGGCGTGGGCCTCTCCCTCCTGCACCAGGCGAAAGGCGAACTCCCCCCGGGGAGGGCGGCGCCCCTCGGAAAGGGCCTCCACGTAGAGGAGGAGGGAGCGGTCCAGGTCGGCCTCCACCAAACGCCGGAAGGCCAGGTAGCTCAAGGCCCCCTGGAAGAGGAGGGCCAGCCCCACGGCCAGGGCCAGAAAAAGCGCCAGGCGCGCCCTAAGGCTCATCCCCAAGCCGGTACCCCCCGGGCACGGTGCGCACCACCTCCGGGTAGAGCTTCTGCCTCAGGTAGTGCACGTAGACCTTCACCGCCCCCACCTTCTCCCCGTGGCCGAAGACCTTTTCGGCCAACTCCTCCGGGGTAAAGACCCGGCCCGGATGCAGGAGGAAGGCCTCCAAAAGGGCGAACTCCCGCAAGGAGAGGTCCACCCGCCGACCCCCCAGGTAGACCGCCCGCCCGGCCAGGTCGGCCTCCAGGGCCCCAAAGCGCACCTGCCCTGCCTTCATCTCCGCCTGCCGGCGCAGAAGGGCCCGCACCCGGGCCAAAAGCTCCTCCAGGTGGAAGGGCTTCACCAGGTAGTCGTCCCCCCCGAGGTCCAGGCCCAAAACCCGGTCCTCCAGGGCGTCCCGGGCGGTAAGGAAGAGGATGGAGCCCTTGTATCCCGCTTGGCGCACCTCCTGGGCAAAACGGAAGCCCCCGTCGGGGTCCTCAGGCAGGCGCACGTCCAGGACCATGAGGTCGGGCTCCAGCTCCCAAAGGGCCTCCCGGGCCCCCACCAGGTCCCTGGCCCAGCGCACCCCGTAGCCCTGGGCCAAAAGGGCGCTCTCCACCGCCCGGCCCAGGCGGGGCTCGTCCTCCAGCAAGAGCACCTGCACACCCCCAGTATGCCCCGGGGCGGTTAGCCGGGGGTTACGGGGGTTAACCCCGGGCTAACCGCCCGCCCCTACCCTGTAGGCCATGGGCCGGTACGGGGCCAGGTGGGAAGGGGTGCTGGGAAGCTTTTTGGAGGTGCAGCTCTTCGCTCCCCCCTGGCGGGCACGGAGGGCCCTCGAGGCCGCCTTGGCGGAGGTGCGAAGGCTGGAAGGTGTATTCAGCCGCCACCGGGAAAGCGAGCTCACCCGCCTGGTGCGGGCGGGCGGGGGGCGGCCCAGCGGGGAGATGCGCCAGGTCCTGGCCTGGGCCCTTAAGCTCCAGGAGGCCACAGATGGGGCCTTCCACCCTGCCCCTCAGCATGGGGGGGAGGCCCTCCGCTTCCTGGGGGAGGAGGTGGAGGTCCTGGCCCCCCTGGACCTGGATGGCCTGGCCAAGGGGTACATGGCTGACCAGGCGGTGGCGGCCGCCCTCCGGGCCGGGGCCCGGGCGGCCCTGGTGAACCTGGGCGGGAACCTGGCCCGCCGGGGCCCGGGGAAGGCCCTGGTGGGGGTGGAGCCCCCCACGGGCCCCGACAACGCCCCCCCAGCCCTGACCCTGACCCTTGGGGAAGGCGGGGTGGCCACCAGCGGGGTGCGGCACAAGGGGGCCCACCTCCTGGACCCCCGGAAGGGCACCCCGGCCGTGGGCCTGCAGGCCACGGTCCTCGCCCCCTCAGCCCTCCTGGCCGATGGCCTGGCCAAGGCCCTCTTCCTCATGGGTCAGGAGGCAGGAAAGGTCCTGGCGGCCTTTGGGGCCCAGGGGTTTCTCTTCACCTCCCAAGGCCCCGTACCGGTTCCTTAGGGAGGGGAGCATGTTGAAGCGCTACTACAGCCGGAGGAACTTCTTTAGGCGGGTACTGGGAGGGGTTTTGGCCGTGGGCCTGGCCCGGGCCCAGGGCAAGCCCTGGCCCAGTGGAATGGAGCTGCGGGTGAGCTTCGCCTACGAGGGGGCGGGCTTTCGCTACCGGGCCCCCTACGTGGCCGTCTACGTGGAGGACGAGCGGGGGGGCCTGGTGCGCACCCTGGCCCTTTTCCTCATGCCGGGGAAAGGGGAAAGGTGGTGGAACGAGCTGAGGCGCTACTTCGCCCTGGGGGAGCTGCAGGCCATGCGCACCCTCTCCGGACCCACCCGCCCCCCGGGGCGCTACACCGTGGCCTGGGACGGGAAGGACGAGCGGGGGCGCACCGTGGCCCAGGGGGGCTACTACCTCTGCGTGGAGTACGCCCGGGAGCACGGCCCCTACGAGCTTTTCCGGGAAAGGGTGGAGATAGGGGAAAGCCCTTTTCAGAAGGCCTATGCCCTCAAGGGGGAGCTTCAGGAGGTGCGCCTTGACTACGGTCGGAAGGCCTAAGCCCGGAGGAAGCGCCCTGCGGGCCAGGGTCTACGCCTGGGCCCGGACCCTGCACCTCTACCTCTCCCTGCTGGCCTTTCTGGCCATCCTCTTCTTCGCCCTTACCGGCCTCACCCTGAACCATCCCGAGTGGTTCGGGGAAGGGCAGGTGCAAAAACGCTCCGGTACCCTCCCCGGCGCCCCCTACCAGGCGGAAGAAGGGGTGGACTGGCTGAGGCTGGCGGAGGACCTGCGGGCCCTGGGCCTTAGGGGCCGGGTGGCGGAGCACGGGACAAGTGGAGAGATGGCCTGGCTCTCCTTCCGCGCCCCCGGGTACGGGGCCGACGCCCAGGTGGACCTCAAGACGGGGCGCTACACCCTGAGCCTGACCCAGGCCGGCCTGGTGGCCGCCCTGAACGACCTGCACAAGGGCCGGGATACACCCTCAGGCTGGCGGTGGGTGCTGGACCTCTCCGCCCTCTTCCTGGGCCTGGTGAGCCTCACAGGGCTTCTCCTCAGCCTCTTCCTGCGCAAAACCCGGCGGGCGGCCCTCTTAAGCCTCCTCCTGGGCCTCCTCCTCTTCGGGGGCTTCGCCCTTTGGGCGGCGCGCTAAAGCTCGTCCAGGGCCTCCCGGGGGGTGCGGCGGGCCCCCAGGAGACCCCCCTCGCGCAGGGCCAGGGGAAGGAGGGCTTCCACAGACCCCTCCAGGGCCTGGAGGACCTCCCCCCGGAAGGCTTTAAGCCCCTCGGGTAGGCTCCCTTCCAGCCCAAAGGGGAAAAGGGCCAAAAAGTGCCCGCCCGGCTCCCCCTCCCCCCGGTCCAGGTGGAGGCCCACGGGCTCCAGGTAGCCCAAAAGACGGGTGCGGTACATCTCCCGCCTCAGGGCCTGGAAGGCCCTAGGGTCAGGGGCACCCTGCCACAGGAGGAGGTCGGCCTCCGCGGAAAAGCCCACCAGGCTGTATACGGCCAAAAACCCCTCCCGGGCCTGCCAGCGCCCCAGGAGGGCCGCGAACTCCTCCTTGAGGTGCTCCTGGTGCTCGGCCTCGAGGCGGCGGAACTCCGGCAGGAGCCGGAAGAGGCTAAAGGCCCAGTAGCGCGCCATGCCCCTATCCTACGCCCAGGAAGCGGGCCAAGGCCTCCTCCGTGAGGTACTTGCCCACGTAGAAGGGCCCAAACTCCCCAAAGCGGGCGGAGACCTCGTCAAAGCGCATCTCGTAGACGATCTTCTTGAACTGCAGGGGGTCTTCGCTGAAGAGGTCCACCCCCCACTCCCAGTCGTCCAGCCCCTGGGCCCCGCTGATGACCTGGAGGACCTTGCCCTGGTACTTGCGGCCCGTCTCCCCGTGGGCCTTCATGAGGCCGGCCCGCTCCCGGGCGGGGAGGAGGTACCAGTTGTCCTGGCCCTGGCGGCGCTTGTTCATGGGGTAGAAGCACACGTACCCCCCTTTGGGCACCCGGGGGGTGAGGCGGGGCTTCACGTAGGGGGCCTCGGGGTCCAGGGGGCCGGTCTGGCTCCCCAGCTCCACCACGGAGTAGAAGCCGTAAGCGGGCCGCAGGTAGGCGGCCAGGCGGCTCTGGTTGAGCCTGGCCTCCACCGCCAAAAGGGCCTCCAGGTCCTCCCGCAGGTTGAGGAAGAGGAGGTCCGCCTTGTGGGTGACCACCTGGTAGACCCCAAAAGACCCCCTGCCTGCGGCCTCCACCCCGGCCCACTCCGCCAGGATGTCCCGTAGCTCCTCCCAGGCCGCCTGCCGTTCTCCTTCCGGGGCCCTCCGCCAGGCGGGGAAGTCCAGGTGGCGGAAGTCGTGGAGGATGTGCCAGCCCTCCAGGGTAAAGGTGGGTTCGGGAACGTGGCCTTCCATCCCCCTCACTATACGGGCACCCGCCTTGGGTATATTCACCCCATGGCTGCCTTGCTGCAGGTGGTCCTGACCCTCATCCTGGCCTGGCTTCTTGGCCGCTACGGGGCCAGGGCCCTGAACGCCCTAGGCCGCCTCACCCCCACGGAACGGGACGACGGCCTCTTCCGCCTCCTGGGCCTCCTCTGGTGGGGGGTGGTCCTCCTCTTGGCCTTAAGCTACCTGGTCCACGCCCTGGGCCTACCCCACGAGCCCTGGGCCTCCTGGGGAAGGGCCTTGGCGGGCTGGCTGGGGGCCCGGGGGCTTGCCGCCTTGGCGGTCTTGGGCCTCACCTTCCTGGGCTTCCGCCTCCTGCCCCTCCTCCTGGCCCGGCTCCCCGAGCCCGAGGGGGAGCTCACCCGGGAGGCGGTGCGGCGGCGCACCCTGCGGGCGGTGGCCGAGTCGGTGCTCAAGGGAAGCCTCCTGGTGGTGGGGGGACTTTTCCTCCTCTCCAACCTGGGCCTCAACATCACCGCCCTCCTGGCGGGGGCGGGGGTGGCGGGCCTGGCCCTGAGCTTTGCCGCCCAGAACCTGATCCGGGACTTCCTCAACGGCTTTTTCATCCTGCTGGAGGACCAGTACGGGGTGGGGGACATCGTGCAGATCGGGAACGTGGGGGGACAGGTGGAGCGCTTCACCCTGCGGCTCACCGTCCTGCGGGACCTCGAGGGCCGGGTCCACTTCCTCCCCAACTCCGAGGTGCGCCAGGTGACGGTCCTCACCCAGGAGTGGAGCCGGGCGGTGGTGGACGTGGCCGTGGCCTACAAGGAGGACCTGGACCGGGTGCTGGCCGTCTTCCGGGACGAGGTGGAAAGGTTCCACCAGGACCCCGAGTGGCAGGAGCGCTTCACCGAGCCCCCGGAGGTCCTGGGGGTGCAGCAGCTTGGGGAAAGCGGGGTGGTGATCCGGGTCCTCTTCAGCACCAAGCCGGCCCAGCAGTGGCCCGTGGCCCGGGAGTTCCGCCGCCGCATCAAAAACCGCCTGGACCGGGAGGGGATAGAGATCCCCTTCCCCCACCAGAAGCTCTACTTCGGGGAGCCCCTACAGCTGGCAAAGGGGGTGTAGGCTAAGGGCGATGCCGGACATCTACGGGGAGATCCTGGAATCCCTCCGCCCCCACCTGGGCAACCGGGCGGAGGCGGTGATGGATGAGGGCCTGAAGCGTCTGGGCAAGCGCCCCTCCGAGCTCACCCTCGAGGACGGGCAGCACCTCCTGAAGGGCCTGGTCTTCCGCGAGCTCCAGACCCGCCTGCGCCCCGAGGAGGCCCGGCGGGTGGTGGAGGGCCTCCTGGCCCGCCTGGAGGCCCAGGGAACCACCCTGGAGGCCCTGGAAAGGGGGCTGAAGCGCTTCGGCCTTTACCTGGACTGGCCCGAGGTGGGCCGCCTGCGGGCCCTGGTGAACCGCCTGCGCCAAAGCCCCGACCCCCAGCTCCTGGCCGAGGGCGCCCACCTCCTGGAAGCCCTGGAGGAGCGGCTGGAGGAGGCCCTCTTGCGCCAGGCCAAGGACCTGGTCCACCTGGAGGAGGCCCTGGAACGGGTGCGCCACCTGGGGGGGCCCAAGGTGCGGCGGCTGGAGAGCCTGGTGGAGACCGTGCGCCAGGCCCAGCAGGACGGGCTCCTGGCCCAGGGGGAGGTGGAGAAGGCCCGGAGCCTGGCCCTGGAGCTCAGGAAGTTCCTGGAGTCCAGCGCCGTGCGGGCCCCCACCCTGCCGGAGATCGTCTTTGAAACCCAGGAGGAGGCCCCCAAGCACCCCACGGACGTCTTCCTCACCGTGGAGGAGGCTTCCGAGCTGGAGGGGGAGCTGGTCATTGACCTGGAGGCCCTGCCTGAGGAGGCCAACCAGCGGATCCAGGCCCTGGAGGTGGAGGAGGAAAGGCGGAGGCTGGAGGAACTCTTGGCCCGCTACAGCCCCCTCCTGGAGCGGGCCACGGTGAGCCCCCTTTTGGCCGAGGTCCAGGCCCTCCTGGAGGCGGGCACCCCCGTGGGGGAGAAGCTCAGCGCCCTGGAGGAGGCCTTCAAGGAGGCGGAGCGAAACCTTAAGGCCGAGAAGCGGGCCCGGCTCATCCAGCTGGCGGAGGCCCTCAGGGCCCTGCCCCTCCCCGAGGGGGCCAAGGCCCCCCTGGAAAGCGCCCTGCGCCTGGCCGAGGAGACCCTGGCCGAGGGAGGCTACCCCGACCTGGTACCCCTGGAGGAAGAGCTCAAGCGCTTGGAGGAGGAGGCCAGGCGCAAGGCGGAGGAGGAAAGACGCCTCCTTGCGGAAAAGGAAGCCCTCTTGGCGGAGCTTTCCGGGAAGGGGGAGGTCTTCCGTCCCCTCTGGGAGGCCCTGAAGGAGATGCCCCTCGAGGCCCTGCCCCAGGGCCTCCCCCAGGTCCGCTCCCGCTACGCCGAGCTCCTCAAGGCCCAGGGGGAGGAGGCTGCCCTCCGGGCCAAGCTCCAGGAGGCCCGGGAGACCCTGGAGGCCCTGCGCCTGGAGGCCAAGGCCCTGGGCCTGGAGGAGGCGGTGGCCGAGGCGGAAGCCCTCCTCAACCGGGGAGAGCTTCCCGACCTGGAGGCCCTCCGGGCCGCCATGGCCGAGGCCAAGGCCCAGGCCCGGCAGGCGGCCCTCAGGGAACTCTCCCGGCTCCAGGCCCTGGCCGAACGCTTCCGCGGCTTCGGGGGCGAGGGGGTGCTGAGAGCCCTGGAGGAGGAAAAGGCCAAGCCCCTCCCCGATCCCCTCCCCATCGCCCGGGCCCTGCAGGCTCTAAGGAGGCGGCTTGAGGCCAAGCGCGAGGAACTCATGACCCGCCTCACCGCCTTCTTCCAGGCCCACGCCCATCTGGGGGACTTCCAGAGCGAGACCGCTCGGCGGCTGAGGCCCCTGCTGGGGGTGTTGCAGAGCGCCGCGGAGAAGCTCCCCCGCCTGGGCCCCCAGGGGCTTTTGCAGGTGGAGAAGACCCTGGGCCAGGCGGAGGTCCTCCTCAAGGAGCTGGAGCGGGAGAAGGAGGCGGCCAAGGCGGTGCTCCAGGAGATCCGCGGGGCAGACCTGGAGGCCCTCCTGGGGGTCTTTGACCAGCCCAGGGCGCCGGAAGCCCCCCCTGAGGACCTGGCCCGCCTGCGGCTACCAGGGGTGGAGGTGCTCGGCCACCTGGAAGACCCCCTGCCCCTGCCCAAGGAAGCTCTTTTGGAGCTCAAGCGGGCCCTGGACCGCCTGGACGAAGGGCTGAGGCACCCCAGGAAGGCGGCGGTGGTCCTCCTGGGGGAAAAGGCGCTGGTCCTGAGCCCTTACCGGGGCCGGACCCTGGTGGCCCTCTTGGAGCGGGCAAGCCTCTCGGCCTTCCTGCAGGAGCTCGCCTCCTAGGGTGCTACACTAAGTTATAGTGGTAACCGCCTCGGCCCTCTGGGAAAACCTGGCCCCTTCTCTGGACTACCTCTCCCCTGAGGAGCGGGAGCGGGTCTGGCAGGCTTACCTCTTCGCGGAGGAGGCCCACCGGGGCCAGCTGCGCAAGAGCGGGGAGCCCTACATCACCCACCCCGTGGCGGTGGCGGAGATCCTGGCCTCCTTGCGCATGGACGCGGACACCGTGGCCGCGGGGCTTCTGCACGACACCCTGGAGGACTGCGGCGTAAGCCCCGAGGAGCTGGAGAGGCGGTTCGGCCCGGCGGTGCGGCGCATCGTGGAGGGGGAGACCAAGGTCAGCAAGCTCTACAAGCTGGCCAACCTGGAAGGGGAGGAAAAGCGGGCCGAGGACCTCCGCCAGATGTTCATCGCCATGGCGGAGGACGTGCGCATCATCATCGTCAAGCTGGCGGACCGCCTGCACAACCTGCGCACCCTGGAGCACATGCCCCCCCACAAGCAACGGCGCATCGCCCAGGAGACCCTGGAGATCTACGCCCCCCTGGCCCACCGCCTGGGCATGGGGCAACTGAAGTGGGAGCTGGAGGACCTCTCCTTCCGCTACCTCCACCCCGAGGCCTACCATGCCCTCCTCTCCCGCATCCAAGAGACCCAGGAGGCCCGGGAGCGGGTCATCCAAAGGGCCATGGCCGCCCTAAAGGAGGCCCTGGAGAAGGACGAGCTCCTCCAGGCCCAGCTCCAGGGCTTGGAGATTACAGGACGGCCCAAGCACCTCTACTCCATCTGGAAGAAGATGGAGCGGGAGGGCAAGGCCCTGGAGCAGATCTACGACCTCCTGGCGGTGCGGGTCATCCTGGACCCCAGGCCCGCCCCCACGGAGGAGGGGCAATCCCTACGGGAAAAGCAGGTCTGCTACCACGTCCTCGGCCTGGTCCACGCCCTCTGGCAGCCCATCCCCGGCCGGGTCAAGGACTACATCGCCGTGCCCAAGCCCAACGGCTACCAGTCCCTCCACACCACGGTCATCGCCCTGGAGGGCCTGCCCCTGGAGGTGCAGATCCGCACCCGGGAGATGCACCGCATCGCCGAGTACGGCATCGCCGCCCACTGGCTCTACAAGGAGGGCCTCACCGACCCCGAGGAGGTGAAGCGGAGGGTCTCCTGGCTGAAGAACATCCAGGAGTGGCAGCAGGAGTTCTCCAGCTCCCGGGAGTTCGTGGAGGCGGTGACCCGGGACCTCCTGGGAGGACGGGTCTTCGTCTTCACCCCCAAGGGGCGGATCATCAACCTGCCCAAGGGGGCCACCCCGGTGGACTTCGCCTACCACATCCACACCGAGGTGGGGCACCACATGGTGGGGGCCAAGGTCAACGGGCGCATCGTCCCCCTCTCCTACGAGTTGCAAAACGGCGAGATCGTGGAGATCCTCACCGCCAAAAACGCCCACCCCTCCAAGGGCTGGCTGGAGTTTGCCAGGACCCGGAGCGCCAAGAGCAAGATCCGCCAGTACTTCCGCGCCCAGGAGCGCCAGGAGACCCTGGAGCGGGGCCAAAACCTCCTGGAGCGCTACCTGAAGCGCAAGGGCCTGCCCAAGCCCACGGACAGCCAGCTGGAGGAGGCGGCCAAGCGCTTAGGCCTCACGCCCTCCCCCGAGGAGCTCTACCTGGCCCTGGCCCTGAACCGCCTCACGCCCAAGCAGGTGGCGGAGAAGCTCTACCCCAAAGCCCTCCTCAAGCCGGAAAAGCCCAAGCCCCCTCCCAGGAATGAGTGGGGCATCCGCCTGGACCAGGACCTGCAGGCCCCCATCCGCCTGGCCTCCTGCTGCGAGCCCGCCAAGGGGGACAGCATCCTGGGCTTCGTCACCCGGGGCCGGGGGGTGACGGTGCACCGGGCGGACTGCCCCAACCTGCGCCGCCTCCTCCAGGGGCCGGAGGCCGACCGGGTGATCGGGGCCCACTGGGAGGGGGTGGGGGGAAAGGTGGCCACCCTCGAGGTCCTGGCCCAGGACCGCGCCGGCCTCCTGCGGGACGTGATGCAGGTGGTGGCCGAGGCGGGCAAGAGTGCCCTGGGCTCGGAGACCCGGATCCTGGGCCCCCTGGCCCGCATCCGCCTGCGGCTTACCGTGCAGGACGGGGAGCGGGAGGCCCTGGTCCAGGCCCTGAAGGGGGTCAAGAGCGTGCAGGAGGTGCGCTGGGTCTAGAGGGGGCGCACCCAGACCTCCCGGGTCCTGGGCCCGTCAAACTCCGCCAGGAAAACCTGCTGCCAGCGGCCAAGCCTTAGCCTTCCCCCCTCCGCGGGAAGGAGGAGCTGGACCCCGGTGAGGAGGCTTTTCAGGTGGGCGTGGGTGTTGCCCTCCGCGTGGCGGTCCTTGGGGTGGAAGCGGGGGGCAAGCTCGTCCAGGCGCACCAGGAGGTCGTGGGCCACGTCCGGATCCGCTCCCTCCTGCACCAGGAGGCCGCAGGTGGTGTGGGGCACGAAGAGGTAGACGAGGCCCGTGTGTCCCTCCAGGGCCCCCTCCACCAGCCGGGTGATGTTGACCAGCCCCTCGGTAGGCGTGCGCACGGAAAGCGCCCTCATGCTCCGGATATTAGCCCAGGCGGGAGGCCCGCAGGTAAAAGCTCTTCTCCACCGGGAAAGGGCGGTCCAGGTCGCCAAGCTCCCCCTCGGCCCAGGCCCAAAGCCTGGGCATGACCCGCTGGTGCACCGCCTCCGGCACCGCCTGGGTGAAGGAGTAAAGCCGCTCCCCTAAGGCCTCCAGGGCCTCCCTGGGGGTGCGCATCTCCCGCCAGGCCACCACCTGGCGGACCTTGGGCTTAAGGCCCAGGCGCTTCAGGGCCTCCTCCACCTCGGCAAGCCGCCTCTGGTGGAGGCCCCGCTCCACCCTAAACCCCTCGGCCTCCACCAGGGCCCGCCAGCGCTCCTGCAGGCGCCACTCCACCTCGGCCTCCACCCGGTCCCAGCCCTCCAGGAGCACCCCCCCAGGCTTCAGCACCCTAAGGGCCTCGGCCAGGGCCCTGGGCCAGTCGGGGAGGAGGTGCCAGAGGTGGACCACGATCACCCCGTGCACGCTCTCCCCCGGCAGGGGGATGTCGCGGGCGTCCGCCTCCAGGAGGCGCACCTTGCGCATGACCCCGGCCGCCTTCTGCCGGAAGACCTCCAGCATGGCCGGGTTGTTGTCCAGGGCCAGGTAGGGGTAGCCCCGGGCGATAAGGGGCAGGGCGATGCGCCCCGTGCCCACCCCGAGCTCCAAGAGCAAGGGCTCCTCGCCCTTAACCTGGAGGGCGTTGGCCATGGCGGTGGCGATGCGGCCCGCCACCTCGGGCGGGTAGGCCCGCAGGCGGTCGTAGGCGTAGGCCACCCGGGTAAGGGCGCTGGACATCTTCCCCCTCATTCTACGGGGTATACTCCCCCCCATGAAGGGGCTGATTCTGGCCGCAGGAAGGGGGACGCGCCTGCGCCCCCTCACCCACACCCGGCCCAAACCCGTCATCCGGGTGGCGGGCCGGCCCATCCTGCACTACGCGGTGGAAAACCTCCTGGAAGCGGGGGTAAAGGAGATCGGGGTGGTGGTCTCCCCGGAGACGGAGAAGGACATCCGCGAGGCCCTGGCGGGCTACCGGGTGAGCTATGTTCTGCAGGAGGAGCCCCAGGGCCTGGCCCATGCCGTGGCGGTGGCCCGGGACTTTCTGGGGCAAAGCCCCTTCGTCCTCTACCTGGGGGACAACCTCTTCCAGAAGGGGATTGGGCGCTTCCTCGAGGCCTTCGGGGAGGGGGTGAGCGCGGTCATCGCCCTGGTGCGGGTGAAAAACCCCAGCCAGTTCGGCGTGGCCGTCCTCCAGGGGGATAGGATTGTGCGCCTGGTGGAAAAGCCCAAGGACCCCCCCTCGGACCTGGCCGTGGCCGGGGTCTACGTCTTCACCCCCGAGGTGCTGGAGGTGATCCAGGACCTGAAGCCCTCCGCCCGGGGGGAGTACGAGATCACCGACGCCATCCAGGGCCTGGTGGACCGGGGCAAGCGGGTGGTGGGGGTGGAGGTGGAGGGCTGGTGGAAGGACACCGGCCGGCCCGAGGACCTCCTGGACGCCAACCGCCTCCTCCTGGAGGAGCTCTCTCCCCGGGTGGAGGGGCACGTGGAGGGAAGCCAGCTCACCGGGCGGGTGGTGGTGGAGCGGGGGGCCAAGGTGGTGGGGAGCACGGTAATCGGCCCCGCCTTCATCGGGGAAGGGGCCCTGGTGGAGGGGGCCTACATCGGCCCCTTCACCTCCTTGGGGCCCGGGGCCAGGGTGGTGCGTTCCGAGGTGGAGTACTCCATCCTCGAGGACCACGCCGCCCTGGTGGACGTGGCCCTAAGGCTCCAGGAGAGCATCCTGGGGGTGGGGGCGGCAGTGCGAAGCCGCAACGGCCTCCCCCGGGCCCACCGGCTCATCCTGGGAGACCTCTCCCAGGTGGAGCTGGCCTAGGGAATGGGGCTTCTGGACCTCCTCACCGAAACCCCCCAGAGCGGGGAAGCCCTGGCCCGGGCCCTGGGGGTGAGCCGGGCCGCGGTGCACAAGGAGGCCAGACGCCTCCAGGGGGAGGGTTTTCCCGTGGTGGTGGACCGCAAGGGCTACCGCATCCTCCCCGGGACCCCCCTGCCCCACCTCTTTCGCCCCCAAGGCCGGCTGGGCCAGCCCTACCGCTACCTGGGCCGGGTGGGGAGCACCCAGGACGTCCTGCGGGCCTGGGCGGAGGCGGGAGCCCCTGAAGGGGCCTTGGTGCTGGCGGAGGCACAACAAAGGGGCCGGGGCCGCCGGGGAAGGCCCTGGGAAAGCCGCCCCGCCACCAGCCTCACCTTTTCCCTCCTCCTCAGGCCTAAGCTCCCCCTTCCCACCCTGGGCCTTTTGCCCCTTCTGGCGGGGCTCGCCCTTTGGGAGGCGGTGGGGGTGGGGGGGCTGAAGTGGCCCAACGACCTCCTCTCCCCCGACGGGCGGAAGTTGGCTGGGGTGCTCCTGGAGGCCAAGGCCGAGGGGGAGGAGGTGGCCTACGCCCTCCTGGGGGTGGGGGTCAACGTGGCCTGGGCTCCCGAGGGAGCGGCCCATCTGGGAGAGTTCTCTTCCCTTTCCCGCCTGCAGGTCCTGGAGGGCTTCCTCCTGCGGCTGGAAGCCCTCCTCCCCTTCCTGGAGAAGCCGGAAGCCCTCCTAGCCCGCTACCGCCAGGCCTCCTACACCCTGGGGTGGCCCGTGCGGGTGCACACCCCCAGGGGCCCGGTGGAAGGGGTGGCGGAGGCCGTCCTCCCCGACGGCAGCCTCCTGGTGGGCGGGGTGCGGGTGGGGGCGGGGGATGTGGAGCTCCTGGGAGGGGTGCGCCCACCCATTGAGTGAATCAGGCTTAGATTTTCCTAAGCATCCTTGCTAGGATAAGGGTGGGTATGTTCGCCCGCATCTTCACCAAGGAAGAGGCCGATGCCCTCCTGCCCGAGCTCAGGCGGGTCCTGGCCCAGATGCGGCAGAACCGGCAGGACCTCCAGGAGGCCCAGGCCCGCCTTCCCCAGACCCGGGGCCTGGAAAGGCGGGCCCTGGAGGAGGAAATCCGCTTCCTCCTGGGGGCGCTAGAGGCCGACGCCCGCTATTTGGCCTCCTTAGGGGTCTTCCTCAAGGACCTAGACCAGGGTCTGGTGGACTTCCCCGCCCGGCTGGGGGGGGAGGTGGTCTTCCTCTGCTGGCGGGAGGGGGAGCCCGAGGTGGCCCACTACCATCCCCTGGCCGGGGGCTTCGCCCAGCGCCGCCCCTTGGGGGAACCTAACCCTGCCCTTCCCCCGGAGGAGCGCCCCGGCGAAAGGCGGCCAGGCGCCTGAGGTCCTCCCGCACCAGGTCGTCCCGGCCCGCCAGGGACTCCAGGTGGTGCCGGAGCTCGTGGAGGAGGGTCTCCCAGGCCTCCTCCTCCCAGTCAAAGTCGGGTCCGGCCACCGCCAGGAAGGAGCCGTGGTAGAGGACGATGTGCCGCCCAAGCCCTTCAAACCCCCCGAAGGCGCTGGGGGGGCCGGGGTCCAGGTACTCCCCCAGGCGCCAAACCCCCTCTAAGCCCGGCTCGGGCTTGGCCTGGGGCAGGACGTGCACCCCCTGAAGCCCCCGCTTGAAGGCCTCAGGGACCTGGGCCCAAAGGCGCTCCACCAGGCGGACGAACTCCGGGTAGGTCATGGCCGGTGGTAGGGATGGCCCGCCCTAAGGGTGAGGAGGCGGTAGAGCTGCTCCAGGAGGACCAGGAGGGCCAGCTCGTGCTGTAGGGTGAGGGGGGAAAGGGAAAGGAGAAGGTCCGCCCCCTTGCGCACCGCCTCGAGGTGCCCCTCCGCCCCCCCCACCAGGAAGGCCACCCGCTCCCCCTCCCACCCCCGGAGGAGCCGGTACAGCTCCTCCGTGGTGTAAAGCCTCCCCCGCTCGTCCAGCACCACCTTGCGGTGCCCCTCGGCCTTGGGGAGGAGCTCCTGGGCCTCCCTCACGTAGAGGAGCTCCAGGGGGGCATACTTCCGGATGCGCCCCGCATACTCTTCCACCCCCAGCCGGGCGTAGTCCAGCCGGGGCCTGCCCACCGCCACCACCCGCAGGCGCACAGGTCCTATGCTACCCCCAGCGGCCTCCCACGAAGGCCTTGGGTATACTCAGGGCGAAGGGAAAGTGGGCCTAGCCCCACCCCGACCCGGGCCTAAGCCCTTACCCAGGGCAGGCCCGAGGGGCGCCAAAAGCGCCGGAAAAGGAGGGTTTATGGTAAAGGACACCCACCGGTTTCAGCCCTTCACCCCCGAGCCCATAAGGCTCATCGGGGAGAAGGGAGAGTGGCTGGGGGACTTCCCCCTGGACCTCGAGGAGGACAAGCTACGCCGCCTCTACCGGGACATGCTGGCGGCCCGGATGCTGGACGAGCGCTACACCATCCTCATCCGCACGGGCAAGACCAGCTTCATCGCCCCCGCCGCCGGGCACGAGGCCGCCCAGGTGGCCATCGCCCACGCCATCAGGAGGGGCTTTGACTGGGTCTTCCCCTACTACCGCGACCACGGCCTGGCCCTGGCCCTCGGGATCCCTCTCAAGGAGCTCTTCGGCCAGATGCTCGCCACCAAGGCCGACCCCAACAAAGGCCGCCAGATGCCCGAGCACCCCGGCTCCAAGGCCCTCAACTACTTCACCGTGGCCAGCCCCATCGCCTCCCACGTGCCCCCCGCCGCTGGGGCCGCCATCAGCATGAAGCTTCTGCGCACCGGCCAGGTGGCGGTCTGCACCTTCGGGGACGGGGCCACCAGCGAGGGAGACTGGTACGCGGGCATCAACTTCGCCGCCGTGCAGGGGGCTCCGGCGGTCTTCATCGCCGAGAACAACTTCTACGCCATCAGCGTGGACTACCGCCACCAGACCCACAGCCCCACCCTCGCCGACAAGGCCCACGCCTTCGGCATCCCCGGCTATCTGGTGGACGGCATGGACGTCCTGGCCGCCTACTACGTGGTGCGGGAGGCGGTGGAACGGGCCCGCATGGGCGGGGGCCCCAGCCTGGTGGAGCTCCGGGTGTACCGCTACGGCCCCCACTCCTCCGCGGACGACGACACCCGCTACCGCCCCAAGGAGGAGGTGGAGGCCTGGCGCAAGCGGGACCCCATCCTGCGGTTCCAGCGCTTCCTCGAGGCCAAGGGCCTCTGGAACCTGGAGTGGGAGGAGGACCTGCGGGAAAGCATCCGCGCCGAGCTGGAGCGGGGCCTGAAGGAAGCCGAGGAGGCCGGCGCCGTACCCCCCGAGTGGATGTTCGACGACGTCCTTGCGGAAAAGCCCTGGCACCTAAAGCGCCAGGAGGCCCTTCTCAAGGAAGAGCTTTAAGGAGGTCCCCATGGCCCCCATGACCATGGTGCAAGCCCTGAACCGGGCCCTGGACGAGGAGATGGCCCTGGACCCCCGGGTAGTGGTCCTAGGAGAGGATGTGGGCAAGAGGGGCGGGGTCTTCCTGGTGACGGAAGGCCTTTTGCAGAAGTATGGCCCCGACCGGGTCATAGACACCCCCCTCTCCGAGGCCGCCATCGTGGGAGCTGCCCTGGGCATGGCCGCCCACGGCTTAAGGCCCGTGGCGGAGATCCAGTTCGCCGACTACATCTTCCCCGGCTTCGACCAGCTGGTGAGCCAGGTGGCCAAGCTCCGCTACCGCTCCGGCGGGCAGTTCACCGCCCCTTTGGTGGTGCGGATGCCCTCCGGGGGCGGGGTCAAGGGGGGGCACCACCACTCCCAAAGCCCCGAGGCCCACTTCGTCCACACCGCCGGGCTCAAGGTGGTGGCCGTCTCCACCCCCTACGACGCCAAGGGCCTCCTCAAGGCCGCCATCCGCGACGAGGACCCGGTGGTCTTCCTGGAGCCCAAAAGGCTTTACCGCTCGGTGAAGGAGGAGGTGCCGGAGGAGGACTACACCCTTCCCCTGGGCAAGGCGGCCCTGCGGCGGGAGGGGAAGGACCTAACCCTCATCGGCTACGGCACGGTGATGCCCGAGGTGCTCCAGGCGGCGGAGGAGCTCGCCAAGGCCGGGGTCTCCGCGGAGGTCCTGGACCTGCGGAGCCTCATGCCCTGGGACTACGAGGCGGTGATGGGCTCCGTGGCCAAGACGGGGCGGGTGGTCCTGGTCTCCGATGCCCCCCGGCACGCGAGCTTCCTCAGCGAGGTGGCGGCCACCATCGCCGAGGACATCCTGGACATGCTCCTCGCCCCTCCCATCCGGGTGACGGGGTTTGACACCCCGTACCCCTACGCCCAGGACAAGCTGTACCTGCCCACCGTCACCCGCATCCTGGGCGCCGCCAAGCGGGCGTTAGACTACTGACTGAAGGGAGGCTTTATGCGGCTAAAGGTGGTCCTGGAAAAGAGCGAGGAGGGAGGGTACACCGTCTACGTGCCTGCCCTTCCTGGTTGTATTAGCGAGGGGGACACCTTGGAAGAAGCTTTGGCCAACATCCGTGAGGCCATCGCCCTCTACCTGGAACCGCTAGAGGAAAAGTTGCCGGAGAACGCTGAGCTGGCCGAGGTAGAGGTTTGAAGGTCCCCTCCTTGTCCTACAAGCGGGTGATCAAGGCTTTAGAAAAGGCAGGCTTTCAGGTGGTGCGCCAACGGGGAAGCCATATCCGGATGGAGAGGCAGCTGGGAGAAAAGCGGATCATCGTCATCGTGCCTGCGCATATCCCCATAAAGCGCTCCACCCTAGCCCACATTCTCAAAGATGCGCAGATCTCCCTCGAGGAATTTTTAGATTTGATCTAGGAGGCCTATGCCCAAGGAAATCCTCATGCCCGAACTGGCGGAAAGCGTGGTGGAAGGCGAGATCCTCAAGTGGCTGGTGGAGGAAGGGGACTACCTCAAGAAGGACCAGCCCTTCGTGGAGGTGATGACCGACAAGGTCACAGTGGAGCTACCCTCCCCCTACGAGGGGGTGCTTTTGAAAAAGCTGGCCAAGGAAGGGGAGGTGGTCAAGGTCCACGCCCCCATCGCCCTCCTGGCGGAGCCCGGGGAGGCCGTGGCTGGGGTAAAGGAGGTAAAGGAGGAGGCTCCGCCCGTGCAAGCGGTGGAGGAGCGCTCCATCGTGGAGCCCGGGCTTCCCCCAAAGGAGGAAAAGGAGGATCTCTCCCTCTTCAAGCCCGACACCACCCAGGTGGCGGTGAAAAACCCCTTCCTCCAGGAGGCCAGGCCGGAGGAGAAGGCGCCCCAAAGGCCCCAGGGCCGGGTCCTGGCGGTGCCCGCCGCCCGCCGGCTGGCCCGGGAGCTGGGTATTCCCATTGAGGAGGTCCCCGGCTCCGGTCCCCTGGGCCGGATCCGGGTAGAGGACGTCCGGGCCTACGCAAATACGCGCCAGGCCCAGCCCACCCCAGCCCCCGAAACCCCTCCCCCACCCCCCTCTGCCCCCAGTGCCTTCCCTCCCCCACCCCGCTACACCCCCCCCAAGGGGTACGAGCACCTGGAGGAACGCCAGCCCCTGAGGGGTGTCCGCCGCAGCATCGCCACCGGGCTTTGGCAGAGCCACCTCTACACCGTGCGCACCCTGAACGTGGACGAGGCCGACCTCACGGAGCTGGTGGCCCTCCGGGAACGCCTGAAGCCCGAGGCCGAGGGGCAGGGCATAAGGCTCACCTACCTCCCCTTCATCTTCAAGGCCGTGGTGCGGGCCCTGAAGAAGTACCCCATGCTCAATACCAGCCTGGACGAGGAGCGCCAGGAGATCGTCTACAAGCGCTACTACCATCTGGGCCTGGCGGTGGCCACGGAGCGGGGTCTCATGGTGCCCGTGGTGCGGGACGTGGACCGGAAAAACATCCTGGAGCTGGCCCAGGAGATCGCCGAGCTCTCCGCCAAGGCCCGGGAAGGAAGGCTCTCCCCCGAGGAGGTCACGGGTTCCACCTTCACCATCACCAACATTGGCTCCGTGGGGGCTTTGATGAGCTTCCCCATCATCAACGTACCCGAGGCCGCTATCCTGGGGGTGCACTCCATAAGGAAGCGGCCCTGGGTGATGCCGGATGGCTCCATCCAGGCGAGGGATATCATGTACCTCTCCCTCTCCTTTGACCACCGCCTGGTGGACGGGGCCGAGGCGGCCTCCTTCACCCGGGAGGTGATCCGGCTCCTGGAAAACCCCGAGCGCCTCCTCCTGGAAATGTAGGATGACGCCATGAAGACCTACGACCTGATCGTGATCGGCACCGGACCCGGCGGCTACCACGCCGCCATCCGGGGAGCCCAGCTCGGGCTTAAGGTTCTGGCGGTGGAGGCCGCCGAGGTAGGGGGCGTGTGCCTGAACGTGGGGTGCATCCCCACCAAGGCGCTTTTGCACGCCGCGGAAACCGTACACCACCTCAAGGGGGCCGAGGGCTTTGGCCTGAAGGCCAAGCCCGAACTGGATTTCAACAAGCTCGGCGCCTGGCGGGATGGCGTGGTGAAGAAGCTCACCGGGGGCGTGGCCGGGCTTTTAAAGGGCAACAAGGTGGAGCTTTTGCGGGGCTTCGCCCGCTTTAGGGGGCCTAAGGAGATCGAGGTAAACGGCGAGGCCTATGGGGCGAAAAGCCTCATTATCGCCACGGGAAGCGAGCCCATGCCCTTAAAGGGCTTTCCCTTCGGGGAGGACGTGTGGGACTCCACCCGGGCCCTAAGGGTGGAAGAGGGCATCCCCAAGCGCCTTTTGGTGATCGGGGGCGGGGCGGTGGGGCTCGAGCTTGGCCAGATCTACCACCGCCTGGGCTCGGAGGTGACCCTGATCGAATACATGCCGGAGATCCTCCCCGCAGGCGATAAGGAAACCGCCGCCCTCCTGCGCAAGGCCCTGGAGAAGGAAGGCCTTAAGGTACGCACCGGCACCAAGGCGGTGGGTTACGAGAAGAAGCAGGATGGCCTCCACGTGCTCCTCGAGGCCGCCCAGGGAGGCAGCCAGGAGGAGATCGTGGTGGACAAAATCCTGGTGGCGGTGGGCCGCAGGCCCCGCACGGAAGGGCTCGGCTTGGAAAAGGCTGGGGTCAAGGTGGACGAACGGGGCTTCATCCAGGTGAACGCCCGCATGGAAACCTCGGCCCCCGGGGTCTACGCCATCGGGGACGTGGCCCGTCCCCCCCTCCTGGCCCACAAGGCCATGAAGGAGGGCCTGGTGGCCGCGGAAAACGCCGCCGGCAAAAACGCCCTCTTCGACTTCCAGGTGCCCAGCGTGGTCTACACCGGCCCCGAATGGGCCGGGGTGGGGCTCACGGAGGAGGAGGCAGAGAAGGCGGGGTATAAGGTCAAGGTGGGGAAGTTTCCCTTTTCCGCCAGCGGCCGGGCCCTCACCCTGGGGGCCGCGGAGGGGCTCATCAAGGTGGTGGGGGACGAGGAGACGGACCTCCTCCTGGGGGTCTTCATGGTGGGGCCCCAGGCGGGAGAGCTCATCGCCGAGGCCACCCTGGCCCTGGAGATGGGGGCCACGGTTTCCGACCTGGGCCTCACCATCCACCCCCACCCCACCCTCTCCGAGGGGCTCATGGAGGCGGCGGAGGCCCTCCACAAACAGGCCATCCACATCCTGAACCGTTGACCCAACAGGTTTCTTGGGAGTTCCCGGTGGGGCAGAAGCCCCACCGGGCCCTTAAAAGCCCAGGGCCCCGAGAAGCCCGTAAAGCCCTGCCCCCAGGAAGACGGCCACGCCCAGGTTCCCGGTGAGCCTAAGCCCCAGATAGGTGCCAAGAAGGGCCAAGGCCGCCCGGACCCACTCGGAAGAAGGAGGCGGGCTAAAGGCGGAGACCAGGAAAAGGGCCACCACCAAGGCGGGCCCTGCCTGGCCCGTCTTCAGGCTTTTTTCCCCCCGCCAGGGCAGAAAGCGGAGGAGAAAGGTGCCCAAAGCCAGAAGGAGAAGGGCCAGGGTCATGCCTTCCTCCCTTTCCAGGGCTCCTTCCAAAGGAGCCCCACCACCCCTGCCAGGAATAGACCCCAGGCCGTCTGGCCCAGGAGGTGAAACCCCAGGGCCATTCCCCCCGCCAGAAGGGCCGCTGGGTTCCGCAGGTGGGGCAGGGCCAGGAGGAGAAAAAGGGCGGGAAGGGCAAAGGCAAGGGCCTCCCCCAGGCGGGGCCAGGCCAGAAGCCCCTTGGCCCCCAAGGCCCCGAGGGCAGTGCCCAGGTTCCAGGAAAGGTACGCTCCCAAAGCCAGGCCCAGGAAGTAGCCCCGCCTCTTTTCCGGGGAAAGGCCGGGAAGCGTCCTTAAGGCCAGGGCGAAGACCTCGTCGGTGAGGAAAAAGGCCTCCAGGGGGCCTCCTTTCAGGTAGGGCCTCAGGGCCGGGCCGTAGAAGGCGTGGCGCAGGTTAAGGAGAAGGCCCAGGGAGGCCGCCAAAAGGGGCGGCACCCCCTGGGCTAGAAGCCCCACCAGGGCGAACTGGCTGGCCCCGGCGAAGACCAGAAGGGAGGTGAGCTGGATCCAAAGGTAGCCAAGCCCCGCCTGGGCCCCCAAGGCGCCAAAGGCCACGGCCACGGGGAAGTAGCCCAGGGCGATGGGCCAGGCAGCCCGCAGGCCTTCTCCCATCCCTAGCGGATCTCCGTCCCGCCCCAGCGCTCCAAAAGCTTCAAGGCCTCCACGTGGTCGGCCTCCGGGCCCAGCTCCCTTTTGGCCATCTCGTACACCTCCCGGGTGAGGCGAAGCAGGGGGCTTGGGGCTTTTTCCCCATCCAAAACTCCCATGGCAATCCCCAGGTCCTTCACCAGGAGGCCCAGGGCGAAGGTCTTGGGGAAGGCCCGGGTGAGCACCCGATCGGGGATGAGGTTCTCCGTGGCGTTGGAGCGGCCACTGGAGGCGTTGATGACCTCCAGGGCCTTCTCCGCGGAAACCCCCTGGCGCACCAGGGCCACAAGCCCCTCCCCTGCCGCCCAGAGGTTCACCGCCAGGAGGGCGTTGTTGATGGCCTTCACCGCATGCCCCGCCCCCACGGGGCCCACGTGCACCACCTTGCCGGCGTAGGCTAAATACGGCCTCACCCGTTCCACCGCCTCCTCCGGTCCCCCCATCATCACCGTGAGGGTGCCCCGTTGGGCCCCCAGGGTGCCCCCGGAGACCGGGGCGTCCAGATAGACCACCCCCTTCTCCAGAAGGCGCTCCGCCAGGAGGCGGCTTTCCCCGGGGTCCCCGCTGGTGGCGTCCACCCAGTAGGTGCCCGGGCGCAGGTGGGGCCAGAGGGCCTCGGCCAGGGCCGCCACCTCCTTGGTGGTGGGCAGACAGGTGAAGAGGACCTGGGCCTCCGCCACCCCCTCCAGGGGCACGGCCAGGGAGCCGAACTCCTCCTGGTGCCGTTTGGCCTTTTCCCATGTGCGGTTCCAGACCAGGGTGGGAAACCGCCGGGCCAGGTGCCCCGCCATGGGGTAGCCCATGGCCCCAAGCCCCACAAAGGCTACCTTCTCCATGGGTCCTTTTTACCAGAGGCGGAGGAGCTTGGCCAGGCCCCTAAGCCCCAGGAGGAAGAGGAGGCTGAAGCCCATGGCCACCCCCAGGAAAACCCAAAACCCCATGCCGAAGGAGCCGAAGAAGACCATCTGCCTGAGCCAAAGCCCCGCGGGGAAGGCCAGGGCCCAGGTGAGGAGGAGGTTGGGCCAGCTGGGCCGGCGGTAGGTGCCCAGGAAGGGGGCCAGGAGGACCCAGACGAAAAGGACGGGGAGGACGTTCCGGGCAAGGCCCGCAAGGCTTAAGGGCTGGCCGTGGGAAAGGAGGCCTACCCCGGCGAAGAGGAGGAGGGCCAGGAGGTCCAGGAGGAAGAGGTAGGGAGAGGCACGCCTGGAGGTCATGGGGGTCATTCTAACCCCTCCGCCACCCCCCTTCCCGCCAGGAGGCCGGAGAAGAGGGCCCCTCCCAGGAAGGTGCCCTCCAGGGCCTTGTACCCGTGCACACCCCCGCCGCCGAACCCCGCCGCCTCCCCGGCGGCGAAGAGGCCCGGGAGGGGTTCGCCCCCCGGGGTGAGGGCCCGGCCCTTGAGGTCGGTCTGGATACCCCCCAGGGTCTTGCGGGTCAGGGTCCAGAGCCTCACCGCCACCAGGGGCCCCTTCCCCCCCAGGAAGGGGGCGGGCTTGGCCACGCGGAAAAGCCGGTCCCCCAGGTAGCGGCGGAAGGCGTGGAGGGCTAGCACCTGGGCGTCTTTGGCGAAGGGGTTCTGGAGCTCATGGTCCCGGGCCCGCACCTCCTTCTCCAGGCGCACGGGGTCCAGGACCCCGGGGGCCAGGGCCTCCATCTTGCGCATGAGTTCAGAAAGGTTCTCCGCCACCAGGAAGTCCCTGCCCCGCTCCAAAAAGGCCCGTACGGGGGCGGAAGGCCCCAGGAGGCGGCCCCTTAGCACCTCCAGCCAGCGCCTTTCCGTGAGGTCGGGGTTCTGCTCCGAACCGGAGAGGGCGAACTCCTTCTTCAGGGTGCGCAGGTCCAGGAGGAACCAGCTCCAGTCAAACCCCGTCTGCCGCAGATGGCGCAGGGTCTCCAGGGCGTCAAACCCGGGGAAGAGGGGTGGGGGGAGGCGCCGGCCCGTGGCGTCCAGCCACAGGGGGCTGGGCCCCGGAAGGATGCGGATGCCGTGGTGGCTCCAGATGGGGGTGTGGTTCTCCACCCCCTCGGGGTAGTGCCACATGCGGTCCAGGTTCACCAGCCGCGCCCCAACCCTTTCGGCCAGGAAGAGGCCCAAACCGTCCACGTGGTCGGGCACCCCGGAGAGCATCCTGCCGGGGGGAGGGCCCATGCGCTCAGGCCAGAGGCGGCGCACCAGGTCCAGGTTGGCCCCTATGCCCCCCGTGGCCAGGACCACCGCCTGGGCCCGGAAGCGGAACTCCCCCACGGGCTCCCGGGAGGTGGGGACCCCCCGGGGCTTGGGGTCGGGGGCCAGGACCACCCCGGCCACCCCCACCACCCTGCCCCCTTCCCGCCACACCTCCTCCACCCGGTGGCGGAGGAGGACCTTAAGGAGCCCCTTCTCCTCCAGGTCCCGCACCCGGCGGAGGAAGGGCTCGAGAAGCCCCGGCCCCGTGCCCCAGACGATGTGGAAGCGGGGCACCGAGTTCCCGTGCCCCGTGGCCAAGCCCCCGCCCCGCTCCGCCCAGCCCACCACGGGGAAGAAGCGCACCCCCAGGGAGACCAGCCAGGCCCGCTTCTCGGAGGCGGCGAACTCCAGGTAGGCCTCGGCGAAGCGCCGGCCCCAAAGGTCCTCCTCCCGATCAAAGCCCGCGGCACCGAACCAGTCCTGGCGGGCCAGCTCCAGGCTGTCCCGGATGCCAAGCCGCCGTTGCTCGGGGGAGTCCACCAGGAAAAGCCCCCCGAAGGACCAGTAGGCCTGCCCCCCCAGGTGGGGCTCCTGCTCCAGGAGGAGGACCCGCCTGCCCCGCCGGGCCACCTCGGTGGCCGCCACCAGACCAGCCAGGCCACCCCCCACCACGATGGCGTCCGCTTCCATAGGTTGGGGAGGATTATACCCGGTTCAAAGGTCATACCAGGGGGGCTTGCCCCGGAAAAGCTCCAGCTCCTGGCCCACGGCCTCCTTGGGGGCGGCCTCGAGGCGGATCACCTGGGGCGGACAGCTCTCCACGCAGGCCCCGCACCCCGTGCAGGCGGCCACCTGGAGGTAGAGCACGTACTCCTCCCCCTCCCGCACCCGCCGCACCGCCTCCGTGGGGCAGACGTTGGTGCAGACCGGGCAGAGGGTGCACCCCTCCTCCACCCGGATCCGGGGCCACTGGACCTCAGGGGCCCGTGTTGCGGCCAACTGGCGCAGGCGGAGCTCGGCAGGCAGGCCCTTTTCCTCGGGCTCCTGGGGCAGGGGAAGCTCGGGCACCAGGTCGGCCGCGGTGCGCTTGGCGCTACCCAGAAGGGCCTGGAAGAGCTCCCGCCGCCCCACCTTCTCCCCGGGAAGCTCCCCCTCCAGGACCTCCACCTCCACCGGGTGGTAGCGCTGGGCCTCGGCGGCCATCTGGGAAAGGTGCTCGGGCACCGAGGCCCCGCCGATCCGGCAGCTGGCGCAGTCCCCCCGGGCCAGAACCACCTTGCCAAACCGGCTTCCCGCCTCCGCCAGAAGCCCAGGGGTGAGGCGGCCCAGGCACAAGACCTCCTCCCCCTTGCCCTCGGCCTTGGAGCAGCGGATTTGGCCCTTGCCCCGGATGAGGGCCTCCTGGATGCCCCCCAGGGGGTACTCCAGGGCAATCCCGGGGCACACCCCGGTGCAGAGGCCGCAGCCCGTGCACAGGACCTCGTCCAGCTCCACCCGCCAGCCCTCGAGGCGCACCGCCCCCCGGGGGCAGGCCTGGTAGCACCGGTCGCACCCCCCCACGCTGTTCTTGTAGAGGAGGCACCGGCCTTCAGTGTAGCGGGGCCTGGGGTCCGTGGCCTTCAGGAAGACGTTGAGGATGTTGTCCAAAAGGCCCATCACCCCTCGGGCAGGAGGTCCCTGAGGGCCTCCAGGAAGCGCTCAAACTGGGCAAAGTCCAGCTGCTGCTGGTTGTCGGAAAGGGCCACCTTGGGGTTGGGGTGGACCTCCACGTGCACCCCGTCCGCCCCCACCGCCAGGGCCGCCCGGGCCAGGGGGGCCAGGAGGTCCGTGCGCCCGGCGGCGTGGGTCACGTCCACAATCACCGGCAGGTGGGTCTCCTGCTTGGCCAGGGCCACGGCGGAAAGGTCCAGGGTGTTCCGGGTCCAGCGCTCAAAGGTGCGGATGCCCCTCTCCGCCAGAATCACCTGCTCGTTGCCCTGGGCCAGGATGTACTCCGCGGCGTAGAACCACTCCTCCATGGTGGCGGAAAGCCCCCGCTTGAGGAGCACGGGCCGCCCCGCACGGCCCACCTCCTTGAGGAGGGCAAAGTTCTGCATGTTGCGGGCCCCGATCTGCAGGATGTCCGCGTACTCCGCCACCACCTCCACGTCCCGGGTGTCCATGACCTCGGTGACGAAGACCATGCCGAAGGCATCCGCCGCCCGGCGGCCCAGCCTCAACCCCTCCACCCCCAGGCCCTGGAAGCCGTAGGGGCTGGTGCGGGGCTTGAAGGCTCCGCCCCTCAGGACCCGCACCCCCTTAGCGGCCAGGAAGCGGGCGGTCTCCATCATCTGGGCCTCGGACTCAATGGAGCAGGGCCCGGCGATGAGGAGGGGCCTCTCCCCGAAGACCACGTCCCTCACCCGCACCCGGGTGGGCTCGGGCTTATGCTTCCTGGAGTAGAGGAACTTCTTCTGGTCCTCCCGCTCCTCCAGGTCCAGGCTGGCCTTGAAGATCTCCTTGAAAAGCCGCCGGATGGTCTCCGGGGGGAAGGGTCCCGGGTTCTCCGCGGTGAGGTAGGCCAGCATCTCCTCCTCCCGCTTGGGGTCGTAGTGGGGCAGGCCCAGCTCCGTCTGGATGCGGCCGATCTCCTGCACCAGCCGCCCCCTTTCCGAGAGGAGGCGCAGGATCTCCCGGTTCACCCGGTCCACCTCTTTGCGCAGGGCCAGGATGCGCTCGTCCATGGGTCATTGTAGGGGCAAAGCCCCCTCAGGGTGTCAAGCGGCCTCCTCCCGAAGCCGGGCCCGCTCGGCCACGCGGGCCACCAGGACCGAGACCCAGTAGAGGACGAGGAGGGGGCCGGTGACGATGGCCAGGGAGACCACGTCCACCGTGGGGGTGATGACCGCCGCCAGGGTGAGGAGGAGGACCACGGCCACCTTCCAGTTGCGGGCCAAAAAGCCCGAGGAGAGGAGGCCCAGGCGGGCCAGGAGGTAGCTCACCACCGGCATCTCAAAGACCAGGCCCATGACGGTCATCATCATGAGCACCTGGCCCATGTAGCGGCCGATGGAGATCTGGGGGGTGATCACCTCACCCAGGAAGCCCAGGAGGAAGGGAATGGCGAAGGGCAAAAAGCCGTAGTAGGCGAAAAGAGCCCCCAGGGCGAAGCTAAACCCTGCCCCCAGGAGGAAGGGCGCCGCCAGGCGCTTCTCGTGCTCGTAGAGGCCTGGAGCGATGAAGGCCCAGACCTGGTAGACGATGAAGGGAAGGGCCAGCACCAGCCCCCCGAAGGCCGCCACCTTCAAGGAGACCAAAAAGGGCTCGGTGATGTCCAGGACGATGAGGTTCACCTGGATGCCGTTCTGCTGGGCCGCCAGGTCCAAAGGGCGCTTCAGCCACGCCAGAAGCTCCACCCGGAAGCTCCAGGCCACCCCCGTGCCCACCACCCAGGCCAGGAGGGCCCAGAGGATGCGGGCCCTGAGCTCTTCCAGGTGTTCTACGAGGGGGGCTTCCTTCAAGCCTTACGCTCCTCGGCCTCGGGGGCCTGCACGGCCGGCTTGGGCTTGGCCTCCTCGCGGACCTCCACGGACTTCTCCAGTTCCTCGCGGATCTCCTGGGCTCCCCGCTTGAACTCGCGGATGCTCTGGCCCAAGGAACGGCCAAGCTCGGGGAGCTTCTTGGGCCCGAAGATGAGGAGGGCCACCACCAGGATCACCAGGATTTCCGGCATGCCCAGGTTCATACCCTAAAGTGTACCATCCAGGACCTGAAGGGGGGATGAAAGGGACTACCCTTCCTCCAGGAGCTTCTTGCGGGCGTAGCCCTCCAGGTTCCGCTGCCGGGAGCGGGCCACCGCCAGGGCCTCGGAGGGCACCTCGTGGGTGATGACGCTCCCTGCCCCCACCAGGGCGTGGTCCCCCACCTTCACCGGAGCCACCAGCACGCTGTTGGAGCCGATGAAGGCCCCCTTGCCGATCTCCGTGCGGTGCTTGCGCTTGCCGTCGTAGTTGGCGGTGATGACCCCAGCCCCGATGTTGGCCCCCTCCCCCACCTCGGCGTCCCCCAGGTAGGCCAGATGGCCGGCCTTCACCCCCTTGTGGAGGACGCTCTTCTTCACCTCCACGAAGTTGCCCACGTGGGCCTCCTCCATGAGGACCGCCCCCGGGCGCAAGCGGGCAAAGGGGCCGGCATCCGCCCCGGGGTGGAGGTGGGCCCCCTGGGCCACGGTATGGGCCAGGACGCGGGCCCCGGGCTCCAGCACCGTGTCCTCCAGCACCGCGTAAGGCCCCACCTCGCACCCTTCCCCGATACGGGTGCGGCCCTTCAGCACCACTCCGGGCCAGAGGGTGACGTCAGGGGCCAGTTCCACCGAGGGCTCCAGGTAGATGCTCTCGGGCAGGACCATCCGCACCCCCCGGCGCATCCAGACCGAGCGCAACTGGGCCAGGAGGATGCCCTCCACCCGGGCCAGCTCCTCCCGGGTGTTCACCCCCAGGGCCTCCTCGGCCACCCCCCTCACCGCCGCCACCCTCCGGCCGTGGGCCCGGTAGATGGCGATGAGGTCGGGGAGGTAGTACTCCCCCTGGGCGTTCTGGTTGCCCACCTCCTTTAGGGCCTGGAAGAGGAAGCCGTCAAAGGCGTAGGCCCCGGCGTTGACCTCCCTGATGGCCCTGACCTCAGGGGAGGCGTCCTTCTCCTCCACGTTGCCCAAGACCTCCTCCCCCTCCCGGAGGATGCGGCCGTAGCCCGTGGGGTCCTCAAGCTCCACGGTGAGGAGGGCCATCCCCGCTCCCTCCCGCACCCCCTTCAGGAGGGCCCCCAGGGTCTCGGGCCGCAGGAGGGGGGTGTCCCCCTGGGTTACCAGGACGGGACCGGGGAAATCCCCCAGCAGGGGCTCGGCCTGCAGGAGGGCGTGGGCGGTGCCCAGCTGCTCCTTTTGCTGGGCGAAGGCCACGGGGTAGTCCCTGAGGGCCTCCTTGACCGCCTCCGCCCCGTGGCCCACCACCACGATGAGCCTCTTGGGGTCCAGGGCCAGGGCGGCCTCCACGGCATAGGCCAGCATGGGCTTCCCCAGAAGGGGGTGGAGCACCTTGGGCAGGCGGGACTTCATCCGCGTCCCCTGCCCGGCGGCCAGGATCACGTGGGCGTGCATGAGGCTATCTTACTCAGGTGTGGTCCTGCACCACCCTTAGGCCCATACTGGCCAACCTGGCCACCAGGGCACGAACCGCCTCCTTGACTCCCTCGGTGATGAGGGGGCTGCCGAAGCGGCCCACCCCGGCGTACACCCCCCGGGCGCTGGGGCGCACCTCCAGGAGGAGGTCCTGGGTGAGGTCCTCCTCCTCCACGTGGGTGAGCACGTAAAACCCCCTCTCCCCCCGCACCACCTCTAAAAAGACCGCCACCCCGCCCGCCACCGGGACCGGGGTCTTCTCCAGGGAAAGGGCCTCGGGCAAACTGCCTTCCAAAAGGGCGTGGGCCATCTCGTACCTCCTTAAGGGGGGCCAGGGGGTCTCGTCCTCGGCCACCTTGGTGAAGACCGCATGGAAAAAGGCCCGGCCCGCCTCCTTCCACTTCAGGGCGTACTTGGTGCGCAGGTGGGCCTCCGGGGGAGGGGCCACCGCCACCCGGAAAAGCCCCGTACGCCCGGCCTCCTCCAGGGCGAAGCGGAAGTAGGCCTCGTGGTCTGTGGTGAGGAGGAGGTCGCCGCCCTCGGCCAGCTTGCGGGAAAGCCGGCGGAAGAAGCTCTCCTGCAAAAGCCGCCTCTCCTGGTGGCGCTTCTTGGGCCAGGGATCAGGAAAGTTGACGATCACCCGGCGCAGGCCGCGGTCCGGAACCAGGTTGCGCAGGGCAAAGGGGCCTTCCCCCAGGTAGAGGCGCACGTTGCCGATGCCCTCCCGGCGCAGGCGCCTCAGGGCCCGGTGAACGCTGGCCGCCGAGACCTCGGCCCCCAGGATGAGCCAGTCGGGATGGGCCTTGGCCAGCTCGGCGGTGAAGCGCCCGTCGCCAAAACCAATCTCCAGCACCAAAGGCCCTTCGCGGCCGAAGAGCTCCTCGGGGCTTGGGGGCCAGGAGGGAAGGAGGGCGGGCCGGACCAACACGAAAGGGCATTATACGACCTTTTCAAGGCCCCCCTTTCGGATATTCAATGCATACCCCCTTGACAAGCCAAAGGAAAAGGGGGCGCTTGGTGAGCTGTGGAAGAACACCAGACGCCCCCTTCCATCCT
>NZ_AQWU01000056.1 GCF_000376265.1 Thermus igniterrae ATCC 700962
GAGGTGCGTACCGGAGGCTTTTGGGGCGGCGGTGGGAGCTGGAGACGGTCTTTGGTCTGCTGAAGGGGCCGATGGGGCTGGTGGGGGCGGTGGGGAGGGTACGGGGGCTGAAGGCGGTGGCCCTGCAAGTGGAAGCTTGGGTGATGGCCTGGAGCGTGGTGGCCCAGCTTCTTGGGCAGGCGGGTCTGCCCATCACCCGGGTGTTGCGGGCGGTGGCGTGAGGTGAGTACGCAGGTGAATATCCGAAAAGGGGGTAAAAGAAGTATAAAGGTCCCTCCAGAACCCCCTAGAGTTTGGCCAAGGCTTTCTCCAGCCGGTTTCTCGCCTCCTCGGCTACGGGTTTGAGCGCCTCCTGGGTTTCTGTAGGAAGGACCCGGAACATCTCCCTGGGATCCTGCAAGAGGACCTCCACGCCCTCTGGCCCCTCCTTGAGCACCGCATTGCAGGGGAGGAGGAGGCCGATATCGGGTTCGGCCTCGAGGGCCTTAGCGGCCAGGTTCGGGTTGCAGGCCCCCAGGATCAGGTAAGGGGGCCTTTCCAGGCCCAGGCGGGCTTTTAGGGTGGCGGCCACATCGATCTCCGTGAGGATGCCGAAGCCCTCTTCCTTTAGAGCGGCCTCCAGCCGGGCCCGGGCCTCGGCCAGGCTGGCTTTTAGGGTTTTCCTTAGGTCCGTCACGATACCCTCCTTACCTAAAGTGTAGCGGAACCTGAGGGAAAAGGCCTTTCGTGAAAGTTGTGTTGAGGGGTTTTGGGGGGTATAGGAAAGGCCCGGGCCCCGCCCAGGGCAGCTGCCCCGGGCAAGGGCCCTACCGGGATCACTCTCCCAGGAAGAAGCCGTGCCAGGTGTGGACCCAGACCTCCCCTGTGTAGGCGTTCACGGAAAGCATGCCCTCCACCTCCTTACGCCCGAAGTCAAAGGTGTAGTACCCGGGGAAAGCCCCGGCTTCCAGGACCCGGGCACCCGGGAGGTAGCCTTTCAGGAAGGTTTCGGCCAGCTTCCTGGCTTCCTCCACAGAGAAGCGGACAGGAGTCTGCACGGGCCCGCCCATCATGCTGTAGCGGGTGTTCCACATCATGTTGGGGCCAGGTTCCGGGGAGACTACCCCGGTGTAGCGGTCGGCGATGAGCTCAAAAAGCCCCTGCCCCTTCTCGTCCACCACCTGGGCATAGTAGTTTTGGCTGAAGACCATGAAGTCCTTAAGGCGTGCCCCCGGGTAGATGCGCTTGGCGTAGGCTTCCATCCGAGCCTTGGCCTCTTTCTGGGGGATGGGCTGGGCCTCCGGGGGGTAGACCGCCATCATGCCCATCATCCCGTGGCCGCCCATCATCCCGTAGCCCATCATCCCCGGGCCGTACTGGGGGCCGTAGCCCATCATCCCCGGGCCAAAGCCCCCCATCATGCCCTGGGTGAGGGCAAGGCCTAAAAGCGCGAGGGCCAGAACTCCTAAAGTTAAACCGTAGCGTTTCATGCTGCACCTCCCTTTTCCAGTTCCTTCCGCAACCTTTTGTAGGTTTCCTCGTCCAGCTCGCCCCTGGCGTACCGGAGGCGCAGGGCTTCCAGGGCCGCATCCTTTTTTGGCTCCCCGCTTCCCCGTTCCCAGGCCCGAAGGCCCAGGTACAGGAGAAGACCCAAGAGGGCCAGCACCAGGAGTATGCTGAGAAGCCCGAAGAACCACCCGAAACCCATACCGCCCCAACCCATCATGCCCACGATCCACCTCCACCTGTACCCTAGGCCGGTATTGTTAAGCTGGCATAAAGGGGCTTTACCGGCACTTAACGTTTGGCCCTTAAGCTGATGGGCATGCGAGGAGGGCTGCTGGTGCTGGGTCTTGCCGTCCTGGGCCTGGTGGGGTTGGCCCTGGGAAGCGGGCTACTGGAGGAGGTTTCCCGAAGCCTTTACCGAACGGCCAACACTCTTTACGCTCTCCTGGCCCCCTGGGTGGATGGGCTGAGGCGGGAAGTGGGGGTTCCTTGGCTTTCGGCTTTCCTTGTTGGGGTCTTGGCGGCCTTTGCTCCCTGCCAGATCACCACCGGGGCCAGCGCCCTGGCCTATCTGGCTCCTTCCGCTATTCAGGGAAGGGTCTGGCCCAGGTTTCTGGCCTTTCTCCTGGGGAAGGCCCTCACCTACCTGGTGCTTGCCGGAGTGGTCCTCTTCTTGCTGGGCGGGTCCCTGGACAACCCCGGGGCCATCTTCCGCCCGGTGCGGCTGGCCCTTGGGCCCTTCATGATCCTGGTGGGCTTGGGCCTTTTGGGGGTGGTGCGCTGGCCCCTGGCCTGGGGGGTGCCGGAGGGCGTGGGGGCCCGGGTGGGAACGTGGGGCGGGCTTCTTGGGCCCCTAGCCCTCGGGGGGGTTTACGGCCTGGCCTTCTGCCCCACCCTCTTCTGGCTTTTTTTCGGTCTTTTGCTTCCCCTGGCCCTGGCCTCGCCCCTGGGTTTCCTGCTCCCCGGTGTGTTTGCCCTGGGGACGGGCCTCCCCTTGGGTTTGCTGCTACTGCTCTTCGCCCGCCTGGGCCGGGGCCAAGCCCTTAAGGGGATGCGCCATCTGGGGAGCGCGCTTTTGAGGGGTGCAGGAGGGGTCTTCGTGGTGCTGGGGCTTTTGGATACGGTGCTTTACTGGAACCTCTAGCATGGGAGGCAAGGGCATGAAGAGGGGCTTAAGGGCTCGGTTTTTCGCGGCGCTTCTTCCCGCTCTTTCCCAGGGGCACGCCAGGGTAAGCGAGCCCTGGCGGAGGAAACTCCTGGGAGGCCTGGCGGGCACGGTGCTGGAGATCGGCCCGGGAACAGGGATTAACCTGGCCTACCTGCCGGATGGGGTCTACTGGCTGGGCCTCGAGCCCAATCCCCACCTGCACCCCTGGTTGGAAACGGCCTTGCGGCAGAGGGGAGTCTTGGGCGAGGTGCTGCTGGGCCAGGCGGAGGAGATTCCCCTGCCGCAGGAAAGCGTGGATGCCGTGGTGGCCACCTTGGTCCTCTGCTCGGTGGAGGACCCCAGGCGGGCGTTGGCGGAGATCCTCAGGGTGTTGAAGCCCGGGGGGCGTTTCGTCTTTTTGGAACATGTGGCCGCTCCCCGGGGTTCCGGCCTGCGCTGGGCCCAGGACCTCCTCTGCCCCCTATGGGCCTTCTTGGGGGATGGCTGCCACCCCAACCGGGAAACCCTGGCCCTTATCCGGGAGGCCGGGTTTGCCCGGGTGGAGGCAGCGTCCTTCGCTTTGCCCCTTCCCCTGGTGGCCCCCCATGTGGCCGGGGTGGCCTGGAAGGAATAGCCCTTAGCGCCCCCGCCAGAGGGTGCCCCTTCCGTCCACCCAGGCCAGCAGGCCCTCCTCCTGGGGGTGGGCGGCCAGGGCCAGCACCGTACCCTGCCAGAGCCTGCGCCAGCCCACTTCTGTTCGTTGCCATATTCCAAGCTGCCCTCCTAGGTACAGGGTGCCGGAGGGGGAGAGGGCCAAGGGTCCAGGGGCGGGGTCCGGGGTGGGGATGGGGCGGAAGCTCCTACCCCCGTCCTCGCTCAGGAAGAGCCCTCTTTCCATAAGGGAGGCCCAGATGCGGCCCTTTTGGTCCACCAGGAGAAAAGCCATCCCGGCCTTGGGCAGGCCCTGGGCAGGCAACTTCGTCCAGGTCTGCCCTCCATCCTGGCTCTGGAAGTAGCCGTAGGTGGCCTCGAGGGTGTAGTGGACCTCGGGCTTCTTGGGATTTACGGCATAGGCGTGGAGGTCCAAGGCGGGAAGGCCCTTGGGCTTTAGGTCGCGGAAGCGCTTGAGATCCTGGCTTTCCGCATAGATCCAGTGCCCGGCAACCAGGAGGCGCCTGCCGTCCCAGGCCAGGTTCATGGCGTCCCAGTCCCGCCGCCGCACCAGGTCCTGGGGGGTGCTGTTATTCCAGAGAACAATGCCGTCGTGGTGGCCCAGGAGCAAGGCTCCCGAGGGGTGCCATAAAAGGGCGTGGACGTCCCGGGTAGGCACCGGGCCCAAGGAGGTTTGGGCTAGGGCAAGGCCCAGGGTGAGAAGGAGGGCGAGAGGGCGCATGGCGTTCTACCGCGAGGCAAGGCGGAAGCCGGTCAGGCAGGTGGGGCTTTGGCTGAAGGTGGCCACGGAGCCGGTGGCCGCCAGGTTCCCCCAGCGGATCTCCAAGGTGTAGCGGCGGTTGCGGGGCAACCAGAGCTCAAAGAACCCGTCCTTCCCCGATCTGACCTGGGTCTTGAGCACCTCCTTTTCCCCCTCCAGCACCCGCACCAGAAATACCTCCTCCTGTAGCTCCCCGGTGCAGCTGGAAAAGTAGTGGACCTGGCAGGGGTGGGTGCGGCTGACATAGGGGGCCACCGCCAGGAGGAAGCGGTCCTTGAGGGCCACCTGGGCCTTGCGACCGTCCGGGAACTCGAAGAAGAAGGCCTCGGGGGTCACGTAGCTCACCACCCTTTGCCCTTCTTCCCGCCACCGCTTGGCCAGGGCCAGGGCCTCTTCGGGCCCCAGGCCCTTGAGGGCCTCAGGGCTAGGGGCCTGGGCCAGACCTAAAGCCACGCCGAGGGCAAGCGCCAGAAGCTTCTTCATGGCACCCACCCTAACCCTTCCCCGTTAAGCCTGTGTAAAGGGGGAGGGTGAAGCGGAAAACGCTTCCCTGGCCTAACCGGCTTTCCACCCAAATCCCCCCCCCCATGGCCTCCACCAGGCCCTTGGCGATGGTGAGGCCCACCCCTGTTCCCCCGTCTTGGCGGCTACGGGAGGGATCTATACGGTAAAACCGCTCGAATATGCGGGAAAGGTGCTCCTCGGGAATGCCAGGACCCGTGTCCTCCACGCTGAAGACCACCGCCTGGCCCATGGCCTCCGCCCCAAGCCTCACCTTTCCTCCCTCTGGGGTGTGGCGAAGGGCGTTGGAAAGCAGGTTGGCCAGCACCTGGAGGGTCCGTTCCTCGTCGGCCCAGACCAGGGGGAGGGAGTGGGCCACCACCTCCAGGGCCACCCCCTTGGCCTGGAAGGCGGGACGGAAGCGCTCCGCCGCCTGCTCCAGGAGGCCTTTGGGGTCGAGGGGCTGGGGATGAAGCTCCACCGCTCTTGCCTCCACCTGGGAAACCAGGGAGAGGTCCCGGACCAGCCGGCTCATGGCCCGCACTTCCTGCTGGATCCTTTCCGCTGCCTTTTCAGGCTCCATGACCCTGTCCGCCAGGGCCTCGGCGTAGGCCTGCAGGGCGGATAGGGGGGTCCTGAGCTCGTGGGCTACGGTGCCGATGAGCTCTACCCGGCTTTGTTCCACCTTTTCCAGGGCCTCGGCCAGGCGATTGAAGTGGAGGGCCACCTCGCCCAGCTCGTCCCGTTCTAGGGTAGGAAGGCGCACCCGGTACTCCCCCTGGGCCATGCGCCGGCTGCCCTCCGCCAGAAGCCTAGCGGTGCGGGAGAAACGCAGGCTGGCGAAGGAGGCGGAGAGGGCGGCCCCAAGCACGGATAGGGGGAGGGCGGAGAGGAGGGCGGCGGTGAGGGTGGAGCGCAGGCCCTCCTCGAGGTCCCGTCTCAAGGCCTCGCCCATCATGAGCCCCCCCATCATGGAGAGGGCGTGGTACATGCGCTCCACGTGTCCCCGGTAGAAGGAGGGAGCCAGGGCTTCGGCCAGGAGGAAGAACAGGAAAAGGGCCAGGAGGGCCACCAGGAGATGGCTGAGGAAGAGCTTAGCGAAGAGGCGCATCGGTTTCCCGGAAGCGGTATCCCACACCCCGCACCGTTTCAATGAACCGGGGGTTTTCCGGATCGTCCATAAGCTTTTTTCTCAAGGCGGCGATGTGCACGTCCACCACCCGGTCTATGCCCGGGAAATCCGGCCCCCATACCTTTTCCAAAAGCCTTTCCCGGGTGAAAACCATGCCCGGGTGCTGGGCCAGGGTGAGGAGCAGGTCAAACTCCAGCTGGGAGAGGGGAAGGGGTTTGCCCTCCAGGTAGGCCTGGCGCTCCTTGGGAAGGAGGCGCAAGGGGCCGTAGCTGAGCTCCTCCTTGAGGCCTGCCCGCCTGAGGAGGGCCTTGACCCGGGCCACCACCTCCTTGGGGCTAAAGGGCTTGACCACGTAGTCGTCGGCCCCGAGCTCCAGGCCTAGGACGCGGTCCTCCTCCTCCCCCTTGGCGGTGAGGATGAGGAGGGGAAGCTCGGGGCGCTCCCTTCGCAGGATGCGGGCCACCTCCAAGCCCCCCACCTTGGGGAGCATCAGGTCCAGGATGACGAGATCGGCGGTGGGGAAGAGCTCCAGGGCTTTCTCCCCGTCCTCCGCCACGAGGACCTCAAACCCGGCCCCCTCGAGGTAGGCCCCGAGGACCTCGAGGAGGGCCGGGTCGTCGTCCACCAGGAGGACCTTCATGAGAGGTCGCGCTTCATGCGCTCGAAGGTTTCCTTGTCAATCTCCCCCCGGGCGTAGCGCTCCTTGAGGATTTCCAGGGCCCGGTCCTCCTGCTTGGGGGCCAGGGTCCGCACCACCAGGTAGACCCCCAGGATCAGAAGGGCCAGGAAGAAGAGGGGATAAAGCCAGCCCAACCAGCCCAAGCCCCAGCCCATGTGGGGGCCGTAGCCGTACCATCCGTGTGCCCATGCCATCATGCCGCACCTCCTTTTCCCAGGTTAGGGGGTGGCGGTTAGTCCCCGGTAAGCCCGGAAGCCCCGAAGCCGCAGGGAGTTGGTGAGGACGAAGAGGCTGGAGAGGCTCATGGCCGCCGCCGCTAAGGCGGGGTGGAGGAGGAGCCCGGTGAGGGGGTAAAGGGCCCCCGCGGCCACGGGGATGAGGAGGACGTTGTAGGCATAGGCCCAGAAGAAGTTGAGGTGGATGGTGCGCAGGGTCCTGCGGGCCAGGAGGAGGGCGTCCACCAGCCCCCACAGGTTCCCCGACATCAGGACCACGTCCCCGGCCTCGAGGGCAATCTCCGTGCCCGTGGCCAGGGCCACCCCCACATCCGCCCGGGCCAAAGCGGCGGCGTCGTTGATGCCATCCCCCACGAAGACCACCCGGCGCCCTTCCTTCTGGAGCTTCTCTATGGCCGCCACCTTCCCCTCGGGCCGCACCCCGGCCAGCACATCCCCGATGCCCAGAGCCTCCGCCACCCTGCGGGCGGGAAGGGGGTGGTCCCCGGTGAGGAGGACGGGGGTGAGGCCTAGCCCCTTCAGGGCGCTCACCACGGCCCGGGCCTCGGGCTTGGGGGGGTCAAACACCTGGAAGGCCGCCAGCAACCCCCCCTCCTCCGCCAGGTAAAAGGGCGTGGACCCTTCCTCGGCCAGGGCCTGGGCCTCGGGGGGGAGGCTCAGGCCAAGCCGCTCCATGAGGGCCTGGTTGCCCAGGAAAAGCCGCCTCCCCGCCACCACCCCCTCCACCCCCTCCCCGGGGAGGGCCCGCACCTCCTTGGCCTCCGGCAGGGGAAGGCCAGAGGCGGCCTCCAGGATGGCCTTGGCGATGGGGTGGGTGCTTCCTGCTTCCAAGGCGGCGGCCAGGCGCAGGGCCTCCTCCTGGGGCAGGCCAAAGGGCAGGACCTGGGTGAGGGTGGGCTTGCCCAGGGTAAGGGTTCCCGTTTTGTCCAGCACCACGGTGTCCGCCCGGGCCAAGCCCTCCAGGGCCGTGCCCTTGCGGAAAAGGATCCCCATCTGCGCCGCCTTTCCCGTGGCCACGGCGATGGCCGCCGGGGTGGCCAGGCCCATGGCGCAGGGGCAGGCGATGAGGAGCACGGAAAGGAGGGCCACGAAGGCGTGGGAAAGCCCGGGCCCCCAAAGAAGCCAGAGGAGGAAGGTCAGAAGGGCCACCAGGAGGACCAGGGGAACGAAGACCGCGGCGATGCGGTCGGCCAGCTCCTGCACCTTGGGCTTGTGCCCCTGGGCCTCCTCCACCATGCGGGCCATCTGGGCCAGGACCGTGGCCTCCCCCACGCGGCTAACCCGCACCAGGAGGAGCCCTTCCCCGTTCACCGTGCCCCCCACCACCTCGTCCCCAGGGCCTTTGGCCTTGGGGATGGGCTCCCCGGTGAGCATGGCCTCGTCCACGTGGCTCTGGCCCTCCACCACCACCCCGTCCGCAGGGATGCGCTCCCCAGGCAGGACCCTGACCAGGTCCCCGGGGATGAGGGCCTCCGCGGGGATTTCTTTCTCCCCGGCTTCCTGCACCACCCGGGCCGTCTTGGGCCTCAGGGAGAGGAGCTTGCGGATGGCCTCCGAGGCCTTGCCCTTGGCGCTTTCCTCCAGGTGCTTTCCCAAGAGGATCAGGGCCAGGATGGCCGCCCCGGCCTCAAAGTAGAGGTGGCGGGCCGTCTCCGGGAGGAGGAAGGGGAAGAAGAGGGCAAGGAAGGAGTACAAGTAGGCCGACCCGGCCCCCAGGGCCACCAGGGTGCTCATCCCCAGGGCGCGGTGGCGCACCTCGGCCCAGGCCTGGCGGAAGAAGCGCCGGCCGGCGTAGAGCACGGGAAGGGCGGTGGCCGCCTGCAGGATGGGGGGGAGGTGGGGGAGGGGCAGGAGCATGGGCCCCATGGCCAGGAGGAGGGTGAGGAGGGCAAAGGGCAGGGCCAGGAGAAGGTCCTTGCGGTAGAGGGGTTCGGCCCTGGGGGCTTCTTCTTGGGCTTCCAGGGGCTCATACCCCGCCTCCCGGATGGCCTGGCGCAGGCGGGCCAGGCTCACCGTGTCGGGCAGGTACTCCACGAAGGCCTTTTCCGTGGCCAGGTTGACGCTGGCGGCAAGCACCCCGGGAAGCCTCTGGAGGGCCCTTTCCACCCGTGCCACGCAGGCGGCGCAGGTCATGCCCCGCACGGGGATTTCCGCCCGGGCCACCACGGGCTCGTACCCCGCCTCCTCCACCCGCCGCAGGACCTCCTTGAGGTCCACCCCCTCCCCCAGGCGCAAGAAGGCCTCCTCGGTGGTGAGGTTGACCAGGGCCTCCTCCACCCCCTCCGCCCGCTTCAGGGCCCTTTCCACCCGCGCCACGCAGGCGGCGCAGGTCATGCCCCTTACCCCAACCCTCACCTCAAGAGCCATAGCCTGAAGGCGTGCATCTCCTGGGCCTGGGCCAGGATGATGTCCCGGGCCAGGTCCAGCACCCGGCGGTCCTTGGCGGTGGGGAGGATGTTGAGGGCCATCTCCACCGCGCCCTTGTGGTGGAGGAGCATGAGCTCCACGAAGGCCCGGTCGGGGTCCTTGGCGGCTTTGAGCTCCTTGAGCATGGTGTTCATCTCCTGCTGCATGCCCCTATAGGCCGCCTGGTCCAGCCCGCCCAGGCTCACCAGCCAGCTCCGCATGAGGGCGATTTCCCGCTCCTGGTCCTTAAGGATGGCCTCGGCCCAGGCCCGCACCTGCTTGTCCTTGCCCACCTCCAGGACGTGGCGGGCCATGGCCAGGGCCCCCTCGTGGTGGGCGATCATGCCCGAGAGGAAGGCCCGCTCCCCCGTGTCCTGAGGGGTGTGATGGGCGTGCTGGGCAAGGCTTGGCACCAGGAAAAGGAGGATGAGGGTAAGCAACCGCATGGCTCTTGCACCTCCGAGGTCAGGATGGGGGGATAAAAGCTACCGGTACTTGAGGGCCTCCATCAGCTCCTCCACGATTTCCTCCACGTCCCCCCGTTCGTGGGCGGTGGCCACGTGGTCCCGCAGATGGGCCCTTAGGACCATCTCCCCCACCCGGTCCAGGGCCCCTTCCACCGCCTTAAGCTGCTTCAGTACGTCCACGCAGTAGACGTGGGGGTCTTCCAGCATGCGCAGGATGCCCTCCAGGTGGCCCTTGGCCGACAGGAGGCGTTTTTTGGCCTCCTCCCGCACCCTGGGGTCCAGGTGAAGGTGCCCGTGGGGCATGGCCCTAGCCGGCCACCTGGGCCCGGTACCCCTCCTCCGCCACCGCCTGGAGGAGGGCCTGCGGGTCGGCCTGGCCCTCCACCCAGGCTTCCCCCTTTTCCAGGCTCACCTCGGCCTTTTCCACCCCCGGCACCCGCAAGAGGGCCTTCTTGACCGCCATCACACAGTGGTTGCAGGTCATGCCTTCCACCTTGAGCTTGAGCATCGCCTTCACCTCCTATCCCACCCCACCTGGGGTGGGGTTTGGCCTCAACTTAGGCCTCCAGGTGGAGGGTGTCAAGGGGCGTGAGCCCAAAGGGGAGTTAGGCTAAGGGGGTGGGCGCCAAGGGCGGCCTTCAGGCCAGGATTTTCGCCGGCTTGCTTCCCGGCCTGGCCCGGGGGCATGCCCGCCTGAGCTGGGCCTGGCGCCAGAGGTTGCTGGCGGGCCTACGGGGCACGGTCCTGGAGATCGGCCCGGGGACGGGGGTGAACCTGGAGGCCTATCCCCAGGGGGTTCGCTGGTTGGGCCTAGAGCCCAACCCCTACCTGCACCCGGGGCTTGAGAGGGCCCTCGAGTCCCGGGGCTTCCCGGGCCAGGTGCTCCTGGGCCAGGCGGAGGCCATCCCCCTGGAGGCGGAAAGCGTGGACGCGGTGGTCTCCACCCTGGTGCTCTGCTCGGTGGCCGACCCCAGGCGGGCCCTTGCGGAGGTCCTGCGGGTCTTGAGGCCCGGTGGACGCCTGCTCTTTCTGGAGCACGTGGCGGCCCCCCGGGGTACGCCCCTCCGCGCCCTCCAGGACCTGGTGGTCCCGGTGTGGAGGGCCTTGGGGGATGGCTGCCACCCCAACCGGGAAACCCTCCGCCTCATCCAGGAGGCAGGCTTTGCCAGGGTGGAGGGGGAGGCCTTTCGCCTCCCCCTGCCGGTGGTGGCCCCCCACGTGGCGGGCGTGGCCTGGAAGGGCTAGAGGTCCAGGAGGACCGTATCCCCCTCCAGCCGGGCGGGGAAGACCCGGATGGGCCTGGGGGCGGGCAGGGTGCCCCGGCCCGTGCGCAGGTCAAACCGGGCCCCGTGGCGGGGGCAGACGATCCTCCCGTCCTCCACCTCCCCCTCGTGCAGGGGGCCGTCGTCGTGGGTGCAGACGTCCTCCAGGGCGAAGACCTCCTCCCCGGTGTGGAGGAGGAGGATGGGCTTCTTGTGCTCGGGCCGCCGCACCACCAGGCGGCCGTTGACGAACTCCTTAAGGGTGGCTACCGGGGTCCACATGGCCTCATGCTAAGGCAAGGCGCCGAACGGCTTCCCGTCCGGCGCCCCGGGGTCTAGGGCCTAGAGCCGCACCTTTTCCTCAATCACCGCCTCAATGTGGTTCCGCAGGGCCTTTAGGGGGATGCGGGTGAGGACGTCCGCTAGGTGGGCCTTCACCAGAAGCTCCTGGGCCAGGGTGCGGGGCAGGCCCCGGGACTGGAGGTAGAAGAGCTGCATCTCGTCCACGGGGGCGGTGGTGCTCCCGTGGGTGCAGCGCACGTCGTTGGCCCCGATCTCCAGCTGGGGGATGGAGTCCACCCGGGCGGTGGGGGAGAGGAGGAGGTTGCGGTTGGCCTGGTAGGCGTCGGTCTTCTGTGCGCCCCGCTCCAGGCGGATGAGGCCGGAGAAGACCGCCCGGGCCTCGTCCTTCACCGCCCCCTTGTAGAGGAGGTCGGAGCGGGTGTGGTGGTCCACGTGGTGCTGCAGGGTGTAGTGGTCAAAGTGCTGGCGCCCGTGGCCGAAGTAGAGGCCCAGCATCTCGCTTTCCGAGCCCGCTCCCAGGAGCTCGGAGGCCACCTCGCTCCGGGCGTAGCGCCCCCCCAGGTTCACCACCAGGTCGTTGAGGCCGGCGTCCCGCTCCAGGAGGGCCCGCTGCCGGTGGAAGTGCCAGACTCCCTCCCCGAAGGTCTGCACGTGGGCGTGGCGCAGGCGGGCCCCGGGCCTCAGCACCATCTCCGTGGCCGAGAGGTGCAGGGTGGGAGGGAGGTCGGGGGAGAGGTACTCCTCAATGTAGGCGGCCTTGGCGTTGTCCTCCAGGAAGAGGAGGCTCCGGCCCGCCGAGGCCTTTTCCCCTTCCAGGAGCACCTTGAAGACCCCCAGGGGCTTTTCCACCTCGAGGCCTGCCGGCACGTAGAGGAAGGCCCCGTGGGTGAAAAAGGCGGCGTTCTGCGCGGCGAACTTGTCCTCGGTGAACACCCCCTGGAAGAGGGCGTTTTCCACCTTGTTGGGATGGCGCTTCAGGGCCTCCGCCAGGGAGGTGAAGACCAGGCCCTTGGCCAGAAGCTCCTCGGGGACTTCCGCATAGACCAGGTCCGGCCCCACGAAGACCAGGAAGCCGGAGACATCGGTCTTCTCCAGGCGGCGCCGCACCAGCTCGGGCAGCTCGTCCCGGGAAAGCCTCAGGCCCCTGGGGGCCTCCACTTCCTGTTCCAGGGGGGCCTCGGAGAGGTCGGTGTAGCGCCAGGCCTCATCCTTCTTGGTGGGGTAGGGGAGGTGGTGGAAGGCCTCGAGGGCCTTAAGCCGCTTGGCCAGCACCCAGGCCGGTTCCCCCAGGGCCTGGGAGAGGGTTTCCACACGCGTCTTGTCCAGTACCTGCATTGGGCCTCCTTGCACAAGGGGGCGGCGAACGAGGGACGCCCGTCCGCCGCCCGGAGGGGGGTCTAGCCTACGGACCCCTCCATCTCCAGCTCAATGAGCCGGTTAAGCTCCACGGCGTACTCCAGGGGGAGCTCCTTGGCGATGGGCTCAATGAAGCCCCGCACGATGAGGGCAGCGGCCTCGTCCTCCTTCAGGCCGCGGGACTGGAGGTAGAAGATCTGCTCGTCGTTGATCTTGGAGACCGTGGCCTCGTGGCCCACGTGGGCGGTCTCCTCCTCAATCTCAATGTAGGGGTAGGTGTCCGTGCGGCTTTCCGGGTCAATGAGGAGGGCGTCGCACTCCACGTTGGCCTTGGCCCCCCGCGCCCCGTCCAGCACCTTGACCAAGCCGCGGTAGCTGGCCCGGCCCTCTCCCTTGGAGATGCTCTTGGACACGATGGTCCCCGAGGTGTGGGGGGCGGCCAGGACGATCTTGGCCCCGGTGTCCTGGTGCTGGCCCGTCTTGGCAAAGGCGATGGAGAGGATCTCCGTGCGGGCCCCGGGCTCCAGGAGGTAGCTGGAGGGGTACTTCATGGTGACCTTGGAGCCCAGGTTGCCGTCCAGCCACTCGTGGAAGGCCTCCCCGTAGACCAGGGCCCGCTGGGTCACCAGGTTGTACATGTTGGTGGACCAGTTCTGGATGGTGGTGTAGCGGCTCCGGGCCCCCCGCTTCACCACGATCTCAATCACCCCGGTGTGCAGGCTCTCCGTGGAGTACATGGGGGCGGTGCACCCCTCGATGTAGTGCACCTCGGCCCCCTCGTCCACGATGATCAGGGTGCGCTCAAACTGGCCGAACTCGGGGGTGTTCACCCGGAAGTAGGCCTGCAGGGGGAGTTCCACCTTCACCCCCGGGGGGATGTAGACGAAGGAGCCCCCGGACCAGGCGGCGGAGTTCAGGGCGGCGAACTTGTTGTCCTCGGGGGGCACCACCGTGGCGAAGTACTCCTTGAAGAGGTCCTCGTACTTCTTCATCCCCTCCTCAATGGCCACGAAGATGACCCCCTGCCGCTCCAGCTCCTCCTTGACCCGGTGGTAGACCATCTCCGAGTCGTACTGGGCCCCCACCCCGGCCAGCACCTTGCGCTCGGCCTCGGGGATGCCCAGCCGCTCGTAGGTGCGGCGGATCTCCTCGGGGATTTCCTCCCAGCTCCGGGCGTCCCGCACCTCGGCGGGCTTGACGTAGTAGACCAGGTTTTCCAGGTCCAGGCCGGAGAGGTCCGGGCCCCAGGTGGGCATGGGCTTCTTCTGGAAAATCTCCAGGGCCCGCAGGCGGAACTTCAGCATCCACTCGGGCTCGCCCTTGTGGTAGCTGATGGCCTCAATGACCCGCCGGGTGAGGCCCCGCTCGGCCACGAAGACCGGCCTGACCTCGTCCACGAAGTGGTACTTGTACTCCTCCCCCAGGGTCTTCAGGTCAACCTCGCTCATGCCCCCTCCTTTACCCTCTCCCGGAGCCACTCGTACCCCTTGGCCTCCAGCTCCAGGGCCAGCTCGGGGCCGCCCTCGGCCACCACCCTGCCGTCCATCATCACGTGCACCCGGTCGGGCACGATGTAGTTCAGGAGGCGCTGGTAGTGGGTGATGACCAGGGCGCCGAAGCCGGGCCCCCGCATGGCGTTCACCCCCCGGGCCACCACCTTGAGGGCGTCAATGTCCAGGCCGGAGTCCGTCTCGTCCAGGACGGCGTAGGTGGGCTCCAGGACCAAAAGCTGCAGGATCTCGTTGCGCTTCTTCTCCCCGCCGGAGAAGCCCTCGTTGAGGTAGCGGGAGAGGTAGCCCTCGTCCCAGTCCAACAGTTCCAGGGCCCGCTTGACCTTGCCCCAGAACTCCGCCACGCCCACCTCGCGCCCCAGGCGGGCCTGGAGGGCCAGGCGCAGGAAGTTGGCGATGGTGACCCCGGGGACCTCCACCGGGTACTGGAAGGCCAGGAAAAGCCCCTTGCGGGCCCGCTCATCGGGGGAGAGCTCCAGGATGTTCTCCCCGTCCAGGAGGATCTCCCCCCGCTCCACCGTGTACTCCGGGTCCCCGGCCAGAATCTTGCCCAGGGTGCTCTTGCCGGCCCCGTTGGGGCCCATGAGGGCGTGCACCTCCCCCTTGGGAACCACCAGGTTCACGCCCTTGAGGATGGTCTCGCCGTCAATGGAAGCCCAGAGGTCGCGGATTTCCAGCTGGTTCATGCTTTTGCCTCCTGGTGCCGGGCCGGATGCTTACTGCGACCCGTTCGCAGTAAGAGTATAGCCCCTGGCCCTCCAAAAGTATAGTGGTTTAGTCGGGATTTGCCAGGTGGAAGCCCAGGGCCTCGGGCAGGGCCAGGGGGCTTTGGGGAAGCCAGGCCTCCAGGTCGGGGCAGAAGCGCCCGAGGGCCCGGCCCAGCTGCAGGCGGAAGGGCCGGGGCAGGTGGCCCTGCCGCACCTCTTCCAGCTTGTGCCGGGCGGCCTCCCGTTCCCCCAGGCCCAGGAGGGCCAGCACCTCCACCGCCCGGGCCTGGGCCTGGAGGCCGGGGTCCTCCAGGGGGGGTAGGGCCACGGTCTGGGCCAGGGCCTCCCCAAAGGCCCCTTCCCGGGCCAGGGCCTCCGCGTAGGCCAGCCGGGCCTGGGCCCTGAGGTAGGGGTTTTCCAGCCCCAGGAGGGGCCTGAGGAGGGCCTTGCCCTCCCTGGGGGGGAGGAGGAGGGCAAGCAGGCTCACCGTGTCCAGCCTCAAGGCGGTGTAGCGGTCGGTGGCCTCCTCGGGGATTTTCTCCAGCAGGTTTTCCAAAATCCTCTGGGCATGGGGGGCGCTAAGCCCTCCCAGGAAGGGGGCGCGGTAGGGCTGGCCGGCCTCCAGGAGGAGGTAGGTGGCCCCCAGGCGGAACAGGGTGCGCAGGTGGCGGTAGCGGGCCTCCTTGGGCCGCTCCTGGGTGGTGCGGAAGTAGGCCTCGGCCCGCTCCAGGAGGCTCAGGGCCTCAAAGGGATGGCCCCGGGCGGCCTCGAGGATGCCCGCCTCGCTCTCTACCCGGGCGCGGGTAAAGGGGTCCTCGGCCTCGGCCAGGGCCTTGCGGATGGCCTCTTCCGCCTCCCCGTAAAGCCCAAGCCGCCGGAGCAGGGTGGCGTAGCGGGCCCGCACCCGGGCCACCTCGTCCTTGGGCGCCCCGGCCTCCTCCAGGGCCTTGAGGCCCTCCTCCATGCGTTCCTTGGCCTCGAGGCTCCCCAGGCGCATGAGGAGGTCCCCCATCTGGTAGCGGGCCCGCCCCAGAAGGAGGGGGTCGTGGCCCACCTGGGCCAAGGCGGTGAGGGCCTCGGCGTAGCGGCCCAGGTCCTTGGCCACCAGGCCGCGCCAGAGTTGCACCCGGTCCCGCAGGAAGGGGGCCACGGGGAGGCTTTCCGCCTCGGCCACGAAGCGGGCCGCCTTCTCGTAGTCCCCTTTCCAGCGCTCCACCGCGGCCATGACCAAAAGCCCCTCGGCCTGGGCGGTCTGGTCCAGGAGGCCCAGGTCCCCCTTGGGGGGTAGGAGCTCCTCGGCCTCCTTGTAGAGGGCAGCGTCCGCCTTGGCCTCCGCCGCCTTGATGCGGGCCCAGGTCCTCAGGGAGGGGTCTTGTGCCTGGGAGAGCACCCTGAGGGCCTCCTCCGCCTCGGGGTGGGCGTACTGGCCCAGGACCGCCCGGTAGCGCACCACCACCGAGGCCAGGGCCTCGAGGTCCTCCCGGGGCCAGCCCTGGGCCTCCTCCCAGAGGCCCGGCAGGAGGGCCAGGCGGGCCGGGTCTTCCTGGAGAAGCTCCAGGAGGGCCCGGCGCTCCCCGGCCTTGTGGGCGTGGTGGAGCCGGCGAAAGAGGTTCTCCTTGGGGAAGAACTCCAGGGCCAGGCGGTGGAGCTCCTTGGGGGCCTCCTCGGGGAGGAGGCTACGCAGGGAGGGCCGCACCAGGCCCTCCCCCACCCAGTCCAAGAGGGCCCGCTCCGCCTGGGAGAGCCTTTCCAGGGGCTTGCCCAGGGCCCTTTCCAGAAGCTCCAGGGGAAAGGCAGGGTCGGCCTCGGGGCTGAAGGCGGCCAGGGCCAGGAGGAGGGGCCTCAGGGCGGGATCGTCCTGCAGGGGGGTCTTGGGGTCGTGCTTGGCCGCCTCCAGAAGGACCAGCCGGGAGAGCTCCCCGAAGTTGCGCCCTGCCTGGTTGACCAGGGCCTCCAGCCGCTCGGGGGGCAGGTGGGGGAGCCTCTCCCGCACGAAGCGCCGGGCCTCTTCCCGGCTGGGAGGGGAGAGGGGCTGGTGGGCCAGGGTGGGCGGGGGTTCGCTTAAGGCGGCCAGGTAGGGAATGGAGAGCCCCTTGAGCAGGGGTTCCAGCCAGGCCGCCAGCCCCCGTTGCCCCCCGTCAGGGCCCCGCAGGGGGAGGCCTTCCAGGGTGCCCTCTGCCTCCGCCCGCAGGAGGAGGGGATGGCCCTCCCGGTTGAGCCCCCGGGCCAGGAGGGTGAGGACCTCCTGCTGCAGGGCCCCCTGGAGGATGTAGGGCTGGGTGGGGGAGAGCTGGGCCAGGAGGGCCCGCACCTCCTCCGCCACCCCCAGGCTTTCCGCCAGGGGTACCAGGGCCTGGGCCAGCTCCCCCCCCAGGTTCAGGACCAGGGGCTCGCGGCCGGGCAGGGCGGAGAGGGCCCGGGCCAGGGCGGAGAGGAGCACCCCCTTGCCCGTGGCCGGCCCCCCTACCACCACCATCTGCGGCCGCCCCCCCGCCTCCAGCTCCTTGAGGAAACGGCGGAAGATGCGCCGCTTGTCCCGGCCCAGGGCCTTGCGGGCGCTTTCCAGGAAGAGTTCCGCCGGGGGCGGTGGGGGGGTGAGGCCGGCCTCCTTGTACAGGTCGGCGATGACCCCATAGAGGCGTTCCTTCTCCTCGGGGCTTCCCAGGTCCTTGTAAAGGATGTTGCGCACGGTGCCCGAGCGCCCGCCCCGCTCGGCCATGAGGGCCTCCAGCCAGCGCAAGGAACCCCGCTTGCCCCGGTGGTCACGCCCCCCCAGGTGGGGGCGGAGGTCCTCGAGGTAGCGCAGCCAGGGTGTAGGAGCATCCGACATGGTGGCTACACTATAAGTCCTTGGTATAGGTTTTTCCATACCCCAACTTCGGTAAAGGATAAACGCAGGCGCCCCACCTGGGGGGCGGGGCGCCGGAAACCCTCTGGGGGCTAGTGGGCCACCTCGTTGAACTGGGCCTCCTCGGTGGAGCCCTTGAGGGCCAGGGTGGAGGCCTCCCCCTGGGTCAGGGCCAGGACCACCTCGTCAAAGTAGCCGGCCCCCACCTCCCGCTGGTGCTTCACCGCGGTGAAGCCCTGGGCCTGGGCCAGGAACTCCTTCTGCTGGAGCTCCACGAAGGCGGGCATGCCCCGGGCCTTGTAGCCCTTGGCCAGCTCCCAGATGTAGTAGTTCACCGTGTGCCAGCCGGCCAGGGTGATGAACTGGAACTTGTAGCCCATCTCCCCCAGCTCCCGGTTGAACTTGGCGATGGTCTCGTCGTCCAGGAACTTCTTCCAGTTGAAGGAGGGGGAGAGGTTGTAGGCCAGGAGCTTGTCGGGGAACTCCCGCTTCACCGCCTCGGCGAACTTGCGGGCCTCCTCCAGGTCGGGCTTGGAGGTCTCCATCCAGATGACGTCCGCGTAAGGGGCGTAGGCCAGGGCCCGGGCGATGCCCGCCTCAATGCCGTTGCGCACCCGGTAGAAGCCCTCAGGGGTCCGCTCCCCGGGGAGGATGAAGGGCCGGTCCCGCTCGTCAATGTCGCTGGTGATGAGGGTGGCGGCCTCCGCGTCGGTGCGGGCGATGATCACCGTGGGCACCCCCATGACGTCCGCCGCCAGGCGGGCGGCCTGCAGGGTGCGGATGTGCTGGGCGGTGGGCACCAGGACCTTGCCCCCCAGGTGGCCGCACTTCTTCTCCGAGGCCAGCTGGTCCTCGTAGTGGATGCCCGCGGCCCCGGCCTCAATCATGGCCTTGGTGAGCTCAAAGACGTTCAGGGCTCCGCCGAAGCCCGCCTCGGCGTCGGCCACGATGGGCACGTACCAGTCCCGGGTGACCTTGCCCTCGGAGCGCTCAATCTGGTCGGCCCGCATGAGGGCGTTGTTGAGGCGCTTCACGATCTGGGGCACGGAGTTGTAAGGGTAAAGGGACTGGTCGGGGTAGGTCTGCCAGGCCAGGTTGGCGTCCGCGGCCACCTGCCAGCCGGAGAGGTAGATGGCCTCGAGGCCCGCCCGCACCATCTCCACCGCCATGGCCCCGGTGTAGGCCCCGAAGGTGTGCACGTAGGGCCGTTCGTGGAGGAGTTGCCAGAGTTTTTCCGCTCCTCGCTTGGCCAGGGTGTACTCCACCTTCACGCTGGGCCGGAGGCGCACCACGTCCTCGGGGCGGTAGTCCCGCCGCACCCCCTTCCAGCGGGGGTTGGTCTCCCACTCCCTGCGAAGCTCCTCCGCCTCCTGCCGCATCTCCGGGGTCAGCATGCTGAGGGGTTCCATGCGCCACCTCCAGGGTTCAGTCTGGGGGTGGCGGCTTGGGCGGTGTAGTGTGTAAGCCCAGGAGCTTCACACGGAGGAGTGGTGTTTTGAGTGCAAAGGTACACCGCTTGGGCCCTACCGGGCCTGCTGGGCGGCGATGAGGAGGGGGTCCCAGACCGGGCTGTAGGGGGGGGCATAGGCCAGGTCCAGGCCCAGGAGGTCCTCCAGGGTGCCCTCCCGGTGGAGGAGGGCGGCCAGGGCGTTAATGCGCAGGGCCCCGTGGCCGTGGGCCACCACCGCCCCGCCCAGGAGCCTTTCCGTGCCCTCCTCGTACACCAGCTCCACCCAGAGGGGCTGGCTTCCCGGGTAGTAGTGGGCCCCATCGCGGCTTTGGATGAAGACCTTGCGGGCCCGGAAGCCCTCCCTTTGCGCCGCCTCCAGGGAGAGCCCGGTGGTGGCCACCGCCAGGCCGAAGGCCTTGAAGATGGCCGTGCCCACCACCCCGGCGAAGCGGGCCTCCTGGCCGGCGATGTTGCTTCCGGCCGTGCGCCCGTGCTTGTTGGCCACATCCCCCAGGGGAAGCCAGTAGGGGCGCTTCAGGACCCGGTGGAAGCTTTCCGCCACGTCCCCAGCGGCATAAACCCCTTCCAGGTTCGTCCGCATGCCCTCATCCGTGGCGATGGCCCCCGTGGGCCCCAGGGCCACCCCCATGGCCTGGGCCAGTCCGGTGTTGGGGCGGATGCCGGTGGCTAGGAGGACCAGATCCGCGGGGACCACCCCTTCCGAGGTCTCCACCGCCTCCACCCGCCCCGTTCCCCTGAGGGCCTCCACCCGCACCCCCGTCCAGACCTCCACCCCGTGGCGCTCCAGCTCCTCCCGCAGGAGGTCCCCCACCTCTGTGTCCCAGTGGGGCAGGGGGCGGTCCTTGGCCTCCAGGAGGGTCACCTCCAGGCCCCGCTTGCGGAAGGCCTCCGCCACCTCGAGGCCGATGTACCCCGCTCCCAGGATGGCGGCCCGCCGGGCCCCCGGCAGGGCCTTTAGGAGCCTTTCCCCGTCCTCCATGCTCCTTAAGGTGTAGACCCCCTCCTGCTCCGTGCCGGGAATGGGGGGAATGAGGGGCTTGGCCCCCGTGGCCAGGACCAGGTAGTCGTACCGGTCCTGGAAGGTCCGGCCTTCCCCGTGGTCAAAGACCGTGAGGACCCGGAGGTCCGGGTCCACGTCCACCACCTCGTGGCGGGTGTGGACGGCGATGCCCTGCCTGCGGAACTCCTCGGGGGTCCGGGCCAGGAGTTTTTCCAGCCCGGGGATCTCCCCGGAAAGCACGTAGGGCAGGCCACAGGCCCCGTAGGAGACGAAGCCCGACTTCTCGTAGACCACCACCTCCAGCTCCGGGTTCTCCCGCTTGGCCTTGGCGGCGGCGGAGGCCCCGCCCGCCACGCCCCCGATCACCACCATGCGCTTACCCATGGGGGCATTGTGCCACGCCCCCCCGGGGCAAGATGTCCCGCTACCCTGCGGGTTGGACCACCTCTTCCCGGGCCAGCCTTCCCCCCTTCAGGTACAGGATGCGCTCGGCCCGGGCGGCCAGCTCCAGGTCGTGGGTGACCAGGATGAGGGTCCTCTCCTTCCCCGCCTCAAAAAGGAGGGCCGCCACCTGCTCGCGGCTTTCCGCGTCCAGGTTCCCCGTGGGCTCGTCGGCGAAGAGGACCGGAGGGTCCAGGGCTAGGGCCCGGGCCAGGGCCACCCGTTGCTGCTCCCCTCCCGAGAGGCGGCTTGGCAGGTGGTGGAGGCGGTGGGCGAGCCCCACCCGCTCCAGGAGGGCGAAGGCCTGCTCCTGCCTCTCCTTGCGGGGCCGGCCCGCCAGGAGGAGGGGAAAGGCCACGTTCTCCCAGGCGGTGAGGGTGGGGATCAGGTTCCACTGCTGGAAGACGAAGCCCATGTGCTTGAGGCGTACCCGGGCCCGCTCGTCCTCGGGGAGCTGGTGGAGGGCGAGGCCGTCCAGGTAGACCCCGCCCTCGCTGGGCAGGTCAAAGCCCGCCAGAAGGTTGAGGAGGGTGGTCTTGCCGCTTCCTGAAGGCCCCACCACCGCGGTGGCTCCCCTGGGGAAGGCGTAGGTGAAGCCCAGGAGGGCCACCACCTCCTTTTCCCCTTGCCGGTAGCGTTTGCTGAGGTTTTCCGCGCGCAACATCGGGCCTCCTTGGGCTAGACCCGCCCCAGGGCCTCCACCACGGGGATGCGGCTAGCGTGGTAGGCGGGAAGGAGGCCAGCCAAAAGCCCCAGGAGGAGGGCCACCAGGAGGGCGAAGAGGGAGAGGCGGGGGGTCACGGCGGAGAGGGCCAGGCCCACCTGGTCCAGGGTGTAGAGGTTGATGGCGAAGGAAACGACGCCCCCCAGGGCCAGGCCCAAGGTACCCCCCAGGAGGGCGAGGAGGAGGGCCTCCAGCACCACCAGGCGGAAGATGAAGCCCCGCCTGGCCCCCAGGGCCCGCATGACCCCGAACTCCCGGATGCGCTCGTAGACGCTCATCATCACCGTGTTGGCCACCAGAAGCCCCCCCACGATGAGGGCCACCAGGCTGATGCCGAAACGCACCAGGTCGCTGATGCGCAGGGCGCGCTCGGCGAAGCGCATGACCTCCCCCGTGGTCTGGGCCTTGAGGCCGGGCACGGCCGCCTCCAGGGCCCGGGCTACCTCTTCCGCCTTCTGCCCGGGGTTCAGGGCCACTAGGACGGCGCTGTAGTTCTCCGTGCCCAGCACCTGCTGCAGGGGGGCCAGGGGAACGAAGATGAGGTTGTCCGCCAGGCCCCCGCTTTCCTCCAGGATGCCCACCACCTTAAGGCCCACCTGGGGAGACAGCCTTAAGGGGCTTCCTAGGGAGAGCTGGCTCCGCTTGGCCACCTTGCCCCCCACCACCGCCCCCCCTTCCGTGGGCACCAGGCGGCCCTCCCTGGCCCGCACCCCGGGGTAGAGGAGGTCCGGCCCCACCCCCGGGGGTAGGCCCTGGAAGAAGAAGCTGGTCTGGGGGTCAAACCCTCCGCGGGCCAGGAAGAGGGTGGGGACCAGGGCCCGCACCCCCAGGGCCTGCCCGGCCTCCTGGAGGGCGGCCAGCTGCCTGGGGGTGATCTCCGGGTAGCCGCCAAACCCCAGGCCCTCCGTGCCCTCGGGCACCACCTGGATGGCGGGGCCCACCCGGGAGAGTTCCTGGAAGAGGGAGCGCCGCAGGCCCTCGCCGAAGGAGAGGAAAAGGACCATGCTGGCGGTGGCGATCAGAACCCCCAGGAGGGTGAGGAGGCTCCGCACGGGACGGGCCAGGAGGTTGCGCAGGACCAGGTGGAGGATCTCCATGCCCCCTGAGCTTACCTTGCTCCCCTGCCATCGGGGTGGCGGGGGCTACAGGGCTAGAGCAGGCGCTCCACGAACTGGGTCTCCAGGGCCTCGAGGAACTGCCTGGGGTCCACCTTCTGCCGCTCGGGATGCTGGTAGTAGGCGGCCTCGGCCTGCTCAAAGTCCTCGTGGGCCACGAACCAGAGAAAGTCCCGCTCCGAAAGCCAGTAGGCCCCCAGGATCTGGAAGCCCGTGGCCTGCCTTAGGGGAACGATGGTCTCCAGGAAGACCCGCTGGAAGGCCTCCCTGGTCCCCTCCTTGAGCCGGTAGCGCCGCATCTGGACCTTCATCCCAATGGGGTCTAGGGCGGGAAACCCCAGGCCGCCCACGGGCGGCTACACCCCCTCACCTCCCTTGCGTAGTTTATTACGCTACTTTTGTGCAGACCCTCACCCTGCGCTGCACCCTCAAGCCCACCCCCGAGCAGGCCGCGGCCCTGGAGAAGACCGTGCACCTCTTCACCCAGGCCTGCAACCACACCCTGTGGGTGGCCAGGGAGAGGAGGGAGTTCCGCCGGTTCAAACTGCACCACCTGGTCTATAAAGACCTTCGGGGTATGGGCCTTTCCGCCAACCTGGCCGTGCAGGTGGTGGCCCGGGTGGGCCGGAGGCAGGGGAACCGGGCCAAGGCCTATCGGCCCACCTCCTGTGCCTTTGACCAGCGGACGCTTTCCCTCCGGGGGGAGGCGGTTTCCCTCTCCACCGTTTCCGGCCGGATGCGTGTCCCCATGAAGCTGGGGGAGTACCAGCGGCAGGTCCTTGGGAAGGCGGTGAGCGTGCAGGGGGGTGTTCTGGTCCGGGGATCCAAGGGGAGGTGGCATATCTACCTGACCCTCAGGGTAGAGGTCCCGGAGCCCCCCCAGGGTGGGGGGAAGGTGGTGGGGGTGGACCTAGGGCAGCGGGCCCTGGCCACCCTCTCCACGGGGGTGCAGTTCTCTGGAGGACCCCTCAAGGGGAAGCGTCTGCACTACCTGCGGAAGCGGGCCGAGATCCGCTCCAAACTGGACCGCCCTTCCCTACGCACCAGGGGGGTAAAGCGCCTCTGGGCACGGCTTGGGGGAAGGGAGGCCCGCTTCGTGAACCACACCCTGCATACCCTGGCGAGGCGCATCGTGGACAGCCTGGAGCCCGGGGACACCCTGGCCATTGAGGACCTCACCGGGCTCAGGGGCCGCACCAGGAGGCGAGGTCCTGAGGAGCGCTATCTGCACGAGCTCTGGCCCTACGCCCGCTTCCGCTCCTTCCTGGAGTACAAGGCCAGGCTGAGGGGGATACGGGTGGTGGCGGTGGACCCCAAGCACACCAGCCAGGAGTGCCCCCGTTGCGGGCACACCGCCCGAGAGAACCGGAAGACCCAGTCCCTCTTTCGCTGCGTGGCCTGTGGGTTTCAGCACAACGCCGACTGGGTAGCGGCTACCAACATTGCCCGAAGAGCTGGCTCTACGGGCATGGGCCGCTGTAAACCGGCCCCTATTCTGAGGGTGTCTTCTCCCCATCGTCCTCCTTCGGAAAGCCCTAGCCAGAACACGCTAGTGTTGGGTTAGGGTGGTTTACGCCGACATCCTATAATCAAAGGCATGCGCACGGCCGAGATCCGCGAGAAGTACCTGTCCTTCTTTGAGGGTAAGGGGCATTTGCGCCTGCCCTCCTTCAGCCTCATCCCCGAGAACGACCCCTCCCTCCTCTTCACCTCCGCGGGCATGGCCCCCCTGAAGCCCTACTTCCTGGGGGCCAGGCCCATCTTCGGCGGCCGGGAGTGGCGAAGGATCACCACCTGCCAGAAGTGCCTGCGGGTGGGGGACATAGAGAACGTGGGCCGCACTGCCCGGCACAACACCTTCTTTGAGATGCTGGGCAACTTCTCCTTCGGGGACTACTTCAAGAAGGAGGCCATCCTCTGGGCCTGGGAGTTTCTCACCGACCCCAACTGGCTGGGCCTGGACCCCGAGCGGCTTTGGGTTACGGTCTACGAGGACGACGACGAGGCCTACGCCATCTGGCGCGACCTGGTGGGGGTGCCGGAGGCGCGCATCGGCCGCTTCGGGGAGGACGAGAACTACTGGCCCGGCGGGGCCATTACCCACGGACCCAACGGGCCTTCCGGCCCCTGCTCCGAGATCTTCTACGACCGCGGGCCCGCCTACGGCACCCCGGACGAGACCGGCCCCAACACCGGCTCGGGAGACCGCTTCGTGGAGATCTGGAACCTGGTCTTCACCCAGTACGACCGCCAGGGGTCCATCCCCGGCCCCGGCATCCTCAAGCCCCTGCCCCAGAAGAACATTGACACCGGCATGGGCCTCTACCGGGTGGCGGCCATCCTGCAGGACGTGGAGGACTTCTACCGCACGGACACCTTCTACCCCATCATTGAGCGGGTGGCCCTTTATAGCGGCAAGCCCTACGAGGGCAAGGCCTCGGTGAGCCACCGGGTGATCGCCGACCACATCCGGGCGGTGGTGGCCGCCCTTTCCGATGGGGCCACCTTCGCCAACACCGGCCGGGGCTACGTGATCCGCCGCCTCCTGCGCCGGGCCCTGCGCCACGGCTACCTCCTGGGGCTAGGGGAGCCCTTCCTCCACCGCCTGGCCCCGGTGGTGGCCGAGGTCCTGGGGGACTTCTACCCGGAGATGCGGGAGAACCTGGAGGCGGTGGAGCGGCAGATCCGGCTGGAGGAGGAGCGCTTCCTGGAGACCCTGGAGGGGGGGCTGAAGCGCCTGGACGCCCTGCTTTCCGGCCTCAAGCCCGGGGAGGTCCTCCCTGGGGGGGAGGCCTTCCGGCTTTACGACACCTACGGCTTTCCCCTGGACCTCACGGTGGAGATCGCCGCCGAGCGGGGCTTTGGCGTGGACACCGAGGGCTTTCGCAAGGCCCTGGAGGCGCAGCAGGAGCGCTCCCGGGCGGCCATGGCCTTTGAGCGGGACATCTTCAAGAAGGGGGCCCAGGTCCTGGAGGAGCTCTACGCCGAGCGGGGGGCCACGGAGTTTTCGGGCTATGGGGCCCTCGAGGCCGAGGCCGAGGTCCTGGCCCTCCTGGCCGGGGACCAGAGCCTGGCGGAGGCGGGCCCCGGCACCGAGGTGCAGGTGGTCCTGGACAAGACCCCCTTCTACGCGGAAGGGGGCGGCCAGATCGGGGACTTCGGCCACCTGGAGTGGCCCGGGGGACGGGCCTGGGTGGAGACCACCCAAAAGACGGAGCGGGGCATCCACCTGCACCGGGCCAAGGTGGAGGAGGGCGTCCTGCGGGTGGGCGAAAGGGTGCGGGCGGTGGTGGACCCCAGGCGGCGGGACACCGAGCGCCACCACACCGCCACCCACCTCCTGCATGCCGCCCTCCGGGCGGTCCTGGGGCCCCACGTGCGCCAGGCGGGGAGCCTGGTGGCCCCAGACCGCCTGCGCTTTGACTTCACCCACCCCGAGGCCCTCAAGGAAGAGGAGCTGGAGCGGATTGAGCGCCTGGTGAACCGCTGGATCCAGGCGGACTTCCCCGTCACCTGGCGCTATCTGCCCCTGGAGGAGGCCAAGCGGGAGGGGGCCATGGCCCTCTTTGGGGAGAAGTACGGGGAGATCGTGCGGGTGGTGCGGGTGGAGGGAAGCCCCCTGCCCGGGGTGGAGTCCAAGGAGCTCTGCGGGGGCACCCACGTGCGGCGCACGGGGGAGATCGGGGCCTTCCTCATCCGCGCGGAGGAGGCGGTCTCCGCCGGGGTGCGGCGTATAGAGGCCGTGGCCGGGGAGGCGGCCATCGCCTTTGCCCGGGATACCCTGAACCGGGTCAGGGCCCTGGCCGGGCGGCTTTCCGTGGGGGAGGCCGCCCTGGAGGAGCGGCTGGAGAAGCTCCTGCAGGAACTCAAGGCCAAGGAGCGGGAGCTGGAGAGCCTGAAGGCCCGCCTGGTCCAGGCGGAGCTCCAGAAGGAGGTGGCCCTGGCCGAGAAGGGGGGCCTGCGCTACGGGGTGGCGGAGCTCTCCGGGGTGGACATGGCCGCCCTGCGCCAGGCGGCGGACGACCTGGTGCAACGGGGGGCGGACGTGGCCCTGGTGCTCTCCGGGGGGCAGGCGGTGCTCAAGCTTTCCAAGCGGGCCCAGGAGCGGGGCCTCGAGGCCGGCGCCCTCTTCCGCGCCCTCACGGAGCGGGCGGGGGGCCGGGGGGGTGGCAAGGGGGCCTTGGCCCAGGGGGCGGGCCTCGAGGGGGAGATGGCCCGCAGGGCCCTGCCAGAGCTCCTCCCCTGAGCCTGGCCAGGAGTAAAATACCCCCATGGCGCTCCTTTTTGCCCTTCTTGCCGTGGCCCTTTCCTGGGCCCTCTTCGCCCTCACCTTTGCCCGCTACCGGAAGCGGCCCAGCCTGCACAACGCCTTCTACAGCCTGGGCCTCCTCTTCTTCGCCCTGGGCGTTTCCGCCGAGCTCCTGGCCCGGCTCAAGGGGGCCTGGGACCCCTTTTCCTACCGGCTTTGGTACTTCACCGGGGCCATGCACGGGGTGACCTTCCTGGGCCTGGGGAGCCTGGCCCTTCTGAACCCCAAGGCGGCGCGGGGCCTCCTCTTGGCCCTTTCCCCCCTGATCCTCTTCGGGCTTTACCTGGTGGCCGCCGCTCCCCTGGACTTTGCCCAGCTCCCGGAGCCCTACGCCCCCCTGGGCAAGGCCTTCCCCGAGCCCAGCCTCACCTCCCCCAGGCTCTGGACCATCCCCTTCAACCTCCTGGGCACGGCCCTCATGGCCGGGGTGGCCTTCTACACCACCCTCCTCTTCTGGCGCAAGAACCCCCAGCGGGCCCAGGGCACGGCCCTCATCTTCCTGGCCGCCCTGGTCCTGGCCTCCACCAGCACCCTGAACCGCTTCGGCGTGGTGGGCCTTGAAGAGGCGGGCCGGGCCTTCGGGGTGGCCCTCCTCTACCTGGGGGTGCTCCTGGCGGACCGGAGCGCAGCCTATGCGGGTGGGCGCGCTTGACGTGGGGGAGGCCCGGATCGGCCTGGCGGTGGGGGAAGAGGGAAGCCCCTTCGCCTTCGGCCGGGGCTACCTGGTGCGCCGGGGGCTGGAGGCCGACGTGGCCGCCCTCCTGGAGTTCGTCCGGCGGGAGGGCCTGGGCAAGCTGGTGGTGGGCCTTCCCCTGCGCACGGACCTCAAGGAAAGCGCCCAGGCCCAGCGGGTCCTCCCCCTGGTGGAGGCCCTGAGGGCCCAGGGCCTGGAGGTGGAGCTTCTGGACGAGCGCTTCACCACCAAGGCCGCCCAGGAGCGGCTCAAGCATGCCCCCAAGCGCGTGCGCCAGGAAAAGGGCAAGCTGGACGAGCTGAGCGCCGTGGTCCTGCTGGAGGGGTACCTTGCCGGAAGGCCCTAGGCCCTGGCTCTGGCGTGGGGTGGTCCTGCTCTTCCTCACCTTCGCCGGGCTTTTGGCCTATGTCCTCTGGCTTTTGGGCCCCACGGGTAAGGAGGCCACGGTGCGCATCCCCCGGGGGGCCACGGGGGCGGAGGTGGCCCGGGCCCTGGAGGGGGCGGGCCTGTTGCGCTCGGGGTATCTCTTTTCCGCCTACCTGCGCTTTTCCGGCCGGGCCAAGCGCCTGGTGCCGGGGGTCTACCGCCTCAAGGGGGAAGGGGCCTTTCGCCTGGCCCGGGCCCTCACCGGGGGGGAGGAGCCCCTGAGGGTGAGCCTCACCTTCCCCGAGGGATTGCGGGCGGTGGACTATGGCCGCCGGCTTTCCCAGGCCGGCCTGGATGGGGAGGGGTTCTTGCGTCTGGTGGAGGACCCCGAGGGGCTGAAACCCCCTTACGTGGAGGGGAGGACCCTGGAGGGCTACCTCTTCCCCGCCACCTACACCTTTGACCTCCTGGCCACCCCGGAGGAGGTGGTGCGGGCCATGCTCCGGCGCTTTGAGGCCGAGCTCACCCCTCCCGTGCGCCAGCTTTTGCAGGCCCGCGGCCTTTCCGTCCACGCCTGGGTGACCCTGGCCTCCATCGTCCAGGTGGAGGCGGGGAGCGAGGCGGAGATGCCCCTCATCGCTGGGGTCTTCCTGAACCGGCTGGAGCGGGGCATGCCCCTGCAGGCGGACCCCACCGTGGCCTACGCCCTGGGGAAGCCCCTTCCCGAGCTTTCCCGCCCCGCGGGGGACTTCGCCGTGGACTCCCCCTACAACACCTACCGCTACGCCGGCCTGCCCCCGGGGCCCATCGGCAACCCGGGGCGGGCTGCCCTCCTGGCGGTGCTGAACCCGGTGCGCCTGGACGAGAAGGGCCGCCCCTACCTCTACTTTTTCCACGCCCAGGGGCGGATTTTCCTAAACCCGGATTTTGAGGGCCACCTCAAGGACCTGGCCCGCCACCGCTACTCCTCCCCGTGACGCAAAAGCCGCAGCTGGGCGTAGGCGAAGAGGAGGGTGAGGAGGAGGATGACCACGGTGACCGCCGCGGCGTAGCCCAGGCGGAAGTTCTCAAACCCCGACTCGTAGAGGTAGTAGCCCAGGACCCGGGTGGCCCCATAGGGCCCGCCCCGGGTGAGGAGGAAGACCGCGGAGTAGGACTGCAGGGAGAGGATGGTGCCCACCACCACCAAAAAGGCCACCGCCGGGCGCATCAGGGGCAGGACCACGTGGCGGAAGGCCTCCCAGGGGCCTGCTCCGTCCACGTAGGCCGCCTCCAGGAGGGTTTTGGGGATGGCCTTGAGCCGGGCCGAGGCCACCAGCACCCCGTAGCCCAGGTGGCGCCACAGGGTGAAGAGCACCACCATGGCCAGGGCCCAGAACCCCTCCCGGTCCCAGGGGGGGATGGGGAGGAACTGGGCCAGGGCCCCGTACTCCGGGGTGAAGAGGGTGTACCAGGAGAGGGTGGCCCCGCCCAGGGTGACCAGGCCGGGGAGGAAGAGGAGGCCTTTGGCGAAGCGCTCGTAAGGAGCCCCCTCCAGGGCCACCGCCAGCCCGATGGAGAGGAGCACGAAGAGGGGTAGGGCCAGGAGCATGAACTTCAGGGTCACCCAGAGGCTACCCCAGAAGGCGGGGTCCTGGATGAGGTCCTGGTAGTTCTTGAGGCCAATGGGCTTGGGCTCGGAAAGCCCCGACCAGTCCCAGGTGGAAAAGCGCAGGACGTCCAGGAAGGGGTAGAGGACGAAGAGGCCCAGGGTGAAGAGGGCGGGGAGGGAGAAGAGGAAGAGGGGCAGGCGGCGCACGGGGCTACCAGAGGTAGAGGAGGCTCAGGAGGAAGGGGTAGCGGTCCGAGGCGGAGACCTCGAGGGCCAGGGGCTCCAGGTAGAGCCGGAAGCCCGCCCCCCAGGCCAGGTGGAGGCCGTTTTGGTACCCGAGGCCCAGGGTGCCGGAAAGGGCCCCGCCCGGCACCTCCACGCTCAGCACCGGGCCCAGGTGGAGGCCAAAGGGGTAGCGCAGGTCCAGGCCGAGCCCCACCGAGGTGTAGAGGTCGGCCAGGACCAGGCCGGGGAAGAGGTTGGCCTTGAGGAGGAGCTGGGCCTCGAGGGGTTGGGCCAGGCGGAGCTGGAGGTCGGCCCCGGTGTCAATGCCCAGGGGGGAGAAGGGAAGGAAGGCGCTAGCCTGGAGGTGGAACCCCTTTTCCGGGCTGTAGCCGAGGCCCAGGGTGTTTTCCGGATAGGCGGGAGCCTGGGCCAGGGCAAGCCCCAGGGCCAGGCTGAGGAGGGTAAGGAGCCGCTTCATATCCCCGCCATCATAGCAAAAGCCCCTGGCTTGGGCCGGGGAAAGGCTTGCTTCTTTTTGCCTACAATGGCCTCCATGGCGGCTTTCTCCCTAGACCCTCTCCCCGGCCTGCTTCCCGTTTCTCAGACCTCCCTCCTGGTCCTGGTGGGCCTCACCGGGGTGGGCAAGAGCACCCTGGTGGAGGCCCTGGGCCTTCCCCGGCTTCCGGACCGCCGGGAGCTCGTGGACCTCTACGTCCTCCCCCGCTATGGGGCCAAGCCCCCCATCCCCCGGGAGGAGCGCTTCCGCCTCACCCGCCGCTTCCGGGAGGAGTTCCCCGGGGGGGTGGCGGAGGTGCTGGCCCGGGGGTTCGTGGAGGCCCACCCTCTCCTCCTCTTTGACGGCCTGAGGGGGGAGGCGGAGGTGGCCTATGCCCTGGCGCACCTCCCAAAGGCCCTCTTCGTGGTCCTCCACGCCCGGGACCTCACCCGGCTCAAGCGCCTCATCCGCCGCCAGGACGCCTTTGACCGGGTGGCCCTGCGCCCTGAAGAGATGGCGGAAATGGAGGCCCTGGCGGAGGGGGTCCTCTCCCCGGAGGAGCTGGCGGAGGTCCTGGCCCTGGCCCCGGCCGAGGAGGTCCTGGCCAAGCTGAAGATCGTGGCCGAGGAGAAGCGGAACTATGACCCCCAAGGCCCCTTGCGCCTCCTGGCCCACCACCCCCGGGCCCTGGTCCTGGACACCGAGGCCTTGACCCCGGAAGAGGAGGTGGGGGAAGTGCGGGCCTTCCTTTCCCGGCACGGGTTCTGACCGGGCCGGGGGGCATAAAATGGGCCTCATGGCCAGCCTTAAGGACATCCGCCTCATTCCCTTCCGCATCCCCCTGAAGGCCCCCCTGCGCTGGGGAAAATCCTCGGAGCTCCAGGCCCTGGAGCACGCCCTTCTGGAGGTGGAGCTTTCGGATGGTGCCCTGGGCCGGGCGGAGGTGGCCATCCGGCCCACCATCTACGGCGAGACCCTGGGGAGCGTGCAGGCGGGCCTGGAGTACCTGAAGCCTAAGCTTTTGGGCCTCGAGGCCGACGACCAGGAGGGAATCCGGGCCCTCCTGGAAGGCTTTCCCTGCAACCTGGGCCTCAAGGGAGCCCTGGACATGGCCATCTGGGAGGCCTGGGCCAGGAGCGAGGGGGAGGAGCTCCACCAGGTCCTCAAGCCCGCCAAGCACCGGGTGCGCGTGGCCTACCTCCTGGGTATGGCCTCAGAAGAGGCCATGCTGGAGGACGCCAGGATGGCCTACGCCGCCGGGGTCCGGGTCTTCAAGGTGAAGGTGGGCCGGGACCTCGAGGGGGACACCCAGAGGATCGCCCACCTCAAGGAGGCTTTGCCAGAGGCCCAGTTTTACGCCGACGCCAACGAAACCCTCTCCCCCAAGGAGGCTGTGCGTTACCTCATCGCCTGGAAGGAGCTCGGCCTCCTCTACGTGGAGGAACCCTTGCCCACGGAGGAGGTGGAGGCCAGAAGGGGGCTTCGGGAAAAGAAGATCCTCCCCCTCATCGCCGACGACTCGGCCATGACCCCCAAGGACCTTCGCCGGGAGCTCCTCCTGGACACCTTTGACATCCTGAACCTCAAGCCCGCCCGCACCGGCATCACCTGGACCCTGGAGATGCTGGCCCTGGCCCGGGAAAAGGGAAAGAGGGCCATGGTGGGAAGCCAGGCCCAAAGCAGCTTTGGAGCCTACCACTCGGCCCTTCTGGCCTTTCAGCAGGGGGTGACCGAGCCCAACGAGCTGGCCTTCCACCTGAAGGTGGAGGGCGGCTTCTTCCCCTTCCCCCCCTTCCGGGAGGGCTGGCTCTACTGGGACGACCTGGTGCGGGCCCGCTTTGATGAGGCAGCCTTCGCCCGGTACGCCCTATAGCAGGCCCAAGGCCTCCCTGAAGTCCCTCAGGACTTCCTTGGCCCCCGCGGCCAGGAGGGCCTCGGGGCTATGTCCCGTGGGGAGGGCGTAGGTGGGGATGCCCGCTCTCACGGCGCTTTGCACCCCCGCGGGGGAGTCCTCAAAGGCCAAAGCCTCCTCAGGGGGTATCCCTAGGCCCTCGAGGGCCACCCGGTAGGGGAGGGGGTCGGGCTTGCCCCGCCCCACCTCCTCCGCCAGGACCAGAAGGGGTGGGTTCAGGCCCAGGGCCTTGAGCACGTGGAGGGCGTTTTCCTTGGGGGCGTTGGTCACCACGCCCCACGTGAGCCCCCTGGCTTGAGCCTTTTGCAGGAGGGCATGGAGCCCCGGGGTGGGCTTCAGGTCCTGGGCCAGGTGGCGAAAGAGGGCCTCCTTGGCCTCTATGAGGGCCCGAGCCGCCTCTCCTTCCAGGCCCAGGAGGTCCCGCACGATCTCCGGGTTGAGCCTGCCCGAGATCCTTTCCCGGTAGAAGGCCGGGCTCACTGCCAGGCCATAGGGCCTGAGCACCTCCTGCCAGGCCCGGCGGTGCAGGGGGTCGGTGTCCGCCAGCGTACCGTCCAGGTCAAAGAGGAGGGCCTTAAGCACGGGCCTCCTCCCGTTCCAGCCCCTGCACCAGGAGGAAAAGGGCCAGCACCAGGCCAAGAAGGCCCAGGGGAATGCCCCCTGGGGGGAGGTGGGCGAAGAGGGCCGGCACCAGGGTGCTCCCCGCCGCCCCCGCGTAGAGGAGCCCCCCCAGGGCCCGGTGGCCAAAGCGGGCCTGGACCAGGGCGAAGAGGGTGGAGAAGAGGGGGCCCAGGAAGAAGCCCACCAGGGGGAAGAGGAGGGCGGTGGGGGGCAAGAGGTTGAGGAAGAGAAGCCCCAGGACGCCCACCAGGAGCCCTTTCAGGGCGAAGAGGGGCCTTTGGGCCACCTGGCGGGCGAGGAGAAGCCGGCCTAGGGCCAGGGCGAGCCAGTAGAAGGAGAGGAGGAGCCCCCCGGTGGCCGTGGCGTACCCCAGGTGCTCCAGCCACACCCGGTTCCAGGTGGCCAGGCTTCCCTCCAGCCCGGTGTAAAGGGCCACGGCCAGGAGGAAGGGCCAGAGCCTGCCCCCGTTGCCCCTCTGGCCGCGCTCCACCGGAGGGGCCTGCCAGAGGAGTCCGGCTCCCACCCAGGCCAGAAGGGCCCCCAGGCCCAGGACGGCGGCGTAGGGCAGGAGGGTGAGGGCGAAGGGGGTGAAGACCGCCCCCAGGCCGAAGGCCACGTTCACCCGGTTCAGGAGCTCCACCCGTTTCTGGGGGTAGAGCTCCCCCACCAGGCTGTTGCCGTGGACGTTCAGCACCCCCTGGGCGAGGCCCAGGAAGAAGGCCAGGGCCACCACCAGGGGAAACCCTGGGGCTAGGGCCACCCCCAGGAGGCCCAGGCCCAGGAGGAGGAGCGCGGCAGGGAGAAGGGGGTGGCGCCGCTCCCCCTGGGCCAGGCGCACCCCCAGAACGAGGCCCAGGAGGAGGGCGGTGAAGAACCAGGAGACCTCCTCCCCCACCCCGTAGCGCGCCCGCCACGCCGGCAGGGCCGCCCCCGGCAGGGCCACCACCACCCCCACCAGGAAGAGCGCCACAAAGGAGCCCCAGAAAAAACGCACGTGGGCCATTCTCCACCCCGCCTGACCCTTTGGTCAATAATGGGGGGGATGGAGGCACTGCTGGAAAAAGCCCTGGCGGGGGAGGGGTACTTTGCCTTCCCCGGCCTTCTGCTCCTCAGGGGGCCCGATGCCTTGGCCTTCCTCCAGGGGCAGTGTACCCGGGACCTCAGGCGGCTTTCCGGGCCGGCGGGGGCCCTTTTCCTCAACCACAAGGGCCAGATAGAGGAGGCGGCCACCCTGTTTCCCCATCCCGAGGGGTTTTTGCTGGCCCCTTGGGGGAGCCTCGAGGGCCTCGAGGCCCGGCTAAAGCGCTACATCGTCTTTGACCAGGTGGAGGTTTTGCCGGTGTCCCTTGTCCGCCTCCTGCACGCGGATGGGCGGGAGGAGGTGGCCGAGGCCGCCGAAGGGGCTCTGCCCCCGGAGCTTTACCCCCTGTACACCCTCCTCCGCGGGACGCCCCTCCTCTCCGATGTGCGGGGCGAACTGCCCCAGAGCGTGGGCCTGCTCCACCTGGTGGACTACGGCAAGGGGTGCTACGTGGGCCAGGAGATCATGGCCCGCACCGAGGGGAAGGAGGTGCCCTATGGCCTCCTGGGCCTCAGGGCCCTGGAGCCGGGGGCTGAGCCTCCCTTTCCCCTGTTCCTGGGGGAGAAGCGGGTAGGGGAGGCCAAGCGCCTGCTGGAGACCCCCTATGGCCTCCTGGGCCTGGCGGTGGTGCGCAAGGAGGTCCTCCCGGGGATGGTGGTGGAGGGGGGCGGGGGGCGTTTTCTGGTGGAGGCCCTCCCCTTCAAGGAGGCGGCATGGAGCGGGCAGAGATCCTCGGGGTAGGCACGGAGCTCCTCTACGGGGAGACCCTGGACACCAACACAGCGGAAATCGCCCAAAGCCTCAAGCCCTACGCCCTCAAGGTGGAGCGCACCCTGCGGGTGGCGGACGAGCTTCCCCCTCTGGTCCGCGAGGTGGGGGAGGCCTGGGAACGGGCCCGTCTGGTGGTCCTCTCGGGGGGGCTTGGCCCCACCCCGGACGACGTGACCCGGGAGGCGGTGGCCGAGGCCCTGGGGGAGCCTTTGGAGCTGGACGAGGGGATGCTGGCCCACATAGAGGGCCTCTTCCGGGCCCGGGGGCGCCCCATGCCCGAGGCCAACCGCAAGCAGGCCCTAAAAATCCCCTCCGCCACCTGGCTTCCCAACCCCCGGGGCACGGCCCCTGGCTGGTGGGTGCGCAAGGGCGGCAAAGACCTGGTGCTCCTTCCCGGGCCGCCCTCCGAGTGGCGGCCCATGTGGCAGGCACTTCTGCCCCAGCTGGGCCTTCCCCGCCGGGCCTATGGGGAGAGGGTCCTCAAGACCTGGGGCATCGGGGAGTCGGAGATCGTGGAGCGGCTGGGCGACCTCTTCCTGCGGGGGGAGGAGGTGGAGGTGGGCACCTACCCCAGGCCCCATGGGGTGGAGGTGGTGGTGCGGGGCCGGGAGGACCTGGTGGCGGACCTGACCGAGCGCATTAAGAAGAAGCTTTTCAAGGAGGTCTGGGGTGAGGGGGAGCTCACCCTGGCCGAGGCGGTGAAGCGCCGGCTGGAGCTGGAGGGGGCCACCCTGGCCACCATGGAGAGCCTGACCGGGGGGCTTTTGGGGGCGGAGATCACCCGGGTGCCGGGGGCGAGCCGGTTCTACCTGGGGGGCGTGGTATCCTATTCCCTAGGGGCCAAGGCCCGCTTCGGGGTGCCGGAGGAACTCCTCGCCAAGACGGTTTCCGCCGAGACGGCCAAGGCCATGGCGGAGGCCGCCCGGGCGCTTTTCGGGTCCACCTATGCCCTGGCCACCACCGGGGTGGCGGGGCCGGATCCGCTGGAAGGGGAGGCGGTGGGCACGGTGTACGTGGCCCTGGCGGGACCCAAGGGCGCGGAGGCGCGCCGCTACCGCTTCCCCGGCGACCGGGAGACCATCCGCCTGCGGAGCGTGTACGCCGCCTTGGCCCTCCTGCTGACATGAGGCTTTTCTACGCGGTTTTTCTGCCGGAGGAGGTACGGCAGGCCCTGGTGGAGGCCCAGGGCCAGGTGGCCCGTTTTAAGGGGTGGAAGGAGGTGGCCCCCCACCACCTCCACCTCACCCTCTTGTTCCTGGGGGAGCGACCGGAGGAGGACCTGCCGGACCTGCGGGCCCTGGGGCACCGCCTGGGGCGGCTGGTGCCCCCCTTTGCCGCCCGCATCCGGGGCACAGGCTACTTCCCCAACGAGGGCACGCCCCGGGTTTGGTTCGCCAAGGCCGAGGGGGAGGGGTTTTCCCTCCTGGCCGAGGGGCTTAGGGCGGGGGTGGCGGAGCTTCTGGGGGAAGAGGCCCTGCGGGCGGGGGGGGACAAGCCCTTCAAGCCCCACATCACCCTGGCCCGGCGCAAGGCCCCGGCCCCCCGGGTGCCCCCGGTGGTCTTCGGTCTGGAGTGGCCGGTTTCCGAGTTCGCCCTGGTGCGTTCGGAGCTTAAGCCCAAGGGGCCCGTCTACACCATTTTGGAGAAATTCCCTCTGCGAGGTGAGCATGGACGAGAACAAGAAGAAAGCCCTGGAAAACGCCCTAAAGACCATTGAGAAGGAGTTCGGCAAGGGCGCGGTGATGCGCCTGGGGGAGTTGCCCAAGTTCCAGGTGGACGTGATCCCCACGGGTTCCTTGGGCCTGGACCTGGCCTTGGGCATAGGGGGCATTCCCCGGGGGCGGGTCATTGAGATCTACGGGCCCGAGTCGGGGGGGAAGACCACTTTGGCCCTCACCATCATCGCCCAGGCCCAGAAGCAGGGGGGGGTGGCGGCCTTCGTGGACGCGGAGCACGCCCTGGACCCCCTTTACGCCCAGAAGCTGGGGGTGAAGGTGGAGGACCTCCTGGTCTCCCAGCCGGACACCGGGGAGCAGGCCCTGGAGATCGTGGAGCTCCTGGCCCGCTCCGGGGCGGTGGACGTGATCGTGGTGGACTCCGTGGCCGCCCTGGTGCCCAAGGCGGAGATTGAGGGGGAGATGGGGGACCAGCACGTGGGCCTCCAGGCCCGGCTTATGAGCCAGGCCCTGCGGAAGCTCACCGCGGTGCTCTCCAAGAGCAACACCGCCGCCATCTTCATCAACCAGGTGCGGGAGAAGGTGGGGGTGATGTACGGCAACCCCGAGACCACCCCCGGGGGGCGGGCCCTGAAGTTCTACGCCAGCGTGCGCCTGGACGTGCGCAAAAGCGGCCAGCCCATCAAGGTGGGCAACGAGGCGGTGGGCATCCGCGTCAAGGTAAAGGTGGTCAAGAACAAGCTGGCCCCCCCCTTCCGGGAGGCCGAGCTGGAGATTTACTTCGGCCGGGGGCTGGACCCGGTCATGGACCTGGTGAACGTGGCCGTGGCGGCCAACGTGATTGAGAAGGCGGGCTCCTGGTTCTCCTATGGGGAGGCCCGGCTGGGCCAGGGCAAGGAGAAGGCGGCGGACTACCTGCGGGAGCGGCCCGAGCTTCTGGAGGAGATCCGCGCCAAGGTCCTGGAACGGGCCGGGGAGGTGGTCCTGGCCGCCAGCGAGGAGGAGGAGTAGATGAGCCTGCTGGACCTGGTGCTCTTCCTCCTGGTCCTCCTCCTCCTTTTGGCGCTTTTCCTGAGGCGCCGGGGAGAGGAGCAGGCGGGCCGGGAGGCCCGGGAGCTTTTGGAGGCGGCCAAGGAGGAGGCCAGGGAGGCCCTCGAGGCCGCCCGCAAGGAGGCGCGGGAGATCCTGGAGGCCGCCCGCCAGGAGGCCAGGGCCCTGCGGGAGGCCGCCGAGGAGCGGGGGAGGGCCCTGCGCCAGGAGCTGGAGGCCGAGGCCAAAAGGCGGGTGGAGGCCCTGGAGGCCGAGGCCAAAAGGCGCCTGGCCGAGGCCGAGGAGCGGCTGAAGGCGGAACGGGAAGAGCTCCGCGCCGAGCGGGAGCGGCTTAGGGCCCTCCAGGAGGAGGTGCGGGGGGAACGGGAGCGCCTCAAGGAGGAGCGGGAGGAGCTCCGCCGCGAGGCGGAAAGGCTTTCCAAGCGGGGGGAGGCCCTGGACGCCCGGGCCCTCCGGCTGGACGCCCTGGAGGAGGCCCTGGCCAAGCGGGAGGAGGGCCTGAAGGAGCGGGAGGCCCAGCTTCAGGAGAGGGAGAAGGAGGTGGAGGCCAGGCTCTACCAGGTGGCTGGCCTTTCCCCGGAGGAGGCCAGGCGGCTCATCCTGGAGCGGCTGGACCAGGAGCTGGAGGAGGAGAAGGCCCAGCGGGTGCGGGCCGCCCTGGAGAAGGCCCGGCTGGAGGCAAGGCGGGAGGCCCAGAAGATCCTGGCCCAGGCCATGCAACGCCAGGCCTCCGAGACCGCGGCCCAGCTGGCGGTCTCCGTGGTGCCCATCCCCTCCGATGCCATGAAGGGGCGCATCATCGGGCGCGAGGGGCGGAACATCCGCACCTTTGAGGCCCTCACCGGGGTGGACCTGATCATTGACGACACCCCGGAGGCGGTCCTCCTTTCCTCCTTTAACCCCGTGCGCCGGGAGATTGCCCGCATGGCCCTGGAAGAGCTCCTCAAGGATGGCCGCATCCACCCAAGCCGCATTGAGGAAGTGGTGGAGAAGGCCAAGCAGGAGATGAAGACCTTCATCTACGAAAGGGGGGAGGAGGCGGCCCTCGAGGCCGGGGTGGTGGGCCTGAAGCCCGGGCTCATCCAGCTCTTAGGCCGGCTCCACTTCCGCTCCAGCTACGGGCAGAACGTCCTCAAGCACTCCATCCAGGTGGCCCACCTCACGGGCATCATGGCCGCGGAGCTGGGCCTGGATGCGGCCCTGGCCCGGCGGGCGGGGCTTTTGCACGACATCGGCAAGAGCGTGGACCGGGAGGTGGAGGGAAGCCATGTGGAGATCGGCATCGCCCTGGCCCGGCGTTTTGGGGAGCCCCCCGAGGTGATTGACGGCATCGCCCACCACCACGACCCCGAGAACGCCGAAACGGTGTATGCCGTGCTGGTGGCTGCCGCCGACGCCCTTTCCGCCGCCCGGCCCGGGGCCAGGCGGGAGTCCTTGGAGGAGTACCTGCAGCGCCTCGAGGCCCTGGAGCGCATTGCCCTCTCCTTCCCCGGGGTGGAGACGGCCTTCGCCGTGCAGGCGGGGCGGGAGGTGAGGGTCATCGTCAAGCCCGACAAGATCACCGACGCCAAGGCCACCCTCCTGGCCCGGGAGATCGCCAGCCGCATAGAGCGGGAGATGAACTACCCCGGCCAGGTGCAGGTCACGGTGGTGCGGGAGACCCGAGCGGTGGAGTACGCCCGCTAGCGGGTAGAATGGGGCGATATGCTTAGGGGCGAGGACATCGGGATTGACCTGGGGACGGCCAGCGTCCTCATCTACGTGCGGGGGAAGGGCATCGTCCTGCGCGAGCCCTCGGTGATTGCCGTGGTGCAGGGGAAGCGGGAGGTCAAGGCGGTGGGGGCCGAGGCCTACCGCATGCTGGGGCGCACCCCGGGGAACATCGTGGCGGTGCGGCCTCTCAAGGACGGGGTTATCGCCGACTACGCCCTCACCGAGCGCATGCTCCTCCTCTTCCTCCAGAAGGTGCTCTCCCCCATGAGCCGCTTCTTCAAGCCGCGGGTCATGGTGGGGGTGCCCTCCGGGGTTACGGATGTGGAGCGGCGGGCGGTGGTGCAGGCGGTCTCCGCCCTGGCCCAGAAGGTCTACCTCATCGAGGAGCCCCTGGCGGCGGCCATCGGCGCGGGGATCAACGTGGCCGAGCCCACGGGGAGCATGGTGGTGGACATCGGCGGCGGCTCCACCGACATCGCCGTCATCTCCCTGGGGGGGATTGTGCGCTCGGAGAGCCTGCGCATCGCCGGGAACGAGATGGACCAGGCCATCATCCGCTACGTCCGCCAGAAGTACAGCCTCCTCATCGGGGAGCGCACCGCCGAGGAGCTCAAGATCCAGCTGGGCCGGGCCAAGGTCCTCCCCGGGGAGGAGAAGGAGGTGGCCGAGGTGCGGGGCCGCGACCTCATCACGGGCCTCCCCCGCACGGCGGAGATCCCCGCCGAGGACGTGGCCGAGGCCCTCAAGGAGCCCCTGGAGAAGATCTTCCAGGGGGTGAAGGGGGTGCTGGAGACCACCCCGCCCGAGCTGGCCTCGGACATCTACGAGCGGGGCATCCTCCTCACCGGGGGCGGGGCCCTCCTCAAGAACCTGGACGTGGCCCTGGAGGAGGCCACCGGGGTGCCGGTGGTGGTGGCGGAAAACCCCATAGAGGCGGTGGCCCTAGGCACGGGGAAGGCCCTGGAGATGCTCCACGTCCTGGAGGACACCATCCTCTCCTCCGACGACGTGCTGAAGAGGTGAGGCCGTGGAGATTGGGGAGATCCTCCGGCTCCTCCCGCACCGCTACCCCTTTCTCCTCATTGACCGGGTGCTCCACGCGGACGAGCGCACCTTCCGCGCCCTGAAGAACGTCACCTTCAACGAGCCCCACTTCCAGGGCCACTTCCCCGGCTACCCCGTGATGCCGGGGGTGCTGATCCTCGAGGCCATGGCCCAGGCGGCGGTGGGCACCATCGCCCGGCAGCCGGGCTTCAAGCCCGGAGGGCTGGTCTTCCTGGTGGGGGTGGAGGAGGCCCGCTTCAAGAAGCCCGTGGTCCCTGGGGACACGATGGTCCTGGAGGGGGAGCTCCTCCTCTTCCGCCGCGGCCTGGGCAAGGTGGCGGTGCGGGCCCTGGTGGAGGGGGAAGAACGGGCCAGCGCCCGCCTGAGCTTCGTGGTGCGGGAGGAGGCCCCCTGACCGGGTAGGATGGGGAGCGTGGCGGACCTCCTTGCCTACCTCAAGCGGGCCCGGGGCGGCCGGGTGGTGCAGACGGGCTTCCTGGACCTCGAGGCCCAGGCCCTTTTGGAGGAGCAGGCCCGGGCCGAGGGCCTAAAGGTGGCCTTCTTCGGGGGCCTACCCCTGGCGGAGCGGAAGGTGGCCGTCCTCTACCCCCCTGAGGTCCCCTCGGTGCACGACCCCGTGGAGGTGGTCTTCCTGGAGAAGGAGCCCCCGGACCTGGGGGAGGCCATGGGGGACCTGGAGGAGGTGGAGGGGGGCTTCCTTCTGGCCCTCCTGCCCCAAGGCAAGAAGGCCCTCCTGGCGGCGGGCCACACCCCCCTGCCCCCCCCGGAGGGGGCCCTCAGGCCGGGCCGGGAGCGGGTGCGCACCCTGGTGGTGCCCTCCTTGCGGGTGGACGCCGTGGGGGCCAAGGGCTTTGGCGTCTCCCGGACCTACTTCGTCCAGGGGGTCAAGGCGGGCAAGGTGCGCCTACGGGGCAAGGTGGCCTCCCCCAAGGACGAGGTGGCCCCCGGGGACACCCTTTTGGCCGAGGGGCTTGGGGCCTTAAGGCTTCTTGAGGTGCTGGGCGAGACCCGGCGGGGAAACTATAAAATCAAGGTGGAGGTGGAGCGCTAGGGGACCTGGGGCTTGCGGCTGGGCTTGCCTTGCAAAGGTCAGGAGGACGGGTGTATATCTCTCTCCTGATGGGCAAGCGAGGCTTCCTTCGCAGGGAGGCAAGCCCCAAGGAGGTCTTGGAACACTGCCTGCGCCTGGCCCGGGAGGTGGCCCCTCCCACCCCCAAAGGCAAGCGGGGCCGCCCCTGGCGCTACAGCCACGCCCTTTACCTGGCCCTCCTTCTCTTCCGCGCCTTCTTCCACCTCACCTA
>NZ_AQWU01000057.1 GCF_000376265.1 Thermus igniterrae ATCC 700962
TTACTTTTTGACGGGTGGGCGGAGGTACCGCCAGCCCGTCCAGGAGAGGACGGCGGCGAAGACCAGGCGCAGGCCGCCCTCGGGCAGGTAGTGGGCCAGCTCCCCCCCCAAAAAGGTGCCCAGGAGCACCCCAGGCACCAGGCCCAGGGCCAGGCCGCGCTCCACGTTGCCCAGGCGCAGGTGGGTGTGGGCCCCCACCAGGCTGGCGGGGACCATGGCCAGGAGGCTGGTCCCCTGGGCGGTGTGCTGGGGCAGGCCCAGGAGGAGGACCATGGCGGGCACCATGATGGTCCCCCCGCCCACCCCCATCATCCCCGAGAGGAAGCCGGTGAGGCCCCCGGCCAGGAGGAGCACCAGGTCCGTGAACACCTCCCCCTGCACCAGGCCCATGGGGGCCAGGTAGGGCTTGAGGAGGAGGAGCAGGGAGACGAAGAGGAGAAAGCCGCCGAAGGCCCGCTTGAGGTCCCTTTCTGGGAGGCTGTGGGCGTAGCGGGCGCCAAGCCGGGCGGTGAGGATGGCGGTGGCGGCCAGGAAAAAGGCGGCCTTCCCATTCAAGGAGCCCTGGAGCCCGTAGGTAAAGGACCCCATGAGCCCGGTGAAGAAGACCGCCACCAGGCTGGTCCCGTGGGCCTTGTGCTGGGAAAGGCGCAGGAGGCCCACCATGAGGGGGATCATCACCGTGCCCCCGCCTAGGCCCACTAGGCCGCCGAAGGCCCCGCCGAGAAAGCCGATGAGGAGGCTCATGGGGGCTATACTACCGGGTTTGGAGGTTCACGCCCTTCCAGCACGGCCAGCAGGTTTTCCACCGCCATCTCGGCCATGCGCTCCCGGGTGCGCCTGCCCGCGGAGCCCATGTGGGGGGTGATGACGGCGTTGGGGCGCCGGTAGAGGGGGTGGTCCGGGGGCAGGGGCTCGGGGTCGGTCACGTCCAGGCCGGCCCCGAAGAGGTGGCCCTCCAGGGCCTCCACCAGGGCCAGGGTGTCCACCAGGCCCCCCCGGGCGGTGTTGAGGAGGATGGCCCCCCGTTTCATGGCCCAAAGCCTTTCCCGGTTCATCAGCCGGTGGGTCTCGGGGGTGAGGGGGGCGTGGAGGGAGACGATGTCCGCGGTCTCCAGGAGTTCTTCCAGGGAAAGCCTGGGATAGGGGAGGGGTTTGGGCTGGCGGCTGGTGTAGGCCACCCGCAGGCCGAAGGCCTCGGCCCGCTGGGCCACCGCCTGGCCAATCCTGCCCATGCCCACGATGCCCAGGGTGAGGCCCTCCAGGTCCAGCCCCAGGAGGAGCTCCGGGTGCCAGGCCTGCCACTGCCCCTGCCGGGCGTAGTCCACCCCCTCCACCACCCGCCGGGCCACCGCCAGGAGGAGGGCCAGGGTGAGGTCGGCGGTGGCGGCGGTGAGGGCCTCGGGGGTGTGGGTGACGCGGATGCCCCGGGCCCGGGCGGCCTCCAGGTCCACGTGGTCCACCCCCACGCTGTAGCAGGCGATGACCCTAAGGGTTTTGGCCCGCTCCATCACCTGGGCGTCTATGCGGTCCTCCACCGTGGGGATGAGGCCCACCGCCCCTTCCACCTTCCTGAGGAGTTCCTCCCGGGGGAGGAAGAGGCCCTGGTGGACCACCACCTCGAGGCCCCGTTCCCGCAGGCGGTCCAGGGCCTTTCCGGGCAGGGTGCGGGTGACGAGGACCTTCATGCCCCGGCGAAGGAGAGCTCCGCCACCGCCACCGTGGGGCTACCGATGGCGGCGGCGGGCATGAGGTGCCACGTGAGGTCATCCCCCACCGCCTCCACCGCCTGGAGCAGGTCCAGGAGGTTACCACTCACGGCGAAGTTCTCCACCGCGTACTGCACCTTGCCTTCCGCCACCCAAAGCCCCAGGGCCTGCAGGGAAAAGTCCAGGCTCACGGGGTTGGCCCCCGCGTGGAGGCCCATGAACTCGGTGAGGAGGACCCCCTCCTCCAGCCTCAGGTTCCCCACGGGCCGCAGGTAGAGGTTGCTGGGGGCCACGTCCAGGGTGCCCTGGTAGCGGCGGAAGGCATGGCCGGTGTTGGCCTGGCCCAGGGCCCGGGCGCTTTCCGTGTTGTGGAGGAAGGTGCGGAAGACCCCCTCCTCAATGACCAGCGTGGGGCGGGCGGGGGTGCCCTCCGCGTCAAAGGGGCGGGAGAGGAGGCCCCGCTCCAGGGTGGGGTCGTCAATGAGGGTGATGAGCCTCGAGGCCACCTGCTCCCCCAGCCTGCCCAGAAGGCGGCTTTTCCCCTCCATGGCGTTTTTCCCGGAGAGGGCTTGGGCGAAGACCATGAGGAGGCTGGCCATGGCCCTGGGCTCCAGGTAGGCCCGGTAGCGGCCCGTGCGCAGGGGCTTTGCGCCCAGGAGCCTGGCGGTCTTTTCCCTTAGCTCCAAGGCGGTGCGCCCGGGCTCCAGGGTGTGGAACTCCTTGGCGGGGAGGAAGTCCCAGCCCTGCTTGAGGCTTCCTCCCTCCCCCATGACCAGGCTTCCCCCCAAGGCGGTAAGCCCCGTGCGGAAGGCGCCTTCCGCCCCCCGGGTGCTGGCCAGGCTCACCCGCACCTCCCGCTCGGTGTAGGTGGCCATCATCACCGCCCTGGTACGGGGGTCTTCCCGCAGGCCCGCCTCCAGGGCCAAGGCGGCCGCCTTCTTGGCCTCCAGGGGGGCGGAAAGCCCCTCCCCCAGGAGGTCGTGGGCCCCTAGGGGCTGGCCCTCGGGCAGGCTTCCCATCTTGCCGGAAAGGAGGGCGTTTTCCCGGGCCTCCGCCAGGGCCCAGTCCAGGGCCGCCGGGGAGAGCTCCTCGGTGTAGGCGTAGCCCACCCGTCCCTCCGCCACCACCCGCAGGCCCAGGCCCCCCTGCCGGGCCTCCTTGATCTCCTCCAGGGCCCCGTTCCGGGCTCGCAGGGAAAGCTCCCGTTCCTCCTGGAAGAGGACCTCGGCCTCGAGGCCCAGTTCCCGGGCCCGCCGCAACACGTAGCGCTTGGCTTCCTCTAGGGTCATGGTCCGTCCCCCTGGGGCTAGGCCCGCCCGCCCACCACGATCTCCGAGACCAGCACGTGGGGCTGGCCCACCTCCACCGGCACCGCCCCCGAGAGGCTGCCGCACATCCCGGGGGCGTTCTCCCAGTCCTTGGCCACCGCCACCACCTTCCTGAGGGTGTCGGGCCCCTTGCCCACCAGCATGGCCCCCCGCACGGGCTCCTCCAGGCGCCCCTTGCGGATGATGTACCCCTCCTGCACCGCGAAGTTGTACTCCCCGGAGCCCGGCTTCACCTGGCCGCCCCCCATCTCCTTGGCGTAGAGGCCGAACTCAATCCCCGCGAAGAGGTCCTCCACCTCCAGGTCCCCGGGGGCGATGAAGGTGTTGCGCATCCTGGAGGTGGGGGCGTAGGTGTAGTCCTGGCGGCGGCCGGAGCCCGTCATGGGGTAGCCGGTGAGGAGGTGGCCCAGGCGGTCCACCATGTAGGCCTTGAGGACTCCCTTCTCAATGAGGACGGTGCGCTCCGTGGGGCGGCCCTCGTCGTCTATTTCGCTGGAGCCCCAGGCATGGGGCAGGGTGCCGTCGTCCACGTAGGTGACCGCAGGGCTGGCCACCTCCTCCCCCAGGCGGTCGGCCAGGACGCTGGCCTTCTTGGCCACGCTGGTGGTCTCCAGGAGGTGGCCTAGGGCCTCGTGGAAGATGACCCCGCCGAAGGCGTTGCCCACCACCACGGGGAAGGTGCCCGCGGGGGCGGGCTTGGCCCGCAGGTTGGTGAGGGCCTGCCGGGCCGCCTTGGCCCCCACCTCCGCCGGGGGATAGAGGTCAAAGAGCTCCAGGCCCACGCTCTTCCCGGGGGCGGCGTAGCCCGTCTGCACCTCGGCCCCGTCCTGGGCCACGGCCAGCACGTAAAGCCGGGTGCGCACCCGCTCCTCCTCGGCCCAGGTGCCCTCGGTGTTGGCCACCAGGACCTCCTGGGTCCATTCCATGAGGCTGGCCTCCACCTCCTTGATCTCCGGGGCCAGGCGGGCCCCCGCCTCCGCCTCCAGGAGGCGCTCCAGGCGGAAGCGCTTGTCCTTTCCCTCCAGCGGCACCTTGGGGGTGTGGAGCCCCTGGGGAAGCCGCTTGCGGAAGTCCAGCCCCCCCCTACCCCGCTCGTCCACCCTCCCCAGGGCCCCCTTGGCCCGGAGGAGGGTTTCCAGGGCTTCCAGAAGCCCCTCCCGGGTGAGGTCGTTGGTGTAGGCGTAGACCACCTCGAGGCCGAAGAAGAGGCGGATGCCCGCGCCGTAATCCAGGCCGGAGACCGCCTCCTCCAGCCGGCCCTGGCGCACCTTCATCCGCCGCCTTTTGGAACGCTCCGCGTAGACCTCGGCGAAATCCGCTCCCCCCTCCAGGGCCCGCCGGAGCACCGCTTCCACCAGCTCGGCTTGGAGCATGCCCCGACTATACCAGGGGACTGACCAGCGGGTCAACGAAGGGGCGCGGGTTGCCCCAAAAGCCGGAGGACCGCCATCTCCAGGGCCAGCCAGGGGTCCTTGCCCTCCTTGGCCCGCCTTTCCGCGGCCATCAGGGTATCCAGGGCCTCCTTTAGGGCTTCCCGGGAGAGGCCCTTGGCCAGCTCTAAGGCCCGCCGGGCCGCGTAGGGGTGGGCCTCGAGGCGGGCCAGGTCCTCCTCCCTGGGCCGGGGGTTTTCCTGGAGGAGCATCCAGGCCCGGGCCAGGAGGCCCCACTGCCAGGCGAAGGCCCCCAGGAGCTTAAGGGGTTCCTCCCCCTCCTCCCTAAGGCGCCGGAGGCGGGCCAAGGCCCCCTTGGGGTCTCCCTCCAGCACCGCCCGCACCAGGTCAAAGCCCGTGATGGGGGGCTTCAGGGCCACCACCTTTTCCACCTTCTCCAGGGTGAGGGGAGGGGAGAGGAGGGAAAGCTTCTCCAGCTCCCGCTCCAGGGCCTCGAGGTCCCCCTCCAGGGAGGCCAGGTACTGCAAGACCCCCGCGGGAAGCCTAAGCCCCAGGCGCTTGGCCCGTCCCTCCAGGTGCCGCAGGAGGTCCTTTCCCCTGGGGGTGGGGAAGTCCCGCCGCTCCCGGGCGCGGTAGAAGGCCGCCCGGGCGGTAGTAGGCTTGGGGTCCAGGAGGAGGACGGGTACCCCCTCGGGCACCTCTTCCAAAAGGGGCTTCAGGGCCTTCCACTCCCCCTCCCCCACCTCCCGCAGGTCCAGCATGGCCCCTCCTCCCCCGAAAAGCCCCGGGCTTAGGGCCTGGGCCAAGGCCTCCGGGGTGGGCTCGGTGAAGCGGGTAAGACCCCTCAGCCGGGCCTCCTTCAGGAGCTCCTCCCGGGCCAAAAAGGGGTCGCCGGTGAAGGCGATGACCATACTAGAGGGCGTTGAGGCCGGTGGCCTCGCGCCCTAGGACCAGGGTGTGGATATCGTGGGTGCCCTCGTAGGTGTAGACGGTCTCCAGGTTCAGCATGTGGCGGATGGCGTGGTACTCCAGGGTGATGCCGCTTCCCCCCAGGATGTCCCGGGCCAGGCGGGCGGCCTTGAGGGCCTTGGCCACGTTCTGCCGCTTGGCCAGGGAGACCTGGGCGGGCTTGAGCTTGCCCTCGTCCTTGAGCCGGGCCAGGCGCCAGGCCAGGAGGAGGCCTTCCGTGTGGTCCGAGAGCATCTCCGCCAGCTTGGCCTGGACCAGCTGCTTCTGGGCCAGGGGCGTGCCGAAGGTGCTCCGGCTCTTGGCGAACTCCACCGCCTCGGTGTAGACGGCCTCCAGCGCCCCCAGCACCCCCCAGGCGATGCCGAAGCGGGCCTGGGTGAGGCAGGAGAGGGGGGCCTTGAGACCCTCCGCCTTGGGCAGGCGCAGGGCCTCGGGCACCCGCACCTCCTCCAGGATGAGCTCGCTGGTCACCGAGGCCCTGAGGCTCATCTTGTGCTTCACCTCCCGGGCCTGGAAGCCCTTGCTGTCGGTGGGCACGATAAAGCCCAGGACCCGCCCCTCCTCGTCCTTGGCCCAGACGATGGCGATATGGGCCAGGTTGCCGTTGGTGATCCACATCTTGGTGCCGGAAAGCACCCAGGTGTCCCCCTCCCGGCGGGCTTTGGTCTTCATGTTGCCGTAGGGGTCGGAGCCCCCATTGGGCTCGGTGAGGCCGAAGCAACCCACCATCTCCCCCCGGGCCAGCTTGGGCAGGAACTCCCGCCTTTGCGCCTCGCTCCCGAAGGCGTAGATGGGGTACATGACCAGGGAGCTCTGCACGCTTACGAAGCTCCTGAGCCCCGAGTCCACCCGCTCCAGCTCGTAGGCGATGAGGCCGTAGGCGGCGCTACTTACCCCGGCCCCCCCGTATTCCGGGGGCAGGGTGGGGCCTAGGAAGCCCAGCTCGGCAAACTGGGGGATCAGGTGGGTGGGGAAGACCCCCTCCTCCCACCAGTCGCGGATATAGGGCAGGGCTTCCTTCTCCAGGAAGCGGCGGGCGGCCTTTTGGATCTCCCGCTCCTCGGGGGTGAGGAGCTCCTCCAGGGCGTAGAAGTCCAGCATGCTCCACCTCGGCCCTCAGTCTACTGGGGGCCTCAAAGCATCCCCGCCAAAAACCCCTCTTCCCGGATGGTGCGGATGAGGTCCATCACCGTGAGGGCCTGGGGGTCGTACTCCACCAGGACCTGGGCAGGGCCCGTGGCCTGGGCCTGGGCCACCCCCTCCAGGCCCTTGAGGGCCTTGAGGATGCGTTCCATCCCCTCGGGGGTGGGCTCCCCCCGGATACCGATGAGCACGCGGTTCATGCCCCCTATTCTAAGACGCCCCGGGTCTCCCCCCTGGCCCCCCGGCTTCCCAGGACCCGTACCGCCAGCACCAGGGGCCCCACGGCAAAGCCCTGGGCCTTAAGGGCCTCCGCCAGCTCCTCCCGTGCCGGGTCCAGGTGCAGGGCCACCTCGTAGACCCCGGCGTCGTAGGCGCTCTTGACCACCGCCTGCAGGAGGCCTTCCAGGACCTCCTTGTTCCTTCCCTCCAGCCGGGTGACCAGCACCGTGGTGGCCTCCCCCTGCCACACCGCCTGGGCCAGGGCAAAGCCCAGGGGGGTTTCCCCCTCCTCGGCCAGGAAGGAGTGGCCGGTGCGGGCGAAGTGGCGCACGGCCCCCAGGCTCAGGGGGCGGTTTCCCGCCACCTGGTTGAGGCGTTCTATGTCCAGCTCGCTAAAGGGGCGGAAGCGCATGGCCCCATTATGCCCCCTGGGGCCTTGCCCTTCGGAAGAAGAGGGCCTCCAGGAGGAGGACTAAGGCGGCCAAAAGGGCCAGGAAGCGCCCCGCCCCTCCTGGGGCCTTGGGCAGGAAGCTTGCCCCCGGGATGGGAAGGAGGGTCTCCTGGGGGGCCAGGAGGCCGGTGGGGGCCTCGCGGTAGGGCCGGAGGAAGTTGTAGACCAAAAGGGGGAAGAAGGGGCGGTCCTGGAGGGCTTCCAGGGGAGGCAGATAAAGCCCTTTGGGGGCGAAGTAGAGGAGGCCCTGGCCTCCCTCCCCTTCGGCCAGGGGCTGCCAGGGGGCAGGAGGGCGGGGTGGCGGGGGGAGCCTCTCCCCCAGGAGGGCCACCCCCTCCAGGAGGGGATGGGGGGTGGTGAGGAGGACGGGGGTGGGCCTTCCGCCGGAAGGGGCCAGGTAGAGGCTTGGCCGCTCCGGGGCACCCTGGGGCACGCCCACCCGCACCAGGACCTCGTCCCCCGGGATGGCCCCCAGGAGGGCAAAGAGCCGCCCCAGGGCCGGCAGGGGAGGGTAGTCCACCCCCAGGCGCCGGAAGCCGAAGGCCGCGGCGTCGTCCAGGTCCAGGGCCCCGCCGTTCAGGACCCGGGCGCTGAAGCTTGGGGGGAGGCCCTCGAGGCGGGCGTACCCCCGGGCGGGCACCTCCACCTGGAAGGTGCCTTCCCCCACCCGTACCCGGGCGGTAAGGGGCCTTTGGGCGCTATTCCCCAGGGCCAAAAACCCCTGGGCCACCGCCACCAGGCCCAGGTTCTCCTGGGGGCTTCCCACCCCCAAATACCCCTCGGCCCCCGGGGGCGGGGGGCCGTCCGTGGCCACCACCACCGGGGCCCTGAGGAGCCGCCTGCCCAGGGCCATGCCCCCTTCCAGGTCCGCCCGCCGGTCCCCCGCTTCCAGGGCCAAAAGCCTCTCCCGAAGGGCCACCCCCGGGGCGGGGCCGAAGGCCCTGGGTTCCTCCCCGGCCCGCACCAGCACCGCCTGGGGGGCCCGCTCCAGGAGGGGTAAAAGCCTCTCCTTGGCCAGCTCCAGCCGGGTCTTGGTCCCCTCCCGGGCGGCCATGCTGGCGGAGGCGTCCACCACGAAGACCATGGGGGAGGGTCCCAGGGGAGGGTCTTCCAGGGCCAGGACCATGAGGCCGGTGGCCAGGAGCAAAAGGGCAAGCCGCAGGTCCAGCCGGGGCCGGAAGCGCCGCCTCTTTCCCCGCCGCCAGAGCCATACCCCCGCCCAGGGCCTGGGCCTCGGCCGCCTGGCCCGGTAGAGGAGGTAGACCAGGAGGAGGAGGGGAGGGAGGAGCCAGAGCACCGCCTTAAGCCTACTTTCTGCTAGGGTGAGGGCGTGTGGGTCCTGGGCATAGATACCTCCTGCGACGACACCGGGGTGGGCCTGGTCAGGAACGGCCAGGTGGTGGTCAACCTGGTGGCCAGCCAGGTGGCCCTGCACGAGGCCTACGGGGGGGTGGTGCCGGAGCTGGCTAGCCGGGAGCACCTCAAGGCCCTCCCCTCCCTCACGGAGCGGGCCCTGGCCGAGGCGGGGATAGGCCGCAAGGACCTGGACCTCATCGCCGCCACCCGGGGCCCCGGGCTCATCGGCGCCCTCCTGGTGGGCTACACCTTTGCCAAGGGGCTGGCCTGGGCCCTGGGGCGTCCTTTCTATGCGGTGCACCACCTCGAGGCCCACATCGCCGCCGCCTGGCCCGAGGACCTGGAGCCCCCTTTTTTGGCCCTGGTGGCCTCAGGGGGGCACACCCACCTCTTTGAGGTCCAGGCCCTGGGCCGCTACCGCCTCCTGGGGGCTACCCGGGACGACGCCGCCGGGGAGGCCTTTGACAAGGTGGCCCGCCTCCTGGGCCTGGGGTTTCCCGGGGGGCCGGAGATTGAGCGCCTGGCCCGGGAGACCGGGGAGGCCATTCCCTTCCCCATTCCCCTCAGGGACCAGAAGGGGTACGACTTCAGCTTCTCCGGCCTCAAGACCAAGGCCCTGCAGCTGGTGGAAAGGGGGGCACCCAAGGCGGCCTTGGCCAAGGGCTTCCAGCAGGCGGCCATAGGCCACCTGGCGGAGGTGGTCCTCCGGGCGGCCCAGGATACCGGGCACCGGGTTCTCCTGGTGGCGGGGGGGGTGGCGGCCAACCAGGTCCTTCAGGAGCGCTTCCGCCGGGCGGGGCTTAGGGTCTACTTTCCCGCCAAGGGCCTTTCCCAGGACAACGGGGCCATGGTGGCCCTGGCCGCCTGGCGCCGGCACCAGGCCGGCCTTCCCCCAAGCCCCCTCTCCCTGGGGGCCACCGCCTACTGGCCCCTGGAGGAGGTGGGAAGGGAAGGAGCATAGGGGGTTTCTCATCCACAAAGGGGTACAATCGGGCCTAGGATGCTGGGCCTCATACGGAAGCTTTTTGACAACAACGAGCGGGAGATCGCCCGCTACCACAAGCAAGTGGTGGAGCCCACCAACCGGCTGGAGCCGGAGGTGGAGCGCATCCCCGACCTGGCGGCGGCCTACGCCGAGCTACGGGAAAAGTACCGCCAGGGAGCCTCCCTGGACGAGCTCCTCCCCATGGCCTTTGCCCTCACCCGGGAGTCGGCCAAGCGCTACCTGGGTATGCGCCACTTTGACGTGCAGCTCATCGGCGGGGCGGTGCTCCACGAGGGCAAGATCGCCGAGATGAAGACCGGGGAGGGCAAGACCCTGGTGGCCACCCTGGCCGTGGCCCTGAACGCCCTCACCGGCAAGGGCGTGCACGTGGTCACGGTGAACGACTACCTGGCCCGGCGCGACGCGGAGTGGATGGGCCCCGTCTACCGCGGCCTGGGCCTGACGGTGGGGGTGATCCAGCACAGCTCCACCCCCGAGGAGCGGCGCAAGGCCTACCTGTCCGATGTCACCTACGTGACCAACTCCGAGCTGGGCTTTGACTACCTGCGGGACAACATGGCCATCAGCCCCGAGCAGCTGGTCCTGCGCCACGACACCCCCCTGCACTACGCCATCATTGACGAGGTGGACTCCATCCTCATTGACGAGGCCCGCACCCCCCTCATCATCAGCGGCCCGGCGGAGAAGGCCACGGACCTCTACTACAAGATGGCGGAGATCGCCAAGAAGCTGGAAAGGGGCCTTCCCCCGGAGCCTGGGGTGCGCAAGGAGCCCACGGGGGACTACACCATAGAGGAGAAAAACCGCTCCGTCCACCTCACCCTCCAAGGCATCGCCAAGGCGGAGAAGCTCCTGGGGGTGGAGGGGCTCTTTAGCCCGGAGAACATGGAGCTGGCCCACATGCTCATCCAGGCCATCCGGGCCAAGGAGCTCTACCACAAGGACCGGGACTACATCGTCCAGGACGGCCAGGTGATCATCGTGGACGAGTTCACCGGCCGCCTCATGCCCGGCCGCCGTTATGGGGAGGGCCTCCACCAGGCCATTGAGGCCAAGGAGGGGGTGCGCATTGAGCGGGAGAACCAGACCCTGGCCACCATCACCTACCAGAACTTCTTCCGCCTCTACGAGAAGCGGGCGGGCATGACGGGCACCGCCAAGACGGAGGAGAAGGAGTTCCAGGAGATCTACGGCATGGACGTGGTGGTGGTGCCCACCAACCGCCCCATGATCCGCCAAGACCACCCCGACGTGGTCTACCGCACGGAGAAGGGGAAGTTCTACGCGGTGGTGGAGGAGATCGCCGAGAAGTACGAGCGGGGCCAGCCCGTCCTGGTGGGGACCATCAGCATAGAGAAGTCGGAAAGGCTCTCCCAGATGCTCAAGGAGCCCCGCCTCTACCTGCCCCGCCTGGAGATGCGCCTGGAGCTCTTCAAGAAGGCCAGCCAGAAGCAGCAGGGGGAGGAATGGGAGCGCCTAAGGAAGCTGCTGGAAAAGCCCACCCAGCTCAAGGACGAGGACCTGGCGGCCTTTGAGGACCTCATTCCCGCCAAGGGGAACCTGCGGGCGGCCTGGGAGGGCCTGAAGCGGGCGGTGCACACCCTGGGGGTGCTCCGCCAGGGCATCCCCCACCAGGTGCTGAACGCCAAGCACCACGCCAAGGAGGCGGAGATCGTGGCGCAGGCGGGCCGGAGCAAGACGGTCACCATCGCCACCAACATGGCCGGCCGGGGGACGGACATCAAGCTGGGGGGCAACCCCGAGTACCTGGCCGCCGCCCTTCTGGAGAAGGAGGGCTTTGACCGCTACGAGTGGCGGGTGGAGCTCTTCATCAAGAAGATGGTGGCGGGGCAGGAGGCGGAGGCCCTGGCCCTGGCCCAGGAGCTTGGCGTCCGCGAGGAGCTCATCGCCAAAATCCGGGAGATCCGCGAGACCTGCAAGGCGGACGAGGAGCGGGTGCGCCAGCTGGGGGGGCTTTTCATCCTGGGCACGGAGCGGCACGAGTCCCGGCGCATTGACAACCAGCTCCGGGGCCGCGCCGGCCGCCAGGGGGACCCCGGGGGAAGCCGCTTCTACGTGAGCTTTGACGACGACCTCATGCGCCTCTTCGCCTCCGACCGGGTGATCGCCATGCTGGACCGCATGGGCTTTGACGACTCCGAGCCCATTGAGCACCCCATGGTGACCCGGTCCATTGAGCGGGCGCAAAAGCGGGTGGAGGACCGCAACTTCGCCATCCGCAAGCAGCTATTGCAGTTTGACGACGTCATGGCCCGCCAGCGGGAGGTGATCTACGCCCAGCGCCGCCTCATCCTCCTGGGCAAGGACGAGGAGGTGCGGGAGGCCGCCCTTGGCATGGTGGAGGAGTCGGTGGCGGGGGTGGCGGAGAACTTCCTGAACCCCCAGGTCCATCCCGAGGACTGGGACCTCGAGGCCCTCAAGGCCGCCCTCCTGGACACCGTGCCCCAGCTTGCCGACTTCCCCTTTGAGGAGTTGCGCCGGCTCAAGCCCGAGGAGGGGGTGGAGCGGCTGGTGGAGGCCGCCCTGGAAGCCTACGGAGCGCGGGAGGCCGAGCTTTCCCCTTCCCTGATGCGGGCGGTGGAGCGGTTCGTGATCCTCAACGTGGTGGACTCCGCCTGGAAGGAGCACCTGCACAACCTGGACGTGTTGCGCCAGGGCATCTTCCTGCGGGGCTACGGCCAGAAGGATCCCTTCCAGGAGTACAAGATCGAGGCCACCCGCCTCTTCAACGACATGGTGGGCTTCATCAAGGGGGAGGTGGCCAAGTTCCTCTTCCGCCTCAAGGTGGAAGCGGAGCCGGTGCGCCCGGTGCGGGAGGCCCCCTATGTTCCCGTGCCGGAGCCCAGGCCCCAGGAGGCGGGTCCCTTCGGCGTGGAGCGGAAGCGCTCCACCCCTCCGCCCCAACCCGGTCTTTCCCGGGCGGAGCGGCGCCGCCTCATGCGGGAGGAGAAGAAGCGCAAGAAGGAGTAGGCCAAGGGAAAACCCGCCCGGGGAAGACCCCGGGCGGGTTCCTTTTGACTAGGCCTCCACCTGGAGGCTGGCGGGGTCCAGGTTGGTGTAGACGTTCTGCACGTCGTCCAGGTCCTCCAGGGCCTCCACCAGCCGCATCACCTTGGCCGCCTCCTCCGGGGAAAGGGCTACGGTGTTCTGGGGGTGCTGCACCACCTCCACCGCCTCCACGGGGATGCCCCGGGCCTTCAGGGCCTCGGCCACGCGGTAGGCCTCGGCGGGGTCGGTGTAGAGGGTGAGGCTTTCCCCCTCCTCTTCCAGGTCCAGGGCCCCCAGCTCAATGGCGGCCTCCTGGGCGGCCTCGGAGTTCTGGCAGACGATCACCCCCTTGCGTTCAAACTGCCAGGCCACGCTCCCCGAGGTGCCCAGGGAGCCCCCGTACTTGCTGAACACGTGGCGCACCTCCCCGGCGGTGCGGTTACGGTTGTCCGTGAGGGCGTAGACCAGAAGGGCCACCCCCCCGGGGGCGTAGCCCTCGTAGACGATCTCCTCGTACTGCTCGGCGCCCTCCCCGCCGCCCTGGAGCTTCTGCAGGAGGCGCTCAATGTTTTCCATGGGGACGTCGTCCGCCCGGGCGGCCTCAATGGCGTTTCTGAGCTGCACGTTGGCCTCGGGGTACGGGCTACCCCCGGCCCGGGCCGCCGCCTGGATGGCCCTGAGGTGCTTGGAGATGATCTTGCCGCGCTTGAGGTCGTTGGCGGCCTTTTTGCGCTTGATCTGTGCCCACTTGCTATGACCGGCCATGGCTCACCTCACCCATTATAGCCAGCTCCTCCAGTACCCTCTCCGCCAGGCGTTCCCCCGCTTCCCGGAAGGGGTGGAAGAGGAGGTTCACCCCGGCCGCCTGCAGGGGCGGGTCCTCCTCCAGGTGGAAGCTGGTGGCGGCCAGGATGCCCCCGAAGCCCCGCTCCTTCAACCACCGGGCGGCGAGGAGCTTGGCCTCGAGGTCCGGCAGGGCCAGGACCACCGCCTTGAGCCCTTTGAGCTCCAGGCGCTCCCAGAGCTCGGGGTCCTCGGCGTCCCCGTAGAGGACCCGCCTTCCCTTAGCCCGGTGCCGGGCCACCTTCTCCGGGTCGGCGTCCAGGCCCAAGGGCCTCTCCCCGGCCCCCTCCAGCATGCGGTAGACCGCACCCCCCGTGCGCCCCATGCCCACGATCAGCACCGTGGCCCCGTCCAGCCGCTCGGGCTCCTGGTCGGGGTGCTTTCCCGGGCGCTCCAGGCGCAGGAGGCGGGCTTCCAGGCGCTTGTAGAGGGTATGGCTGTAGCGGGCGATGGGAGCGGAGAGCACCATGGACAGGGCCACGCTGAGGGCCAGGGTGGCCAGGCTTAGGGGGAGGAGGCCGGCCCGCTCCAGGACCACCCCCACGATCAGGGCGAACTCGGAGTAGTTGCCCAGGTAGAGGCCGGCCACGAAGGAGGTGCGGGCCCTGAGCCCCACGAGGAGGAAAAGGGCGAAAAAGAGGGGGGCTTTGAGCAGGGAGAGGAGGAGGATGCCCGCCACCAGGCCCCCTTCCACCCCACCCAGCCCTTCCTTTAGGCCGATTTCCAGGAAGAAGGCCACCAGGAAGGCCTCCTTCAGGCTCCAAAGGGCCTTGGCCATCTCCGTGCCCTTGGGATGGCCGGAGAGGAGGGTGCCGGTGAGGAGGGCGCCCAGCTCCGGGGAAAGCCCCACCTGGCGGAAGCCCTCTCCCCCCAGGAGGGCTAGGCCCAGGCCGAAGAGGACCAGAAGCTCCTCGTGGCCGCTCCGCTCCAGGAGCCAGCCCACGCCCTGCCGCAAGAGGGGCAGGAGGAGGACCAGCCCGGCCCAGGGGCTCACCCCCCCGCCGCCATAAAGGGTCAGGAGGCCCACGGCCACCAGGTCCTGCAGGACCAGGATGCCGATGGCCAGGCGCCCGTGGTAGGTGGTGAGCTCCCGCTTGTCCTCCAGGAGCTTGGCCACCAGCACCGTGCTGGAGAAGGCCAGGGCCAGGGTCAGGGGAAGGTGCCGCACCAGGAGGAGGGCGGCCAGGGTGAAGAGGAGGAGGTGGAGGCTCCCCACCCCCAGCACCCGGGGCTCCAGGAGGTCCTGGAGCCTGAGCTTTAGCCCCACGCTGAAAAGGAGGAGTAAGACGCCGATCTCCGCGGCGTGGCGCAGGAACTCCGTCTCCCGCAGGCCCAGCCCGTGGAGGAGGAAGCCGGCCCCCAGGTACCCCACCAGGGGGGGAAGGCCGAGGCGGCTCACCAGGAGGCCCAGGACGAAGGCAGCGGCCACCCAGAGGGCTTCCATGCCCCAAGGGTAGCAGAGGGCAAGGGAACGGGCGGGGGTGTGTTTCCCCCGCCCCTACACCCCTAGGCCTACTCCTTTCCCGCCAGGGCCTTGTCCAGAAGCTCCTTCCAGCGGGCGTAGTCCATGAAGCCCCCGTACTTCTCCCCGTTGATGTAGAAGGTGGGGGTGCCGGTGAGGCCCAGGTCGCTGGCCAGCTTCTGGTCAGCCAGGACCGCGTCCCGGTGCTTACCCGAGGCCAGGCACTGGGCGAAGGCTCCCTGGTCCAGCCCCATCTGCCCCGCCAGGTCCGCCAGGTAGCGGTCCAGCACGGTACCCTGGAGGTTCCCCCAGGCGCTGGCGGCCCGGAAGAGGACCTCGTGGTACTCGTAGTACCGCCCCTGGTCGGCGGCGCAGGCCGCGGCCTCGCTGGCCCGGATCACGTTGGCCTGGCCGGGGAAGGGGAAGTCGCGGAAGAGGTAGCGCACCTTGCCGGTGTCCACGTACTCGGCCTTGATCCGGGGAAGCACGTTGAGGGCATGGTTCTGGCAGTGGGGGCAGAGGTAGTTGGAGAAGTCCACCACCACCACGGGGGCGTCCTCCCGCCCCAGGGCAAAGCGGGCCCCCTTGCCCGGGTCCAGGTTGGCCTGGCCCTTGGGCCCAAAGAGGATCCAGCCCAGGCCCAGGAGGGCCAGGGCCACCACTACGAGAACTATAGCGCGCGGCATGGGCTTACTCTACCACGCCCCGGGTGAGAAGCCCTTAACGGGGGTAGGGGGCCTGGCGGGCCTCCCCCTCGGGGGTGAGGTAGAAGGGGTTCTGGTCGGTGGAGACCAGGGTTTCCGTCTCCACCGCTTCCTGGATGTCCTTGGGCAGGACGAACATGGCCTCCAGGTAGGGGGCGGAAAGGTGCCTCAGGGCCAGGTTCCGCTCCCGGATGCGGGCCTCGATCACCCCCTCGGAGAAGGCCGCGGGGTCAAAGGCGTCGGAGGCCAGGAGGAAGCCGAAGTTCAGGAAGAAGCCCGGGATGTGGTTCTTGTAGCTCCGCACGTAGCGGAAGGCCTCCCGCACCGTGCGGTGCACCACGGGGTGGACGCGGTGGTGGGTGAGCATGATCATCCCTGCCTGCATGCCCATCACCCCGCCGGGGTTCAGGTGGCCCTTGACCAGGCGGTAGAACTCCACGGTGTAGAGGAGCCGGGCAGGGTTGTCCTCCCCCACGGGGTCGGTGAGGTCAATGATCACCACATCGTAGGTCTCCTGGGTCCTCTCCAGGTAGGCCCGGGCATCGTCTATGACCAGGACGGTCCTGGGGTCGTCAAAGGCCCCCTGGTGCCACTCGGGCATGTGGGCCTTGGCCACCTCCACGAGCTCCCCGTCGATGTCCACCATGACCGCCCGCTCCACCGTGGGGTGCTTCAGCGCCTCCCGCAAAGTAGCCCCCTCCCCACCCCCCACGATGAGTACCGTCTTGGGCTCGGGGTGGGAGAGCATGGCGGGGTGGACCAGGGTCTCGTGGTAGATGTACTCGTCCCGCTCCGTGCTCTGCACGTCCTTGTCCAGGACCAGCACCTTGCCAAAACCCTGGGTCTCAAAGAGGAAGTAGTCCTGGTACTGGGTGCGGCCCGAGGCGATCACCCGCTCCATACGCCGCACCATGGTCTCGTAGGGGGTGATGTGTTCAAAGAAGTACATGCCGTAGTCCATGGCTAACCTCCTGTGGCGCCGAGGGAGCGGCGCTTGATGGCATGTTCCGTGCCCCGCCAGTAGCGGAAGGCGGACTCCTCCTTGGCCCCGAAGGCCCGGGAAAGCCCCTTCAGAACCTCTTCCGGGTCCACCCCGTCCCGGTAGAAGTAGAGGTCCAAGGTGGCGGAGGCCCCGTCCTCGGGCCAGGTGTGGATCATCACCGCCGCCACCGGGCTCACCACCGCCGCCGAGAGCCCCTGGGGGTGGAACTTGTAGACCACGGACTGGGCCGACCCCCGGGGGGCCCCCAGGCGCATCACCGCGTCCAGCAGGGCCGCCTCCACCATCTTGGGGTTTTCCAGCACGTCCAGGTCGCAGCCGTAGATCTCCGCTACCCAGCGCCCGCCCGGCACCGTTTCCACAAGGGGCCATGATAGCACACCCTTTTGCTTGGGGCCCCTTAGCCGAAGAAGTCCTTGAGCTGGTCCTTGGTGATGAGGACCTCCCGGGGTTTGGACCCCCGGGCAGGCCCCACGATGCCCATGGCCTCGAGGGCGTCCATCAGCTTCCCCGCCCGGGCGTGTCCCACGGAAAGCCGCCGTTGCAGGCGGCTCACTGAGCCATAGCCCTCCTCCACCACGATCTCCGCCGCCTTGCGCAACAGGGGGTCGGAGAAGTCCACCTCTCCCGGCCCTCCCCCCTCCGGCCCCTTGGGGGGCTCAAAGTCGGCCCCGTAGGCCTCGGCGAAGCGGTCCTCGTGGCTTTGGCCCCGGAGGAAGCCGGCCAGGCGGGCCACCTCCTCCTCGGAGAGGTAGGGCACCTGCAGGCGCACGGGCTTGGTGAGGCCGGGCTGGTAGAAGAGGGCGTCCCCCTGGCCGATGAGCTTCTCCGCCCCCTGGGTGTCCAGGATGGTGCGGGAGTCAAAGCCGCTGGAGACGGCGAAGGCCAGCCGGGCGGGGATGTTCACCTTGATGAGGGAGGTGAGGATGTCCACGCTGGGGCGCTGGGTGGCGAGGATGAGGTGCATCCCCGTGGCCCGGGCCATCTGGGCGAGGCGCAGGATGGCCGCCTCCACCTCCTTGGGGGCGGTCATCATGAGGTCGGCCAGCTCGTCCACCACGATGACCAGGTAGGGGAGGGCCTCCTCGGGGCCCACCTTGGCGTTGTACTGCTCCAGGTTCCTCGCCCCCACCCCGCTCATCATCCGGTAGCGCCTTTCCATGTGGGCCACGGCCCCTTGGAGCACACCGGCGGCCTCCTCGGGGCTGGTCACCACCGGGCGCACCAGGTGGGGGATGCCCTCGTAGGGGGTGAGCTCCACCATCTTGGGGTCTATGAGGAGGAAGCGCAGGGTGGTAGGCAGGTGCCGGTAGAGGAGGCTGGCGATGAGCACGTTGATGGCCACGCTCTTGCCGCTTCCCGTGGAGCCGGCGATGAGGAGGTGGGGCATCTTGGCCAGGTCCCGTACCCAGATCTCCCCCTCAATGCTCTTGCCCAGCACCAGGGGCAGAAGGGCCTTGACATGCCGGAAGCTCTGGGAGAGGACGGCCTCGGAGAAGCGCACCAGCTCCCGCTTAGGGTTGGGCACCTCGAGGCCCACGGTGTTCTTCCCGGGGATGGGGGCCTCCACCCGCACCGCCCCCACGGCCAGGGCCCGGGCCAGGTCGTTTTGCAGGTTCTGGATGCGGCTGATCTTCTCCCCCGGGGCCGGCAGGAGCTCGTAGCGGGTCACGGAGGGACCCCGGGCGTGGCCCACCACCTCCGCCTGCACCCCGAAGTGCCGCAGGGTTTCGGCAATGGCCCGCTTTAGGCGCTCGCTTTCCTCCTCCAGGGCCCGGTTTCCCTTGGGCTCGGGGGGGTCCAGGAGCTCGGGGGTGGGGAGGGCCAGGGCCGTGGGGGGCGTGGCCCGGCGGGGCGGCTCGGGCTTGGCCTCCTGGGGCGGCGGGGTGGACTCGGGGAAGACCAGGTCCAGGTCAAAGGGTTCAGGGTCCGGAGCCGGCTCGGGCGGAGGGGCAAGGGGTTCCGGCGGAGAGCTTCCGGTCAGGAGGGCCCGCAGGCCCTCGCTTTGCGCCTCGGGGTGGCGGGCGAGGAAGGCCAACCACTGGGCGAGGGCCTCCTGGCGCTTTTCCAGGTCTTCCAGAAGCCCGCTGAGCTCCTCCCAGCGGGCGGCCCGCTCCTGCCGGAGCCTCAGGCCCTCCTGGAGGCCCCGGGGGGTGGGGGAAAGGCGGGGGAGGGGGGTTAGGGCCTTGAGGCGGGCGAGGAGGGCCTGGGCTTCCAACTGTAAAGCGGCCCGCCGCTCCTCCAGGGCTTCCCGCAAGGGGCCCTCCCCGGGTACCGGGCGGGCCAGGGCCTGCAGGAGGGCCTTGAGCCTGGGCTCCAGGGGCCTGGCTTCTTCCTCCATCCGCCTTTTGAGCTCGGCCACCCGCTCGGCCAGGAAGGTCCTGAGGGCCTCTTCCACCTCGGGAAGCTCCGCTGGGGAGAGGCGTTGGGCCAAGGCCTTCAGGGCGGTGTGCTCGGGGTAAAGACGGGCCAGGAAGGCTACCCTTTGCCTCAAGAGGAGGGTTTTCAGGCGGAAGCGCACCCGCCGCACCCCCTCCACCCCCAGGCGCAGGCCGGTGAGGAGGAGGTGGAAGAGAGGGCGGCGTAGCCAGAGGTCCAGGACCAGGCTGGCCAGCAGGGGGAAGAGGAGGAGGCCTAAGACCCCCGCCTGGGCGGTGAGGAGGTCCCGCCATCCTGCGCCCAGACGTCCCGAAAGGGGGCCGAGGAGGGGCAGGAGGGCCAGGGCCAGGAGGTGGAGGAAGAGGAGGTGGCGGAGAAGGGGCTTTAGGGGCTGTTCCCGGTAGAGGAAGGCGGCCAGGAGGAAGAGGTCCAGGGGGAGGAGGAAGGCCAGCAGGCCCAGGGGCTCGTAGAGGTGGCTCCTCAGGAAAGGCCCTAAGGCCCCGGAGGGGATGGGGAAGAGGGGGGCCAGGAGGAAGAGACCTCCAGCTCCTGCCAGGAGGGCGAAGCCCTCGAGGTCGCGGTTGCGCGTGGGCTTCGCGGGCTTCCGCTTGGCCATCAGAGGCATTATATAAAGCCCGGTGGGGAAGGGCTAGCAAAGGAGCGCTGGGCACCAGGCAAAAAAGGGGCCATCGGGCCCCCTTTAGGCTTGGCCTGGCCCTAGCGCTTCAGCTCGCGGATCACCGCCTGGGTGAGGTCGGTGTCCTCGTCCGCGTAGACCACCAGGCCGGACTGGGCCGCCACCTGGCGGCTCATGACCACGGCGAAGCCCTGGGCCTTGGCCACCTTGGCGATGGCGTTGTCCACGTCCTCCAGGATGGGCTTGAGCAGGGGGTTCTGCCGCTCCTGCCACTTCTTCACCGTGTCCTGGTAGGTCTTAAGGAGGGCGTCGTAGTCCTGGCGTTCCTTGGCCGTGGCCTGGCCGGACTGGACCTTCTGGGCCAGGGGCTTAAGTTTCTCCTCCAGGGGGGAGATCTCCTTGCGGGCCTGGGCCTGGAGGTCCTGGACCTTCTTGTAGTCGGGGTGGGCCTGGACCAGGGCGTCCGCGTCCACAAAGCCCACCCGGGTGGCGGTGGCCTTGTTCTGGGCCAGGAGGGGGGTGAGGAGGGCGCTAAGGGCCAGCAGAAGGGCAACCAGAGAGAACCGCTTCATAGGGCCAAGCCTAATGGCTTCCCGTGAAGCCCAGGTGAGAGAAGCCCTCCTTCCCTTTTGGGTCCCTTTGGGATACCCTGCCCCGAGGAGGTGGGATATGCGTAAGGCAATTTGGCTCTTGGTGCTGTTGGCCTTGGGGAGCGGTGCTCTGGCCCAGCGGGCGGTCTCCTTCCGCCTCTCCCTGCACCCCGCAGGCCCTGGGCTGGGTCTCGGCCTCGAGGCCCCCCTGGAGCGGAACCTGGCCTTCCGCGCCTTTTTGGACCTCTTTCCCGGGGGGCCCAGCTTCCTGGGGGCGGGGGAGGTGCTCTTCAAGCCCGACCTGGGCCAGGTGGACCGGGACCTGCGGGGGATTAGACCCTACTTTGGCGGCGGGCTTGGGGCCTTCTTTGGGGCCACGGGGGAGGTGGGCCTCCAGCTTTCCTTGGGGGTGGAGTTCCTCGTGGATGCCCGCACGGGGCTCTTCTTGGATGGGGAGTATTTCTACGCCTTCGGGGGCGGACGCTTCGGCCGCACGGTGATCGGGGCCAACCTGCGCTAGAGGTCCTGCCCTTCCCCCGTCCGGCCTTCCTGGACGGGGGACATTTTTCACCCGCACCTGGGGTAGACTAAAAACCGGAGGTGAAAGCATGCTGGTCAGGGACTGGATGACCAAGGACCCCCTCACCGTGACCCCGGATACCCCGGTATTGGAAGCCATAAACCTGTTGAAGCAGAAGCGTTTCCGCCGCCTGCCGGTGGTCAAAGACGGGAAGCTTCTTGGCCTGGTCACCGACAAGGACCTTAAAGACGCCATGCCCTCCAAGGCCACCACCCTCTCCGTGTGGGAGATGAACTACCTCCTCTCCAAGCTCACGGTGCAGGAGGTGATGGCCAAGTCCGTGATCACCGTGGGGGCTGACGAGCCCCTGGAGAAGGCCGCCCTCCTCATGGAGGAGAAGAAGATCGGCGGCCTGCCGGTGATGGAGGGGGACCGGCTGGTGGGGATCATCACCGTGACCGACGTCTTGCGGGCCTTCATTGAGGTGCTGGGGCTCAAGCTTGGGGGCCTGCGCATCACCGTGGACATCCCCGACGTGCCCGGGGCCCTGGCCCAGATGGCCCAGGCGGTCCCCCCGGCCAACATCGTCTCCATCGCCACCGCGGCCCACCTGGACGGGTACCAGCGGCTGGTGCTCCGGGTGGTGGGGGAGGACGTGGCCGGGGTGCCCGAGCGGCTTAGGGCCGCAGGGGAGCGGGTGGTGGAGGTCCGCCCCGGCTAGGCCCCGTTGCGGTAGGCGGGGTAGGAGCCCAGCACCTTCAAGAAGGCGGCCCGCCGCAGGAGGCCCAGGAGGGCCTGGGCGGGCCCCGGGTCTTCCAGGTGGCCCTCGAGGTCCAGGTAGAAGAGGTAGCTGAAGGGCTTGTCCCGCCTGGGCCGGGATTCCAGCTTGGTCAGGTTGACCCCGGCCTCGGCGAAGACCGTGAGGGCCTCCAGAAGCCCCCCGGGCCGGTGGCGCACGGCAAAGACGATGCTGGTCTTATGGGGGCCTTCTCCCTTCTTGGCCTCCTCCCGGCCGATGACGAAGAAGCGGGTGTAGTTGTGGGGGTAGTCCTCTATGTTCTCCGCCAGGACCTCGAGGCCATAAAGCTCCGCCGCCCGCCGGCTGGCGATGGCCCCTACCCCGGGCTCCGGGGCCTCCGCCAGGGCCCGGGCGGCCCCGGCGGTGTCGTACACGGGGATGGGGGTGAGGCGCATCCGGGCTAGGAAGCCGTCGCACTGGGCCAGGGCCTGGGGGTGGCTTTTCACCGCCTTCAGCTCCTTAAGCTCCGTTCCCTTGGGGGCCAAAAGGCAGTGCTCCACCCGGTGGACGATCTCCCCCACCACGTGGAGGTCGCTTTCCAGGAGGAGGTCGTAGGTCTGGTTGATGCTCCCGGCGGTGGTGTTCTCCACCGGCACCACCCCGAGCTCTGCCTCCCCTGCCTCCACCGCCTCAAACACCTGGTGGAAGGTAGGGAAGCCCAGGGGCAGGGCTCCGGGGAAGGTCTTGAGGAGGGCCTCCTCGCTGTAGGCCCCCTCGGTGCCCTGGAAGGCGATCCTCATGCTCCCCATGGTACACCCCATCCCATAGACAGGGAAAAGCCCCTTCCCTTAGCATGGCCCTCGTGGCGCGTCTTCTCGTGGTGGACGATGACCCCCGTATCCGCCACCTCCTGGAGGTGGTCCTCTCCGGGGCAGGGCACGAGGTGGTGTTGGCGGACTCCGCCAGGGCCGCCTTGGAGTTCCTGCGCAAGGAGACCCCCGACCTCATCCTGCTGGACGTGATGATGCCCGACATGGACGGGCTCACCCTCCTGGGGCGCATCCGCGCGGTGCGCCGCCTGGGCAAGGTGCCGGTGATCATGTTTACCGGGGGCGGTCAGGAGCTGGAGGGTCCAAGCCGCGCCCTGGGGGCGGACCTCTTCCTGGAGAAGCCCATCTCCGGACGCCGGCTCAAGCAGGCGGTGGAAAACCTCCTGGCCCGGGAGGGGTACCTCCTGCCCGGGGGGGAACGGGTGGCCACCCTGGCGGAGGTGGGGGCCCGCCTACGGCACGTCCTACCCGAGGAGGACCGCTTCCGGGCCCTTTGGCTCAAGGCGGCAAGCCGCCGCGCCTTTTTGAACAACCTGGTGGCTAAGGGCTGGACCGAGGCCCTCCTGCGGCGGCTTCTGCCCGGGGAGTACGACCTCTATGACCTCCTGGGCCACCTGGCCTACGGCTGGCCCCTCACATCCTTGCGGGAGCGGGCGGCCCGGGTCCAGGACCCCCGCTTTGGCCCCCTGGTGCAGGAATACCTCAAGCTCCAGCGCCTGCCCCTGGAGGGCGAAGGCCTTCTGGATGAGCTGGCCCAGGCCCTGTACGCTTAGGGGGTGTCAGAGCTTCTGGAGATCCGCGAACCCGAGGCCTGGAACCGCCTGGTGGCCGCCTTCCCCATCACCAGCGCCCTCCAGTCCTGGGGCTGGGGCGAGGTGAAGCGGCTTTCCGGCTGGGTCCCTAAGCGCCTGGCCGTCTACGGGAAGGAGGGCCTTCTGGGGGCGGCCCAGGTCCTCCTCAGGCCCCTGCCCGGGGGCCTGCGCCTGGCCTATGCCCCCCGGGGCCCCGCCCTCTTCCGCCTGGAGGACCTGCCCGCCGTGGCCCGGGCCCTGGCCCGGGGGGTGCGGGGCACCCATCTGGTTCTGGAGCCCGAGGCGGGGCTTGCCGCCGAGGCCCCCCCTCCATCCTTCCCCGGACTCCTCCCTGAGGAGCCCATCCAGCCGGGCTTCTCCCTCTGGCTGGACCTTACCCAGGGGGAGGAGGCCCTCCTTAAGGGGATGAAGGAGATGCACCGCCGCAACGCCCGCCTGGCCCTGAAGCGCACGGCCCTAGCCATCGCCGGGGAGGAGGCCTTCCCCGAGTTCTTCCGCCTTTTTGAGGAGACCAACCGCCGGGCCAGGCTTCTGCAGCACGCGGAGGCCTACTACCGCGCCGTCCTAAGGGAGATGAACCAGCCCCTGGGGGAGGCCTTTTTGGCCCTGGCCCTTAAGGAAGGGGAGCCCCTGGCCGCGGGGCTTTTCGTGGCCTTTGCGGGCAAGGTGGACTACCTCTATGGGGGGAGTAGCCGGGCCCACCCTGAGGCCAAGGCTCCCATGGGCATGCACCTGGCGGCCATCCGGCACGGCCTGGGGCGGGGCTACCGCATCTACGACCTCTGGGGGGTGCCGAGGAACCCCCAGGGAAGCCACGCCGAGGGGATATGGCGCTTCAAGGAGGGGTTTGGCGGCCAAAGGGTGCAGTTCCCCGCCTACGCCCTGCCCCTTTCCCCCCTCTACCGTCCCCTCAAGGCCCTCCTGCGCCTGCGCAAGACCTGGGTGAACCTCCGGGTGCGGGGCAATCCCAGGGACGTGCTGGGCTGAAGCCCCCTGTCATCTTTCTCAAGCCCTCATGGGTAAGGTGTAGGCGTGGTGCGGTTTCTCCTCCCCCCTTTAGCCCTGCTCCTTGTCCTCCTTCTCTTTTCCCCCCGGCCTTCCCAGGCGCCCGAGGGTGGGCCGGGGGTAAGGCTTGAGGGGGTGGAGTTCCTCCTCTTCCCCGAGGCGGAAGGGGTGGAGTGGCGCTTCACCGCCCGGGAGATGGTGGAGGAAGGGGGTCTTTTTCGCATCCGCGGGGGGCTTGCCGGTGGGCGGTACGTGGAGGGGCGGCTGGACCTGCGCCTTTTTGCCCCCGAGGTGGTGGTGGAGCCCGGGGACGACCTGCGGGCCCCCTACGCCCGGGTGGAGATCCTCAAGGGATGCTACCGCCTGGACCTCTCCGCCCCCGGGAGGGGAGAGGTGCGCATCCGGCAGAAGGAGGGCTTCCTGGCCCCCTGGGTGCGCATCGAGGCCCCCAACCTGCGGGGTGAGGCCCTGAACTTCCGCTCCGACTTCGCCCTGGAGCGGATGGAGGCCGATCGCCCCCGCTTTGAGTTCCCGGCGGGGGGGACCTTCGGCCCCTGCACCGTGGAAGGAGGTAGCGCATGAGAAGACTTCTTTGGCTTTCCCTGTTGGGCGTGGCCCTGGCGGCTTCCGGCGTGCGGGTGATCCAGGTGGAGGGGGGGAGGCTTTCCGGGGACCTGCGCTACGGCCCCTGGACCTTTGAGGGGGAGGTGCGGGGCCGGGTGAAGGACCTGGAGATCCGCGCCCCCAAGGCCACCCTCACCGCCCCCAAGGGCAAGACCATGCAGGAGGCGGAGGGGGAGCGAGAGGCCCGCTTTGAGGGAGGGGTGGTGGTCCGGCGGGGCCGGGTGGAGGCCCAGGGGCCCTCTTTGGTCTACCGGGAGCGCACGGGGGAGGGGGAGCTTCTGGGCCCTGCCCGGATGCGCCAGGAACCCCGGCCCGGGGAGGACCCCGTGGAGGTGGAGGCGGCCCGCATGACCTTCCAGGTGGACACCGACACCTCCACCAGCGAGGAGGCCCGCCTGAGGAGCGGCCAGCAGGAGGGGCGGGCAGGGTCCGTCTACTACGAGGAGGAGAAGGGCCTGGCCGTCTTTTCCGACCCCAAGGAGGTGGTCCTCACCCGCAAGCGCAGGGAGGGGGACCTGGTGATCCGGGCCAAGGAGGTGCGGAGCCTCACCGGTCCCAAGCGGCTCATCGCCACCGGAGGGGTGCGCCTGCAGGACGGGGACCTGGTGACCACGGGGGAAAGCCTCTACTACGACGACACCACCGGGGAGGCCATCGTCCTGGGCCGGCCGGCGGTGAGCGAGAACAAGAAAGAGGGGTTTAGGCTTTCCGGGAGCACCCTGCTCCACAACGTGAACCGCCATCAGGTGCGGGTTTACGGCCGGGCCTTCCGCCTGCCGGTGGAGGAGTTCAAAAAGCTTGGCGAGCGGTAAGCTTGGGAGGACGTGAACGCCCCTCGAGGCCCCACCCTCTTCCTGCTCCTGCTTGGGCTTTTCTGGGCTTTGGCCCAGGAGGTCTACCGCCCGGAGGTGGAGCTCACCCGCAAGGACAAGCGGGTGGTGGCCTGGGTGAGCGGGGAGGAGGGAAGCCTCTTCTACGCGGACTACGGGGACCTCTGGGTGGGGGTGCTCCGCGACCTGGCCCCGGGGAGGGTCCAGGTGGGGGAGCGGGCCTTCTTCCGTGACGAGGGGAGCGTCCTCGAGGAGGGCCTCCGGGTGGGGGACCGGGTGGAGGCGGCCTTCAACCCCGACCTGGAGCGGGAGGGCCTCCCTTACCTCATGCGCCTGCGGCGGGCGGGGGAGGGGAGGGGGGAGCGCTACCTGCGCCTGGTCCTCTTTGACCCTAAGGGGGTGGAGGTGCGCCTGGGAGAAGGGGTGCGGGCCACGGGGCCTTTAGGGGTGGTGGAGCGGGCGGGGCAGGAGGAGCTTTTTCTCTCTGGGGGCGAGGCCCGCTACCTGGAGGCGGAGGGGCGCCTGGAGCTCCGGCCCGCTTTGGGGGAGGTCCTGGTGGAGGAAGGGGCGGTGCGGGTCAAGGGAAGCCGCCTGCGCTACCAGAACGAGACCGGGGAGGCCTTTCTGGAAGGCCCCCTGGAGGTGCGCCGGGAGGGGGAAAAGCCCCTTTCGGGCAAGGCAGGAAGCCTCCGCTACCTTCTGGACGAGGACCGGCTTTGGCTCCTGGGCGGGGTGGAGTTCACCCAGGGGGGGCGGACCACCCGGGCGGAGCGGGCCCTCCTCAGGGAGAAGGAGGGGTACGCCTACCTCTTCGGCGGGGTGGAAAGCCGTGAGGAAAAAGGCCTGGTGCGGGGCGAGCGCGTGCGCTACGCCCTGCGCACGGGCGAGGTGGTGGTCCTGGGCCAGGTGGCGGGGGAGTTCAGGGAGTAGGGGCCCTAGGCGGGGATGCCCGCCATCAGGAGGCCCAGCCGCTCTTCCGTGGCCTCCTCGGGGGTGAGCTCCCCCACGATCCGGCCCCCGTACATCACCAGGATGCGGTCGGCCAGGGAGAGCACCTCCGAGAGGTCAGCGGAGACCAGGAGCACGGCCATGCCCTGGTCCCGGGCTTCCACCAGGCGCTGGTGGATGAACTCAATGGCCCCCACGTCTACTCCCCGGGTGGGCTGGGCGGCGATGAGGAGGCGGGGCCTGCGCAGGAGCTCCCGCCCCACCACGATCTTCTGCTGGTTGCCCCCGGAAAAGCGCCGGGCGGCCAGGGTGGTGGAGCGGGGGCGGACGTCAAAGCCCTCCACCAGGGCCTGGGCGTGGCGTTCCACGGCCGCCTGGTCCAAAAAGCCCAGGAAGCCGCGGAAGGGGGGGCGGTGCTGGTCGCCCAGGATGGCGTTTTCCCCCACGGAGAAGTCCAGGACCAGGCCCCGGGCGTGGCGGTCTTCGGGGACATGGCTCACCCCCCGGTCCCGCACCCCCCGGGCCAAGGGGGGGAGGGGCTGGCCCAGGTAGCGGGCCACCCCCCGGTGGGGGCGGAGGCCGGCCAAGGCCTCCACCAGCTCCGTCTGCCCGTTGCCCTCCACCCCGGCGATGCCCACGATCTCCCCGGCCCGCACGTGGAAGCTCACCCCCTTGAGCCGGGGCGGGGCCTCGAGGCCCTCCACCTCCAGCACCACCTCCCCCGGCCTGGCCGGGCCCTTCTGCACCCTGAGGACCACCTCCCGGCCCACCATCATCCGGGCCAGGGCCTCCAGGCTGGTCTCCTTGGTGCGTACCGTGCCCACCACCCGGCCATCGCGGATGACCGTGGTGCGGTCGGAGACCTCCAGCACCTCCTTCAGCTTGTGGCTGATGAAGATGGCGGCGTTGCCCTTCTGCACGTAGGCCCGGAGGAAGCGGAAGAGCTCCTCCGCCTCCTGGGGGGTGAGGACGGCGGTGGGCTCGTCCAGGATGAGGATGCGCGCCTCCCGGTAGAGGGCCTTGAGGATCTCCACCCGCTGTTGCAGGCCCACGGGCAGGTTTTCTATGCGCTCGTCCAGGGGCACCTGGAAGCCCAGCTCCTCCATGAGCCTGGTGGCCCGTTTCCTGGCCTCCTCCAGGTTGAGGAAGAGGGGGGTGCCCGGCTCGAGGCCCAGGACCAGGTTCTCCAGCACGGTAAAGGGCTCCACCAGCATGAAGTGCTGGTGGACCATGCCGATGCCGTGGGCGATGGCGTCCAGGGGGCTTTTGGGCCGGTAGGGCCTGCCGTCCACCCACATCTCCCCCTGGTCCGGGGGCTGGAGGCCGTAGACGATCTTCATCAGGGTGGACTTCCCCGCCCCGTTTTCCCCCACCAGGGCCAGGACCTCCCCCCACTCCAGGTCCAGGGAGATGCGGTCGTTGGCCAGGACCAGGGGGAAGCGCTTGGTGATGTCCTTGAGGACCAGGGCCTTCTCCACGCCCGGAGTATACAAAAAGGCCGGGGACAGGCCCCGGCCTCCTTCAGGTCCAGCCCTAGCGCTTCTCGGGTACCTTGAGCTGGCCCTTCACAATCTGCTGCTTCAGGGTCTCCAGCTTGGTCACGATGGCGGCGGGGATCAGGGCCTTGTTGTAGTCGTCCAGGGCGTAGCCCACCCCGTTGTTGGCCAGGCCGAACTCCCGCACCCCGCCCTTGAAGTTCTTCTGGACCACGCTCTTGATCACCTCATAGGTGGCCACGTCCACCCGCTTGAGCATGGAGGTGAGGCCGTGGTTCAGGGTGGCGGGGTTGTTGTCCGTGTCCCCCAGGTAGTTCTGGTTGGCGTCCACCCCGATGAAGAAGAGGGGTGTGGCCTTGGTGCCGTCGGTGCCGCAGGCCTTGGTGTAGTCCGCGTACTTCTGCACCTTGGCGTAGGGGTCGGCCTTGCGCACGAAGCGCACGGCGCCGCCTTCCTTCAGGCACTTGGCCTGCTTCACGTAGTCAATGAGGCCCAGGCCCGAGCCGCCCGCGGCCGCGTAGATGATGTCCGCCCCCTGGCGCACCTGGGCGGCGGCGATCTCCTTGGCCTTGGCGGGGTCGTTCCAGGCAGCGGGGGTGTTGCCCACGTAGCCCACCAGGACCTTGCCCTGGATCTTGTCCTCCTTGAAGGCATACTCCGCCCCGGCGCGGAAGCCCGCCTCAAACTTGTGGATGAGGGGGATGTCCATGCCGCCGATGAAGCCCACCACCCCGGTGCGGGAGAGCTTGCCGGCGATGTAGCCCACCAGGAAGCTCCCCTCGTGCTCGCGGAAGACCAGGCCCACGGCGTTGGCCAGCTTGCCCTCCCCGGGCACCGCGTCAATCACCGCGAAGTTCACCTTGGGGAACTCCTTGGCGTTGGCGGTGATGGCGGGCTCGTTGGCAAAGCCCACCCCGATCACCAGGTCAAAGCCCTCCTCCGCAAAGGTGCGGATGCCCTGGCCCACCTGGGCGGGGTCGGCGGGCTCAAAGTCAAAGAGCTTGACCCCAAAGTCCTTGGCTGCCTTTTGCGCCCCCTCCCAGGCGGACTGGTTGAAGGAGCGGTCAAACTTACCCCCCGCGTCAAAGGCGATGCCCACCCGGACCTGGGCCAGGCTCAGGCCGAGGGCCAATACCGCAACAAGAGCCAGGATACGCTTCATGTTCACCTCCGTCGGCTACTCGCCAGAGGGCATTATACCTGGGGCCGGGTAAACTCAAGGCATGACCCTGGAGGAGGCCAAAAGGCGGGTAAACGAGCTGAGGGACCTCATCCGCTACCACAACTACCGCTACTACGTCCTGGATGCTCCCGAGATCTCCGACGCCGAGTACGACCGTCTCCTGAGGGAGCTAGAGGAGCTGGAGGCCCGTTTCCCCGAGCTCCAAAGCCCCGACTCCCCCACCCAGCAGGTGGGGGCCAAGCCCCTGGAGGCCACCTTCCGCCCCGTCCGTCATCCCACCCGCATGTACTCCCTGGACAACGCCTTTTCCCTGGAGGAACTGCGGGCTTTTGAGGAGCGTGTGGAGCGGGCCCTGGGCCGCAAGGGGCCTTTTGCCTACACCGTGGAGCACAAGGTGGACGGGCTTTCCGTGAACCTGTACTACGAGGAGGGGGTCTTGGTCTACGGGGCCACCCGGGGGGACGGGGAAACGGGGGAGGAGGTGACGCAAAACCTCCTCACCATCCCCACCATCCCCCGGCGCCTAACGGGGGTGCCGGGGCGCCTCGAGGTCCGGGGGGAGGTCTACCTCCCCCTGGAGGCCTTCTTCCGCCTCAACGAGGAGCTGGAGGAGAAGGGGGAGAGGATCTTCAAAAACCCCAGGAATGCCGCCGCGGGAAGCCTCAGGCAAAAAGACCCCCGCATCACCGCCCAACGGGGCCTGAGGGCCACCTTCTACGCCCTGGGCCTGGGCCTGGAGGAGGCGGGGCCCAAGACCCAGTACGACCTCCTCCTGTGGCTTAGGGAGAAGGGCTTCCCCGTGGAGCACGGCTTCGCCCGGGCTGAGGGGGTGGAGGGGGTGGAGGCGGTCTACCAGGACTGGCTAGAGCGCCGCCGGCAACTCCCCTACGAGGCCGATGGCGTGGTGGTGAAGCTGGACGAGCTAGCCCTTTGGCGGGAGCTGGGCTACACCGCCCGCGCTCCCCGCTTCGCCATCGCCTACAAGTTCCCCGCGGAGGAGAAGGAGACCCGCCTCCTGGAGGTGGTCTTCCAGGTGGGGCGCACGGGGCGCATCACCCCCGTGGGCCTTTTAGAACCGGTCCTGCTGGAGGGGAGCGAGGTTTCCCGCGTCACCCTGCACAACGAGAGCTACCTGGAGGAGCTGGACCTGCGCGTGGGCGACTGGGTTTTGGTGCACAAGGCGGGCGGGGTGATCCCGGAGGTCCTGCGGGTGCTGAAGGAGCGGCGCACCGGGGAGGAGAGGCCCATCCGCTGGCCCGAGCGTTGCCCCGAGTGCGGCTTCCGCCTGGTCCAGGAGGGGAAGGTGCACCGCTGCCCCAACCCCCTCTGCCCCGCCAAGCGCTTTGAGGCCATCCGCCACTACGCCTCCCGCAAGGCCATGGACATCCAGGGCCTGGGGGAGAAGCTCATTGAGAAGCTTCTGGAAAAGGGCCTGGTGCGGGACGTGGCCGACCTCTACCGCCTGAGGAAGGAGGACCTGGTAGGGCTGGAGCGCATGGGGGAGAAGAGCGCGCAAAACCTCCTTCAGCAGATTGAGGCCAGCAAGCACCGGGGCCTGGAGCGCCTCCTCTACGCCCTGGGGCTTCCGGGAGTGGGGGAGGTCCTGGCCCGCAACCTGGCGGGGCGCTTCGGCACCATGGACCGCCTCCTGGGGGCCTCCCTGGAAGAGCTTCTGGAGGTGGAGGAGGTGGGGGAGCTCACCGCCCGGGCCATCCTGGAGACCCTCCAGGACCCCCAGTTCCGCCACCTGGTGGAACGCCTGAAGGCCGCCGGGGTGGAGATGGAGGCCAAGGAGCGGGGCGAGGAAGCCCTGAAGGGGCTCACCTTCGTCCTCACCGGGGAGCTTTCCCGGCCCCGGGAGGAGGTGAAGGCCCTCCTGCGCCGCCTCGGGGCCAAGGTCACGGACAGCGTGAGCCGCAAGACCAGCTTCCTGGTGGTGGGGGAAAACCCCGGGAGCAAGCTGGAAAAGGCCCGGGCCCTGGGGGTGCCCACCCTGGACGAGGCGGGGCTTTACCGCCTGATTGAGGAGCGCACCGGGAACAAGCCGGAAGCCCTTCTGGCCTAGCTCTCCGGGCCAAACACCTTTTCCAGGGCCTCCCTCACCCGGCTTTCGGAAAGGCCCAGGGCCCTCAGGGCCTCCCCGTAGAGCTCGGGGGTAAGGAGGCCCCGGAGGGCCCTTAGCTCCGTGCGGGAGAGGCTTGCCCCCTTGAGGATGTGCTCCTCAAAGGAGGCCCAGGCCAGGGGCACCCGCTCCTTTATCAGCTGGGCGATGGCCGAGGCGTACTGGCGGATCTCCCACTGGGCATGGGGGTCCAGGCGGAGCTTCAGGAAGTGGAAGAGGTTGTGCAGGTCCTGTTTCCAGTAGAACTCGGTGTAGAGGTTCAGGGGCAGGACCATGCGGGCCATCTCCCGGGCGATGCCCCGCTCCAAAAGGGTGTGGTAGGCCCGGTAGCTTTCCCGCTCCACCTCTTTCAGCTGGAGGGTGGCCTCCTCGTCGCCGAACGCGCCTTCCGAGCCCTGCTTGTTGCGTTTGGCCTGGCGCCGCCAGGCCTCTGGCTCGTAGAACTCCTCCTTCAGCACCGAGTAGCGTCCCGAGACCTCGTTGACGCTGGCCGTGCGGTGGCGGAACCACTGGCGCACCACGAACAGGGGGGCCTTCACGTGGAACTTGAACTCCACCATCTCAAAAGGAGAGGTGTGGCGGTGGCGCATGAGGTAGTCAATGAGGGCGGCGTCCTCCCGCACGCTCTTGGTGCCCTCCCCGTAGGACACCCGGGCGGCCTGGACGATGGCCGTGTCGTCCCCCATGGCGTCCACCAGGCGCACGAAGCCCTTGTCCAGGACCGGGATCTCCCTTAGGCCTTCCATGCCCAAGAGTCTACTTGCCCTTTGCCCGGGAGGGGTCTACCCTAGACCTATGCGGGTCAGGACCCCCTTTGCCTTTAAGTGGCGGCACGGGCGCTACAGGCCTTAGGCCAGTTTGCGGCTTGGCGAAAAGGCCTTAGGATGAGTAGGCTTGTGGCGCTTGGCGCCAGCCCTTCGGGCTTTTGGAGTGAGCATGCTGAGGTTGCCAGATTTTCCCCTGCCCGACCCCCGGGGTCGCTTCGGCCCCTACGGGGGGCGGTATGTCCCCGAGACCCTGATTCCCGCCCTGGAAGAGGTGGAGGCTGCCTACCAGGAGGCCAAGCGGGACCCGGCCTTCCTGGAGGAGCTGGCTCACTACCTTAAGACCTTTGCCGGCCGCCCCACGCCCCTCTTTCATGCCAGGAGGCTTTCCGAGTACTGGGGAGGGGCCCGGGTTTACCTGAAGCGGGAGGACCTCCTCCACACCGGGGCCCACAAGATCAACAACACCCTGGGCCAGGCCCTCCTGGCCCGGCGCATGGGGAAGAGGCGGGTGATCGCCGAGACGGGGGCCGGGCAGCACGGGGTCTCCGTGGCCACGGTGGCGGCCCTCTTCGGCATGGAGTGCGTGGTGTACATGGGGGAGGAGGACGTGCGCAGGCAGGCCCTGAACGTCTTCCGCATGAAGCTCCTGGGGGCCGAGGTGCGTCCGGTGGCCGCGGGGAGCCGCACCCTTAAGGACGCCACCAACGAGGCCATCCGCGACTGGATCACCCACGTGCGCACCACCTTCTACATCCTGGGCTCGGTGGTGGGCCCCCACCCCTACCCCATGATGGTGCGGGACTTCCAGAGCGTGATTGGGGAGGAGGTCAAGAGCCAGAGCCTGGAGCTTTTCGGCCGCTACCCTGACGCCCTGATCGCCGCGGTGGGAGGTGGGTCCAATGCCATCGGGCTTTTTGCCCCCTTTGCCTACCTGCCCGCGGGGCAAAGGCCCCGGCTGATCGGGGTGGAGGCCGCGGGGGAGGGGCTTTCCACCGGGCGGCACGCGGCCAGCATCGGGGCGGGGAAGCGGGGGGTTCTGCACGGGAGCTATATGTACCTCCTTTACGACCATGACGGCCAGATCACCCCGGCCCATTCGGTGTCCGCGGGCCTGGACTACCCCGGGGTGGGGCCGGAGCACAGCTACTTTGCGGACCAGGGAATAGCGGAGTACGTGAGCGTCACCGATGAGGAGGCCCTGGAGGGGTTTAAGCTTCTGGCCCGCCTCGAGGGCATCATCCCCGCCCTGGAGTCGGCCCACGCCATCGCCCACGCCGCCAAGGTGGTGCCGGAAATGGACAAGGACCAGATTGTGGTCATCAACCTCTCGGGCCGGGGGGACAAGGACGTGACCGAGGCCATGCGCCTTCTGGGGGGTGAGCTATGACCACCCGGGAGGCCTTCGCCCGGGCCAAGGCCGAGGGCCGCGCCGCCCTCATCCCCTACCTCACCGCGGGCTTTCCCAGCCGGGAGGGGTTTTTGGAGGCGGTGAGGGAGGTGCTTCCCTACGCCGACCTCCTGGAGATCGGCCTGCCCTACTCCGACCCCCTGGGGGATGGGCCGGTGATCCAGCGGGCCAGTGAGACGGCCCTCAGGAAGGGCATGAGCGTCCAGGGGGTCCTGGAGCTGGTGCAGGAGGTGCGGGCCCTCACGGACAAGCCCCTCTTCCTCATGACCTACCTGAACCCCGTCCTGGCCTGGGGCCCGGAGCGCTTCTTCAGCCTCTTCCGCCAGGCGGGGGCCACCGGCCTCATCCTCCCCGACCTGCCCCCGGACGAGGACCCCGCCCTGGTGCGCCTGGCCCAGGAGATCGGTTTGGAGACGGTCTTCCTCCTGGCCCCCACCTCCACCGAGCGGCGCATAGCCACCGTTGTGGGCTACGCCACGGGGTTCGTCTATGCGGTTTCCGTGACCGGGGTGACGGGGGCCAGGGAGCGCCTGCCCGAGGAGGTGAAGGACCTGGTGCCCCGCATCCGCGCCCACACCCCCCTGCCCGTGGCCGTGGGCTTTGGCGTCTCGGGCCGGGCCACCGCGGCCCAGGCGGCGGTGGCCGATGGCGTGGTGGTGGGAAGCGCCCTGGTGCGGGCCCTCGAGGCGGGCCACCCCTTGGGTCCCATCCTGGAGGACATCCAGGAAGGCCTTCGCCAGAAGGAGCCGGCCTAGGCCCCGCGGCGCCATGGGGGGCCCTTGCCCGGGGGGCCCCTTTCTGCTAGGCTTTTTGGGTTGCAGCCTGGGGTTGCCGGCCCCCCTCGGTGGGGGTTTAGGAGGTTGGGCGTGTGGGCCATTGAGGTAGAAAACCTGTCCAAGGTATTCCGAAAAACCACCTTCGGCCGCAGGCAGGAGGAGTGGGCCCTCAAAGGGGTTTCCTTCCGCGTGGCCCAGGGGGAAACCTACGCCCTTTTGGGGCCCAACGGTTCCGGCAAGTCCACCCTGATCCGCATCCTTTCCACCCTGCTCCTGCCCGATGCCGGACGGGTGCGTCTCCTGGGCCTTCCCCTGCCCCAGGAGGAGCGGAAGGTGCGGGAGCAGATCGGGCGGGTAAGCGTGGACGCAGCCTTTTACAAAAAGCTCTCCCCCCGGGAGAACCTGCTCTTCGCCGCCCAGCTCTACGGCATTCCCCCCAAGGAGGCGGAAAGGCGGGCCATGGCCATCCTGGAGCGGCTTGGCCTTGAGACCCGGCGTTTTGGCGACCCCTTGGAGGAGATGAGCCGGGGGATGCAGCAGAAGGTGGCCATCGCCCGGGCCCTCCTCATCCGTCCCCCCCTCCTCCTCCTGGACGAGCCCACCACCGGCTTGGACCCCAAAAGCCGCCGGGAGGTGCAGGGCTTTTTGGAGGAACTCAGGCGAGAGGAGGGGACCACCATCCTCCTCACCACCCACGACATGGCCGAGGCCGAGCGCTTGGCCCATCGCATTGGCTTTCTGGCCCGGGGGAGCCTGGTAGCCGAGGGGGATGCCCGGGCGCTCAAGGAGCTGGCCGGGGCCCAGGACCTGGAGGAGGCCTTTATCCGCCTCACGGGCGAGGCGTTCGCTCAGGAGGAAAACCATGATTCGTAGGGTGCTTCTGCCCATGTGGGCCTTCGTTTTCCGAGACTTCCATCTCACCCGGCGGTACTTCTCCTGGGTGGTGGTCTTCACCTTTTACGCCATCGTCAATGCCGCCACCATCGCCCTAATCGGGGTGGCCCAGGAAGATTTCCGCCTTACCCTGACCCTGGTCCTGGGGGCCCTCCTTTGGAGCTACCTCTCCGCCATGTACCAGGAGATCGCCAACTCCATCGCCTACGAGCGCTGGGAAGGCACCCTGGAGTACACCTTCATGGCTCCGGTCTCCCGGCTGGTGCACCTCTTGGGGGTGAGCCTTTTCGCCACCTTTTACAGCGTGGTGCGTACTGGAGTGATCCTCCTGGGCCTGGCCCTTTTCGTGGACCTAGACCTCTCGGGGGCGAACCTTTGGGGGGTGCTGGTGGTCCTTTTGGTGGGGAGCCTGGCCTTCATGGGCCTTGGGCTCATGGCGGCCATCCTCCCGGTGATGAGCCCGGAAAACGGAGCCCAGGCCACCAACATCCTCCAGGGGGTGCTCCTTTTGGTCTCGGGCATCTACTATCCCGTCTCGGTGCTTCCCCCCTGGCTCCAGCCCCTTGCCCACCTTTCCCCAGCCACCTATGCCCTCGAGGCCAGCCGCAAGCTCATGGGCATCAGCCACCCCGGGTCCAGCCCTGGCCACCTGGTGGGCGCTCCCTTGGGGGCGGTTTTGCCCGAGCTCCTCACCCTCTTCCTCATGGGCCTTCTCTTTATTCCCCTGGGGCTTTGGGTGTTTGCCCGGGCCGAGCGCTGGGCCAAGCACACCGGCAAGCTCAAGCGCACGGGTTAGGCCAGGGGAAGCTCCAAGGGCTCTTTTTCCGCCAGGATGGCCTCGGGGTCGGGGTAGCGCAGGATGCGGTAAAGGGGATCCCGCTCTGCCGGTCGGAAGCCTGCGTCCACGATGTGCCGCACGATTTCCCGCACCGTGGCGTGGGTGCGCCCGTGCCCCCCGGCCGCCGAGACCACGTTCTCCTCCAGCATGGTGCTGCCGAAGTCGTCCGCCCCGTAGAAGAGGGCGGCCTGGGCCACCTTGAAGCCCAGGGTGGGCCAGGAGGCCTGGAAGTGAGCGAAGTTGTCCAGGGCCAGCCGGGCGATGGCCAGGGTCTTCAGGTACTCGTGGGCCGTGGCCCCGGGGGCCTTGCCCTTCAGGCGGGTGTGCTCCACCTGCAAGGTCCAAAGGGCAAAGGCGGCGAAGCCGTTTCTGTACCGCTCCTGGGCCTTGTCCTGCTGGGCCCGGATTCCCAGGAGGTGGGCGGTGCGCTCCCTTGGGCCCTCCCCAAACCCGATGACCATGCTGGCCAGGGTGTAAAGCCCCAGGGCCTGGGCGGCGTCCACGATGCGGTACCAGTCGGCGGTAGGGATGCGGGCGGGGGCGGCCTTCAGCCGTACCTCGTCCACCAGAATCTCCGCCCCGGCCCCGGGCATCCCGTCCAGGCCTGCTTCCTTAAGCTTCTCCAGGATGGCCTCCGCCCTGAGGCCGGTAAGCCGTTCTAAGCCCAGGATCTCCTCAGGGCTGAAGGCGTCTATGCGCAGGTCGGGGAAGCGTCCTTTGAGGTAGCGCAGGAGGTCCAGGTACCACTCCAGAGGAAGCTCGGGGTTCACGCCCCCCTGCATGAGGATGCGCTTCCCCCCTACCCCGTAAAGCTCCTCCACCTTCTGGGCGATGGCCTCGTAGCTCAGGGTGTAGGCGTCCTTTTGCCTTTTGGTGCGGTAGAAGGCGCAGAAGGCGCAGGCCACGGTGCAGACGTTGGTGTAGTTGATGTTGCGGTCAATGAGGAAGGTGACCACCTCAGGGTCGGTCTTCCGCAGGCGCACCTCGTGGGCGGCGGCGGCCAGCTCGGGGAGGGGAAGGTCAAAGAGGGAAAGCACCTCGGCCTCCGAAAGCCTCTCCCCGGCCACGGCCTTCTCCAGAACGTCCATGGCCTCCATGCTACACCCTCTGGGTGGGGAAAGGCGTGCTTCCCGGTAAAATCTGGGGTATGGAACTCAAGCTCATTCCCCTGGAGAAACCGGACAACCTCAACGTCATCCTGGGCCAGGCCCACTTCATCAAGACGGTGGAGGACCTGCACGAGGCCCTGGTGACCGCCGTGCCCGGCATCCGCTTTGGACTGGCCTTTTCCGAGGCCAGCGGCAAGCGCCTCATCCGGCGCTCGGGCACCGACCCCGAGCTCACGGAGCTGGCGGTGAAAAACCTCCTGGCCCTGGCCGCCGGGCATACCTTTCTCATCGTCCTGGCGGAGGGCTTCTACCCCATCAACGTCCTCCACGCGGTAAAGGCCTGCCCGGAGGTGGTGCGCATCTTCGCCGCCACCGCCAACCCCCTTAAGGTGGTGGTGGCCGAGGAAGGGGAGCAGCGGGCCATCCTGGGGGTCATGGACGGCTTCAAGCCCCTGGGGGTGGAGGACGAGGCAGAGGTGGCCTGGCGCAAGGACCTCCTTCGCCGCTTCGGCTACAAGCTATAATGCCCGCCATGGAAGGAAGCCTCGCCCCCGACTTTGAACTCCCCGACCAGGAGGGCCGCCTCCACCGCCTCTCCCAGTACCGGGGCCAGTGGGTGGTCCTCTACTTCTACCCCAAGGACGACACCCCCGGGTGCACCAAGGAGGCCTGCGGCTTTCGCGACCACATGGGCTACCTGCAGAACCTGGGGGCCGTGGTCCTGGGGGTCTCCGCCGACGACGTGGAGAGCCACCGGCGCTTTGCCGAGAAGTACGGGCTCAACTTCCCCCTGCTGGCCGACCCCGAGCGCCAGGCCATCCTGGCCTACGGGGCCTGGGGCAAGAAGAACCTCTACGGCAAGGAGTACGAGGGGGTCCTGCGCCAGACCTTCCTCATAGACCCCGAGGGGCGCATCGCCAAGGTGTGGCGCAAGGTATCCCCGGAAGGCCACGCGGAGGAGGTGGCCCAGGCCCTCGAGGCCCTAAGGCAATGACTATGGAAAAGCCCCTGGAGGCCTACAAAAAGGAGGCAGCCCACGCTGCGGTGGCCTACGTGCAGGACGGGATGGTGGTGGGGCTGGGCACCGGGTCCACCGCCCGCTACGCCGTGCAGGAGCTGGCCCGCCGCCTCCGGGAGGGGGAGCTCCGGGGGGTAAGGGGCGTGCCCACCTCGGAGGCCACCAAGGAGCTGGCCCTGAAGGAGGGCATCCCCCTCATGGACCTTCCCCCGGAGGGGGTGGACCTGGCCATTGACGGGGCCGACGAGATTGCCCCTGACCTCTCCCTCATCAAGGGAATGGGCGGGGCGCTCCTGCGGGAAAAGATCGTGGAGACCACGGCCCGGGAGTTCATCGTCATCGCCGACCACACCAAAAAGGTGCCGGTCCTGGGCCGGGGGCCAGTGCCGGTGGAGGTGGTGCCCTTCGGGTACCGGGCTACCCTAAAGGCCATCGCCGCCCTGGGCGGGGAGCCCGAGCTGCGCATGGACGGGGACGAGTTCTACTTCACCGACGGCGGCCACCTCATCGCCGACGTGCGCTTCGGCCCCATCGGCGACCCTTTGGGCCTTCACCGGGCCCTCCTGGAGATTCCCGGGGTGGTGGAGACAGGGCTTTTCGTGGGCCTGGCCACCCGGGCCCTGGTGGCCGGGCCCCTGGGGGTGGAGGAGCTTTGGCCCTAGGTGTACAATCCCTTCCATGAAGGGCATGCCCCGGGGCTAGGGCGGGGAGGCTTTTCCCCGCCCGGGGCGCATGCCCCGGTTTTTTTGAGGAGGGCGCATGGAGAAGGTTTTCTACATCACCACCCCCATCTACTACGTGAACGCCGAACCCCACCTGGGCCACGCCTATTCCACGGTGGTGGCCGACTTCCTGGCCCGGTGGCACCGCCTGGACGGCTACCGAACCTTTTTCCTCACGGGCACGGACGAGCACGGGGAGACGGTCTACCGCGCGGCGGAGCGGGCGGGTGAGGACCCCAAGGCCTTCGTGGACCGGGTTTCCGAGCGCTTCCGGCGGGCCTGGGAGCTTTTGGGCATCGCCTACGACGACTTCATCCGCACCACGGAGGAGCGCCACCGGAAGGTGGTGCAGGAGGTCTTGAAGCGGGTCTACGAGGCCGGGGACATCTACTACGGGGAGTACGAGGGGCTTTACTGCGTCTCCTGCGAACGCTTCTACACGGAGAAGGAGCTTGTGGACGGGCTTTGCCCCATCCACGCCCGGCCGGTGGAGCGGCGCAAGGAGGGCAACTACTTCTTCCGCATGGAGAAGTACCGGGAGTGGCTCATTGACTACCTGCAGACCCACCCCGACCTCATCCGCCCCGAGGGCTACCGCAACGAGGTGCTCTCCATGCTCTCCGAGCCCATCGGCGACCTTTCCATCTCCCGTCCTAAGGCCCGGGTGCCCTGGGGCATCCCCTTGCCCTGGGACGAGGCCCATGTGACCTACGTGTGGTTTGATGCCCTCCTCAACTACGTTTCCGCCCTGGGGTATCCCGAGGGGGAGGCCTTCCAGACCTTCTGGCCCCACGCCTGGCACCTGATCGGCAAGGACATCCTTAAGCCCCACGCGGTCTTCTGGCCCACCATGCTCAAGGCGGCGGGGATTCCCATGTACCGCCACCTGAACGTGGGGGGGTTTCTCCTGGGGCCCGATGGCCGCAAGATGAGCAAGACCTTGGGGAACGTGGTGGACCCCTTCACCCTGGCGGAGCGGTATGGCCGGGACGCGGTGCGCTACTACCTCCTGAGGGAAATCCCCTACGGCCAGGACACCCCGGTGAGCGAGGAGGCCTTGAGGGCCCGCTACGAGGCCGACCTGGCCGATGACCTGGGGAACCTGGTGCAGCGCACCCGGGCCATGCTCTTCCGCTTTGCCGAGGGGCGCATCCCCGAGCCCGTGGCCGGGGAGGAGCTGGAGCAGGGCACGGGGCTTGCCGGGCGGCTCAGGCCCCTGGTGCGGGAACTGCGGTTCCACGTGGCCCTCGAGGAGGCCATGGCCTACGTGAAGGCCCTCAACCGCTACATCAACGAGAAAAAGCCCTGGGAGCTCCACAAGCGGAACCCCAAGGAGGCCCAGGCGGTGCTCTACCGGGTGGTGGAGGGGTTGCGCATCGCCTCCATCCTCCTCACCCCCGCCATGCCGGGGAAGATGGCCGAGCTCCGCCGGGCCCTGGGCCTGAAGGAGGAGGTGCGCCTGGAGGAGGCGGAACGCTGGGGGCTGGCCGAGCCCGTCCCCGTTCCCGCCGAGGCCCCGGTGCTCTTCCCCAAAGAGGAGAAGGGAGGCAAGGTGGAAAAAGAAGTTGGGCAGGACCGCCTGATCGGGATTGAGGACTTCGCCAAGGTGGAACTCCGGGTGGCCGAGGTGGTGGCGGCCCAAAAGCACCCCAACGCCGACAAGCTCCTGGTGCTCCGGCTTTCCCTGGGGAGCGAGGAACGCACGGTGGTCTCGGGGATTGCCCAGTGGTACCGCCCCGAGGACCTGGTGGGGAAGCGGGTGGTCCTGGTGGCCAACCTCAAGCCCGCCAGGCTCCGGGGGGTGGAGAGCCAGGGCATGATCCTGGCGGCCTCGGAGGGGGACCGGCTGGCCCTGGTCACGGTGGAGGGGGAGATTCCTCCCGGGGCCTTGGTGAAGTAGCCCCAAGGGCTAGAGGCCAGGGGAAACCCCCTGGCCTCCTTTTGCATCTTCCCCCTAGCCTAACGAAGCTCCTCCAGGGCCCGCTTCAGGATGGCGTCGTTCTCCAGGTCCAGGACCGCCTGGCCCCGCTCCTCGGAGAGAGGGCGCTGGCGCTGGGGTTCGGCGTAGCTGAACTTGCCCTCGGCGTCCGCCTTGACCCGGACGGTCTTGCCGTTCAAGGTTACAGTAACCTCTGCTCCCGGCGGAGCCCCGGCCCCCTGGAGGGAGAAGGGGGTGGGGAAGCGGGTGTCCCTTACCTCTATGTCCGGCTTGAGGCCTTCCTTGTTGAGGGCGCGGCGCTTGGGGGTCAGCCACTCAAAGGTGACCAGGGTGAGCTCCCCGCCGTTGGCCAGGGTGTAGGGGCTCTGGCCCACCCCCTTGCCGAAGGTCTTCTCCCCAACCACCTTGGCCCGGCCGTAGTCCTGGAGGGCCCCGGCCACAATCTCGCTGGCGGAGGCGGAGTTGCCGTTCACCAGGACCACCATGGGGCCTTCCCAAAGGGGCCTGCCGGAGGCCTCGCACCAGACCCGGGTGAGGTTCTTGGTGCGGGTGTAGACGATGGGGCCCTCCTTAAGGAAGGCACTGGCCACGGCGCACCCCTGGTCCAGGAGGCCGCCCCCGTTGTCCCGCAGGTCAAAGATGAGCTTCTTCACCCCCCGGGCCTTGAGCTCGTCAATGGCCCGCTTGAGCTGGTCCTCCACCTTGAAGTTGGCGAAGGTCTCCAGGGCGATGTAGCCCACGTCCCCGATGCGGCCGGTGGAGACGGAGATGATCTCCACCTTCTCCCGGACCAGTTCAAAGACCAGGGGGCTGGGCACCCCCTCGCGGCGCACCTTGATGGTGACCTTGGTCCCTTCCCGGCCGCGGATGCGGGCCACCACCTCCTGCAGGGCTAGGCCGGTCACGTCCTGGCCGTCCACCTCCAGGATCACGTCCCCGGCCCGCATCCCCGCCCGTTGCGCCGGCAGGCCCTTCATCACCCCTTCTATCCGGGCCCCGGTGCCGTCGGGGTTGGCGGGGGTGAGCGTGGCCCCGATGCCGAAGAACTCGCCCCGCAGGTCCTCCTGGCGCAGGCTGGCCCGCTGGGGCGGGGAGTAGCTGGTGAAGGGGTCCTTGAGGGCGGAAATCATGCCGCCAATGGCCCCTTCCAGGAGGGCGTTCAGCTTTTCCCGGGGTAGGGTTTCCAGGTAGTCCTGCTGAATTCTTTGGTATACCTCCAGGAGAGCCTGGCCGTTGGGATTCTGCAGGAGGCTTTCCGCCTGGGGGCGGGGAAGCTGGGCGTACACCAAGGCGGCCAGCACCCCAAGCCCCGCGATGAGCCACGCGCGTCGTTTCATCTTCTCCCTCACCTGAGCTCCACTATAGCGCTTTTCCATGAGAAGAAACCGTGGCCGCCCTTGCTTATAGTGAGCCCCCCTTTCGGATATTCAATGCATACCCCCTTGACAAGCCAAAGGAAAAGGGGGCGCTTGGTGAGCTGTGGAAGAACACCAGACGCCCCCTTCCATCCTACCCCTGTCCCTGGAGGAACTGGTCCCCCTGCTCCAGGCATGGCTCCAAGCCCGCTTGCCAGAAGGGGAGAGAAAACCCGGCAGGCCCAGGACCTTCTCCG
>NZ_AQWU01000058.1 GCF_000376265.1 Thermus igniterrae ATCC 700962
TCTTACGCACACCACCCCCTCATGTCAAGCCTGGCCGAGCGTAGCTTAAGGCCCTCTTTCGCTTCTTTTTTCCACGGCATTTCCACAAGCCTTCACCCCCTTTGCCAGGGTGCCGCGCCCCCTTCAGGGCAGGGTCAGGGTAGCACGGGGGGCCTGAACGGGGCATGAACGGGGTATAGTGGGGGGCATGACCGTGTACCTGCCGGATGGGAAGGCCCTGGACCTGCCCGAGGGGGCCACGGCCAAGGACGTGGCCCGGGCTCTAGGGCCCGCCTGGGAGCGGGAGGCGGTGGGGGCCATTGTGGATGGGGAGCTCTACGACCTCCTGAAGCCCCTCCCGGAGGGGGCGAAGGTGCGCCTCCTCACGGAGAAGGACCCCGAGTACCAGCTCCTCTTCCGCCACACCCTGGCCCACGTCCTGGCCCAGGCGGTGAAGGAGTTCTTCGCCGAAAAGGGCTACGACCCGGAAAGCGTGAAGCTCGGGGTGGGTCCGGTGATCGAAAAGGGCTTCTACTACGACATCGATGCCCCCGAGCCCATCTCCGATGAGGACCTGCCCGCCATAGAGGAAAAAATGCGGGCCATCATCGCCAAAGACCTTCCCCTGCGCCGCTTCGTGCTGCCCCGGGAGGTGGCCCTTTCCCGCTACCAGGGCAAGGACCCCTACAAGACCGAGCTCATCCTGGACCTGCCCGAGGACGAGGAAATCAGCTTTTACCAGCAAGGGGACGAGGCCTACGGCTTCACCGACCTCTGCCGCGGGCCCCATGTGCCCTCCACGGGCCGCATTCCCCCCCACTTCAAGCTCACCCACGTGGCCGGAGCCTACTGGCGGGGGGATGAGAAAAGGCCCATGCTTCAGCGGGTCTACGGGGTAGCCTTCCGCACCGCTGAGGAGCTAAAGGAATACCTCTGGCAGCTGGAGGAGGCCAAGAAGCGGGACCACCGCCGCCTGGGGCGGGAGCTGGAGCTATTCCTGATCGATCCCATGGTGGGGAAGGGGCTGGTGCTTTGGCTTCCCAAGGGGAACGTGATCCGGGAGGAGCTCATGGCCTTCATGCGGGAGGAGCAGATCAAGCGGGGCTACCAGCTGGTCACCACCCCCCATATCGGGAGCCTCGAGCTTTACCGCACCAGCGGCCACTACCCCTACTATGCGGAAAGTCAGTTCCCCCCCATCAGCTTCAAGGAAAGGGGCGAGGAGGAGGAGTACCTCTTAAAGCCCATGAACTGCCCCCACCACATCCGCATCTACGCCTTTAAGAAGCGCTCCTACCGGGAGCTTCCCTTGAGGCTTGCCGAGTTCGGCACCGTCTACCGCTACGAGAAGGCGGGGGAGCTTCTGGGCTTGACCCGGGTACGGGGCTTCACCCAGGACGACGCCCACCTCTTCTGTACCCCCGAGCAGGTGAAGGAGGAGTTTTTGGGGGTCTTGGACCTGGTTCTGAAGGTGCTTTCCACCCTGGGCCTTAAGGACTATAGGGCCCGCATCGGCACCCGGGACCCCAAAAGCGACAAGTACGTGGGGGACGAGGCCAAATGGTCCCTGGCGGAAAGACAGATTGAGGAGGCAGCCCTGGAAGCTGGTCTCCACTACACGGTGGAGGAAGGGGATGCCGCCTTCTACGGCCCCAAGCTGGACTTCGTGGTGAAGGACGCCCTGGGAAGGGAGTGGCAGCTCGGCACCATCCAGGTGGACTACAACCTCCCTGAGCGCTTCGGCCTCACCTATGTGGGGCCGGATGGGGCCGAACACCGCCCTGTCATGATCCACCGCGCCCCCTTTGGCTCATTGGAGCGCTTCATCGGCATCCTCATCGAGCACTTCGCCGGGGACTTTCCCCTCTGGCTCTCCCCGGAGCAGGTGGCGGTGATCCCCGTCTCCGAGAAGCAGGAGGACTACGCCAGGGAGGTGGCCGCCAGGCTGAGGGCGGCGGGCCTCAGGGCCGAGGCCGACCTCCGCCCCGAGCGCATGCAGGCCCGTATCCGCGACGCCGAGGTGCAGAAGGTGCCCTATGTCCTGGTGGTGGGGGACAGGGAAAAGGCCGAGGGCACGGTGAGCGTCCGCAGACGGCACCGGGGGAACCTGGGAAGCATGCCCCTGGCGGCTTTCCTCGAGGGCGTCCTTAGGGAATACCGGGAGCGCCGTCTGGAGCCAGTATTCTGATGCGGGCCAGGTCCACCCTTTTCACCCTGTTTCTGGAATATGTCTACCCGGAAAGGCGGGCCCCGGTCCGCGACCTCATCGCCATGATGGAGGTCCTGGGCTTCTCCGAGGCAGCGGTGAGGGCGGCCCTCTCCCGGAGCGCCAAAAGGGGCTGGGTAGTGCCGGAGCGGCGGGGGCGCATCGCCTACTACGCCCTTTCCAACCGGGTCTACTGGCAGGTGCGCCAGGTTCGGCAGCGCCTCTACGAGGCCAGGACCTCCTGGGACGGGCGTTTCCTCCTGGTCCTGCCGGAAGGCCCCAAGGAGAGAGGGGAGAGGGAGCGCTTCCGGCGGGAGATGGCCCTTTTGGGCTACGGCAGCCTGCAAAGCGGGGTCTACCTGGGGGCGGGGGTGGACCTCGCCGCCACCCAGGAGCTCCTCGCCTTTTACGGGCTTTCCGCCACCCTCTTCCGGGCGGAACACCTCGGGCCGAAGGAGGAAGTGCTCCGCGCCTTTTCCCTTAAGGAGGCCTCGGCCCATTACCAAACCCTCTTCTCCAGCGTGCCCCCGGTGCTCGAGGACCCCCTTTTGGCCTTCCGGACCTTGACCCGTCTGGTGCACGAGATGCGCAAGCTCCTTTTCCTGGACCCTCTTCTTCCCCCCGAGCTCCTTCCCCCAGGCTTCCCAGGCCCCTCCGCCCGGGAGCGCTTCCTCACCCTTCGGGAAACCCTTTACCGGCAGGCCGAACCCTTCCTTAAAAGGCTCTCTCTCAGCCCTCTCACCCCGGGCGGGATAACCTTTAGGGGATGAGGCGGTTTCTATCCCTCTCCCTGATCGTCGCCACCCTGGCCCAGGGCCAGGTGGTCATCCCCTTCTGGCACACGGCAGGCCCCCCAGGGAATACCGTCCTGGAGGAGGCCATAAAAAGCTTCAACGAGTCCCAGCGCACCTACCGGATTGAGGCCCGCTACGTGGGGGACTACCGGGAGGCGGGGGTAAAGCTCCTGGCCGCCTTGCGCTCAGGGGGTGCCCCGGTCCTTTTCCACGGGGAGCTTTCCTTCCTCCCCCGCCTGGCCCAGGAAGGGGTGGCCTTGGCCCTGAACCCCTACCTCCAGAACCTGCCCAAGGACCTGTATCCGGAGATGATGCGAACCACCCAGGTCCGGGGGCAGACCTATGGCCTTCCCTTGGGGCTATCCGTGCCCGTCCTCTACTACAACAAGGATGCCTTCCGCGCCCGGGGCCTTAAGCCCCCCAGGACCTGGGCCGAGGTGGAGGAGGCCGCCAGCAGGCTCACCAGCCGCACCGCCAAGGGGCTGGTGGTGGCCAGCGACATCTGGAGCTTCAACGCCCTGGTGATGAGCCTGGGGGGGAGCCTGGTCAAGGATGGCCTCCCCGCCTTCACCTCCAAGGAGGTGGTGGAGGCCCTGGAAATGCTCCACCGTATGGTGCAGAAGGGGCACGCCCAGGCCCGCAACCTGGCCGAGGTCCAGTTCGCCGTGGCCGACTTCCTGCGCACCAAGGCCTTTATGGGCCTGGGCCCCACCACCGCCCTACCCGTGGTCCTCACCCAGACCTCCTTGCCCTTCGCCGTGGGCATGGCCCCCGTGCCCCGGGCCGAGGGGGGAACAGTGCCCCTATCGGGGGCGGTGCTGGCGGTGCTCCGGGGCGCAAGCCCGGAGCAGGCCCGGGGGGCGGTGGCCTTCTGGCGGCACTTCCTGGAGCCCAAGCGGCAAGCGGACTGGGTGCGGGCCACCTGGTACCTGCCCCTGCGCAAGGAGGCCGAACGGGAGCTTGCGGACTTCCTCAAGGACCCCGAGCGCCAGGCGGTCTTCGCCCAGGCGGAGGTGGGCCGCCCCTGGAGCCAGGACCCGGAGCTGGTGGTCTGGTACAGCTACCTGGAGGAAGCCCTGGAACGAAGCCTGAAGCAGGGGGTGAAGCCCCAGATGGCCCTCGAGGAGGCCCAGAGGAAGGCCATGGGGGTGGAGAGGCGCTAAAGAAGCCCCTGACCCAGGCTTGACTTTTGGGATGGTAAAATCCCCCCCATGAAACAGCCCTTAGCTCTGGCCCTAGGGTTTCTCCTCCTTCCCCTGGCCTTGGCCCAGGCCGGCACCCGCACGGAGGTTTCCTTCTGGCACTCCATGGATGGCCCCGCGGGGAGGCTTCTTTCCACCTTCGCCCAGGAGTTCAACGCCCGCCAGGGGCTCTACCGGGTGGTACCCCAGTATGCAGGGGACTACCGGGATGCCGAAACCAAGCTGGTGGCCGCCCTACGCACGGGAAGCCAGCCCGTGCTCTTCCAGGCGGAAATCAGCTTCTTCCCCCGGCTAGTGGGGGAAGGCCGGGCCTTGGCCCTGGATGCCTACTTGAACTTAGACCGGGCCTTTCTGGAGGATCTCTTTGAACCCGCCTGGAACTACGGGGTGATGGACGGTAAGCGCTACGGCCTTCCCTTAAACACCTCCACCCCCGTTCTCTTCTACAACCTGGACGTCTTCCAGGCCAAGGGGCTTAAAGCCCCGAGGAACTGGAAGGAGTTTGAGGAGGTGGCCAAGGCCCTCACCTCCCGCCAGGCCAGGGGCTTCATCTTCGTCACCGACCCCCAGGCCTGGCTCTTTGAGGCCATGGTCACCAGCCGCGGGGGAAGCCTGGTGAGGGAAGGGCGGCCCAACTTCACCGCCAAGGAGGCCCTCGAGGCCCTGGAGATGCTCCAGCGCATGAACCGGGCCGGGCTCCTCTCCGTGCGTAGCATGGCGGAGGCCACCTTCGCCCAGCTGGACTTCGTGCGCACCAAGGGGATGATGGTCATGGCCTCCATCGCCAACTGGCCTGCCGCCGAGAACTTCTCCTTCGCCTTCACCCTGGGGGTGGCCCCCGTGCCCCGGGAGCCTGGGGGCAGGGTGCCCATGGGGGGCGCCCAGCTGGTGGTGCTCCGGGGGGCCTCGGAGGCCCAGGTGCGGGGGGCCTTGGAGTTCTGGAAGTACCTGATGGAACCCGCCAACGTGGCCCGCTGGGTCCAGGCCAGCTACTACGTGCCGGTGCGCAAGTCCGCCATCCCCCTCCTGGAGGGCTTTTACCGGGAAAACCCCTTCCGCAAGGTGGCCTTTGAGCAGATCAGCGTGGCCCAGGAACGCCCCCGCCTGCCCCAGTTCTCCGCCTGGGCCAGCCTCTTGGCCGAGGCCCTGGAGAAGGCCCTAAAAGGAGGGGTACCTGCCCAGCAGGCCCTGGAGGAGGCCCAGCGCAAGGCGGAGGCCCTGCGCTAAAATGCCCGGGATGCGCCTAGGCTTCAGCCCCTTCAACGCGGAGATGGGCTACGAGGAGGCCTTCCGCCTGGCGGCCGAGCTGGGGGTGGACCTCGAGGTGGCCTACGACCTGCACGAGGTCCTCCCCCTCCCTGACCCCAAGGCCCTTAAAGGCACCGGGGACGCCCTAGGGGTGGGCTTCACCCTCCACCTCCCCTTCGTGGAGATGAACCCGGCAAGCCTCATCCAAAGCGTCCGGCAACTCTCCCGGGAGCGCCTCCTGCGGGCCCTGGAGTTTGGCCAGGCCCTGGGGGCCAGGGTGGGGGTCCTGCACACGGGGCAGGTGCCCGTGCGCCACCCCATGGCCCTGGACCTGGCCCGGGAGGCCCTGGAGGAGACCCTTTCGGCCCTCCTCCCCCTTCCCTTCCCCGTGGCCCTGGAAAACCTGGCCCTGGCCCCCGAGGACCTCCTCCGGGGCCCAGAGGAGCTCAAGGCCCTCCTGGACCGCTTCCCCCAGTACGGCTTCTGCCTGGACGTGGGCCACGCCCTGGTGGAGCTGGGCCCCAGGGGGCCCCTCCTCTACCTGGAGGCTTTGGGGGAGAGGCTCATCCACCTCCACCTCCACGACAACCACGGCCAGGGGGACGACCACCTGCCCGTGGGCGCCGGCTCCGTCCCCTGGGAGCGCCTGGCCCCCCACCTGCGGGGCTTTGGGGGCACGGTAGCCCTGGAGGTGGGGGGCGGGGGCGAGGGGGTGCGGCGGAGCGTGCTTCGCCTTCGGACCCTCTGGGGTTTGTAGCCCCTTTTCGGGGACATCTGTCCTTGCCCGGGTACCCTTATAGTGGTGGGGTGGGGGTTTGCACCCCCATTCACAAAGGGAGGCAGAATGGTCGTAGACCGGATTGAGGTGTACCTGGACGGGTCGGCGGAGCCCCTCAAGGTCCTGAGAGAACCGCCCTATCGCTTCCAGCTGGATACCAAGGGCATCCCCGACGGGGAACACGTCCTACGGGTGGTCACCCACTTCCGCGGCGGAGGCCAGGAGGTCCGGGAAATCCCCTTCACCGTGAACAACTACCCCGAGGTCCTGGTCCTGGGCCTGGACGAGGGGGGTGAGGTGGCGGGTACCGTGGAGCTCCGCCTGGCGGTGGGCGAGCCCGAGCTTCCCGTGGAACCCGTGCGCTTCAACCCCATCTGGTATGCCGTGGCCTCGGTGATCGTCCTGGGGGGCATCTGGGCCTACTTCGCCCTCTCCCCCACCAGCGAGAAGATCGTGGCCGAGGTGGCCCCTCCCGCCCAGGAGGCCCAGGCCCACGGGGAAGGGAGTGTGCAGCCCGCGGCCAACGTGGACCCCGCCCTCCTGGAAAAGGGCAAAGGGATCTACGAGGCCAACTGCGTGGCCTGCCATGGGGCAGAGGGCCAGGGCATGCCCCCCGTGATGCCGGCCCTGGCCGGGAATGCCAACCTCAAGGACGCGCAGATGATCCTGAACATCGTCAAGAACGGGCGTGGGGCCATGCCGGCCGTGGGCGCGGCCTTCTCCGAGGAGGACCTCAAGGCGGTGGCCACCTACATCCGCAACAGCTTCGGCAACAGCTTCGGCCCGGTGGAGTAAGGGGGTAGCATGTACCGCAACGACCCCGTCATCCCCACCTTCGCCCTGATCCTGGCCCTAGGCCTCTTCTACGCGGCCTACCTGGACGGCCTGCACATCGCCAGGCTCCTGGGCCACACCCCTGAGGAACTCTCCGTGGGGCAGATCGGCCTCATGGCCTTCGGGGCCGTGCTCCTCCTCTATGGCCTCATGGGCCTAATCTCCTACTGGCTGGAAGGGATTGAGCTCCGCCCCGGGCGCCACTTCCCCACCCCCTCCACCGCCCCCGTGGCCGCGGGGGTCATCCTGGTCCTCCTCCTCACCGCCCTTTCCGGCTTCTTCGTGCGCCTCATCGTCTACGCTGCCCAGACCGGGCACAACCCCACCTGGCTCCAGGGCCTCATCTTCGGGGCCATCAGCTTAGTGGTGGCGGCCCTCTTCGGCATCTACAAGAAGTTCTTCGGCCGGGAAGAGGTCATCACCGAGGAGGAGAAGAGCCAGTTCCCCTGGTAAGAGGTGAAGCATGGATGAACGCGAGATCCGCCTGCGCACGTCCCGGAGGCGGCTTTTCCTGAAGACGGCCATCGGCACCGGGATTGGGCTCTCCCTGGTCTCCGCCTTCTACGTGGGAGCTAGCCTGCGGCCCAAGGCCGAGGTGACCCCGGAGAAGGAGCCCCTGAAGCCCGGAGACCTCCTGGTCTACGCCCAGGGGGGAGGGGAGCCCAAGCCCATCCGCCTCGAGGACCTCAAGCCCGGAAATCCCTTCGTCCTGGCCTACCCCATGGACCCCAAGACCAAGGTGGTCAAGAGCGGAGAGGCCAAGAACACCGTCCTGGTGGCCCGCTACGCCCCCGAGGAGCTCGCCCCCGAGGTGGCCCAGCACGCGGTGGAAGGGGTGGTGGCCTACTCCGCCGTCTGCACCCACCTGGGGTGCATCGTGAGCCAGTGGGTGGCAGAGAAGAAGGCCGCCCTCTGCCCCTGCCACGGGGGCACCTTTGACCTGGCCCAGGGGGCCAAGGTGGTGGCCGGCCCCCCGCCCCGCTCCATCCCCCAGCTTCCCCTCAAGGTGGAGGGGGGTGTGCTGGTGGCCGCAGGGGAGTTTTTGGGGGACGTAGGGGTCAAGGCCGACCGGGGCCACTGCCGCACGGTTTAGGAGGGAAGCATGTACAAGTGGCTGGACGAACGCCTAGACCTCTCGGGCCTCTACCACAAGGTCCTGCGCAAAGCCTTTCCCGTGCACCACTCCTTCTTCCTGGGGGAGATCACCCTCTTCGCCTTCGTGGTCCTGGTGCTCACGGGGATTTTCCTCACCCTCAACTACGAGCCTTCCATCCGCGAGGTGAAGCTCCCCGACGGGCGTACGGTGCCCGCCGCCTACGCCAGCGTCCTCTACATTGACAGCCTCCCCTTCGGGGCGGTGATCCGGAGCCTGCACCACTGGTCGGCCCACGTGATGATCGCCGCCGCCTTTTTGCACATGCTGCGGATCCTCCTCTCGGGGGCTTACAAGAAGCCCCGGGAGCTCAACTACCTGGTGGGGCTTGGGCTTCTGGGCCTGGCGGTGGTGACCGCTTTTACCGGCTATGCCCTCCCCTACGACAACTACGCGGTCACCGCCACCCGCATCGGCTACGGCATCGCCACCTCCATCCCCTGGATCGGCGGGGCCCTGGCCGACGTGATGTTCGGCGGGGAGTTCCCGGGGTCGGCCAAGTCCATCCCCCGGCTCTTTAGCCTCCACGTCCTCTGGCTACCCCTCCTCCTCATGGGCCTCATCGGGCTCCACCTGGCCATCATGGTGAAGCAGAAGCACACCCAGCCCCGCTACGCGGAGCGGGTGGCCCCGGGGAAGATCCTGGGCGTGCCCATGTACCCCCAGCAGATGGTGATGATGGTCATCCTCTTCGCCCTTTACGTGGGCATCATGGCCATCATCGCCGGGGCCTTCCTGGCCCACCCCATTGAGGCCTTCGGGCCCCCCACCCCCCAGACCCCCGCGGTGAAGCCCGACTGGTACTTCCTCTGGCTCTATGGCCTCCTGCAGATCATCCCCTCTACCTGGGAGTTCCACCTCTTCGGCGCCACCATCGGGCCGGAGTTCATCGGCGGGGCGGTGGTGCCGGGGATTCTGGCCATTGTGGGCCTCCTCCTGCCCTTCGTGGACACCCGCAAGGACAAGATGCGCTACATGGAGCTCCCCTCGGAGCATCCCGTGCGCACCAGCGTGATCCTGGCCCTCCTGGTCTTCTTCCTCATGAGCTCCCTGGCGGGCTACAAGATTGACTTCCAGCAGCAGGGCTCCATCCTGGGCAACAACGCCGTCCTCTGGACCCTGGTCCTGGGGGGCCCCCTGGTCACCTACCTGGTCTCCTACACCCTCCTGCGCATCTTCTACGGCAAGAAGCCCGAAAGGGAGGCCCTCTAGCTCCAAAAGGTTCCGCCCCCGCCTTTAGGCGGGGGCGGGGCTTTTAGGCTTACTTCTCCTCTTCCAGGCCCAGGCTTGCCAGGAGGTCGCCGTAGAGGTCGCCCAGCTTGACGCTGGTGCTGGCCGTGGGCACGGCGGAGGCGTCGTAGAGGTTGTACTCCGCCACAGCCCCGTACTCGTACTCCCGGCGCTCCTCACGGCGCGCCCCGGGCTTGCGCTTGCCGCGGGCCTCCTTGCCCTTGGCCCGGCGGGGACGCTCCTCTTCCGCCTTGGGAGGCGGCGGGGGAAGGAGGCGCTTGCGGGAGAGGGAGATGCGCTGCTCCACCGGGTCAATGTGGAGCACCACCACCTCCATCTCCTCTCCCTTCTTGAAGTGGGCCGCGGGGTTGTCCACCCGCACGTGGTCCAGCTCGGAAACGTGGACCAGGCCCTCCATGCCGGGCTCCAGCTCCACGAAGACGCCGAACTCCGTCACCCCGGTGATGCGGCCCTTGACCACGGTGCCCGGGGGGTACTTCTCCACCAGGAGCTGCCAGGGGTCGGGCTGGGTCTGCTTGAGGCCCAGGGAGAGGCGGCGCTCCGCGGGGTCCAACCGTAGGACCACGGCCTCCACCTCGTCCCCCTCCTTGACCACCTCGGAGGGATGCTTGGGCCGCTTGGTCCAGGAAAGCTCGGAGATGTGGATGAGCCCCTCGAGGCCGGGCTCCACCTCCACGAAGGCCCCGAAGGGGGTGAGGCCCACCACCCTCCCCCGGACCCGGGTGCCCACGGGGTACTTCTCCGCCACCGTGGTCCAGGGGTCGGGGATGAGGGCCTTGATGGAGAGGTTGACCCGCTCCTTGGCGGGGTCCACGGAAACCACCTGGGCCCGCACCTTCTGCCCCTTGTGGATGACCTCCTTGGGGTGGCCGAAGCGGCCCCAGGTGATCTCGGAACGGTGCACCAGGCCGTCCACCGGGCCCAGGTTCACGAAGGCCCCGAACTCGGTGACGTCCACCACGGTGCCCTCCACCACCTGGCCGGGCTGTAGGCCTTGGAAGAAGGCCTCTTTGGCCCGCTTCTGCTCCTCCTCCAGCACCGCCCGGCGGGAGAGGAGGACCCGGGCCTTTTTGCGGTTAAATTCAATGATCTTGGCCAGGATCTGCCGGCCCACGTACTCGTCCAGGTTGGGGATGCGCCTGAGGTCCAGCTGCGAGGCGGGGATAAAGGCCTGGACGCCGTCCAGCTCCGCGACCACGCCCCCCTTGACCTTCTCCTTCACGGTGACGGTGACCGGCTCCCCCTTCTCGTAGAGCTCCTGGATGCGGTCCCAGTGCTCCGTGGCCTCCACCTTGCGGCGGGAGAGGAGGATCTGCCCGGTCTCCGGGTCCACCTTGAGGACCTGGACCCGCACCTCATCTCCCGGCTTGAGGAGGGCCTTGAGCTCCTCCTCGGAAAGGGGCTTCTCCGTGAGCTGGTTGAAGGGGATGATGCCTTCCGTCTTCGCGCCGATGTCTACCGCCACACCTTCGGAACCCACCAAGACCACTTTGCCCGTCAGGACCTGGCCGGGGCGCACGCGCTTCTCCAGGCGGGCCTCGGTCTCCTGCAGGGCCTCTTCCATGCTGAAGGTCTTTTCTGGGGTCTGGGTCGCCTTTTCTTCCATGCCGCCTCTTTCCTCCTTACACGCCTCCCTTGGGGGGGCGGGCGCCTTTGGCGCAGGGGTCCACACGAAAAGGAGGGGGAGAACCCTCACTCCCCGCTTCCGCGTGAACCGGCCCCGAAGGGCATACCCTTCCTTTATACCACGGGGGGTGCTCCTTGCCAAGGGGCACCGGGCCTCTGGAGGGCGGGGCATAATGGTCCCATGGAAACCCTGGAGTGGGCCAAGAGCAGGTTGCCCGATTTCTTAAAGGACCTCGAGGCCTTTGTGCGCCGCGAGTCGCCCTCGGGGGACCAAAAGGGTCTGGAGGCGGCAGCCGCCTTCCTGGAAGAGGCCTTCGGTCCCCTCTCCGGCCGCCTCTCCCGCAAGGACACCCCCAGGGGGCCCGTGCTCCTCCTGAAGCGGGAGGGGGAAGGGGCCCCGATCCTCGTCCTCTGCCACTACGACACCGTGCACCCCAAGGGGAGCTTCCCCGAGCCCTTCCAGGTGGCCCGGGACCGGGCGGTGGGCCCCGGGGTCTACGACATGAAGGGGGGGATCATCGCCCTCCTCTACGCCCTGCGCCACGCGGAGGCCACGGGAAGGAGGCTTCCTCCTCTAGAGGTCCTCTTCACCCCCGACGAGGAGGTGGGCTCCCCGGAAAGCCGCCCCCTCATTGAGGCCGCGGCCAAGAAGGCCCGGGCGGCCTTGGTCCTCGAGCCCCCCACCGCCGAGGGGGACCTGAAGGTGGCCCGCAAAGGGGTGGGGCTCTACCGCCTCAAGGCCCTGGGCAAGGCGGCCCACCAGGGGGTGGAGCCGGAGAAGGGGGTGAACGCCATCTTAGAGCTCGCCCACCAGCTCCTGCGGGTGGCGGCCCTGGAGGACCGGGAAAAGGGCACCACCCTGGGCCCCAACGTGGTGCGGGGCGGCACGGTGAGCAACGTGGTGGCCGAGGAGGCCTGGGTGGAGATAGACCTCAGGGCCTGGACCCTGGAGGAGGCCCGGCGGGTGGAGGAGGCCCTGAAGGCCCTCACCCCCGTCCTCCCAGGAGCCCGGCTGGAGCTTTCCGGGGGGCTCAACCGCCCCCCCATGGAGCCCACCCCAGAAAGCCTGGCCCTTTTTGAAAAGGCCCGGACCATCGGCGAGGCCCTGGGGCTCACCCTGCGCCCGGGCCGGGTGGGCGGGGGTTCGGACGGCAACTTCACCGCCGCCTTAGGGGTGCCCACCCTGGACGGCCTGGGGCTTTTCGGGGGGGATGCCCACCAGCGCACGGAGTACGTGGTGGTCTCGGAGATCCCCCGGCGGGTGGCGCTCCTCGCCGAGCTCCTCCATGCCCTATGAGCCTTTCCCCTTCTGCAGCCAAGGTGCAACGGGCCCTGGAGGCCCGGGGATACGGGCACCTGCGGGTGGTGGAGCTGGAGGCCTCCACCCGCACCGCCCCGGAAGCGGCCCGGGCCGTGGGGGCGGAGGTGGGCCAGATTGTGAAGAGCCTGGTGTTCGTGGGAGCCCGGGGGGCCTACCTCTTCCTGGTGAGCGGCAAGAACCGCCTGGACCTGGGCAAGGCGGAAGGCCTGGTGGGGGAGGCCCTGCGCCCGGCCACGCCCGAGGAGGTGCGGGCCCTCACCGGCTTCGCCATCGGCGGGGTGCCCCCCGTGGGCCACGCCACCCCCCTGCGGGCCTTCCTGGACGAGGACCTGCTGGCCTACCCCCGGCTGTTTGCGGCGGCGGGCACCCCGAGAGCCCTCTTCCCCCTGACCCCCGAAGAGCTCCTGGGCCTCACGGGGGCCCAGGTGGCAGACCTGAAGGAGGCCTAGGGTGTGGCCCTTCCGCAAGGACCCCCACGTGAAGCCGGAAGGCCCCATGGCCTTCCGGGTGCGGGTACGCACGAAAAGCGGGGAGGTGGTGGAGCTCAGGCTTTCCAAAAGCATGGAGATCAGCCCCACGGAGGGGGGGTACTACGTGCGCAAGGAGATCGTGGCCCCCAGGAGCCTGGACCGGGCGGTGCTGGAGATCTGGTTTGACCGTGGCTACCGCCCGGTGCGCAAGCAGGTGGAGGGCGGGGAGCTCGTCCCCATCCGGGAGTGGACGGGCTAGAATGAGGCCATGGAAAAGGCGCTTCTCCTCTTGGGCCTCCTGCTCATGCTCTACAACGTCCTCTATGGCTTCCGGCTGAAGCGGGCCATCCCTGGCGGGGTCATGGGGGAAAGGGGCGGGCAGATGCTTTTCCTCATCGTCTTCTTCGCCCTGGGCTACCTGGGGGTGCTCCTCCTCACCTGGCAGGAGCCTTCCAGCCTCCTCCTCCTGCTCCTGGCCCTCATCCTCCTCCTGGGCGCGGTCTTCGTCTACCTGGTCCTGCGCCTGGTGGACGCCATCGTGGCCTCCCTCTAGCCTATGGTCTTCCGCCGCAACCCCAACCCTCCCGAAGGCGACTGGAAGCCCTCCCCGGAGGAGTGGCGGGTCTACAGCCTCTGCGATGGACGGCGCACCGAGGAGGAGGTGGTGCGGGAAAGCGGCCTGGGGGAGGAGGCCTACCGGATCCTGGCCAGCCTGCTCCGGCGGGGCCTGCTCCTGCCGGTGGAAGGGCCCAAGGAGCTCTGCCAGAGGCTGGCTGAACTCCTCAAGGCCCGGCTTGGCCCCCGGGCCGAGCCCTTCGTGCGGCGCCTCGAGGCCTGCGAAAGCCGGGAGAGCCTGGAGGAGGAGGCCCTGCGCGTGGCCCTCAAGGTCAAGCTCACCCTGGACCGCAAGACGGGGGAGGAGCTGGAACGCCGGGTGCGGGAGCTCTTCCGCTAAGGGGCCCTAGCGGGGGGGCACCCAGGGCTCGCCGCGGAAGAAGCCGTAGGTGAGCCGGGCCACCACCGGCCCCAGGAGGACCAGCCCCAGGAGGTTGGGGATGGCCATGAGGCCGTTCAGGGTGTCCGAGATGGCCAAGAAGGCCTCGAGGCCCCCCAGGGGCCCCACGAAGGCCAAGACGGTGAAGGTGAGGCGGTAGGGCCAGCGCATCCCCTCCCCAAAGAGGAAGGCCGCGGCTTCCTCCCCGTAAAACCCCCAGGAGACCATGGTCCCAAGGGCGAACACGGCCACGGTGAGGGCCAGGACCACCGCCCCCAGGGGATGGGCCTGGAAGAGGGCCTGGGCGGCCTCGGCCGCGCTCCCCCCATCACGCCAAAGCCCGGAGGCGATGAAGGTGAGGGCGGTGAGGCTGGTGACCAGAAAGCTCACGAACATCTCCGTGACCCCCCAGAACCCCTGGCGCACCGGGTGGTCCACCTGGGCCTGGGCGTGGGCGATGGGGGCCGAGCCAAGCCCGGCCTCGTTGGCGAAGATGCCCCGGCCCAGGCCGGCGTTGATGGCCGCGTACAGGCTGTAGCCCGCGGCCCCGCCCAGGGCGGCCTCCGGGCTGAAGGCCGCCTGGAAGACCAGGAGGAGGGCCTCGGGGATTTTGGCCCCGTAGAGCACCAGAAGGGGCCCCACCGCCACCAGGAAGAGGAGGAGCTTAAGGGGCACCACCACCTGGGCAAACCGGGCCACCCGCACGATGCCCCCGCCCAGGACCACCCCCACCAGGAGGGCCAGGAAAAGCCCCACCAAAGCCGGGGGAGCCCCCAAGGGAGCCAAGGCCCCGCCCACCGCCCCGGCCTGGGCCAGGTTGCCGATGCCGAAGGCTGCCAGCGCGGCGAAGAAGGCGAAGAGGCAGGCCAGGAAGCGGAAACGGGGTAGCCCCCGGGCCAGGTAGTACATGGGCCCGCCGGACACAGAACCATCGGCGAAGCGGCGGCGGAAGTGGACCGCCAGGGTAGCCTCGGCGAACTTGCTCCCCGTGCCGAAGAAGTAGCCGAGCCACATCCAAAACACCGCCCCCGGCCCTCCCACCAGGACCGCCGCCAGCATGCCCAGGAGGTGGCCGGTGCCCACGGTGGCCGAGAGGGCCACCATGGTGGCCTGGAAGGGGGTAATCTGGCCGCCAAACCCGTAGGCCCGCTCCCGCAGGGCCCCGAAGGTCTCGCTGAAGGAGACCCTGAGCATGCGGAAGGGGGCGCTAAACCAGCGTATTTGGAAAATAACCAGATAAGCCCCCACCAGCAGGAAGACCAGCTTCATGGGGAAGCCGTAGACCACTTGGTTTAGATACTCGTTCAGGGTCAGGATATCCATGGCTATACCTCCGGCACCACCTCCACTTTGTCGCCCCGCCTGAGGCGCAGGCGCCTGAGATCCTCCTCCAGAAGACCCAGCCGCCCCGGGATGTTGGGCCGGGGACGTACCTCCATCCGCGTCCCCGGAGGGGTGAGCCGCAGGCCAAACCCGTGGCGGATGGCCCGGGCCCACTCGGCGTAAAGGGCCTCGTCCACGTAGGCCACCCCAGAACCCGGTCCGTAGATGGGGAGGACCAGAAGGCTCACCGGAGGCACCTGCACCAGGGGAACCGCCTCCAGGGCCCCCACCTGGAGCAGGGTGTGCAGGATGCGGGCCAGGCGCAACACCCCCGGGGCCAGGAGCACCTCGGCGATGCGCCGGCCCTCCACCTGGGCCAAGACCCGGATGGCCTCGGGACCCAGCTCCACCTCTCCCCCCCCAGGGGGAAGGCGCAGGACATACCCCCAGTCCGTGGGCAGGGAGAGGCTTTGCCAGACCGCCTGGGCCTCGGCCAGGCGGGCGGGCACAGCCAACCCCCCGAGGAGGGTGGTGTGGGGCGGCAGGGTTTCGGGCTCAAAGGCGAAGGGGGCCCGCTTAAGCCCCGCCAGGAGGTCCAGGGCCTCCTCCCCCTCCAAGGCCCTGTCCCCCGCGTGCACCCGGGCGTGGACCACCTGGCCCCCCCGCAAAAAGACCTCCCCCTCCAGGTGGGGGGAGCGGATGGAAAGCCGCCCGGTGCGGCCCGCGCTCATCAGGGCGCCCACCAGGGCAGGAAAAGGGAACTCCGCAAGGTTGCCCTCCAGCATTCCCCCCCGTTTTACCATGCCGCCCTCCGGGCGTCCAGGCCGGGTATGCTGGGGCATGCACCTCCTGTTGCTCCACGGCTTCACCTCCCACCCCATCCTCACCCTGGGGCCCCTGCCCGGGGTGCTGCGGGAGGCGGGGTTCTCCGTGCGCCAGCCCGCCCTGCCGGGGCACGGCACCCGGCCGGAAGACCTCCTGGGCGTGCGCTGGCAGGACTGGCTGGAAACCGCCAGAGAGGCCTACCGGGAACTCCCCGAGCCCCGGGGGGTGGTGGGGCTTTCCATGGGGGCCCTCCTGGCCGCCCACCTGGCCGCGGAAAGCCCCACGGCGGCCCTGGTGGCCTTGGCTCCGGCCATGGCCTTAAAAAGCCCCCTCGCCCCCCTGGCCCCCCTTCTTGCTCCCCTCATCCCCCGCTTCCCCGGTCCGGATTCCATCCGCGACCCCTCGCTCAAGCGGCAGAACCCTAACTACCCCTACTTCCCCACCCGGGCGGTGCTGGAGCTTTTGGCCCTCATGCGGCGTACCCCAGGGGTCCTTCCCCGGGTGCAGGCCCCCGCCCTGGTGGTGGCGGCGGGCCAGGACGGGGTGGTCAAGGGGGAAGAGCGCTACCACGCCCTCTTGGGAAGCACCAGGAAGGACTACCTGGTCTTCCCCCAAAGCGGCCACGACCTCCTCCTGGACCGGGACCGCCAGGCGGTGGCTGAAGCCGTGCGCGACTGGCTTATTGATATCAGTAATCACTTGCATTAAGATGGCACCCATGGAGGCCCTCAGCCTATCCCCCTGGACGGTCTTCCTCTACGCCCTGCTCACCGCCATCGCCACGGGCCTGGGCGCTTTGCCCTTCCTCTTCACCCGCAACATCCTGGACCGGCACCTGGGCCTGGCCAACGCCGCCGCCGCCGGGCTCATGGTGGCCGCCAGTTTCGGCCTCATCTACGAGGGGGTACAGGCCCACCTGGGCCGCACCCTGCTCGGGGTGGTCCTGGGGCTTTTCTTCATCCTCCTCTCCCACCGGTACCTGCAGGGGCGGGAGGTAAGCTTCGGCACCCTGAGCCGCCTGGACGCCCGCAAGGCCCTGATGATGGTGGGCATCATGACCCTGCACTCCTTTGCGGAAGGGGTGGGAGTGGGGGTGGCCTTCGGGGGTGGGGAGGCCTTGGGGGTATTCATCACCCTGGCCATCGCGGTACACAACATCCCCGAGGGGCTGGCCATCAGCCTGGTGCTCATCCCCCGGGGGGTGAGCCTGCTGGGGGCAGCCTTCTGGAGCGTCTTCTCCAGCCTGCCCCAGCCCCTCATGGCCGTGCCCGCCTTTCTCTTCGTGGAGGCCTTTAGGCCGGCCCTGCCCATCGGTCTGGGCTTCGCCGCCGGGGCCATGATCTGGATGGCGGTGGCGGAGATTCTGCCCGAGGCCCTGAAGGAGGCCGAGCCCGAGGGAGTGGCCACGGTCCTGACCCTGGCCGTGGCCTTCATGGTAGCCTTCCAGATCCTCCTGGGGGGGTGAGCCAGACCCAGGGAAGAGGGGCCTCGAGGTGGAGGGCCTCGAGGCTAGGCCGCACCCGGTAGGCGAGAAGCCTCACCCCCGCCCTCTCCGCCTCCCGGGCCGCTTCCCAGAGAGGGAGGTCCTCTGGGTCCAAGGCAAAGGCCTGGGCCAGGGGGTGTTGCACCATCCAGACGGCATAGGCCAATACCCCTTGCCGGGCCAAGTCCGCCAGGAGCCTGAGGTGCCGCGCCCCCCGGAGGGTGGGGGCATCAGGGAAGAGGGCCAGGCCCTCCGCCACCCGGTTGCAGTTCTTGGCCTCCAGGAAGGCCTCCTCCTCACCGATCCGCGCCCAGAAGTCCAGCCTTTCCTCCCGGAGGCGCACCTCCTTCCTCAAGGCCCCCAAGGGGCCAAAGGCTCCCTGGCGGAGGAGGAGCTCCAGGAGGCGGCCCGCCAGGGCGGCGTCCACCCCCACCAGGACCCCTTCGGCCTCCACCAGGACCATCCGCCCCTGGGTCCTGGGGGTAGGCCGGGAGTGGTAGTGGCAGGGGGTGCCGGGGCGCAGAAGCTCGGCCATGCGCCCGCTATTGGCCAGGTGCAAAGGCCCCACGTCCGCCTCCACCAGGAAGCGGTTTTTCCGGCGCAGGAAGCGGCAGGGCTTTAAGGGGGGCAGGGGCAGGGCCAACATAAAAGGACATACCCGGCCTTCTGGCCGGGCCCCTTGGCGGAGAGGGCGGGATTCGAACCCGCGGTACCGGTTATCCCGGTACAACACCTTAGCAGGGTGCCGCCTTCGACCACTCGGCCACCTCTCCAGGCGCTTTGGCGGAGGGTGAGGGATTCGAACCCCCGGTGGGCCCAAGGCCCACAGCGGTTTTCAAGACCGCCGCCTTCAACCGCTCGGCCAACCCTCCAAGGCAGGCCGCAAGCCTTACTATGCGGCATCCCCTGGGGCCTGTCAAGGTAGCGGCCAAGGTCCTGGCGTTCAAGGAGCCTCTTGCAAAAGGGAGTGGAGTTCCTCCCTCAGGGCCCGCCGCCTGGGATAGGCCCGCACCAGGTCCAAGGCCGCCTGGTGGGCGGCCTTCGGGTCCAGGTGGGCCGCCCGCGCCAGGAGCTGGGCGGCCTCCCGGTAGCGCGCCCTGCCCCCCATGTCCGCCTTCTGGCGGGCCGCCTCCAGGTAAAGCCTCAGGGCCTCCTGGGGGAGCCTTTCCTCCAGGGCCTCGGCCAGGGTGGGGTAGGCCTCGAGGGGGGCTCCCTTCAGGAGGCGGTCCAGGGCCTTCCAGTCCTCCTCCAGGAGGTGGATGCGGGCGAGGAGGGCCGGGTCCTTTACCTGGCGCAAAAGGGCCTTGCGGACCTCAGGGAAGCCCCGCCCCAGCTTGGCCTTGAGGGCCAGGTAGTCCTCCAGGTTGGGCCGCACCGCGAAGCGGGCCTGGTGGTCCTCCGGGCGGCCGCGGTGGGCCACCAGGAGGTCCAGGAGGGGAAGGAGCCTGGGGTCCTTGCCGAACCAGTCCCGGGCCTCCTCCGCGTACCGGAGGGCCTCCCCCACCCGGCCCAGGGCCAGGAGGCGGGCCACCAGGTGGAGGTAGTCCTCCACCCCCTCAAGCCCCTCCTTCAAGGCGGCCAGGGCCTCCTCCTCCCGCCCCAGCCGGAGGAGAAGCTCGGCCCTAAGCCCCCGCTTGAGGCCCGAGGGGTCTGGGCCCTGGAGGAGGGCTAAGGCCTTCTCCGGCTGCCTCTTCCCCTCCTGCAAAAAGGTCTCCTTTAAGGGCTCCGCCGGCTGGCGCAGGTAGAGGCGGAGGAGGAAGGCAGGCTCGGGCCCCAGCTCCCGGTAGCGCCCGAGGGCGGCCTTCAGGAGGGGCTCCGGGTCAAAGGGGGCCTCGAGGAGGGCCTCCAAAAAGGCCTCCACCTCCTTCCGCCCCGCCTGGCCCAGGCGCAGGACCAGGCCCTGGGCCTCCTCCCTCCCGCCCCCCAGGCGGAAGGCCTGGCGCATCTCCCGAACCCTCTCCAGGAAGGCTGCCCCCGGGGCCAGGGCCTCCGCCAGGAGGAAGGCCACCTCCGGCACCCCCGCCAGGGAGAGGAGAAGCCCTTTGGCCTCCTCGGGGGAAAGGGCCTCCAGAAGGGGCCCAAGGTCCAAGGCCCGCCGCCCGAGGTGGGCGTAGAGGAGGGCGGCCGCGTGCTTGCAGGGGAATGCGGGGTGGGGACAGGTGCACCCCCCCACCCCACCGGGCCCCACGGCCACCCGGTAGGGCTCAGGACGCGAACCCTGCACCTCCCCGAGGAGCCTTTCGCCCACCTGGAAGACCCGCCGCACCCGCCCCTCCCGGAAGTAGGCCAGGCCCCGGCGGAGGACCTCTTCAGGGAAGAAGGGAGCGAAGTCCTCCTCCCGCTCCGGCGGGAAAGCGCCCACGCCCCAAGTCTACGCCCAGGGGCCTTGGGGACGTGGTATTCTAAGGCTGGACCCACCTATGAAATGACCCTTACGGCCACCCTCAGGGAAGCCGATCTGGTCCGCCCCCTGCCCAAGGGCTACGTGCAGTGCCGGGCCTGCGCCCATTACTGCGCCATCCCCCAAGGGGGCGCGGGAAAGTGCGGGGTCCGGCGGAACCTGGGGGGGAGGCTATACCTGGTCACCTACGGCAAGGCGGCCGCGGTGCACCTGGACCCCGTGGAGAAAAAGCCCCTCTACCACTTCCACCCCGGGGAAGCCATCCTCTCCGTGGGCACGGTGGGGTGCAACCTCTTCTGCGCCTTCTGCCAGAACTGGACCATATCCCAGTTCCGCCAGTTCGGGGTGGCCCTGGAGGGCACGGGGGAAGGGAAAACCCTCAAGGGCCGCCTGGACAGGCCCATCGGGGAGGACTGGCCGCCCGAGGCCCTGGTGGCGGAGGCCAGGGCCCTGGGGGTCAGGCTTCTCGCCTACACCTACAACGAGCCTGCGGTCTTCCTGGAGTACGCCCACGACACCGCCCGGCTGGCCAAGGCGGCGGGCATGAAAAACGTCTTCGTCACCAGCGGCTTTGAGACGGAGGAGGCCTGGGACTACATCCGGCCCTATCTGGACGCGGCCAACGTGGACCTCAAGGGCTTCACGGAGAAGTTCTACCGGGAAATCTGCGGTGCCCGCTTGAAGCCCGTCTTGGAAAGCCTGGAGTACCTCCTTGCCGCCGGGGTGTGGCTGGAGGTGACCACCCTCCTCCTGGAGGGCTACAACGACTCCGAGGCGGAGCTTAGGGCCATGGCCCGCTTCCTCAAGGGGCTCTCCCCGGAGATCCCCTGGCACCTCACCGCCGCCCATCCCGACTACCGCATGCCCCACCTCACCCCCACCCGGCGGAGCACCCTGGAAAGGGCCTACGAGATCGCCAAGGAGGAGGGGATGCGGTTCGTCTACCTGGGCAACGTGCGGGACGAGGAAAGGAGCTCCACCTTCTGCCCGGACTGCGGGCGGCTACTGGTCCGCCGGCTGGGCTACCGGGTGGAGGTCCTTTGGGAAACCCCCGGGGTCTGCCCGGGGTGCGGAAGGAGGATACCCGGGGTATGGAGCGGGTGAGGCCCCCGGCGGTGGCCGGCTACTTCTACCCCGCCGAGGCCCTGGGGGAGGAGGTGGAGCGCCTCCTCCGGGAGGCCCGCGCCGCCCCAGACCCCCGGGTCCGGGGGCTTCTCCTCCCCCACGCCGGCTACCGCTACGCGGGGCGGGTGATGGCCGAGGGCTTCCGGGCCCTCTCCGCCTGGCGGGGCCGGGCCCGGCGGGTCCTCCTCCTGGGGCCGAGCCACTTCGTCCCCTTCCTGGGGGTGGCCCTTTTCCCCTACCGGGCCTGGGCCACGCCCCTGGGGGCTGTGGCGGTGGACGGGGAAGGGCAGGGGCGGCTTTTGGCCCAGGGTCCGCCCTTCCTGGCCTACGAAGCGCCCTTCCTGGAGGAGCACAGCCTCGAGGTCCTCCTCCCCTTCCTCCAGGTGGCCCTGCCCCAAACCCCCATCCTCCCCCTCCTCTTCGGGGAGGTGGACCCCCTGGCCGTGGCCCGGGCCCTGGGGGCGGAGCTTGGGGAAGGCGACCTGGTGGTGGCCTCCAGCGACCTCTCCCACTACCATCCCGAGCCCGTGGCCCGGGAGCGGGACAGGGCAACCCTGGCCAAGGCCCTGGCCCTGGAGGCGGAAGGGGTGGCGGGGGCCGAGGCCTGCGGCCGCCTCCCCTGGGCCGCCCTCACCGCCCTGGCCCGGGCACGGGGCTGGCGGCCCAGGCTTCTGGCCTACGCCACCAGCGCCGAGGCCTCGGGGGAGACCCGGCGGGTGGTAGGGTATGCCGCCTTGGCCTACCTGCTAGAGCCGTAGCAGGGGCCGGAACCAGGGGATGGAAAGGAGGAGAACCAGAAGGGCCAAGGCGAAGAGGAGCTGGGCCCGGGGCTTGCCCTTGCGTACCCGGGAGAGCCCGGCGTGGGCCAGGCCTAAGGCGATGAGCCCCCCCACCCAGTGCTCGGCCACGAAGTAACGGGCCTCGCCTGGGGTCTGCATCACCTGGTCCAAGGCGGCCAAGGCCCCCTGGAAGAGGGGGCTCACGAAGGCCAGGACCACCCCCAGGACCACCTGCAGGGTGAGGGTATGGGCGAAGAAGGCCCCCGAGCGGGGCTCGGGACGGAGGAGGGCCCAAAGGCCCGTGGCCAGTACCAGCCAGCGCACCAGGTTGTGGAGGAAGAGCAGCACCTCATGCATGGCCTAAGGGTACCCCGAGAACCCCAAAGGCCCAGGAAAGAGGCCACAAAGCCGGCCTAACCCCCCAGGAGGGCCAGGGCCTGCCGCAGGTCGCGCACCGCCAGGTGGGGGGGGAAGCGGGGGTCGGGGGCACGGTGGCCCCGGTCCACCCAGACGGCCTTCAGGCCGGCCAGGAGGGCCCCCTGTACGTCCCGCTCGGGGTTGTCCCCCACCATCACCGCCTCCTCCGGGGCTACCCCAAAGGCGCAGAGGGCCATGCGGAAGAGCCTTGGGTCGGGCTTGCCGAGGCCCACCTCCCCGGAGACCAGGGTGAGGTCAAAGGCCCCTCCCAACCCCGCTCCAAAGAGCTTCTCCCGCTGAAGGTCGGGAACGCCGTTGGTGAGGAGGACCAGGTGGGCCCCCCGGGCCCGCAGGGCCTCCAGGAACTCGGGCACCTCGGGGAAGAGGGGGTAGCGGCGCCGCTCGCGGAAGAAGGCCTCGGCCAGGGCCCGGGCCTCCCCCACCGGCCCCCCCAGCTCCGCCAGGGCCTCGCGGAAGACCCGCTCCCGGAAGGGCCAGGCCCACTCCGCCAGGCCCTCGAGGCCCGGGGTGGTGTAGGCGGCCCAGAGGGCCTCGAGGGCGGAGTGGCCGATGCGCTCCGCCCAAGGGTAGAAGGGGGCTTCCCGAAAGAGGGCCTCGGCATGCCGCCGCACCGCCCCATAGAGCCCCTCCACCCCCACCCGCTCCCCCAGGTGGGCGAGGACCCCCTCGCTCACCCGGTGGTCCTCCAGCAGGGTATCGTCCAGGTCCAAAAGCCAAAGCTTCATGGCCCTTCCCGCACCAAAACCGGGTTTTCCCCGGGGTCAAAGAGGAGGAGGTGGGTGCCCGCCTCCCGGAAGGGAAGCCCGTACTTGGCCAGGCGCAGCTTCTCGTGGGCCAGGTTTTCCACCAGGAAGACCAGGCGCCCCTCCTCCAGCCTGAGGCGGGCAAACCCCTGCCCCTCGGGCCGGGAGCGTCCCGGCCCCCGCTCCACCCCCCCGGGCCCGGGGCGGAGGAGGAGAAGGGGGCCCTCCAGGGGGGCCAAAAGGGCCTCCCGCTCAGGGACGAGCTCCTCCAGGGCCAGGCCCAGGGCCTGGTAGAAGCTCACCCCCTGGCCCAGGTCGGGCACGTAGACCAAAAGGGTCTCGTTCATAGGCTTCGGAGAAACCGCCTGAGGTCCTCCTCCCCCGCCACCACCTGCAGGAGGGCAAGGTCCTCAGGGGCGATCTCCCCCTGGGCCCTGAGGAAGTCCAGCCAGTAGGGGTCCACCGCCAGGGGCCGCCCCAGGCCCCGCCGCAGGTAGAGGAGGTTCCAGGCCAGGGTGAGCTCCGCCAGGGTGCCCACCCCCCCGGGCAGGGCCAGGTACCCCGCCCCCAGGTCCAGGAGGCGCCCGATGCGCTCGGGCAGGGTGGCGGCGGGTAGCTCCAGGTCCACGTGGGGGTTGGGGCCCCGGCGCTCGGGGAAAAGGGCCGGGGCCGTGACCCCCACCACCACCCCGCCCCGGGCCTTCACCCCCCTGGCCAGGGCCTCCATCCCCCCGCGGTACCCCCCGCAGGCCAGGCCGAACCCCTCCTCGGCCAGCACCTCCCCGTAGCGCACCAGCCTGGAGTAGAGGGGGCTTTCCGGGGTGAGCCGGGAGGAGACGAAGACCGAAAGGAGCCGCATGGAGTCTTAGCGGCAGCGCACCACCAGCACCGGCACCCCCACGCGGTGGAGCACCCCCTCGGTCACCGAACCCAGAAGGAGCTTGTCCAGGCCGGTCCGCCCGTGGGTGCCCATGACGAGAAGGTCAAAGCCCTTGGCCGCCTCCACGATGGTGGGTATCGGCACCCCCTCTTTGACCTCCCCCGTGGCCTCCACCCCCCGTTCCTGGGCCAGGGCCAGGGCCTTGGCGATGGTCTCCTCCCCCGCCTTGCGCAGGTCCTCCAGGAGTTCCAGGCCGTAGGGCACGCTCTCGGGGGCAATCCAGATGGCCTGGGCGGGGTTTTCCAGCACGTAGAGGAAGTGCACCCTGGCCCCCAGGGCCTTGGCCAGGCCCAGGCCGTGCTCCAGGGCCTGGAAGCTGCAGGGGCTCCCGTCCGTGGGCATAAGGATGCTCTTGTACATAGGCGGCCTCCTTCGCCCTCATCATAAGGGAAAGGCCCGCATCCCGTAGACTCGGGGCATGTGGATCTATGGGCGGAACCCGGTCCTCGAGGCCCTCAAGGAAGGCCGGGCGCGCCGGGTCCTGGTGGCCCGGGGGGTGGAGGGGTGGCTGCTGAAGGAACTCCAAAGGCTGGGGGCGGACTACACCCTGGTGCCCCGCATTGAGCTGGACACCCTTTTGCGCACCACCCACCACCAGGGCCTGGCCGCGGAGGTGGAAGAACCCCGGTACGCGGCCTTGGAGGACGCCCTCCGCCTGGCAAAGGCCCGGGGAGAGATGCCCCTTCTGGTGGCCCTGGACGGGGTCACCGACCCCCGGAACTACGGGGCCATGATCCGGAGCGCCCTGGCCCTGGGGGCCCACGGGGTGGTCTCCGAGGAGCGGCGGAGCGCCCCCCTCTCCCCCCTGGCCCTGAAGGCCAGCGCCGGGGCGGCCCTGAAGCTCCCGGTGGTCCGGGTGAAGAACCTGCCCCGCACCCTGAAGGCCCTGAAGGAGGAGGGGCTTTGGGTCTACGGCCTGGACCCGGAAGGGGAGAAGACGCCTAAGGCCCTGGACTTCCGCCGCCCCCTGGTGCTGGTGGTGGGCTCCGAGGGGGAGGGGATGCGCCGGGTGGTGCGGGAGGCCTGCGACGAGCTCTTCCGCATCCCCATGCGGCAGGAGGCGGAGTCCCTGAACGCCTCCGTGGCCCTGGGCATCGCCCTCTACGCCGCCCTCGAGGCCCGGGGTGTAGGATAGGGGCGTGGACTGGGTCAGGCTCCTTTCCCGGCTCCTGCAGGCGGAAAGCCTGCCGGGACAGGAAGGGGAGGCGGCGGGCCTCCTCCTGGAGGCCCTAAAAGGGCTTGGCCTCCCCGCCTGGCTGGACGAGGCGGGGAACGTGGAGGCCCTTCTGGGGGAAGGGGAGCCCGAGGTGGTGCTGGCTGGGCACCTGGACGTGGTGCCCGTGGGGGACCCCAGCCACTGGCCCCACCCCCAGGGGGCAGTGGCCGGGGGGGCGGTCTGGGGCCGGGGGGCGGTGGACATGAAAGGCCCCCTGGTGGCCATGCTCCTGGCCCTGGAAGCGCTTTCTAGGGGGCCGCTTAGGGGCCGGGTGCGCTTTCTGGCCACGGTGCAGGAGGAGGTGGGGGGCCTGGGGAGCCGTTATGCCGCCGCAAGGCTCTCCCCCCTGGCCTTCCTCCTGGGGGAGCCCTCGGGCCGGCGGCTCATGCGGGGGCACCGGGGCCGGGCGGAGGTTTGGGCAGACTTTGAGGGAGAGGAGACCCACGCGGCCATCGCCGGGCCGGAAAACCCCCTCTTTGACCTGGCGGAATACCTCCTGGCCCTGCGCCAGCTCCCTGCCATCCCCGGCATTAAGCCCACCCCCACCAGGGTGGACACCTACCCCGGGGCGCGGAACCAGACCCCGGGGGTGGTGCGCCTCTACCTGGACGTGCGCTACGAGCCCGAGGCCAGCCTGGATGGCTTCATGGAAACCCTGAAGACCCTGGGCCCTGCCTCGGTCTACCTCCCCGAGGAGGAGCGGGCCTCGGGGGAGGTGCGGATGCGCATCCCCGCCCTCTGGCCCCCCTACCGCCTGCCGGAGGGCCACCCCCTCCTGCGGGCCGCCCTAAAGGCCCTGGGGCAGGAAGAGGCCGGGCTTTGGCCCTTCACCACCGACGCCCCCTACCTGGGGGCCAAGGCCCCCGTCCTGGGCTTCGGCCCCGGGGACCCGGCCCTGGCCCACACCCCCAAGGAGCACATCCCCCTGGCCGAGGTGGAGGCCGCCGGCCGGGAGTACGCCCTTTTGGTGGAGGCTCTATGGAACGCCGCGTCCTAGCCGGAACCCCCTACGCCAAGCTCCTCACCGCCCCCCGTCCCGTGGCCGAGGGCATCAAGGCCCGCCTCGAGGCCCGGGGCCTGCCCGTGGTGTTGGAAACCCCCTTTGCCGGCCTGCCCGAGGCCGCCCTGGGCACCTACATGGGGGACGTCTCCCTCTGGGTGCCCGAGGCCCTTTTGGGGGAGGCCGAGGCCGTCCTGGAGGAGGAGATCCCATGACCGTGGTGGGCCTGGACCTGGGGGGCACCAAGATCGCCGCTGGGGTCTTTGATGGGGAAAGGCTTCTTTCCAAGGTGGTCCTCCCCACCCCCAAGGAGGGAGGGATGGCCGTGGTGGCGGCCCTGGCGGAGGCCACCCGGGAGGCGGAAAGGGCCGCGGGGGTGGCAGGGGTGGCCATCGGCCTCGGCACCCCCGGCCCTCTGGACTACAGGGAGGGGGTCATCCGCTTCACCCCCAACATCCGCGGCCTCGAGGCCTTCCCCATCCGCCGCCTCCTGGAGGAGGCCACGGGGAGGCCCGTCCACCTGGAGAACGACGCCAACGCCGCCGCCTTGGCCGAGCACCACCTGGGGGCCGCCAGGGGAGAGGCAAGCTCCCTCTTCCTCACCGTCTCCACGGGGATTGGCGGGGGGGTGGTCCTGGGGGGAAGGGTGCTGCGGGGGGAGCGGGGCCAGGGGGGGGAGCTCGGCCACCTCACCCTCCTCCCCGGGGGGCCGGCCTGCGGCTGCGGCCTTGAGGGCTGCCTCGAGGCCCTGGCCGCAGGCCGGGCCCTGGAGCGGGAGGCCAGCTACGCCTTCAACCGTCCCCTAAGCCCCCAGGAGCTCTTCCAGCTCTTTCGGGCAGGGGAGGCCAAGGCGGAAAGGATCCTCCTCCAGGCGGCCCGCTACGTGGGCCTGGGCCTGGCCAGCCTGGTGAAGGCCTTTGACCCCGGGGTGGTGGTGGTGGGAGGCGGCCTGGCCCTGAACGCCCCCGAGGCCTACTGGCAGGCCCTGGAGGAGAGCTACCGCCGCTACCTGGCGGGCTGGGAGGCCCCCCCCTTGCGCAAGGCCCTCCTGGGGGGGGAGGCAGGGCTTCTGGGCGCGGCCCTCACCGCCTATCTGGAGGTGCGGGATGGAGCTGGCTAAGGTTCTGGTCTACCTGGGGCTTTTCTTCCTGGTCCTGGGCCTCCTTCTCCTCTACTTCCCCAAGCTCTTCGCCTGGTTCGGCCACCTGCCGGGGGACATCCGCATGGAACGGGGTGGGGTGCGCATCTACATCCCCCTCACCTCCGCCCTCCTCCTCTCCCTGCTCCTCACCCTAGTCCTGAACCTCTTCCGCCGCTAGGTCCCAGGCAGCCATGGCCCCCGGCTTGGGCCGGTAGGCCCGCAGGGTGAACTCCGCTAGGCCCAGCCCCTGGAAGCCCAGGCGCAGGGGCCCGGGGTGCAGGAACCAACGGTGCCGGAACTCGCCTTCCAGGCCCAGGCGCATCCCCCCACCCGGGGCCCGGAGGGTTAGCCCCATGCCCTGGGTGTCTTCCAGGCCGTAGGCCCTCCCGGAAAGCTCCAGCACCACCTCCTCCTCGATTTCGCTCAGGGCCAAAAGGGCCGTCTCCTCGGGCTCCAGCAGGGCCACGCCAAACCCCTCCCGCAAGGCCAGGACCCCCTCCCGCTGGTGGGGCAGGAGGACCCGCTCCGGACCCAGTCCCAGGTGCCGCACCCCCCTTCTTCCCTCCCCCGGGGCTAGGGCCTTCCCCCAAAGGCCTCCCAGGTCTTCCCCCAAAGCCCTGCGGTGGACCGCCTCCGCTTCCAGCTTTCCCGAAAGGGCCAAGGCGGTGGCCGCCCGCTCGTGGAGCTCGTGCCGCCGCCCCGGGGGCAAGGCGGCGTAGAGAAGGCGGCGCTCCGCCTCCTTGGCGAACCGGTACCCCCCTCGGTAGAGGAGCCAGCCCTTGCGCTCCAGCTCGTCCAGGTGGGGCAGGGCTCCCAGGGCGTCCAGCACCTCCTCGGGGATGGTCCCCATGGCCACGGAAAGGCGCTCCAGGGCCAGGCGGGCGGGCTCGCTGAGGAGCCTAGCCTGCAGGCGCAACTGGGCCAAAGGCCGCTGGGGGCCTTGGGGACAGGCCAGCCACTCGGGGATCCACTCCGGCTGCCCCCCCGCCCAGAAGTAGGCCCGGGCCGCCTCAAAGAAGTCCAGGCCTGCCAGAACCCCCTCCCGGGCCTCGGGCCAGGAGAGGGGGGGCAGGTCCAGAAGCCGGGTCTGGGCCACCGGGTAGTGGGCGCGCAGCTCCAGAAAGAAGCGGGGCTCCTCCCCTGGCCCGAGGCTGAGCACCAGAAGGCTTTGGGAACGGAGCAACTCCCGCACGGGCACCTGCGGGTAGGGGGGCTCCAGGTATACGAGGCCCTGGGGGCGGAGGGTTTGGTGAAAGGTAAGCCCCAAGGTCCGGGCCAGGGCCTGGGCAAAGGCCCGTTGCCCGGACCCTAGCCGCCCCCGGAGCACCAGGAGGAAGGGGGGGCGGAGGGCGGAGAACTCTTGGAGGAGCTCCCGCCGCTCCAAAAGCCCCGGCGTGGCCTCGTGGCGCTCCCGCACCTCGGCAATCCAGTCCCAGGGCTCCTCCAGCCCCTCCAGGGCCTGGCCCTGTCCGGTGGTGTCCAGGCGGATCCAGGAGGGGAGGACCAGGGGGTCCTGCCCCTGGGGAAACACCCGCCGCCCCAGGGCCTGGCCGAGGCGGTAGAGCTCCACCCGCAGGTTCTGCAGGCCGGTGCCGTGGGCATAGAGGAGCTCCGCCAGCCTGGCCCTGGTGGTGGGGCCCTCGAGGGCCAGGTAGTAGAGGAGGACCAGCCCCTTCTTTGAAAGCCGCACCTCCTTTCCCTGGTGAAGGAGCCGGGCCCGCCCAAAAAGGGGCAAGGCGTAAAGCGGTTCGTTAAGGGGGCGTTTCAAAGCGTTACCTACCTTAACCCCAGGCTAGCACAGGCGGGGCTTCCCCGCCAGGTCAGGCTGCTTTTGGCGGTAACGGCCGTGTAACGCCCCTTTCCGTAGGGTGAGGACGTCCTGAGAGGCCACCACCTCCCGGGGCGGATTTAAAGGAGGCATTATGCGCAAAGGCATTCTGGCGGCAGTACTGGTTTTAGTCCCCCTGGCGCTGGCCCAGGCGCCCACCGTGGCCCCCACCAAGGGCAACGGCCCCGACGCCTACGCCAAGGGCACGGACTCGGCCTCGGTGAACCAGACCATTGAGCTCATCCTGCCCAAGGCCACGGCCCTGCACCTGGACGTGACCACCCTGACCTTTGACCTCACCGGCCTGGATGGGGCCACCTGGCCCAACTCTACCCCGGACTTCGGCGGGAAGATGGTCTGCGTCTATGGGCTCACGGACGAAGACGTTAAGACCCAGCTAGGTGACAACTTCTACAACCAGATCCAGACCCTGCCCCTGGGCACCAGCTACGGCGTGAGCACCTGGCCCAACATCTACATCAACGGCGGCGGCCAGGTCACCGCCTATCCGCCCATCAAGCTGGACAAGAACGGGGAGCTGGTGCCGGGAAGCAAGAACTACTTCGTCTGCTACCGCACCTTCATCCTGCAGAAGTTCTCCAATGGGAAGCAGTGGGACCTGACCGTGACCCGCAACGACCCCCAAGGGGCCCAGAGCATCCAGCACCTCTACATCCAGGACAACCCCTGCGACACCTTTGGCGCGGCCACCGGGCTTTACGAGCTCCCCAACGGGGCCATGCTCCACCTGGTGCCCAAGAACCTGCAGGCGGGGCCCACGGGCTCCCGGTCCAAGGCGAACCCGGCCAACTGCGGCTACAAGAGCTGGTTGGATGACCTGGTGGTGGTGGCCATCAAGGTCAACGCCGACCTCTGGGGCAAGAGCACCGCGAACCTGACCTACACCCTGGCCACGACCGCCTGGTAGCGGACCCCGGGGCCTGGCCCAGGGGGCCAGGCCCCGCCCTTATGGAGGACCATGAAGCGAATCTTCCCCTTTGCCCTAGCCCTAGCCCTCAGCGCCCTGGCGCAAAGCACCCTGGGCGTGGACCCCCCGGTCCTCCTCAAGGAGGCCAAACCGGGGGAGATCCTCACCCATACCCTCCGGGTATACAACGTGGGCACCCGCACGGTACGGGTACGGGTCAGCCTGGGGGACTGGACCTACGACCCCATGGGAAAGATTCAGTTTCTCCCGGTGGGCTCTCTGAAGGAAAGCGCCAGCCCCTGGGCCACCTTTGCTCCCCCCGAGTTCCTGCTGGAGGCCAAGCAAAACCGCGCCCTCACCTACACCCTGACGGTGCCGGCAAACGCCGCCCCGGGAACCCACTGGGGCATCCTCTTCCTGGAAGCCGAGGACCCCAACCCACCTCCCGGGGTGCCCCTGGCCACCTTCCGGGTGCGCATGGCCCACGTCTTCTACGTGAACGTTCCCCCCTTGCGGACCTCAGGGCGCATCACGGGCATCGTGCCCAGCGCCCCCCAAGGCCCCCAGGACCCCTACCGCTTTGCCGTGCAGTACCAGAACACGGGCAACACCGCCCAAAAACTGGCCGGGCGCTTTGAGGTACGGGAGGCCTCCGGGCGCAAGGTGGCCGAGGTGGAGATTGAGGAGGTGGTGGTCCTGCCCGGCCAGGTGCGCATCCTGCCCATCACCCTGGTGGGCCCCCTGCCCGCGGGCACCTACACCGCCTTGGCCATCCTCAACTACGGGGACCCCGCCAAGGACGTGGCCGCGGACCTGCCCTTCGCCCTGCGCACCGCCTTGGCCCCTCCCCCTGCCCCACCCCAGGAAAACAAAGGAGGCAGCCCATGAGAACCCTGCTGGCCGCCCTGCTCCTCTTGGCCGGCATGGCCACAGCCCAGGCCACCTGGATCGTCCAGACCCTGATCCCGGAGACCGTGGCCCTGCGCACCCCCACCACCCAGATCGCCTTTGACCTCAAGGACTACCCCCCCAAGGCCTTCCCCGCCACCTACCCTGCCAGCAACCTGGAGGGGGGAATGCTTCCGGTCCAGGTCTTTTCCAACGCCCCCGGCACCTGGAGCCTCCTCCTACAGATCCCCGACCTGCGGGACACGAACGGGGTGCTCCTCCTCCCCGCCCGCCAGGTGCTCTACCGGGTGAACGGGGGGCTTTGGTTGCGGGCCGACGGCACGCCCCAGATCGTCTACACCCAGACCGGCCCTACCGGGGACTGGCTGGAGATCCGCCTGGAGTTCGCCCTGGAACTCCTGGGCAGCGAAAAGGCCGGCAACTACGTGGTCCAGGCCCTGGTCACCGCCTTGAGGCAGCCCTGAGATGCGGCGTCTGCTGAGCCTCCTCCTCCTCCTCGGCCTGGCCTTGGCCCAGGTGCGCTTTCTCCCCTCGGCGCCCCTTTCCGGGGTCCCCGGAGAGTACCTCACCCTGAGCGTGAGGGTGGAAGGGAAGGGCTCGGTACGCTTCCGCATAGAACCGCCTGAGGGGTGGCAGGCCCTCTCCCAGGAGCGCGTGGCCCTGCTGGAGGACAAAACGGAAACCCTGAGCTTCACCCTACGGGTCCCCACCCTGCCCGCAGGCACCCGGGGCAAGGCCCGGGTTCTGGCCTACCTGGGGGCCGAGGAAGCCGCCCGAACCGAGGTGGAGCTTGAGGTGCTACCCCTGACCCAGATCGCCCTTTCCGCCCCGGCCACCCTCGAGGCCAGCCTGGGCGGGCCCTTTGAGTTTCCCGTGTACGTGAGCAACCGCTCCAACCAGAAGGAGGAGATTCTGCTGGAGGCCGAGGCCGCCATGTTCCAGGTCTTCCTGAACCCCCCAGGGCTCAGCCTGGCCCCCGGGGAGACAGGGGTGGTACGGGTCCTGGTCAGCCCCCAGGGGCAGATCTCCGCCGGCTACCGCTTCTACATGCGGCTGCGGGCCACCCCCAGGGGGCAGCCGGAGGCCCGGAAGGAGGCTGGGGTCATCGTCCTCTTCCAAGACCCCCTGCTCCAAGGGGGCCGCGGCAAGGACCCCGCGCTCACCCTGGGGCTGAACCTGGCCCTCACCCTGGGGGCCACCCTGGAACGGGGACAGCTCAGCGGCCAGGTGGGCTACACCCTGCTCCCCAGCCTGAGCGGGGCCTTATCGGACTACGTGACGGCCACCGCCACCCCAGGCCCCTTGGCCGGGGACCTGCAAACCCCCTGGCGCCCCCCCCAGACCTTTACCCTTGGCCTCAAGGGAGATGGCTGGGAAGCCCGGGCCCAGGGCGGGCAGGGGGGCTACAGCCTGGCGGGCACCTTCCGCCTGGGGGAGGCCCGGATGGGGCTGGAAGGGACTTACCGCCCTCAGGCCCTGGGGTTTAAAACCTCCGCGGTAAGCCTGGACCGGAACCTGGACCTGCAGGGGGCCCTCAGCACCCAGACCACGCCCGCGGGCCGCCAGGACGCCCTGAGCCTGCGCTACCGGCTTCCCCTGGAGGCGGGCCTCACCCTAGGCCTGGGCACCGACCTCACCGGGCAGGCGGGGGAGGGGTACAGCCTGGCCTTCGGCCTCAGCCAAAGCCTCACCTGGCAGACCCAGGACCTGGACCTGGTGCAAAGCTATAGCGGCCTTCCCCTGGCCGGCCTCCACACCCTGGGTTTGGCCGGCGGGACCCGTTCCCTCTACCCCTTGGGGCTTCGGGGCAACACCAGCCTCCAGCTGGGCACCGGGCCCGGGCTTTGGCAGAACCAGCTCACCCTCTACCTCCAGCCGGTGGCAGGGGCCTTCTTGAGCCTCACGGGTAGCTACCGCCAGCAGGGGGAGAACCGGGGGTTTGGCCTGGCCCCGGGCCTGAGCGCTCACTTTGGCGAGCCCGGGAGCTACTCGGGCAGCCTAAGCCTGGGGTACGGGGTCCAGCGGCCCCTTACGGGATCCGCTCCCACCGGCGAGGCCTACTCGGGAGGCCTGGTGCTGGGAACCCGTGACCTCAGCCTCTCGGGGTTTTTCCGCTACCTGTCGCAAGAAAACCCCCTCCTGGAGGGAAGCCTCATCCTCCGCTTCGCCCTGGCGGGGGGGAGCCTCGAGGGCCAGTACCTGGTCAAGCAGACCCCGGAGCAGAACCTCACCCTCTACGGCGCCGCCTGGAACCAGCTCTGGCCAGGAAGCCTGCAAAGCCGCCTCTCCTACGAGTACCGGCTGGAGCAAAACCCCAGCCAGCGCTTCGGCCTCAGCCTCTTTCAGCGGAACTTCCTGGAGCCGGGTCTGGCCCTGGGGGCCTCCTACACCCTCATCCTCCAGGGGGGAGAGACCCGCCACAACTTCGGCCTCAGCCTGGCCTACGCCCAGACCCTCACCTTTCCCACCCCCAAGGAGGTGGTGGACCTCTTTGGGGGGCGCAAGGGGGGTGAGGTGGTGGGCCGGGCCTTCCGCGACCCCAACCTGAACGGACGCCTGGACCCCGGGGAGGAGCCCCTGCCGGGCCTTCGGGTATGTCTGGGCTCGGTCTGTGAGAGCACGGACGCCGAGGGGCGCTACCGCCTCCTGGCCCCCCCGGGGGAAGGGGTCCTCCTCTTCGGCAACCTCCCCGCCACCCTGGCCCTGGTGGGGGCGGAGCGGGTCCAGGTGGTCCTAAACGGCCGGCTGGAGAAGGACCTCCCCTTCGCCCCCGCCACCACCCTGGCGGTTCAGGTGCTGGAAGATGGGGGGGAAAAGGGCCTGGCCTTCGCCGGGGTCTGCGCCAGCGGGCCCGTGACCCGGTGCACCCGGGCGGATGTTAATGGCCGCGCCCTCCTGGGGGGTCTCTTCCTGGGGGCCTACCAGGTCTACCCCGACCCCCAGTACCTGCCGGAGGGCTACCGCGGGGAAAAAAGCCTCCAGGTGCAGGTGGACCCCAGCACCCCCCCGAAGGAGGTCCAGGTGGTGGTCAGCCCCCCTAGGCGAGCGGTGGAGGTCACCTACACCGCAGAACGCCTCAGCCTGGTAGCCACCGCCGACCCCAGCACCCCCATCGCCGGGGCGGAGGTGGAGGTCAGGGCCCTCCTGCAAGGGGAAGCCCAAGCGGTCTGGCTGGAGTTGCCCTCGGCCCGGGTGCCCCTGTTGCCCCAGGGGGGGAACCTGTACGCCGCCCGGGTGCGCCTGCCCTTGGGGCCAGGGTTCCACACCCTACAGGTGCGGGCCCAGGGGCAGGAGGAGGTGGCAACCCCCCTCTTCCTCCAGGTGGTGCCGGGGACCCTCTACAGCCCCCGGGCCCTGGAAGGACCCAAGATCCGCCTGGTCCTCCGCTTCCGGGCCAGCCAGGTGACCCTGGGAGGCGGCGGGCAGAGCTTCGCCCTGAAGAGCGAGGACGGCTACACCTGGGCCGGGGAAGTTCCCCTGAACCCCGGCCAGTACACCCTGTGGGTGCTGGCCGACGGGGAGACGCTGGGGGCGGTGGACCTCAGCATCCCCTCGGAAAGCGCAGGTCACTAAGGATTCGGGAAGGAGGTATTCGGTATGCGGCATTGGAAGAGCATTTTTCTTGTGGTGGGGCTTCTGGCGGCTTGTTCCCAGAGCCCGCAAGGGGTCACCCCCCAGGTGGTGGTCACCCCGGAGCCCTCGGTGGCGGTGGAGAAGACCGCGGTACCCAAGTTCAAGCGGGTCTACCACTGGACCATCCAGAAGGAGGTCACCGATCCGGCCAGCCAGCCCCTCACCCTCTCCGCCGGCCAGTCCTACACGGTGAAGTACAAGGTCAGCCTGGTGGGCACCCCCAAAGACCAGGACTTCCAGGTAGAGGGCACCGTGGTCATCAAGAACACGGGTGCAGGCGCCGTGGTCCTCCAGGCCCCCACGGACACCCTTTCCACCGGGGAGAACGTGGCCCTGAGCTGCGGGGTGAGCTTCCCCTACACCCTGCCCGAGGGAGGGAGCCTGAGCTGTACCTACAGCCAGGCCCTGCCCAACGGCCAGAGCCGGACCAACACCGCCTCCGTGAGCTGGAGCGCAGGGGACAAAAGCGGCACCGCCTCCGGCCAGGCCAGCTTCAGCTTCACCACCCCCACCGAGGTGGTGGACGGAAGCGTGACCGTGGCCGACCCCTCGGCCACCCTGGTCAGCGCCATCAGCAGCATCAACCCCCAGGGGGTGATCTCCCAGGCCTATTTCTTTGAGCGGACGGTGCGCTTTGACGCCTGCGGGGACTACGAGGTGCAAAACACCGCCACCTTCACCACCAACACCACCGGCACCCAGGGGAGCGCCTCGGCCTCCCTCCAGGTGCGGGTACCCTGCGCAGGCGGGTGCACCCTGACCCAGGGCTACTGGAAGACCCACTCCAGGTACGGCCCGGCCCCCTACGACGACACCTGGGCCCTGATCGGGGAGGATACCGCCTTCTACCTCTCGGGCCAGACCTACTACCAGGTGCTCTGGACCCCGCCCGCAGGGGGGAACGCCTACTACATCCTGGCCCACCAGTTCATCGCCGCCAGGCTGAACAAGCTGAACGGGGCCAGCACCACCTCTGCCGTGGACACCGCCATGAACTGGGCCCACACCTTCTTCAGCACCTATACCCCGGGCAACGTGCCCAAGGCCCAGGCCAGCCTGGCCAAGGCCTACGCTGCTACCCTGGACAGCTACAACAACGGCCTCATCGGCCCTGGCCACTGCTCAGAGTAAGGAGGTAAGCGTGAGGCAAACCCTTTGGCTCCTCCTGCTGGTCCTTGCCGCCTGCACCGCCCCCCAGGGCATCAGGACCACGGGGAAGCTGCGCATCCAGTCGGTCCAGCCGGATGTGGTGGCGGGGTGCGTGGTGCGGGCCGGGGACTGGATGGCCCTCAAGGGCAACACCTTTGGCACCCAGGAGGCATGGGACAGCGGGGTGAACTACGCCCTCTTTCCCCCTGAGCTCCCTGCCGAGGCGCCGGAGATCACCCAGGCCCAGGATCCCGCCACCCTGATGTTCCGGGTGCCCCAAGGGGCGGAAAGCGGTATCCTCCGCCTCCACGTGGAGGGCGTGGGGGATGCGGAAATCCCGGTGAGGGTGCAGGGGATGGCGCCGCAGATGGCCATTCCCCAGTGTGAGGTACCCACCCCTCCCCCTGAGTGAGGGCGGACAGCCACCCCTCCCCCTACCCCAGGGGGAGGGGTTTACTTGAGGTGGCTCAGGAACTCCTCCCGGGTCTTCTGGCTCTCCCGGAAGACTCCCAGCATGGCGCTGGTGATGGTGCGGGAGTGTTGCTTCTCCACCCCCCGCATCATCATGCACAGGTGGACGCCCTCCACCACCACGCCCACCCCCTGGGGCTCGAGGACCTCCTGGATGGCCTCGGCCACCTGCACCGCCAGGCGCTCCTGCACCTGGAGCCTTCGGGCGAACATGTCCACGATGCGGGCGAACTTGGAAAGCCCGAGAATCTTTCGGCCCGGAATATAGCCGATGTGCACCTGGCCGAAGAAGGGCAGGAGGTGGTGCTCGCACATGGAGTAGAACTCAATCCCCTTCACCACCACCATCTCGCTCCCCTCCGCGGGGAAGACGGCCCCGTTGACGATCTCCGCCAGGTCCTGGCGGTAGCCCCGGGTGAGGAAGGCCCAGGCCTTGGCCACCCGCTCCGGGGTCCTGAGGAGGCCTTCCCGTTCGGGGTTTTCCCCGATGAGGGTGAGCCACTCCGCCGCCAGGGCCTTGAGGCGGTCCAGGTCCACTTCGGTTTCAAAGGTCAGGCCGGTTTCTTCAACTTCTATCATCTTGCGTTCCATGGTGCCCCCTTTTCCCAAGCCCCTGTGTGGCCCCGGGCTCACTCGGGGGCCAGAAGCCCCTCCTCCAGAAGGGGAAGGGCTTCCTCCGGGGATAGGGGAAAACCCTGGGCCACCCGCCTCAGGCCTTCCAGGGCCTCCTTGCGGGTGCGCTTCAGGGTGAGGTGGAGCTCGCTAAAAGGGTTCAGGGCGTCCTGGCCCCGCAGGGTGAGGCGGTAGCGCCTGGGGGGCTCCACGGGGAAAAGCCCCTTGCGGTAGCGCTCCGCCAGGGCCTGGTAGCGGGGAGCGTTGCCCGGGGGGTCGGTGGGGCGCACCACCCGGGCGGGCACCCCCAGGGCCAGCATCCCCTCGGGCACCTCCATCCCCGGGGGGACCACCGCCCCCGCCCCCACCACCGCCCCCCTGCCGATACGGGCCCCGTTGAGGACCACCGCCCCCATGCCGATCAGGGCCCCCTCCTCCACCACCGCCCCGTGGACCACCGCCCGGTGGCCCACCGTCACCCCGGGGCCCAAAAGGCAGGGGAAGCCGGGGTCGGCATGGAGGATAGCCCCGTCCTGCACGTTGCTTCCGGGGCCGATCACCACCCTCTCCAGGTCCCCCCGCACCACCGCGCCGAACCAGACCGAGGCCCCCTCCCCCACCTCCACCGCCCCCACCACGTAGGCCCCCGGGGCCAGGAAGGCGCTGGGGTGGACCCGGGGGGTTTTGTCCTCAAAGCGGTAGGCGCTCAAGGGCCACCTCCAGGAGCCTGAGGTCCTCGGGGAAGGCCAGGAGGGCGCGGGCCTCCTCCGGGCTGAACCAACCCGCCCCGGTCATCCCCTTTTCCAGCCTGGGCTCCCCTTCCCCCCGCATGAGGAACCAGTGCACCTCCCGCGCCACCCCCTTGGGGTTGACGTAGCGGGTGGGGAAAAGGGGCTCCAGGACCACGGCCACCACCCCGGTCTCCTCCGCCACCTCCCGCACGGCCGCGGCCTCGAGGCCCTCCCCCTCCTCCGGGTGCCCCTTGGGAAACACCCAGAAGCCCATACGGTCCCGGAGGAGGAGGACCTCCCGCCGGGCGTTGAAGACCACGCCCCCCGCCCCTAGCTCCATCCGTACCTCCCCTTGAGGTAGGCCAGGGTGGCCTCGTCCATCTCTGGCCCGCCCCCGTAGCGCTCCTCCAGGTTCTCCATGCCCACCAGGGCCAAGAGGGCCGCCTCCGTAGCCGGGTCAAAGACCCCGGTGGGCTCCCCGGCATAGAGGCCCTGGGCCCGCAACACCCCCTGGAGCCAGCGCACCTCCTCGGGGGTCAGGGGGCGGCGCTCCTTGGGCCTCTGGAAGAGGAGGCGATGAAGACCTAAGAGGCGGAAGAGTTCCCCGATGGGCTCCGGGTGGTCGTCGGCCCGCAGGTCTATGTAGCGGTCCCAGAGGCCCCCATACCCCTTCCCCTCCCCCACCACCAAGAGGGCGGCGGACTGCCTGCCCCGCTTATCCCCCCCGGCCTCCTCCCCCGCCTTGAGGGCCAGGAGGAGCCGCTCCGGGAAGGGCGCCTGTTCCCGCAGGAAGGTCTCGGCCATGGCCTCCACCACCTGGGGGCCCGCCAGGAGGTTCCCCTGGGCGGCAAAGCCCTCCCCGGCCACCCCCCCGGCCCAGGGATGGCATTCCGAGCCGGTGAAGGTAAGGCTTTCCCCCCGGGCGCTCACCAGGCCGAACTGGCGCTTTTCCAGATGGGGGTCGGTGCGGCGGAAGGCCTCCAGGACCCCTTGGGGGCTCGCCCCCTGGGCCAGAAGGGCCAGGCCCTGGGGGCCGAAGCGGGGGTTGGCGTAGGACTGGGTGGCCAGGGCCCCCACCCCCGCCTGGGCAAAGGGGACCACCGCCCCCACCGCCAGGAACTTGCTGGCCACGGCCACGCCCAGGTCCCCGGTCTCCGGGTCCCGGGCCACCAGGGAGAAGGTGGCCACCACCATGCCCTTATCCTACGCGCCCACATGGTAGAGTGGGGGGATTGGGTGCGCCCATGGAGATCAGAAACATTGCCATTATCGCCCACGTGGACCACGGAAAGACCACCCTGGTGGACGCCATGCTCCGCCAGGCCAAGGCCCTGGCCAAGGAGGAGGGAGAGCGGATCCTGGACTCCCACGAGCTGGAACGGGAGCGGGGCATCACCATCCTGGCCAAGAACACGGCCATCGCCTGGCAGGGGGTGAAGGTGAACATCGTGGACACCCCCGGCCACGCGGACTTCGGCGGCGAGGTGGAGCGGGCCCTCTCCCTGGTGGACGGGGTGCTCCTCCTGGTGGACGCGGCCGAAGGCCCCATGCCCCAGACCCGCTTCGTACTCCGCAAGGCCCTCGAGGCCGGCCTCCGGCCCATCGTGGTGCTGAACAAGGTGGACAAGAAGGAGGCCCGCCCCGACGAGGTCCTGAGCCTCACCTTTGACCTGATGGTGGAGCTGGGGGCCACGGAGGAACAGCTGGACTTCCCCTACCTCTACGCCATCGGCCGCGAGGGCCGGGCCTGGCGGGAAACCCCCCGGGAGGACCTCTCCGAGCTCTTCCAGACCATCCTGGCCCACGTGCCCCCGCCCCGCTGGCAGGAAGGCCCCTTCCAGCTCCTGGTGGCCAACCTGGACCACTCCCCCTACCTGGGCCGGGTGGCCATCGGCAAGGTGGCCCGGGGCCGGGTGCGCAAGGGGGAGACGGTGGCCATCGTGAAGGAGGGAAGGGTCCTGGAGGCCAAGGTGGCCGCGGTCTACACCCACCAGGGCCTGGAACGGGTGGAGGTGGAGGAGAGCCTCCCGGGGGACATCGTGGCCCTGGCCGGGGTGGAGGGGGCGGAGATCGGGGACACCCTGGCGGCCAGGGAGGCCCCGGAAGCCCTCCCCCGCCTCAGCGTGGACGAGCCCACCGTGGCCCTTACCCTCACCCCCAACACCTCCCCCTTCGCCGGCCGGGAGGGGCGGTACGTGACGGGGCAGAAGCTCAAGGAGCGCCTGGAGAAGGAGCTCCGCACCAACGTGGCCCTGCAGGTGGCCGAGGTGGCCCCCGAGGTCTTTGAGCTCCGGGGCCGGGGGGAGCTCCACCTGGCCATCCTCCTGGAGACCATGCGCCGCGAGGGGTACGAGTTCAGCGTGGGCCAGCCCCGGGTGCTCCTCAAGGAGGGGCTGGAGCCCTACGAGCTCCTGGTGGTGGAGGTGCCCCAGGAGCGCTTTGGAGGGGTGATGGAGGCCCTGGGCACCCGGCGGGCGGAGATGGTGCACATGGAGGCGGGAGAAAGGGTGCGGGCGGAGTTCGTGGTCCCGGCGCGGGCCCTCTTTGGCTTCCGCAGCCTCTTCCTCTCCCTCACCGGCGGGGAAGGGGTCCTGAGCCACACCTTCCACGGCTACGGCCCCCAGGCCGGGCCCATCCCCACCCGCACCACGGGGAGCGCCGTGGCCATGGAGGCCGGGGTGGCCACCGCCTACAGCCTGAACCGCCTGCAGGAAAGGGTGCAGTTCTTCATTGAGCCGGGCACCGAGGTCTACGTGGGCATGATCGTGGGGGAGCACGTGCGGGAAAACGACCTGGAGGTGAACGTCACCACCGCCAAGAAGCTCACCAACATCCGCGCCGCCGGCTCCGACGAGAACATCCGCCTCATCCCCCCCAGGCGGCTTTCCCTGGAGGAGGCCCTGGAGTTTCTGGCCGAGGACGAGCTTCTGGAGGTGACGCCCAAGAGCCTCCGCCTGCGCAAGAAGGTCCTGGACCCCTCCCAGCGCAAGCGGCTGGTGGGGAAGTAGGCCCCCCTTGTGCCGAGGGTGGGGCGGTGTAAAATCCCCCCGTGAAGCGTTTCGCCGTTCTCCTAATGGCCCTTTTGGGCCTCGGCATGGGTCTGGCCCAAGCCCCAGTTAAGGTGCGGATCGGCTTCAACCCCACCCAGAACTCCGACCAGCTCAAGGCGGCGGCCCAGGCCATCGCTGACTACATTGAGAAGGAGTTCAAGGGTACGGTGGAGGTGGAGATCTTCGTTCCCACCGAGTACCGCGGCCTCATTGAGGCCATGAAGGCGGGCAAGCTGGAGTTTGCCTTCTTCCCCCCGGACGGGTACGTGCTGGCCCACCGGGAAGCGGGGGCGGAGGTACTCCTGAAGTCGGTGCGCAACGGGAACCCCTACTACTGGTCGGCCATCATTGTGCGCAAGGACTCGGGGATCCGGAGGGTGGAGGACCTCGAGGGCAAGACCATCGCCTGGGTAGACCCCCTCTCCGCCGCAGGCTACATCTTCCCCCGGGCCGCCCTGGTGAGCCGGGGCATCAACCCTGACACCTTCTTCGCCAAGCAGGTCTTCGCCGGCAAGCACGACGCCGCCGTCCTGGCCGTCCTCAACAAGTCTGTGGACGCCGCCGCCACCTTCGCCAACGACGACCGGAACAAGTCGGGGGCCTGGACCCAGTTCCTGAAGCCGGAAGAGGCCCAGAAGCTCACTGCCATCTTCTACTCCCGGCCCATCCCCGGGGACACCTTCTCCGTGTCCAAGGACTTCTTGACCAAGCACCCCAACCTGGCCAAGGGCATCGCCGCCGCCATTCAGCGCTGCAAGGCCCCCCAGTGCAAGCTTCTCCAGAACCTCTACCGCATCGACTACATGACCCCCGCCAAGGACGCCGACTACGATGTGGTTCGGGAAGCCCGGCGCATCTCCGGTCAGGACAAGTGAACCCCTAGCCCTCGAGGCCCCCAGGACCCCCTGGGGGCCTTTTTTGGGGAAGCATGATTGAGGTCCGCAATCTCAGCAAGATTTTTCCAGATGGCACCCAGGCCCTCTCGGAGGTAAGCGTTTCCATCCCCGAGGGGGACTTCGTGGCCATCATCGGCCTTTCGGGGGCGGGAAAGAGCACCTTCTTGCGCACCCTGAACCGCCTCATTGAGCCCACCTCGGGCCAGGTAGTGGTGAAGGGTGTGGAGGTAACCCGCCTCTCCCGGCGCGAGCTCCAGGCCTTCCGCCGTAAGGTGGGCTTCATCTTCCAGCAGTTCAACCTGGTGCAGCGGCTCACCGTGCTGGAAAACGTCTTGCACGGCCGTCTTGGCTACCTGCCTGCCTGGAAGGGCCTTTTGGGCCTGTACCGGGAAGAGGACACCGCCATCGCCCTGGAGCAGATCCGCCGCGTGGGCCTCCAGGGAAAGGAAAAAGCTCGGGCCGACCAGCTTTCCGGCGGCCAGCAGCAGCGGGTGGCCATCGCCCGGGCCCTAGCCCAGGAGCCCGAGCTCATCCTGGCGGACGAGCCCATGGCTAGCCTGGACCCCCGGCTTTCCGACGTGATCCTGGGCATCCTCAAGGAATACAACGAGGAGCGTGGGGTAACCGTCCTGGTCAACATCCACGTCCTGGAGTTGGCCCGGCGCTATGCCCGCCGCATCCTGGCCTTTAATCGGGGACGGTTGGTCTTTGACGGCCCGGTGGAGGCGCTTACCCCGGAGGTTGAACGCATGGTCTACGCGGGCAACTTGGAGGCCTTATGAGCTGGGTGCTGTTTTTGAGCGGAATGCTCCTGGCGGGCATCCTCGGTCTAAGCCGGGGTTCGGTGCGCCGCTATGTGGTGGCCGGGGCCCTAGGCCTTCTGGGGGCCATCCCGGCCTTCCCCCTGGTGCACGCCGTGGGGTACCTGTCCCGGGAGAGCCTGGGCCCCACCCTGCTTGCCCTCATCCCCTTTGCCCCCCATCTGGTCCTGGTCCCCCTGGGAGGGGTGCTGGCCTTGGGGCTGGCCCACTGGGGGGGGCGGGCCGCCGGGTTTGGGGGCGTACTGGGCGGAGGGATGGGCTTCCTAAGCCTCATGGCCTTCCTGCAGGGACCGGGACACCTGGTAGCGCTCAGGCCGCTACTGGGCCTCATGGAAGGCCTGGTGGGCCTAGCCCTCCTCCTGCCCTTCCTGGCCCTAGCCTGGCTCCGGAGGCGTCAGGCCTGGTTATGGCTACCCTTGGGGGTGGCTTTGGGTCTTGGCGCCTTTTCCTGGCTCAACAGCCCCCAAGGGCACACCTACTTCCCGCGGATGGCCGGATACTACAAGCTGGTCCTCCCCGCGGAACCGGGGGCTGAGGAGGCCCTGGTGGCGCGTTTTAACCAGGGCCTCGAGGAGCTTAACCAGGTCCGCAAGGAGATTGGCCTACCACCCCTAAAGCCCATACAGAACCTTTCCGACCTAAAGGAAGGGCGGCTTCCCCAGGAGGTGGCCCAGGCCGGCTACCGGCTCCTTCGGCCCGAAGCCCTCTCCTATGGGGCGGTGGCCCTTCTCCTCTTCCTCGGGTTCATGGTGGGCTCCGGACTTTGGCTTCTGCGCCACCCGGACCTGGCCGAGGCCAGCGACCTGCGCAGCGGCCTAGTGCTGGCGGGGGTAGCGCTCAGCGTCTTCCCCGCCTTTGACGCCACGGAGTTTGACCTGGGCAAGTTGGTGGAGGGCTGGCCCTTTTTGGTCAACTTCCTGGACCGGGCCTGGCCCCCCAACCTAGCCCAGCCCCAAAGCGGCATCTATCCCCTGCAAAGCGTGGCCAGCGAGATGCTCCTCACGGTGGAGATCGCCCTGGTGGGCACCCTGCTGGCCGCCCTCTTTGCCCTGCCCACCAGCTTTCTGGCCGCCCGCAACCTCACCTTCCGAAACCCTGTGCTCCGGGTGTTCTTCTACCTGATGCGCACCTTCTACAACGTGGACCGGGGGGTGGACACCCTGATCCTGGCCCTGATCCTGGTAGCGGCGGTGGGGCTCGGCCCCTTTGCCGGGGTGCTGGCCATGGCCATCCACTCCATCGCCGATCTGGGCAAACTCTACTCCGAGGCCATAGAGAACGTGGACAAAGGCCCCATTGAAGCCCTGGAAAGCGTGGGAGCCAGCGGCAGCAACGTGCTGCGCTGGGCCATTCTGCCCCAGGTGTTGCCCCTTTTTGTCTCCTACACCCTGTACCGCTTTGAGATCAACTTCCGGGTGTCCATCGTACTGGGACTGGTGGGTGCCGGGGGCATCGGCTTCTTCATCAAGGGCGCCATGGACGCCGGCCACTACGACCAGATGGTGATCGGCATCATCGCCATCGTGCTGGTGGTCAACCTCATAGACTTCGCCTCCAGCTGGCTGCGAAGCCGTTTGGTGTGAGGCCAAACCAAGGGGGCCGGGCCCAAGGGCCCGGCCCCCCCTCTTCGCCTTTACTCCTCTTCCCGCTCCCCGTAGGTCTCCAGGGCCTCCTGCCACGCCCGGCTGATCTCCTTGGCCTGCTCCATGGTCTCCCTCCTTGTTTTCAAGGGTAGCGCCGGGGAAAAGGCCCTGGGGCAAGGTAGCCCCCGGTCTCCTACACCCTGAGGCGGTGTAGCCCCAAAGGACCTACACCACCTAGGTCTGGAGCAGGGTCTCGGCCTCGAGGCGGGCCAGCACCCGCTCCAGGCTCCCCCCCCGCCAGCGCTCCACCGCGTAGGCGGAAAGGGGGAAACGCTCCCTAAGCCGTCGCAGGAGCCCCGCCGCGTCCTCGGGACGCCCCCCCTGCAGGACCAGGAGGTACCCCCCGTTGAGCTGGAAGGCCAGGTCCCCGCGGCGCAACTCCTCCGCCAGCCTCTCGGGGGGGACCCTGGCCTGCAGGTAGACCAGCACCAGGGGCCGCCTCAGGGCCAGGCCCTCGAGGGCCCCCGCCAGGCGGAAAAGCTCCTCCCGGCTTCCCACCCCTTCCCGGGCTGGGAGCAGGGGTGCCTCCCGCCCCGTGCCCAGGAAGAAGGCCACTCCCAGGGCCAAGGCCCCCAGAACCCCCCCAAAGACCGTGTAGGCCTGGGCCTCCGCCCCGGTGAGGGCCAAAGCCCCCTCCAGGGCCAGCTGGAAGGCCAGGAGGCCCAGGCCCAAAACCAGGGAGACCTGCACGGAAAAGGCCACGGGGAACCGGGAAAAGAGGCTACCCACCCCCGCCAGGAAAAGCCCCCCCAGAAGAAGCCCAAGCCCCCGCTCCCCCTGGCCCGTGGGCTCCGCGAGGGCCAGGGGGTAGAGCCCCAGGAGGAAGAGTCCCCAGGGAAGGAGGAAAAGGCCACGCATGCTCCCCCTAAGCCTACCACCCCTGGCCCTAACCGGGGCTTACCATGAGGGGGATGGAACCCCTGGCAGAGCGCCTCCGCCCTAGGAGCCTGGAGGAGGTGCTGGGCCAGCCCCACCTCACCGGCCCCCAGGGGCTTTTGCGGCGGATGCTGCAGGCCAAGCGGCTGGCCTCCATGGTCCTCTTCGGCCCCCCGGGCACAGGGAAGACCACCCTGGCCCGCCTGCTGGCCGAAGGGGTGGGAAGGCCTTTTCTCCACCTCTCCGCCGTGGAGGCCGGGCTCAAGGAGGTGCGCCAGGCGGTGGAACGGGCCCGGCAGGAGAGGGGGCTGGTGCTTTTCCTGGACGAGGTGCACCGCTTCAACCGCGCCCAGCAGGACGCCCTCCTGCCCCACCTGGAGACCGGCCTCCTCACCCTCATCGGGGCCACCGCGGAAAACCCCGCCTTTGAGCTCACCCCCGCCCTGCGCTCCCGCCTGCGCTTCCTCCCCGTCAAGCCCCTCTCGGAGGAGGACCTCTTTACCCTCCTGCGCAGGGCCCTCACCGACCCCCGGGGCCTCCCCGGCGTGCCCTTCGCGGAAGAGGCCCTGCGTCTCCTGGCCCAGGCGGCGGAAGGGGACGCCCGCTTCGCCCTGAACACCCTGGAGCTGGCCGCCTCCTTGGGGGAGGTGAGCCCCAAGACGGTGCGGGAAGCCCTGGGGGCCGAGCGGCTGGGCATGGACCGGGCAGGGGACCAGTTCTACGACCTGGTCTCCGCCCTGCACAAGAGCCTGCGGGGCAACCACGTGGACGCCGCCCTCTACTACCTGGCCCGCCTCCTGGAGGGCGGGGCCGACCCCCGCTACCTGGCCCGCCGCCTCATCCGGGTGGCGGCGGAGGACGTGGGCCTGGCCGACCCCCTGGCCCTGCGGCTGGCCGTGGCCGCCAAGGAGGCCTACGAGGCCCTGGGGAGCCCCGAGGGGGAGCTGGCCCTGGTGGAGGCCACGGTCTACCTGGCCCTGGCGCCCAAGTCCAACAGCCTCTACGCCGCCTGGAAAAGGGCCCAGGAGGCGGCCAGGGCCCACCCCCAGGCCCCGGTGCCCCTCCACCTGCGCAACGCCCCCACCGCCCTGCAAAAGGCCCTGGGCCACGGCAAGGGGTATGCCTACTACCACGAGGACAAGGCGGGAAGCTTCGCCCAGGCCTACCTGCCGGAGGGCCTCGAGGCCCTCACCCTCTTTGAGGCCACGGGGGAGGGCTGGGAGGAGCGGGTGCGGGAACGGCTCAAGGCCCTCAGGGAGCGCTTCCAAACCGCCAGGCGGCAGAAAGGCTGAAGAGGGGCCCCTGCATATCGGGAGCGTACAGGACCCCCACCTCCGCCACCCACCCGGGACCGTAGGCCCCGGCGGAAACCTGGTACGTGAGGCCCCAACCCTCCCCCGGCACCCCCAGGAGGTGGAGCCGGGGGGAGAAGTAGGCCCCTCCCCCACCCAGGATCAGCCCCGCGTCCAGGACCACGGGAACCCCCTGGCTCCAGTCCGCCCCTTGCCCCAGTGCCAGGGGAAGCGTCAGCCCCCCGTCCAGGCTGACCCCGGGCAGGAGGCCCGCCTTCACCCCGCCCCGGAGGCCCCACTGCAGGGAGAGATTGGCCTCGAGGCGCCCATCCCCCGAGGCCCAGGCCAGGTAGGGCAGAGGAAGCACCGGGTACTGGTCCCGGTTGGCAAAGGGGTTGGGCATCAGGGTGGCCCCCACGCTGAAAACCTCCCCCACCTGGGGCTCCGGAGGGCGGAGCATGGCCACGGGCAGGCATCCAGAGAGGAAAACCCACAGGGCAAGCCCCAGGGCCCGCATAGGCTTTACCCTCCTCTTAAACCACCCCCTTTTCGGATATTCACCTGCGTACTCACCTCACGCCACCGCCCGCAACACCCGGGTGATGGGCAGACCCGCCTGCCCAAGAAGCTGGGCCACCACGCTCCAGGCCATCACCCAAGCTTCCACTTGCAGGGCCACCGCCTTCAGCCCCCGT
>NZ_AQWU01000059.1 GCF_000376265.1 Thermus igniterrae ATCC 700962
CGTGTCCAGGCGGGTGGAGGTACCGGAGGGGGTAGGTTTGGTCTTTTTGCCCCCCTACTCTCCTGAGCTACAGCCTGTGGAGCGGGTATGGCCCTTGGTGGACGGGGTGGTAGCGAATGGGCGGGTGGATTCGGAGGAGGAGCTTTGGGAGAGGGTGGAGGCCCGCTGTGCTTACTTGCAGACCCAGCCGGAGCTTATTCGGAGCCACACTCTTTTTCACTGGTGGCCGGGGGGATGCTGAGGGAATGGATCGGGAGGATTTCATATCATCCCCACCGCCCTCCTGGCCCAGGCCCTCTCCCTGCGGGAAATCCTCACCGCAGCGGTGATGTTCTACGAGGGGGAGGAGACCCTGCCTGAGCCGGTGTTCTTGCAGTTCCCCCCAGACCCCCTCCTCTTTGGCAAGCGGGTCTTGGTGGTGGACGATGTCTGGGACTCGGGCCGCACCGCCTTTGCCGTCAAGGCCCGGGTGCGCCAGGCAGGGGGAGTGCCCCTGGTGGCCACCCTCCACTTCAAACCCAGCAGGAACCAGGTGCCTGACCGCCCCGACTTCTACGGCGAGGCCGCCGAGGCCTGGGTGGTCTACCCCTGGGCCCCGGAGGCGTGGGCCTAGGCCCACGCCTCCGGCCGGTGCCCTCAGATGAGACCCAGGGCCTTCACCTGCTCCATCTCCTCCAGGAGTTCCCGGGCGGTGATCTCCATGCGTTCCCGGGCGAAGGGGTTGATCTCCAGACCCTGGACGATCTGGTACTCCCCGTCCCTGGCGGTCACGGGGAAGGAGTAGACGATGCCCTCAGGGACCCCGTAGGAGCCATCGGAGGGGATGGCCATGGAGACCCAGTCCCCCTCGGGGGTGCCGAGGGCCCAGTCCCGGATGTGCTCAATGGCGGCGTTGGCGGCGCTGGCGGCGCTGCTGGCCCCCCGGGCCTGGATGATGGCGGCTCCCCGCTGGGCCACGGTGGGGATGAAGGTCTTCTCGTACCACTCCATGTCCACCCACTCCAAAGCGGGCTTTCCCGCCACCTCCGCGTGGAAGAGGTCGGGGAACATGGTGGAGGAGTGGTTCCCCCACACCGTCATCCGGCGGATCTGGTCCACGGGGACCCCGGTCTTTCTGGCCAGCTGGGCCTTGGCCCGGTTGTGGTCCAACCGGGTCATGGCGGTGAAGTTCTTGGGGTCCAGGCCGGGGGCGTTCTTGTAGGCGATGAGGGCGTTGGTGTTGGCGGGGTTGCCCACCACCAGCACCTTCACGCTCCGCTTGGCCACCTCAGAGAGGGCCCGGCCCTGCTCGGTGAAGATGCGGCCATTCATCTCCAGGAGGTCGCGGCGCTCCATGCCCGCCTTCCTGGGGGCCGCCCCCACCAGGAGGGCGTAGTCCGCGTCCTTGAAGGCCACCCTGGGGTCATCGCTGGCCTCAATCCCCGCCAGGAGGGGGAAGGCGCAGTCCTCCAGTTCCATGATGACCCCCTCCAGGGCTCTCAGGGCCTGGGGAATCTCCAGGAGCTGGAGGATGACGGGCTGGTCCTTGCCCAGCATCTCCCCCGCGGCGATGCGGAAGAGGAGGCTGTAGCCGATCTGCCCTGCGGCGCCGGTGACCGCCACACGAACGGGGTTTTTCATGGCTTACCTCCCTCGGGCTTGCGCCCAGGGGCATTCTACCCCTAGAGGCGGCGATAGATGCGCCGTTCCGCTTCTATGGCCTGGTCCAGCTCCTGGATTTCCTTGAGGAGCTCCAGGCTTGGGGTGCGGCTCAGGGCCTCCTTCAGCTTGGCCCGGCGCTCCAGGTAGTAGGCCTCCCGCAGGCGGGCCAGGGTCTTCTCCACCACCTCGGGGAAGCGGGACTCCTCCACCGAGGGGGCCATCATCAGCCGTTCCAGGAAGATCCCCCCCGCTTCCTTGCGGCTCAACACCTGGCGCAGGTGGTCCCGCCTGGGGCCCACCCTGCGGGCCAGGTCCAGAAACTCTGCCAGCAGGGAGCCCTCGGGGGGCCAGGTGTGGTCGGCCACGTGGTGCACCCACTCCAGGAAGCGCTCTTCGGGCAGGGAGAGGAGGAGGGCCACCACGTCCAGCTCCAGGAGGAGGGTGCGGTTTTTGGGCTCGGCCTTAGGGGGTGGGGGCGGGGGCGGCTTGCCCCGCCTGCGGCTCAGGAGGTACTCCTCCAGCTGGCGGGGGCTCAGGCCCAGGCGCTCCACCACCAGGGCCTTGAGCCGGTCGGCCACGGGGTCAAAGGGTTCGGGGGAGAGCATCCTGGGGGTGAGGGCCTCCAGCACCTTGCGCTTGTGCTCGGGCCGGGAGAGGTCCAGGCCCTTGCTGGCCTCCTGGAAGCGGAACTCCACCTCGGGGAGGGCCTCGAGGAGGGCCTCCTGGAAGAGGGCCGGCCCCTCGGGGTGCAGGAGGAGCTCCCCGGGGTCCTTGGCGGGCAGGCGCACCGCGTGGAAGAGGAACTGGCGGGCCATCTCCAGGTCCAGGCTCTGCAGGGTGGCCCGCTGCCCCGCCTCGTCCGCGTCAAAGGCCAGGTAGACCTCCCGCACCTCCTGGCTTTTGAGGAGGCGGGCCTGCTCCTCGGAAAGCCCCGAGCCCAGCACGGCCACCGCCTCCCCGAAGCCCATCTGGTGCAGGGCGATGGCGTCAAAAAGCCCTTCCACCACGATGGCCCGCCCCGTCTCCCGCAGGCGGGCTTTGGCCTCGGGGTAGGCGAAGAGCACCTCCCGCTTGCGGAAGAGGGGGGTTTCCGGAGAGTTCAGGTACTTGGGGGTCTCGTCCCCCAGGGCCCGCCCGGTGAAGGCCACGATCCGCCCCAGGTGGTCCTTGATGGGGAAGGTGATGCGGTGGCGGAAGCGGTCGTAAAAGCGCCCTTCCTTTTCCGCCAGCACCCCGGCCTTCAGGCCCTCCTCGGGGGAGACCCCATGCTGGGTGAGGAAGGCCACGAGCCCCTCCCCCCTGGCCGGGGCATAGCCCAGGCCGAAGCGGGCCACGCTGGCCTCGCTCAGGCCCCGGGCCCTCAGGTAGGCCTGGGCCTCGAGGCTGGCCCTCAGGCCCTCCTGGAAGTAGGTCTGGGCCAGTTGCAGGACGTCCAGAAGTTCCCGGCGCCTTTGGAACCCCCCCCGCTTGGGGAGCTCTACCCCCGCTTCCTCCGCCAGCCGCTCCAGGGCGCCGGCGAAGTCCAGGCCCTCCATCCGCTCCACGAAGGCGAAGAGGTCCCCCCCCGCCTTGCACCCGAAGCAGTGGAAAAGCCCCTTTTCCTCGTCCACGTAAAAGGAGGGCGTCTTCTCCTGGTGGAAGGGGCAGAGGCCCTTCCAGCGCCCCCGGCCGGCGGGCTTGAGGACCACGTGGCGGGAGACCACCTCCTTGAGGGAGAGGCGGCGCTTGATGGCCTCTACTGCTTGTGCTGCGTCCATCCTACCCCCCGCCTACGCCAGAGTTCCCGGACCCACCTTCCCAGGATACCGTATCCCGAGAGGGACTCCTCCGGTTCCTTTCCGGCCAGGACGCCCTGCCAGACCCGGGTGAGGGGCACCGAGGGGGTGAAGCCCAGGAGGTGGTCCACCCTTTCCCCCTGCTCCAAGAGGAGCTGGGCCCTTAGGAGCCTGGCCACCTCCAGGTGCACGGCGAAGCCCGTGCGGTGGGTCTGGTAGAGGAGGTGCTGGGAGAGGCTCTGGGCCTTCTTTGGGGCGCGGGGCCAGAGGTAGAGGGCCAGGGAGGTGAGGGCCAGGTGGTGGACGTAGGGGTTGGGGAGGCGGCGGGTCTGGCGGAGGACCTCCTTGAGGAAGGGGAGGGGGTCCAGGCCCCGTTGCCAGCGGTGGTGGGCCAAGGCCAGCACGGCCAGGCTCCGCCCGTCCGGGTGGGTCCTGGCCATCTGGAAGAGGTCCTCGCGGAAGCGCCCCCTTAGCGTCCAGGCCCCCAGGAGGGCGGCGGCCAGCCAGGGATGGGGAGCCTCCCGGTGGGCGGTTTCCCCCTCCCCCAGGGCCTGGGCCAGGCGGCCGGTCTCCAGGAGGAGGCGGAGGCGGGCCGCCTGAAAGCGGGCCCGGGCCTCCGGGTCCTCCCCCCCGCTTCCCGAAAGCAGGGCCTCGGCCTCGAGGTAGTGCCCCAGGTCCATGAGGAGGCCCGCGCGCAGGCTCCGCCAGTGCACCCGAAGGGGTTCGGGGACCCCGGGGTGGGGCTCGGGGAGGAGCTCCAGGGCCAGCCGGGGCTGGAAGCGCCGCCAGAGGGCCCCGGCCAGGAGGAGGCGGGCCTGGGCCTCCTCCAGGGGGTAGGGCCTCAGGCCGGGGAGGAGGGGGAGGAGGTCCAGGGGGGCCTGGGCCTCCCGGAGGGCCCGGAGCACGGGGTCCTGGGACCGGGGCCCCCCCTCGGCCTCCAGTCCCCAGCCCAAGGAGGCCCGGGCGTCCTGGAGCTCCCGGGCCAGGGCCTTCCGCCAGCCCTGGGGGGCGGCCTCCAGGGCCTCCTGGTAGAGGGGGATGGCCTCCTCGGGGTGGCCCTGCCTCCAGGCCTCCTGGGCCAGAATCCTCAGGGTCTGGGCGGCCTCCTGGGCCCTACCCGCCTGCCGCAGGTGCCGGGCCATGGGGAGGTACTGCCCTCTTGCCCGGTGGAACCGGGCCGCCTCCTGGTGCCAGGCCTGGGCCAGCTCCTCGGGGACCAGGGCCCGGGCGGCCTGGGCCACCTCGGGCAGGGGGTTTTCCCCCTCCACCAGCCCCTCCGCCTCCAGCCTTTCCCAGGAGAAGGTGCCCACCAGGGCCTTCAGGAGCTCTAAGGGGGCTTCTCCTAAGACCCCTAAGGCCAAGAGGGCCTGCCGCTCGGCCAGGGGCAGGGCGTCCAGGGCGGGTTGCAGGGCCAGAAGGGGCGGGGCCTTGAGCCCCCTTAGTTCCAGGAGGGGGCCGAAGAGGGGCCGGCGGCTTTCCGCCAGGACCAGGAGGTGCGGGAAGGGTTGGGCCAGGGCCTTGCGCAGCGTGGGGTCGGGGGCGTGCAGGTCCTTGAGGACCAGGAGGACGGGCTGGGGGAGGGCGCTGAGCACCTGGCGCCAGGCCTCGAGGATGGCCTCGTTAAGCCTCTCCCGCTCCCAAGGGGGACGGGGCTCCAGGCCCAGGCTGTAGCGCCAGGCCAGGGCCAGGGGGTCGGGGAGCTCCGCTTGGGCCAGCAGGGCTTCTGGCTGGCCGAAAGCCCGGACCACCGCCTGCTGGAGGGTGGTGCGCAGGGGGGTTTCCGGCCCCATGCGCTCCAGCACCACCACGGGCTTGGGGGCCCTTTCCAGAAATTCCTCCAAAAGCAGACTCTTTCCGCTTCCCGGAGGGCCCACCAGGTTGAACCGGGCCGGGGGGGCCTGGAAGGCCTGTTCCAGGCGCTCCAGGAGGGCCTTACCCTCCGCGCCCAGGTCCACCGCCACCCTCTCCAGGCGGTAGACCTCCACCGTCCCCAGCCCCTTGGCCTCCTTGGGCCCCAGGGGCGTCCCCCGGACCCCGGGGGCCAGGCCCAGGGTCGCGGCCTCGGTGAGGACCTCCCCCGGCTGGGCCAGTCTGGAAAGCCGTTCCGCCAACACCACGGGGGTGCCCACGGCCGTGGGTTCCCCTGCCTGGCCGCTTCCCAGGGGGGCCCAGAGCACCTCCCCGCTGGCCACCCCGGCGCGGGCGGGTAGGGGGGAGGTGCGCACCATCTCCCAGGCGGCCTCCAGGGCCCGCCAGGGCTCCTTGCCCCGGGCCCGGGGAGCCCCGAAGAGGACCAGGATCCCGTCCCCCAGGAAGCGGTGGACGAAGCCCCCTTTGGCCCGGGCCACCCGGGCAGCCCCCTCCAGGGCCTCCTGCAGGCCCTGGTAAGCGGCCCTGAGCCCTGCCTGGAAGCGCCGGCTGGAGTCCACCAGGTCGTAGAAGACCACGCTCACAAAGCGCCGCTCCGTGGCCAAAAGCGCCCCCAGGGCCCGGCCGCAGGCCATGCAGAACCGGGCCTCCGGGGGGTTTTTGGCTCCGCACTCGCAGCGCACCCTCACTCCCTAAAGAGCATCAGGGGAGGCCAGAGGAGGACTTGGGCCCTGTCCGGCAGGGGATCCTCCGCGTAGACCACCACCGGCAGGGGGCCCTCCAGGAGGTAAAACCCTTCCCCCAAGGGGGTGGCCCGCCCCCCCAGGCGGTAGCTGGCCCCCTCCCGCTCCAGGAAGGGCTCGCCTTCCCAAGGCCAGGCTTCCCGCACCACCCCGTGGAGGAGGACCCGCACCCGTCCCGTGGGGGCAGGGGGGGCCCCGCGGTCAAAGGCCCACACCACCTGCCCCGCCGCCAGCACCTCCAAGAGGGGGCTTCCCCAAGGTTCGGGGAGGAGGTGGGCCTCCAGGGCGTGGGCCTGGAAGCGGGCGAAGAAACTCTCCGGACTTTCCTCCAAGACCGGGCCCCGGCGCATGAGAAGAGTCTAATGCACCGTGCGCCGGGGCAGGGAGAGGGCCAGGGCCGCCGCCAGGTGCAGGGCGGCCTCCTTGTCCAGGTACTGGTTGCCGTTGCCGCACTTGGGGCTCAGGACGCACCGCGGACACCCCTCGAGGCAGGGGCAGGCCTTGAGGAGGTCCAGGGTGGCCCTCAGCCACTCGGGAAAGCGGCGGGCGGCGGCCCGGGCGTAGCCCACGCCCCCGGGGTAGCCGTCGTAGACGAAGACCGTGGGGCCGCTCCCCGAGGGCAGGGGCCGGGGGTAGAAGGGATAGGAGAGGCCGCCGATGTCCTGCCGCTCCGCCAGGACGAAGAGGGGAAGGAGGCCGATCATGGCGTGCTCCAGGGCGTGGATGCCCCCGGGGATGCGGTGGGGAGGCACCACCTCCTTTGGGTGGAACCAGAGGGCCTCCGTGGGGAAGGTGATCTCGGGCAATTCCAGGGGGACTTCCTCCAGGACGCTGCCCGTGAAGAAGCGCTTCTTCACGTAGGCCACCACCCTCTCCCGGAGCACCACCTTCCCCACCCAGACCCCGTGGCCCAGGGGCTCGCCGGAGAGCACCTCCAGGTCCGTCTCCACCCGGGGCTCGGTGTAGTGGTCCTCGAGGGCCGGCAAGAGCCAGATCTCCCGCCGCACCGGGTCTATGTTCCGCACCAGAAAGCTTTCCCCCCCGTGGAGGTAAACCGCCCCGGGGTGGGCCTCCCAGTAGGCCTGGCGCTCGTCCAGGTGGCCCAGGAACTCCCCCTCTGGCCCCCGCAGGGTGAAGGTGGCTCCAAGCCCCCGCAGGCTCAGGTCCCGGTGGGGGTGGCGCTTGGGGGTGTACCACCGCCCCTCCCTTTCCCTGAGCTCCCCAAATCCCTCCGGGCAGAGCACCTCCTCCCGGGCCAGGGGCTTCTCCCAGGCGGCGGCGTGCAGGTGCAGGGGGCAGAGGACGGGGTTTTTGGGGTCGGCCACCGCCGCCTCCGGGGGGCTTTGCAGGAGGAGCTCGGGGCGGTGGAGGAAGTACTCGTCCAGGGGGTCTTCCCGGGGGATGAAGGCCACCAACGCCCGGCGCTCCCCCCGGCCTGCCCGCCCTGCCCGTTGCCAGAAGGCGGCCATGGAGCCGGGGTAGCCCACCAGGGCCACCGCGTCCAGCTCCCCGATGTCCACCCCCAGCTCCAGGGCGCTGGTGGAGACCAGGACCCGCACCTCCCCCCCTTTGAGGGCTTCCTCCAGCCGGCGCCTTTCCCGGGCGGTATATCCCGCCCGGTAGGGGCGCACCGCGGGGTGGGCGGCGTAGCGGGCCACCAGCTCGGCGCTCCTGCGGGCGTTGGTGAAGACCAGGCCCCTAAGCCCCCCCTCGGCCAGGGCCCGGGCCAGGTAGGCGGCCTCCAGGAGGGGGCTACGCCGCCTTTCCCCCGTGCGGTCCAGGGGCTTGGGCAGGAGGACCAGAAGCTCGCGCTCGGAGCGGGCCACCTCCTCCTTGAGCTCCACGAAGGGAAGGCCGGTGAGGGTCTCCGCGTGGTGCTGGGCGTTGCCGATGGTGGCGCTGGCGGCGATCACCTGGGGGTTGGCCCCGTAGTGGCGGGCCAGGCGCAGGAGGCGGAAGAGCACCAGGGCCACGTGGGTGCCGAACACCCCCCGGTAGGCGTGGAGTTCGTCCAGGACCAGGTAGCGCAGCCGGGACAGGAAGGGGGCCCAGTCCCCATGCCGGGGCAGGAGGCCGAAGTGGAGCATGTCGGGGTTGCTGAGGAGGACCAGCCCCTCCTCCCGGGCCCGGCGGCGCCCCTCCCCGTGGGTGTCCCCGTCGTAGGGATAGACTCCCTTCACCCCCAGGGCCTGGGCCATGGCCCTAAGCCGCCGGAGCTGGTCGTGGGCCAGGGCCTTGGTGGGGAAGAGGAGGAGGCTGGTCTCGCCCTTTAGGGCCGCCTGGAGCACGGGTACCTGGAAGACCAGGCTCTTGCCCGCGGCGGTGGAGTAGGCCATGACCACGTTTTCCCCCGCCTCCACCCTCTTGAGGGCCGCCACCTGGTGGGCGAAGGGCTCCAGGCCCAGGGCCTGGAGCACCCCGGCGAAGGCCCCCTGGTAGGGGAGGGTCCGCGGGGGCTTTTTGGGGAGAGTTTTGGCGAAGACGATGCGGCCGCGGAACTCGGGGTCGGCCTCTAGCCAATCCCGATAGCTGGCAAACCCCCTCAGGGCCTCGGGCAGCACCCCCTTATTATGGCCCCTATGGCCTAGAGCTCCCGTACCCAGACCTCGTGGATCACCGGGTGGCCCAGGTAGGGGGCCCAGAAGGGGCTGGCCTTCTTGGCGTAAAGCCGGAAGCCCAGGCTCCGGTAGAGCCGGCGGGCGGCCTGGTTGACCCGGGTGGTGGAAAGCTGTACCCCTTTCACCCCTTGGGCCCTGAGGCAGTCCAGGAATGCGGTGAGCAGGGCTTTCCCCAGGCCCTGCCCCTGGGCCTCGAGGCGCACGGCAATGTGGAGGTGGGCGGGATAGAGGCCTTTGGGGGCCTTGGGCCCGGGGTAGAGGAGGAGGCGGAGGAGGTAGTGGAGGTGGGGAAGCCGGGGGCCATAGTGCCCCAGGAGGAGGTTGAGGAGGAGCCGGGGCAGGCGGGGCAGCAGATCTAGGGCCAAGGCCCAGTCCGAGCAGGCCCCCAGGACATAGCCCAGCACCTCCCCCTCCTCGGCCACCAGGCTGCAACAGCCCCGGCGCAGGTAGGGAGCCACGAAGAGTTCGCCCCAGAGCTCCTGGCTGGGGAAGGCGTGGCCTCCCTCCCGCCCCAGGAGGAGGGTCTGGTGGGAAAGGCGGGCGATGGCCGGGAGGTCTGTTTCCCGGGCGGGGCGCAGATGGGCCACGAAATCATTCTAACCTTTCCCGGAAACCGGTTCTGGCCGGGGTATAAAATGCCTCCGTGCGCCGTCTGGCCCCCTGGCAGTGGCTGGTGTTGCTGGTTCTCCTCTACTTGGGTCTGGCGGAGGCCCTAAGGCTTTGGCTGGGCCTGGTCTGGGCGGAGCGGCTGGCCCTCCTCCTGGCGGCCTTGGGAGTCTGGGCCTTCGTCAACGGCCGCTTCGTCTTCGCCTACTACCACGCCTTCCTCACCTCCTTGCGGGTGCGCCACCTGCCCCGGGCCCAGGAGCCTGGCCCGGAGGAGCACCTTCTGGTCCTGGCCCCCCACCCCGACGACGAGGTCCTGGCGGCGGCCGGGCGCATGCGCCGCACCCTGGCGGCGGGGGGGCGGGTGAGCGTGGTCTACCTCACCTCGGGGGACGCCTTTGACCTGGCCGCAGGAAGCCCTCTTCCCTCCCAGGAGGCCATGCGCAGGCTGGCCTTGAGGCGCATGGTGGAGGCCTGGCGGGGCCTGGAGGCCCTGGGGGTTTCCCGGGAAAACGCCTACTTCCTGGGCTTTCCCGACCAGGGTCTTTTCCAGCTCTTCACCACCCACTACTACCTGGCCTACGAGAGCCCCTACACCGGCCTCAAGGCGGTGGCCTACCCCGGGTGCTACCGCCCGGGGCTTCCCTACACGGGCAAGGCCCTGGAGGCCACCCTGGTGGAGCTTCTGGAGCGCCTCAAGCCCACCCGCATCCTCCTCCCCAGCCCCCTGGACGCCCACCGGGACCACCAGGCCACCGCCTACTTGGGCATGCAGGCGGCGGCCTCCTTGGGCATGGAGGGGCGGCTGGAGTACTACCTCATCCACGGAGGGTACCAGTACCCCCTGCCCAAGGGCCTCCACCCCCGCCTGCCCCTCTACCCCCCGCCTCGAGGCCGGGGCCTCATCTGGTGGCGCTTCCCCCTCACCGAGGAGGAGGTCCGCCTTAAGGAGAAGGCCATCCGGGCCCACCGCAGCCAGATGCGCCTCTTGGGCCGCTTTCTCCTGGCCTTCGTGCGGCAGAACGAGCTCTTTAGCCCCCTGCCCGTCCCCACCAAGGAGGCCCTAGCCCCGGAGGAGGAGGGGTGGGCCGTCCTCGAGGGGCGGGAGGTCGGCTAGGCTCTCCAGGCCGAAGACCTCCAGGAAGCGCTCGGTGGTGCCGTAGAGCTTGGGCCTCCCCGGGGCCTCCTTCTCCCCCACCAACTGGACCAGCCCCCTTTCCAGTAGTCCCTCCAGGATGCCCTCTACGCTTTTGCCCCGCATGGCCTCCAGCTCCGCCCGGGCCACGGGCTGGTGGTAGGCGATGAGGGCCAGCACCTCCAGGGCTGCCTTGGAAAGCCGGGGCGGGGAGGGCTTGAGCACCCGCTCCACCGCGGGCAGAGCGGCCTCATGCACCACCAGCCGCCACCCCCCCGCCACCCGCTCCAGGGCCACCCCCAGGTGCCCGGCCTCGAGGTCCTTTTCCAGGGCCTTGAGGGTCCGCAGGAGCACCTCCTCCGGGTGGCCCAGGGCCCTGAGCTCCTTCAGGGCCACAGGCCGCCCCGCGGCGAAGAGGACGGCCAGGAGCTCGGCCTTGAGGCTTACCTCCATGGCTAGCGGAGGTAGGGCAGCAGGGCCTCCTTGGGGATGGCCCCTTCCCGCAACACCTCCCCCGTGCGCAGGTCCACCACGCTGGAGGCAAGCCCCCCCGCCTCCCCGGGGAAGACGTAGTCCACGGCAAAGGCCCGGGCCTCGGCCTCCGTGCGCACCGGGGGCTCCCCGCTCCGGTTCAGGCTGGTGGCGGCCACGTGCCCTCCCACCCGGCGGAGGAGTTCCCGCAGGGTCTCGTGGGCGGGCATCCTCAGGCCCACGGAGCCGTCCGGGCTGATCCAGGGGGGGATGTTCCGGCCCGGCACCACCACGGTGAGCCCCCCCGGCCAGAAGGCCTCGGCAAGCCGTAAAAACTTCTCCCTGAGGGCCCCGGGTTCGGCCAGCTTCAGGGCGCTTTCTAGGTCGGCCACCAGCACCTGCAGGGGCTTGGTCTCCTCCCGTCCCTTGAGGGCGTAGATGCGGCGGCAGGCCGCCTCGTCCTCCATGAGGGCCATTACCCCCCAGACGGTGTCCGTGGGGAAGGCCACCAGACCGCCCCCTTTGAGGGTCTTGGCGGCTTCGTCCAGCTCCTTGGGGTATACTAGGGCCATGCCAGTCTACCAGTATAAGGCCCGGGACCGGCAGGGCCGCCTGGTGGAGGCCACCATTGAGGCGGAAGACCTGCGCACCGCCGCCCGGCTTCTGCGGGACAAGGGCCTCTTCGTGGCCGAGATCAAGGAGCCAGGGAGGGGCCTGCAGGCCGAGGTACGCCTGCCCGCCATAGAGCGGGGCCCCGGCCTGAAGGACCTGGCCATCTTCTCCCGGCAGCTCGCCACCATGCTGGGGGCTGGCCTCACCCTTCTCCAGTCCCTGGCCATCCTGGAGCGGCAGACGGAGAACAAGAAGTTTCGCGAGATCCTCAAGCAGGTCCGCACCGACATTGAAGGGGGGTTGGCCTTCTCCGATGCCCTCACCAAGCACAAGCTCTTCTCCCGCCTCTATGTGAACCTGGTGCGGGCCGGGGAGACCTCGGGCGGCCTGGACGTGATCCTGGACCGGCTGGCCAGCTTCCTGGAGAAGGAGCTGGAGCTCCGGGGCAAGATCCGTAGCGCCATGACCTACCCCGCCATCGTCTTCGTCTTCGCCGTGGGCGTGGCCTACTTCCTCCTCACGGGCATCGTGCCCCAGTTCGCCCAGATCCTCACCGACCTGGGCTCGGAGCTCCCCCTCCTCACCCGTTTCCTCATCGCCGTATCCAAGTTCCTGCAGGCGTCCACCCTGCCCCTTCTCCTCCTGGCGGTGGTCCTGGTTTTCGTCTACCGCTGGTACTACGGCACCCCTCAGGGGCGGAAGGTCATTGACCGCATCAAGCTCCGCATCCCCGTCTTCGGCAACCTCAACCGCAAGACCGCGGTGGCCCGCTTTTCCCGCACCCTGGCCCTCCTCCTCTCTAGCGGCGTGAACATTGTGGAGTCCCTGGACATCACCAAGGGTACCGCGGGGAACGTGGTGGTGGAGGAGATCGTGGAGGCGGCCAAGCAAAGGATCCAGCAAGGGGACCCCCTGAACCTCACCCTGGCCCAGCACCCCTTTGTCTTTCCCCCCATGGTGAGCTCCATGGTGGCCATCGGCGAGGAGACGGGTGCCCTGGACACCCTGCTTTCCAAGATCGCCGACTTCTACGAGCGGGAGGTGGACGAGGCGGTGGCCAGCCTCACCGCCGCCATTGAGCCCCTCATGATCATCTTCCTGGGCGTGATCGTGGGCATGATCGTGGCGGGCATGTTCCTGCCCCTCTTCCGCATCATCGGCACCCTTTCCGCGCAATAAGCGCCTGGGCCACCTCCGGGGGGACCGGCATCACGGAAAGCCGGTTCCCCCGGCGCACCAGGGGGTGGTCGGGGGGGAAGCAGGTCCTGAGGGCCTCCAGGGGGATGAGGGGCCAGGCCTCGAGGAAGGCCACCTCCACCGTGTACCAGCGGGGCCTTTCCCGGGTGGCCCTGGGGTCAAAGTAGGGGCTCTGCGGGTCAAACTGCGTGGGGTCGGGGAGACGGGTGGCCACCACCTGGCAGAGCCCCACGATGCCCGGGGGGTTCTGGTCGGAGTGGTAGAAGAAGCAGAGGTCGCCTTCTTCCATCTGCATCAGGTAGTTCCGGGCCTGGTAGTTCCTCACCCCGTCCCAGATGGCCCTGCTTTCCCGCCTGAGGTCTTCTATGCTGTAGGTCTTGGGCTCGGATTTGAGGAGCCAGTAGGCCATAACCTAAAGTCTAAAGGCCTTTTTAGCCCCTTCCCAACCCTTTTGGCGTGGCAGAAAGTAAGGATGAAAGCATGCGCTTCCTTCTCCTCCCTTTCCTTATCGCCCTTTCCGCCTGCACCCTTTCCCTCAAGGTCCTCCCCGGGCACCGCATCCAGGGCCTGGAGACCCAGGCCGCCTACTGCACCGCCGGTAACACGCAGGTGGACTTCCGCTTCTTCCTGGAGGGCCATCTGGACTGCCTGGACTTTTTCTGGTTTCCCGAGGGCCTGGGCCCGGACCAGGCCCTTTCTCAGGAGCGCGGGACCCTACAGGGTCTCTTGGGGCCGGGGACCCACCGGGGGTGACCCCCTCGGGGGAGGTGCGGGCTGTGGCCCTGGCCTCTCCCCAAGCCCTGGGGGTGGCCCCCCAGGGGATTGGGGTGGAGCCCCTGCCCCATAGGAGGCTTTGGCTCCGGGGCTACACGGAGGGGGTTCCCGGCCCCTATGTGCCGGCCCAGAGCCCGGTGCGCCCGGCCGCTTCCTTCTGCGACCCTTCCTGGTAGCCTTAAGGGCATGGGAGCGGCCACCCAGGGGGTCTTGGAGGAGCTTCGGCGCCTTTTTGGTGCCCGGGCCCTGCTTTCCCGGGCACAGAAGGAGGTCTACCGCTACGACGCCATCCTGGTGGGCCCAGAGCCCCTGGCGGTGGTTCTGCCGGAAAGCCGGGAGGAGGTGCAGGCCCTGGTGCGCCTGGCCCGGCGCCACGGGCTTCCCCTGGTGGCCCGGGGGGCGGGGAGCGGGCTTTCCGGGGGCTCGGTGCCCGGGGAGGGGGCGGTGGTGGTGGCCTTCACCCGCATGGCTCGCCTGGAGGTGGACCCCGTGGGGCGCACCGCCTGGGCCGAGCCCGGGGTGACCACGGCCCGCATCTCCGAGGCCGCCCGTCCCTTCGGCCTCTTCTACCCCCCAGACCCTGCCTCCTACCGCACCAGCACCCTGGGGGGGAACCTGGGGGAGAACGCTGGAGGGCCCCTCTGCTTCAAGTACGGGGTCACGGGGGACTACGTCCTGGAGCTGGAGTGGGTGGATGCCTGGGGGGAGGTCCACCGCCTGGACCGCAAGGCCTACGACCTCCCGGGCCTCCTCATCGGCTCCGAGGGCACCCTGGGCCTCATCACCGGAGCCCGCCTCCGCCTTCTGCCCCTGCCCCGCCACCGGGCCACCCTGATGGCGGTCTTCCCCGAGGTGGGCGCTTTGGCCCAGGCGGTTTCCCGGGCCATCGCCCGGGGGGCGGTCCCCGCGCGGCTGGAGTTTCTGGACCCCCACTGCGTGGATGCGGTGGAGGACTACCTGGGCATGGGCCTTCCCCGGGGTCACGCCCTCCTCCTGGCGGAGACCGATGGGGAGGAGGCCGAGGCGGTGGAGGAGGAGCTTTCCCTTCTGGAGGAGGCCGCCTTGGCCCACGGGGCCCGGGTGGTGCGGGCGAGGGACGAAGGGGAGGCCGAGGCCCTCTGGCGGGCCCGGCGGGCGGTGAGCCCCGCCCTGGGCCGGCTGCGCCCTAAGCGGGTGAACGAGGACATCGCCGTGCCCCGGAGCCGCCTGCCCCAGGTGGTGCGGGAGATCCGGGCGCTGGGGGAGGCCTTTGGCCTCCTGGTGGTGCAGTTCGGGCACATCGGGGATGGGAACCTCCACCCCAACATCCTCTTTGACCCCCGGTGCGAGCCCGAGGAAAGGGTCTGGGAGCTGGCCCATGAGATCGCCCGCGTGGCCCTGCGCCACGGGGGGGTGCTCTCGGGGGAGCACGGCATCGGGCTTATGAAGCGAAAGTTCATGGCGGAGGCCCTGGCCCCTGAGGGCCTCGAGGCCTTCCGCACCGTCAAAAGGGCCTTGGACCCTGAGGGCATCCTCAACCCGGACAAGGTGCTTCCCTAAACCCGTGTCCCGAGGAGGGAAGGCTGGGGGACTACGGTTTATTTTTCACAGTACTTGCACAGGGCTGGGCTAACCATAAAGGCATGGGACGCTTCTCCCGGGAAGCGGAGGGGGGCCTCGAGGGCCTGGCCCGTGGGCTCTACTGGCTCACCTGGGGGGGCCTCCTTGCGGGGATGGGTCTCCAGGTCCTCCTTTACCCTCCCCGGGGTTGGCAGGGATACCTCTATCCGGTGTTCCTGGGCCTTTTCCTGCTGGCCCTGCGCGCCGGGCCCCGGGAGGCCCCCCGCCGCCTGGTCCCGGCCTTGGGGGCCTACTTCCTCTTTGAGTTGGGGCGGGTGGGGGAGGCCTGGGTGGTATTGGGCTTCTGGACCCCCAGCCTTTACCTCCTGGTGGCCTTCGGCTACCGGGGCTGGAGGGCGGTCTTCCAGGGGGCGGCCTGGGCCTTCCTCTTCCTCCTTCTCCCCTTGGCCCTGGGCCGGGGCTTTTCCCCTACCTGGGCCCACTTCGCCCTGGCCCAGCCCGTCCTCCTGGCCCTCACCCTACTCCTGGCCCGCTTCCGCGAGCTCTACGGCCAGGTGCGCTTCTGGCGGGACCAGGCCCTTACCGACCCCCTCACCGGCCTCCCCAACCGCCGTGCCCTGGAGATGGCCATGGAACGGGAGGCGGCCCGGGTGGAGCGGGGCGGGGCGCCCTTCAGCCTGGTCCTGGTGGACCTGGACGATTTCAAGCGCATCAACGACGAGCGGGGCCACCCCGAGGGGGACCGCCTCCTCAAGGAGGTGGGGCGCTACCTGGTGGCCCACGTGCGCCGGGAGGACCTGGTGGGGCGCTGGGGGGGAGAGGAGTTCGCCCTGCTCCTACCCGAGACCAACCCCCTTCAGGCGGAGCGCCTGGCGGAGCGCCTGCGGGAAGGGCTGAAGGCCTTAGGGGTCACCGCCAGCTTTGGGGTGGCGGGCTACCGCGGGGACCTTCTGGACCTCTACCAGCGGGCCGACCGGGCCCTTTACCGGGCCAAGGCCGGGGGTAAGGACCGGGTGGAGCGCCACACGGGCTCCTGGGAGGCCTCCTAGGGCATGCGGTAGCCCACGCCCTGAAGGACGGCCCTGGCCCGCTCCCGCTCCTCCCGGGTGGCGAAGCCCAGGCGCAGGGCCCCCGCCGCCTCCCGGATGGTGAGGACCTCGATGTCCTTTATGTTCACCCCCGCCTCCCCCAAGGCGGTGGCGATGCGGGCGATCTCCCCGGGACGGTCGGGCACCTGGACCACCAGGTCGTGCATCTCGGGCAGGAGGCTGCGGCGCACGATGGGAAGGCTGTCCCGGGTGCGCTTGGCGGCCTCGGCGGCCTCCAGCAGGGCCTCGGGCGCCTCCAAAAGCTCCTCCAGCTCCAGGAGGACGGCCCGGAGCTCCTCTATGGCCTCCTTGAGGGCCTCCTTGTTGGCCACCACCATGTCCCGGCTCATCCTGGGAGACCCGGAGGCCACCCGGGTGAGGTCGCGGAAGCCCCCGGCGGCCAGGAAGATGAGGAGGTCCCGGTGGGGGCTCTGCGCCACCATGCGGTTCAGGGCCACCGCCAGGAGGTAGGGGAGGTGGGAGATGCGGGCCACCAGCCGGTCGTGGAGGAGGGGGGGCATCTCCAGGGGGTAGGCCCCCAGGGCCTCCACCAGGCGGCGCACCCCTTCCTTGGCCCGGAGGGGGGTCCGGTCCGTGGGGGTGAGCACCCAGACCGCGTTTTGCAACAGGCCGGCGTGGGCGTTCTCCACCCCCGCCCGCTCGCTCCCCGCCATGGGGTGCCCCCCCAGGTAGTGGGGAAGGCGGCTTTCCAAAGCCGCCACCACCTCCCCCTTGACGCTACCCACGTCCGTCCAGAGGCTTTCGGGGTGGGCCAGGGGAGCCAGGGCCTCCCCCAGGGCCGGGAGGGCCCCCACGGGGGCCGCCAGGACCCCCAGGTCCAGCTCGGCCACCCAGGGCCCCAGCTGGGTGTGCACCCGGTCGGCTACCCCCAGGAAGAGGGCCTTTTCCAGGGCCACCGGGTCTTGGTCGTAGGCGTGGACCTCCTCCGCCAGGAAGCGCTCCTTGAGGCCCAGGGCCACGCTCCCCCCCAGGAGGCCCACGCCGAAGATGCCCACCTTGCGAAAAAAGGGCTTCATCCCAGGACCGGGGCGGAGAGGGTCTTGTCCAGGGCCTGGACCAGGCGCCGGACCCTTTGCATGAGCTCGGCGAACTCCCACTCGTGGAGTTGCTGGGCCGCGTCGGAGAGGGCCTTTTCCGGCTCGGGGTGGGTTTCCACGATGAGGCCGTCGGCCCCCGCGGCCAGGCCGGCCAGGGCCAAGGGGATCACCCAGTCCCGCTTGCCCGCGGGGTGGGAGGGGTCCACCCAGATGGGGAGGTGGGTCCAGCTCTTGAGCACCGGCACGGCGGAGACGTCCAGGGTGAAGCGGGTGGCCTTCTCAAAGGTGCGGATGCCCCGCTCCACCAGGATGACCTGCATGTTGCCCCGGGAGAGGATGTACTCGGCGCTCATGAGGAACTCCTCCAGGGTCATGCTCATGCCCCGCTTGAGCAGCACGGGCTTTCGTACCTCCCCCACCGCCTGGAGCAGGGGGAAGTTCTGGGCGTTGCGGGCGCCGATCTGCAGGGCGTCCGCGTACTCCGCCACCAGCTCCACCTGCTCGGGGGAGAGGACCTCGGTGACCACAGGGAGGCCCGTCTCCTTCCGGGCCTCGGCCAGGATTTTGAGGCCCTCCTCCCCCAGTCCCTGGAAGGCGTAGGGACTCGTGCGCGGCTTGAAGGCTCCCCCCCGGAGCATCCCGCCCCCGTGGGCCTTCACGTAGCGGGCGGCCTTGAGGGTCTGCTCCCGGGACTCCACCCCGCAGGGGCCCGCGGCCACCAGCACGTGGCCTCCACCGGTTTTGCCCGTGGCGAACTCCAAGACGGTGGGGAAGGGCTGGACCTCGAGGCTCGCCAGCTTCCAGGGCTTGGAGATGGGGATGACCTCCGCCACCCCGGGCAGGGCGCGGAAGTGCTCCATGAGCTCCGGGGTGGGGCCCTTGCCGATGGCCCCCACCAGGGTGGTCTCCACCCCCCGGGACACGTGGGGCCGGTACCCCACCTTCTCAATCTCCCGGATGACCTCCTCCAGCTCCGCCTCCTGGTACCCTCGCTTCATCACGATCAGCATGGTCCCCTCCCAAAAAACTTGGGCGCCCCTTTTGGGGCGCCCTTTTGCGGCAAAGCCTCTATGCGGGCCGCAGGGCGCCCCCGGCGGGATAATAAAAGCCGAAGTGGCGCCCTAGCCTCCGCATATTGCCCCCAAGTTTAGGCGGGCTCTGGTCCCCTTGTCAAGCGCACCCCGTGGCCCCAGGGGTCCAGGAACTCCTCCTCCATCCCCCAGGGGGCCAGGAGGGTGTAGCCCAGAAGCCCCGTGGCCCCTTCGGGGGCCCTCTGTCCCCTGGCCCAGGTGTTGGCCCCCACGTGGTGGTGGTACCCGTCCCAGGCGAAGAAGAGGGCCCCGGGGTAGGTGCGCAGGGTGGTCGCCATGCCTAGCCTCCCCCCGAAGAAGGCCTCTGCCTCCCGGAGGTCCCCCACGTGCAGGTGGAGGTGGCCAAGGCGGGTTTCCGGGGGAAGAGGGGTGGGGTGGGGGGTCTCCCCAAGCAACCCCTCCAGGTTGAGGGGGGCGGTGAACATCAGGGGTTCCCTGGGCCAGGCCTCTGGGGGGCGGTCCCAGTAAAGCTCCAGGCCGTTTCCCTCGGGGTCGCGGAAGTAGAGGGCCTCGGAGACCCCGTGGTCCGCTGCCCCCTCAAAGAAGGCCCCCGCTTCCAGAAGCCTTCGGGAAACCCCAGCCAGGTCCTTGCGGTGGGGTAGGAGGAGGGCGAAGTGGTAAAGCCCTACCGAGGGGTAAGGCCTTAGGGGGGCCTCAGGTTTGTGGATCAGGTCCAGGTAAAACCCCCTCCCTTCGGGAAAAAAGCGGTAAAGGGGAGGGTCGGCCTCCAGGCTAAGGCCCAGGAGGTCCCGGTAGAAGGCGAGGGCGGCCCCCAGGTTCCTCACCCGCAGGGAGAGGCCCAGGAGCCGCCTGGGGAAGGTCATCTAGCCCACCGCCGCTTCCTGGAGCTTTACCGCCTGGGTGTCCACGCTGAAGCGCACCTCTTCCCCCACCAGCACCCCGCCCATCTCCAGGGCCACGTTCCAGGTGAGGCCGAAGTCCTTGCGGTTCAGTTTGCCCTCAAAGTGGGCGCCCAGGCGCTCGTTGCCCCAGGGGTCCTTGGCGGGCCCGTGGGTCTCCACCTCAAAGGCCAGGGGCCGGGTAGTGCCTCGGATGGTGACTTCCCCTTCCACCCGGTAGCGGCCTTCTCCCAGGGGCGTGATCCGCTCACTCCGGAAGAGGATCTCGGGGTGGTTGGCCACGTCCAGGAAGTCTGCGGAGCGCAGGTGGGCGTCCCGGTCCGCCACCCCCGTGTGGATGCTCTGGGCGTCCAGCCGGGCCTCTACCCGCACCGGCTTCCCCGTGGCGTCGGTCTCCACGTACCCCTCCTTGAGGTTCAGGGTACCCTTCACCGTGGCGATCATCATATGGCGGACGGAAAACTCCACGCTGGTATGGGCTGGATCCAGGTTCCAACGCATCTTGGCCTCCTTAGGGCCCAGGGCCCTTAGGGTAGGATATCCAAAGCGCTTTATAAAGTCAAGTGCTTGTAATCGGTCAATACATCTGAGACTGGGGGACCGACTCCGCTTGCATTTTAGCCAAGAACTCCAGGGGCGCCAGCCCCCCCAGGGCCATGTGGGGCCTGCGGTGGTTGTAGTACGCCAGATAAGCGTCCAGCTCGGCCTGCAGGCGCACAAGCCCCCTTGGCAAGGGCAGGGTATAAAACTCGTCGCGGAAGGTGCGCTGCATCCGCTCCACGTGCCCGTTGAGCTTCGGGCTCCGTGGGGGCAGCACAAAGAGCCGGATTCCCAGGCTCCGGCAGGCTTCCTCAAACTCGGCCATGAACTCGCTCCCCCCGTCCACCTGGACGGCCCGGATGGGGAAGGGGGCCTTGGTCACGAGGGCGGAGAGGAATCCCGCCGCCAGGTTGGCCGTGGCCCTGGTGTGCACCTGGGCCAGGGAGAAGCGCGTGACCAGGTCCAGGGCCGAGAAGTGCTTGACCACCTCCCCGGGCCCTAGGGTCACGGTGAGGGTGTCCAACTGCACCAGGTCCCCGGGCGCCCTGGCCTCGTATCCCCGGGGCTTCCTCTGGGCGTAGGGCCTCTGGGGTCTTGGCCTCCCCTTGCCCCGCCTCGCCCGGGCCAGGAAGGCGGCCACCCTTTCCACCCGCCCCCTGGCTTCCAGATGGGCGAGGATGCGGCCCACGGTGCGCTCGCTGACCTCAAAACCTCCCTTCCTCAAGCTCCACCAGATGGGCCAGCGGCCCCAGGTGGGGTTTTGTCTCCGCAAGTCCTCGGTGGCGATGAGGAGTTCGGAGGTCCAGTGCACCTTCCGCCGTAGGCGTTTGGGGCGTTTGGGTTTCGGAAGAAGGCCTTTAAGTCCTTCGTCCTTGAGCCTGCTCCGCCAGCGGTGATAGGTGGCCCGGCTGATCCCCACCAGGGCCTGGATCTCGGGCCAGCTCACCCCGTGCTTCCTGAACGCCTCCACCTGCTTGAGCTTGCGCAGCCGTTCCTGGACCAGGGGGTCGCCGGCCCCCGCCATCTCCAGCTCCTGGGCCTTCCTCGCTCCTCGCCAGATCGCTTTGCCAACCGTGGTAAGCTGCACTCGGGGGGCCTCCTTCCGGAGTCGGTCCCCCTCTTTTTATCCCAGCCCAGAGTCTCACATGTGTTTGTCCGGGTTCAGTGCTATCCCGGATAGTACGCCGGGGCGAAGGGCAGGCCTAGGGCCTGGGCAAAGGCCAGGAGACCCAGGCGGTCGGGCTCCTCCAGGTGGTAGCGGAAGTTCCAGAGGTAGTGTTCCATGAGGGCGGGGTGCACCCCAAGCCGCTCCGCTTCCTCCCGGGCCACCTCCCCCAGGTGGGCCAACCCCTGCCGCCGGGCCCGTCGCAGGGCCTGGACCAGCTCCCGGGGCGGCGGGTTTTCCTTGCGGTAGGCCCAGACGGCGAAGACGAAGGGGAGGCGGGTCCTGGCGAACCAGAGCATGGAGAGGTCCACCACCGCCACCTCCCCGAAGCGGGTGGGAAGGGCGTGGGGGGTCTCGGGGAGTTCCCTCAGGAGGCCGGCGTAGGCCTGGATGGCCCGGTCCCCAATGAGGAGAACCCCGTCGTAGGGGCCCAGGAGCTCGAGGCCCCCTTCCTCCCGTACGTACTGGGGCTCTACCCCCCGTTCCTTGAGCAGTAGCTTCAGGAGGGCCACGCTGGTGGCGCTTTCCGTGGTGAGGGCTACCCGCTTGAGCCCTTCCAGCCTGCCCAGGTGGAAGAGGTTCACGGAGTAGACCCGGCCCAACACGGCCACGGAAAAGTCGGGGAGCAGGCCCAGGGCCTCCTGGTGCCTCAGGTAAAAGTAGCTGGAAACCAGGGAAAGCCCCACTTCCCCCGAGAGGACCAGGCGGTTCAGCTCCGCCGGTACCCCGTGGCGCAGGGTCCAGCCGTCGGCTTCCAGGAAGCGGTAGAGGGGGGCCACGTTGGCGTAGCGGGGCACCCCCAAGACGTAGGCCATCAGGCTTCCACCTGGGTGTAGACCCGCACCTCCCGGTAGAGGGCGTCCCGTTCCACGGGAATCCGTCCGGCCATCAGGATGATGCGGGCCAGCTCCCGCTTGGAAAGCCCCTGGGGCGTGGGGCTTCCCGCCATATGGACGATGCGCTCCTCAATGAGGGTGCCGTCAATGTCCGTCACCCCCCAGTCCAAGGAGACCTGGGCCAGCTCCGGGGTCAGGGTGGCCCAGTAGCCCTTGATGTGGGGGATGTTGTCCAGGTAAAGCCGGGCCACCGCCAGGTTGCGCAGGTCATCCAGGCCGGTGGTGAAGGTCCTTTTGCCCAGTTCCCGCGCCAGCTGGTTGCCGTCGGGCTGGAAGGCCAGGGGGATGAAGCTCATGAAGCCCCCGGTCTCGTCCTGGAGGCGGCGCAGGCGGTCCATGTGGTCCAGGCGTTCCTCCAGGGTCTCTATGTGGCCGTAGAGCATGGTGGCGTTGGTGGGGATGCCCAGGAGGTGGGCGGTGCGATGGACCTCCAGCCACCCTTCCGCGCTCACCTTGGCCCGGGCGATCTGCCTGCGCACCCTCTCGGCGAAGATTTCCGCCCCTCCGCCCGGCATGGCGTCCAGACCCGCCTCCTTCAGGGCCTGGAGCACCTCCTTGTAGGGCAGGCGGGCGATCTTGGAAAAGTGGTGGATTTCCGCCGCGGTCCAGGCCTTCACCTGGACCCCGGGGAAGGCCTCCTTGAGGGCCCGCACCAGGTCCAGGTAGTACTGGAAGGGGCGCTTGGGGTGGTGGCCCGCCGTCATGTGGATCTCGGTGAGGCCAGGCTGGTAGCGGGCCCGCACCCACTCCACCACCTCTTCCACCTCCCAGTCCCAGGCCCCTTCCTCCCCGAAGCGGCGCTGGAAGGCGCAGAAGGTGCACCCCACGTAGCAGATGTTGGTCTGGGAGACGCGGATGGAATGGACGAAGTAGGTCTTCTTGCCGTGCTTGCGCTCCCGCACCAGGTTGGCCAGGCGCATAAGCGTGGGGAGGTCACGGGTCTCGTAGAGGGCAAGCCCCTCGGCAAAGGTGAGGCGTTCGCCGGCCTCCACCTTTTCCGCGATGGGCAGCAGGCGGGGGTCCTGAATCCCCTTCACGGCAAGGAGTCTACTCCCCGGCAAAGCGCCTGACCAGGGCCTCCACCTCTTTCTGCCGTCCGCCCACGCTCCTTTCCGGCAGGAGGTTTCTCAGGTAGCGGTCCGTGAGGAGGAGGTCCACGTAGGGGTAGACCGTGGCCGCCATCACCGCGTCCAGGAGGTCGGAGGGACGGGGCCTGCGGCCGGGGTCAGAGGCCATGCGGGCCAGCAACCCTGCCAGGAGGCGCACGAAGGGGACCTCCCTGAGCCCTGTTCGCGTGCGGATCTCCCTAAGGGCGGCCTCGAGGGCCTCCCCATAGGGTAGCCCCTGGAGGAGGGCCGGCAAGCCCTGGAAAGGGGAGAGGTCGGCCGGGGTCTCCCAGCCCCCTCCGCGCCAGAGGAGGTCCTCCCGGAAGAGCCCCCGGGCCTGCCTGGCGGCCACTTCCTGCCAGGGGCGCACCCAGTACCCTTGGGAAAGGGCCCCAAAAACCTCCCGCAGGGCGGGAAGGAGGTAGCCCGCCTTTTCCTCGGGGCCCCGGATGGGATGGAGGGTTTCCAGCACGTGGAAGGGACTGGGCGGGGCCAGGGCCTTCCCCCGCATGGCCCGGAAGAGGCGGCCAAAGGCCTCGTGCCCCCGCTGGCCCAAAAGGTGCTTGGCCATGCGGCTGGCGTAGTTCTGGTCCAGGTAGACGAGCACTACTCCTTGGCCCGGGTGAGCCAGAGGGCCACGGCCAAAAGGGCCACCCCCCCGGCGAAGAGGAGGAAGTCCAGGGCGGCCTCTGGCTTGAAGGCCATGGCCTTCTCAAAGAACTTCACCACCAGGATCATCACGATCACCTGGCCCAGTTTGCCCTTGAGGTCGGCCAGGCTTTCCACGGAAAGGACGTTCTCCAGAGGGAGGTCCAGCCGGCGGATGAAAAGCTCAAAAAGCCCCAGGCTAAAGATGAGAAAGACCGCCGCCAAAAGGGCCAGGTCCACAGCGCCCACCAGGGCGGGGAGGGCGGTTTCCAGGTCCTGGCCCAACGCCCCCGCCGCCTCCTTAAGGGCGTGCCAGGCGAAGTAAAAGGCCCCCAAAAGGAGCCCGAGGACGGGCAGGAGCATGCTCCAGCGCACCAGGTTGGCCAGGATTTCCAGCCGCATGGGGCCTCCTTAGGGGAGGTAGGGCACCGCCGGGGGAGTTCCGGTAGAGGCCCGCTCCACCAGGACCGGCTCAAACCGCACCTCCCGGGGTGGGCCCTGGTAGCCCTGCATCCTTTCCAAGAGGAGCTGGGCCGCCCGGGCCCCCATGGCCTCCACCGGCTGGGCGATGGTGGAAAGCCCCCGCTCCTCCGTGAAGGGATGGCCGTCAAAGCCCAGCACCCGCACTTCCTTGCCCAGGGTGAGGCCCAGGCGCTCTGCCTCCTCCAGCACCCCCAGGGCCACCAGGTCGGCCCCGGCGAAGACGTTGAGGGGCGGGGAGGCCTTTTCCAGGAAGTACCGCAGGGCGAGCCGCCCCCCCTCTTGGGAAAGCCGCGTGGTGTAGAGGTGGTCCTGGGGGAAGGGACGGCCCGCGGCTCCCAAGGCCTCCTGGAAGCCCTGCATGCGCTCGGCGAAGACCGTGTGGCGGAAGGCCCGGTCGGGCTCCTCCTCCACCTTGACGGCGAAGATGGCCCCGGGGAAGCGGGTCAGGTACGCTCCCGCCATCCGTCCCCCCAGGAGGTTGTCCAGGTAGACGGAGTCGTAGCGGGGGTTTTTGGCGTCCACCAGGACCACGGGGCGGTCGGTGGGGAGGCGGCCCTCCTCAAAGTGCTCCGTGAGGTCATAGGAGGCCAGGATCAGCCCGTCGGTGAGGTAGGCCAGGGTGGTGCTTTCCAGGTAGCGACGGAGCCTGGCCTGGGAGAGGATGGGGAAGAGGGCGAGGTCGTAGCGCTTTTCCAAAAGGACCCCCTCAATCCCCTCCAGGAGCCGGCGGTAAAACTCCGTGGCCACGAAGGGCAGGAGGACGGAGACCGTGTAGCTCCGGCCCCCGGCGATCCTGCGGGCGTGGGGGTTGGGGGTGTAGCCCAGCTCCTCCATGGCCCTCAGCACCCGGGCCCGGGTTTCCGGGCGCACCGCCGGGTGGTTGTTCAGGACCCGGCTCACCGTGCCCAGGCCTACACCGGCCCGGGCGGCCACCTCGTGGATGGTGGGCTTTTTCTTCTTCATGATGGGGTTCCCTGGGTCTGGAAGCGCTTCATGGAAACTTCCATTCTCAGGATACGCCAACCTAGGCCCTTCCTGCAAGAATGGGGGCATGGGCTACCTCCTCCTGGCCTACCTCCTGGGCTCCTTGGTGGGGGGGCTTTTGCTCTTCCCCGAGGTGCGGGGGAAGGACTTGCCCGGGGGCTCAGGGGTCTTCCGCCGCAAGGGGCCCCTGGCCTCGGCCCTGGTGGTCCTCATAGACCTGGGCAAGGGGGTCCTGGCCGCCCTCCTCACCCCCCCGGAGTGGCGGCCCTACGCGGGGGTGGCGGTGGTGGCGGGGCACTGCTGGCCCGTTTTTTTCCGCTTCCGGGGCGGTGGGGGGATTGCGCCCTCCCTGGGGTTCTTCCTGGCCTGGCTACCCAGGGAGGCCCTCCTGGCCACGGGGCTTGGCCTTGCCGTGGCGGGGCTTTACCACCTCTTCTACTGGCGGTGGCGGCGCCGGGGGGTTTACCCCATCCCCTTCGGGGCTATCTTTGGCTACCTGGCCCTCCTTTTCCTTGCCCCTCCGGAGGGGCGGCTTGGGGGCTTTTTGGTGGCGGGGGTGGTGGCCCTGAGAGGCCTGCAAATCCTCCGGGGAAGGTGGTAGTTTTAGGGCATGAAGATCCTGCGCTTCAACGAGGGCCGCTGGGGCATCCTGGAGGGGGAGACCGTGCTGGAGACCGACGGCCCCGGGGGCAACCCCACGGGCCGCCGCTACGACCTGGCCTCGGTGCGGCTTCTGGTGCCCGCCACCCCCAGCAAGATCGTCTGCGTGGGGCGAAACTACCGGGAGCACATCCGGGAGATGGGCCACGACTTCGGGGAGGACCTCCCCAAGGAGCCGGGGCTTTTCCTGAAGGGCCCCAACACCCTGGCCCATCCCGGCAACCCCCGGGACCCCTGGAACACCGGGGATGCCGTGCCCTACCCCGCCTTCACCCAGGAGCTCCACTACGAGGGGGAGCTGGCCGTGGTCATCGGGGACCGCATGCGCCACGTTCCCCCAGAGAAGGCCCTGGACCACGTGCTGGGGTACACCATCGCCGTGGACATCACCGCCCGGGATGTGCAGAAAAAGGACCTGCAGTGGGTGAGGGCCAAGAGCGCGGACAAGTTCCTCCCCCTGGGACCCTGGATTGAGACCGACCTGGATCCCCAGAACACCTGGGTCCGCACCTATGTGAACGAGACGCTCCGCCAGGAGGGGCACACCTCGCAGATGATCTTCAGCGTGGCCGAGATCCTGGCCTACATCTCGGGCTTCATGACCCTCGAGCCCCTGGACGTGGTCCTCACGGGCACCCCCGAGGGGGTGGGGGCCCTAAACCCCGGGGACCGCATTGAGGTGGCCGTGGAGGGGGTGGGCACCCTGCACACCCGCATCGGCCCCAAGGAGGAAGGGCGGTGGTAAAGGTCCTGGACCTTCACTTCCAGGGGGCAGAGCGGGTCATCGCCAGCTTCCTCCTCAAGACCCCTCAGGGCCCCGTCCTCATAGAGACCGGCCCCGAGAGCACCTACCCCCAGCTGGTGGCCGCCCTAAGGGCTGAGGGGGTGGAGCCCGAGGCCGTGCGCCACGTCTTCGTGACCCACATCCACCTGGACCACGCGGGGGCCGCCTGGCGGTTGGCCGAGCTGGGCGCCACGGTCTACGTCCACCCCAGGGGAGCACCCCACCTGGTGGACCCCTCCAAGCTCCTGGCCTCGGCGGAGCGCATCTACGGCCACCTCCTCAAGCCCCTCTGGGGCGAGCTTAGGGGCATCCCCCCAGAGCGGGTGCGGGTGCTGGAGGATGGGGAACGGGTGGACCTGGGGGAGGTGCAGGTTCAGGCCCTGGAGACCCTGGGGCACGCCAGCCACCACCATGCCTACCTGGTGGAGGGCCTCCTCTTCGCCGGGGACATCGCCGGGGTGCGCATCGCCCCGGGGCCTGTCCTGCCCCCCACCCCACCCCCCGACATCCACCTGGAGAGCTGGTACGCCTCCCTGGACCGCCTCCTGGCCCTCAGGCCCGAGGCCCTCTACCTCACCCACTTCGGCCCCTACGGGGACGTGGAGGCCCACCTCCTGGCCCTGCGCCAGGTCCTGGAGGATTGGGCGGGCTGGACCCTGGGCCGGCTCAGGGAGGGCCTGGACCTGGAGGCCATGACCCCCCGTTTTGAGGCCTACTGGCGGGAGGGCCTGAGGCGGGCCGGGGTGGAGGAGGCGGGGATGCGCCTTTACGAGCTGGCGGACCCCCCCTACATGAACCTCCAGGGCCTGGTGCGTTACTGGCAGAAGCACCACCCCGAGCGGCTCCGGGAAGGGTAGGCCTATGGAGGGTGTGCCTTCAGAAGGGGGCCTGACCCCCTTTCCCCTGGGCCGCCCGGCCCGCATGGCTGTGTTGGCCTCGGGTCGGGGGACGAACCTCGAGGCCCTCCTCCAGGCCTTCCCCCCCGGAAACCCCTGGGGCGAGGTGGTCCTGGTCCTCTCCGACAACCCCGAGGCCTACGCCCTGGAGCGGGCCCGGAGCCGGGGGGTAGAGGCGGTGGCCCTTCCCTGGCGGGGGCGGCGGGCCTTTGAGGCCGAGGCCCTAGCCCTCCTGGCCCAAAAGGGGGTGGACCTGGTCCTCCTGGCGGGCTTCATGCGCCTCCTCTCCCCAGGCTTTGTGGAACCCTGGTACGGCCGCCTCCTCAACATCCACCCTTCCCTCCTCCCCGACTACCCCGGCCTCCACGTGCACCAAAGGGTCCTGGCGGCTGGGGAGCGGGAGACGGGCTCCACGGTGCACTTCGTGGACCAGGGCATGGACACCGGCCCCATCCTCCTCCAGGGGCGGGTGCCGGTCCTCCCCGGGGACACCCCCAAGACCCTGGAAAGCCGGGTGCTCTTCCTGGAGCACCGCCTCTACCCCAAGGCGGTGCGCCTCCTCCTCCTCGGCCTGGCCTTTCCCCCGCCCAAGGGGCTTGGCGGGCTCCTGGGGGAGGAGGCGGCTCGCCGCTTTGAGGCCCTTTCCCCCCGGGAGCGGCCCCTGTACCTGCGGGCCTGGGCCCTTCTGCGCGCCTGGGGCCAGGAGGCCTTGGCAGGGCTGGCCTTCCTGGGCCAGGGGGGGGTCTGGGGGCAGGGGGCTTTTCTCACCGCCCACCTCCTGGCCCAGGACCACCCTGCCCTCCGGGCCGAGCTCGCCACCCTGCCCGAGGCGGTGCGCACCCGGGCCGAGGCGGTGCTCAAGCGGGTAGAATCCCCCCTATGAGGGTGCTGGTGGTGGGTTCTGGGGGGCGGGAGCACGCCCTGGTGTGGAAGGCGGCGCAAAGCCCCCTGGTGGATAGGCTCTACGCCGCCCCTGGCAACGCGGGGATGGCGGCCTTGGCGGAACTCGTCCCCTGGAACGGGGACGTGGAGGCCCTGGCGGATTGGGCCCTCGAGGCGGGCATAGACCTCACCCTGGTGGGCCCCGAGGCCCCTTTGGTGGAGGGTATCGCCGACGCCTTTCAGGAGCGGGGCCTCCTCCTCTTCGGCCCCACCCAGAAGGCGGCCATGATTGAGGGTTCCAAGGCCTTCGCCAAGGGCCTCATGGAGAGGTACGGTATCCCCACCGCCCGCTACCGGGTCTTCCAGGACCCCCTCGAGGCCCTGGAGTACCTGGAGGAGGTGGGGGTACCCATCGTCATCAAGGACTCGGGGCTGGCGGCGGGCAAGGGGGTCACGGTGGCCTTTGACCTCCACACCGCCAAGCAGGCAGTGCTGAACCTGCTCTCCGGCCCCGAGGGGGGGGAGGTGGTGGTGGAGGAGTACCTGGAGGGGGAGGAGGCCACGGTCCTGGCCCTCACCGATGGGGAGACCATCCTGCCCCTCCTTCCCTCCCAGGACCACAAGCGCCTCCTGGACGGAGACCAGGGGCCCATGACCGGGGGGATGGGGGCGGTGGCCCCCTACCCCATGGACGGGGCCACCTTAAGGCGAGTGGAGGAGGAGATCCTCAAGCCCCTCATCGTCGGCCTGCGGGCCGAGGGGGTGGTCTACCGGGGGGTGGTCTACGCCGGGCTGATGCTCACCCGGGAAGGGCCCAAGGTGCTGGAGTTCAACGCCCGCTTCGGCGACCCCGAGGCCCAGGCCCTTTTGCCCCTCCTGGAGAGCGACCTGGTGGAGCTGGCCCTGCGGGTGGCTGAGGGGAGATTGGCGGGGGTAGAGCTTTCCTGGAAGCCGGGGGCCGCGGCCTGCGTGGTCCTGGCCGCCCCGGGCTATCCGGAAAGCCCCCGGAAGGGGATTCCCCTCCGGGTGCCTGAGCCCCCGGAAGGGGTGCTGGTCTTCCACGCGGGCACAAGGCGGGAGGGTAGGGTCTTGGTGAGCGCCGGGGGGCGGGTGCTGAACGTGGTGGGGTTGGGACAGGACCTCAGGGAGGCCCTGGAGCGGGCCTATGCCTTCCTCCCCCAGGTGGGTTTCCCCGGGGCCCTTTACCGCCGGGACATCGGCAGGCGGGCCCTGGCTAGTACTTGAGCCGGGCCAGGGGAAGCCGGGCGCAGGCCGCAAGGACCTCCCCCAGGGTGCGGTAGCCCCGTTCCCGCAAGAGGGGGAGCATGCGGGCGAAGACCTCGGCGGTCATCAGGGCGTCCCCCAGGGCGGTGTGGCGGCCCAGGACCGGTACCCCGAAGCGTTCCGCCAGGGTCTCCAGGCGGTGGTCCTTCAGGTCGGGGAAGAGGAGGTGGGCCAGGAGGAGGGTGTCCACCAGGGGGGGCTGGTCCACCCCCGCCCGCCGCAGGAAGGCCATGTCAAAGGCCCCGTTGTGGGCCAGGAGCACCGTGTCCTCCAGGAAGGCCCGGAAGGCGGGCAGGACCTCCTCCAGGCGGGGTTTTCCCTTCAGCATCTCCCAGGTGAGGCCGTGCACCTGGGTGGAGGCCTCGGGGATGGGGCGGCCCGGGTCCACCAGGGCCTCAAAAACCTCCTGGTGGAGCACCCGCCGGCCCAGGAGGTGGACCCCTCCCAGGGCGATGATGGCGTCCTTTTCCGGGTCCAGGCCGGTGGTCTCCAGGTCAAAGGCGGTGTAGAGGAGGCCCTCCAGAGGGGCTTCCTCCAGGGCCTCGGGCACCTGGAGGAGGGAGAGATCAAAGACCTCGGCCCGGGGCGGGGGGCCTTCCTGGACGGGCAGGCTGGGGGCTTCCCGGGCGGGCAGGAGGAGGTGGAGGTGGTGCCCCTCCCGCCAGAGGCTTCCCCCGGCCCGCTCCACGGCCTCCTGCAGGGAGGGGTGGGGCGCGGGGGCGGGGTGGGGGAAGGCCAGGGTGAGGCGGAGGAGGCCGCCGGTGCGCCCGCCCTGGAGGAAGACCTCCTCCTCCTCCCGCAGGGTGGCGGCCAGGCCCCGGGCCAGGGCGTAGGTGTCCGCCCGCACCAGTAGCTCCCGGGCCTCCTCGGAGAGGGCCATCCCCGGGGAGAGGCCGGCCTCCCGCTCCAGGGCCTGGGCCAGGAGGGTAAGGAGGTCCCCCGCCAGCACCTCCGCCGCCTTGGGCGGGGGGGTGAGGCCCAGGACGAGGGCGGAAAGCTCCTCCGCCGTGGCCCGGGCTACCCGCAGGAGGGGCTTTAGGGAGGGGGAGGCCTCCCCCTCCAAGGCCTCCACCAGGGCCTTCAGCCCTGCCAGCTTGTCCTTCAGGCGGTGAAGGGTGGCCTCGTCCATGCCCCCCTCCTCCTTGGCCGCCTCCAGGAGGACCAGGAACCCCCCCTCGTCCGGCAGGGGCACCACCTGCAAGGAGAGCAGGCCTCCCCGACCCTGGACCAGGAAGCGCTCCTCGGGGAGGGCCAGGGCGTGGACCAAAAGCCCCCGCTCCAGGAGGCCAAAGAGGCTTTTCCCCGCCCCTAGGCCTTCCCCCAGGAGCTGGCGGGCGGGGGCATTGTAGAGGAGGACCTGGCCCCTGGCGTTGGCCAGCACCACCCCCTGGGGCAGGTGGCCGATGAGGGCCGCAAGGGTTTCCCGCTCCCTCTCCAGAAGGGCCTTGGCCTCGGCCACCCGGGCCGCCACCTGCTCTTCCAGGGCCTCTTTCTCCGCCGCCAGGCGGTTGATGAGCCCCGCCAGGGCCTGGAGCTCAAAGGGGCCCCGCAGGGGCAGGCGGTGGGCGGGGTTGGCCAGGAGCACCTCCGCTTCCTGCCCCAGGGCCCGGGTGGCTGCCAGGTACCCCAGGAAGAGGGGGTGGAGGAGGGCGGCCAGCACCAGGGCGAAAAGCCCCCCCACGAAGAGGAGGAGGGCGAGCTTTTCCCGGGCCACCCGGGTGAGTTCCCGGGCCAGGGCCTCTTCCCCCTGGAGGAGGAGGAAAAGGCCCAGGCCCACCGTGCCCCCCACCAGGAGAAGCCCCAGGAGGAGGGCGCCAAGAAAGCGCAGGGCCTCCTTCATGCTTCCTCCAGGAGCCGCTCCACCTGGGCCAGGAGGTCTTGGATGCCGAAGGGCTTGGCCATGAAGGCCTCGGCCCCCAGGGCCTCCGCCTTGGCCCGGTCCGCCTCCCGGCCCCGGGCGGTGAGGACCAGCACCTTGGGCCGTCTGGGAAGGGGCTGTAGCCTCTCCAGGACGGCGAAGCCGTCCAGGCCGGGGAGCATCAGGTCCAGGACCAAAAGGTCAAAGGCCCCCCGGCCCAAGGCCTCCAGGGCCTCCTCCCCCGTCCGGGCCAGGGCCACCTCGTGGCCCGCCTTCTTAAGGAGGAACTCCAGGGGCACCAGGATGCTTTCCTCATCGTCCACCACCAGGATCCGCACACTCCACCTCCAAGGGCAGGGTGAAGGCGAAAGAGGCGCCTTCCCCCTCGGTTCCCTCCAGCCAGATCCGCCCCCCCAGGCCCTCCAGGAGCCGCCGGGCCAGAAAGAGGCCTAAGCCGGTTCCCCCGGAAAAGCTCTGGAAGGGCTCAAAGACCAGGGGCCTGGCCGCCTGGGGCACCCCGGGCCCGTCGTCCGCCACCCGGAAGAGGACCTCTCCCCCCTGGCGCATAAGCTCCAGGCGCACCCGGCTTCGGGCATGGCGTAGGGCGTTGTGGAGGAGGTTGAGGAGCACCTGGAGCACCCGGTCCCGATCGGTGAGGGTCTGGACCTCCTCCAGATGGGCCTCCATTTTAATCCCCTTTTCCCGGGCCAGGGGTTCGGCCAGGGCCAGGGCCTCCTCCGCCAGGGCCTTAAGGTCCGTGGGGGTGCGATTGGGGGAGGGGTTGGCCTGGAGCCGGGTGTAGGCCAGGACCTCCTCCACCAGGCGGGAAAGCCGCCCCGCCTCCTTGGCCAAGAGGGCGGTGAAGCGTTGCCGCTCCGCCTCGGGCAGGTGGGGGTGGGCCTCGAGGATCTCCGCCAGGGCCCGTACCGAGGTAAGGGGAGTCTTGAGCTCGTGGGAGACCGCGGCCAAAAGCTCGTCCTTGGCCTGGTCCAGGGCCTTGAGGCGCTCGTAGGCCTCGGCCAGCTCCTGCCGGGCCTCCTCCAGGGCCTTGGCGTAGGCCCTAACCTCCCGGGACTCCCGGGCGGCCTCCTCCAGGAGGGCCTCGAGGGGCGCCTCCCGGGTGGCGGGGAGGAGGAGGAGCCGGGCGGTGGCGGGCCCTACCGATCCCGCCAGAAGGGCCTCGGCCAGGGCCGCCGCCTGGGAGCCCGAAAGGCCTTGGGCCTGCTTGCGGAAGGCCTCCTCGGCCTCCCCTCCCAGGACCCGCCGGAGGAGGGCGGCAAGTTCCTCCACCTCCCCCGTGCGCCCCTCCCGCACGGCTTCCTTCCGGGTGAAGAGGGAAACCCCCACGGTGAGGGCCAGGTTCACGAGGAGGCTTGCCAGGAAGCCGTGGGTGATGGGGTCCAACCCCTCAATACCCAAAAGCCCCTCGGGGTGGAGAAGGGGATGGGGACCCCGGAGGAAGACCTCGGGGAGCCAGCCCGAGCGGGCGAGAGCAGGGAGGAAGAGGGTGTAGGCCCAAAGGGCCATTCCCCCCAGGAGCCCGGCCAAGGCCCCCTGCCCGGTGGTCCCCCGCCAGTAAAGTCCAAGGAGGCCGGCTGGGGCCAGCTGGGCCACGGCCACGAAGGAGATGAGCCCCATGCCCACCAGGGCGTAGGCCTCCCCCGCCAGGCGGAAGTAGAGGTAGGCCAGGAGCAGGACCAGGAGGATGGCCATCCGCCGCCACAGAAGGAGGCTTCCCAGGGCCCGGAAGCGCAGAAGGAGGGGGGAGAGGAGGTGGTTGGAGACCAGGATGGAAAGGGCCAGGCTCTCCACCACCACCATGGCCGTGGCCGCGGAGACCCCGCCCAGGAAAGCCAGGAGGGCCAGGGCGGGCTGGCCTGCTTCCAGGGGGAGGGCCAGGACGTAGAGGTCGGGGTTTTCCCCGGGGAGGTGGAGGCGGCCCAAGAGGGCCAGGGGCACCATGGGCAGGTTGATGAGGAGGAGGTAGAGGGGAAAGGCCCAGGCGGCTAGGCGCAGGTGGCCCGGCTCCACGTTCTCCACCACGCTCACGTGGAACTGCCGGGGGAGGAAGAGGAAGGCCAGGGCGGAGAGCCCCACCAGGCTGACCCAGGCCAGGTGGCCGGCAAGCCCCTCCGGGGGCAGGAGGAGGGGGAGGAGCTCGGGATGGGCCCCCACCTTGGGGAAGGGGTTTCCCAGGGCCAGCCAAACAAAGCCGCCCACCAGGAGGAGGGCGAGGAGCTTTACCAAGGACTCAAAGGCCACCGCCAGCACCAGGCCCTGGTGCCGCTCCGAGGGGTCCAGGCGGCGGGTGCCGAAGAGGATGGCGAAGAGGGCCAGGAGCAGGGCGGTGAGGAGGGCCACGTCCGCCAGGGGACTCTTCTGCCCGCTCAGGAAGAGGAAGGCCTGGGCGATGGCCTTAAGCTGCAGGGCTAGGTAGGGCAGAAGGCCCACCGCCAAAAAGGCCGCAATGAGGGGGCCCAGGGCGGGATGGCCGTAGCGCAGGAAGAGGAAGTCGGCCCAGGAGGTGAGGCGGTGGGCCCGGGCCAGCTCCAGGATCCGCCCGTGCAGGAAGGGCCAAAGCAGGAGGACCAGGGTGGGTCCCAGGTAGATGGGCAGGAAGGTGGCCCCCTCGGTGGCGGCCCGGCCCACGCTGCCGAAGAAGGTCCAAGCGGTGGCGTAGACCGCCAGGGAGAGGGCGTAGGCCTGGGGGCTTTGGGCCAGGGCCCGGGCCCGACCCTCCCCTAGAAGGGCCACCAGGAAGAGGAGGCCCAGGTAGAGGAGGAGGAGGGCTAGGAGGAAAAAGGGGCTCATGCCCTGCGGAAGAGGAGGTAGGCCAGGAGGATCACCAGCCCCCAGGCCCCGTAAAGGTAGAGGTACAAAGGGGGCAGGCCCAAAGGACCAACCGCCTCGCGGAAGAGGAGGCCCAAGGGCATGAGGAAAAGGAAAAGGGCCAGGAGAAAGAGGGCAAAGGCCTTCTCCCTCATCGCAGCTGGAAGCGGGCCGCGGTGCTCTCCTGCACCTCCAGGATGGCCCGGAACCCCTCAAGGGCCCGCCGGCGTTCCCCCGGGGAAAGGGCCGACCACAGGATGCGGTTGCTGATGCCCTTTCCTTCGCGGAAGGCCCTAAGCTGGTGGGCCAGGCGCAGGCCGAAGAAGAAGCGGTAGGCCTCCTCCAGCCGCTCGGCCCCCTCGGGGCTCAGGGTGCCCCCCTCTTTGGCCGCCCGTAGGCGCTCCACCGTTCCCTTGGCCAGGCTTCCCGCCATGAGGGCGTAGAGCCGGGCCAGGGAGACGATGGGGGCCAGGGCGGCCCGCTTCAGGTCCACGAACCCCTCCTCGGTGCGCACCCGGCCGAAGAGGCCCAGGGGAGGGCGGAACTCCAGGCTGGCCCGGGCCAGGTGGTAGCGGAAGACCCCTTGCCGGCTCCCCTCGAGGACCGCCTCCTCCAGAGGTTTTAGGGAAAGGGTCCCCGCCGCCGGACGCAGGTCAAAGAAGATCTGCGTCTCCAGGAGGGCCTGGGGCTCGGGGGCCTCCATCCAGCGGCGGAAGGTGGCCACCCACTCCCCCAGGGGAAGCCGCCAGCGGGTGGCCATGTACCCCCCCTTGCACTCGGGAATCCCCGCCCGTAAAAGCCCCCCCACCACCCGCTCCGCCAGAGCCTGGAAGTAGGCTTCGTGCCCGGGTTCGGCCAGGACCAGGGCGTTGTCCTGGTCGGTCAAAAGGGCCTGCTCCCGGCGCCCTTCCGAACCGAAGACCATGAAGCTGTAGGCCACGGGAGGGGGTCCCAGCGCTTCCTCCGCTTCCTTGGCCAGGCGGCGGATTAGGGCGTCGTTGAGGGAGGCCACCACCCGGCCGATCTCCAGCCCCCCCAGGCCCCGGGCGAAGAGGCCTTCCACCAGGTGGGCCACCTCGAGGCTGTACCGCTCCAGCTCCAGGCGCTCAATCCGCCGCAGGAGCAGGAGGGGGCTTTGCGCCTGGTGCAGGAGGAGGTCGGTGTGGGTCACCACGCCCACCACCCTTTCCCCTTCCGTGAGGGGCAGGTGGTGGATGCCCCGCTCCACCATGGCCGCCACCGCCTCGTAGAGGGGGGTTTCCGCCGGCAGGGCGAAGAGGGGGGCGGTCTGCACCTCCGCCACCCTTGTGGTGGGGGGACGGCCCTCGGCCAGCACCCGGTTGCGCAGGTCCCGGTCGGTGAGGATGCCCAGGGGTTCCCCAGCCACCAGGAGGCTGGAGATGCCCTCCTGCCGCATGATGCGGGCCGCCTCCGCCACCGTGGCCGAAGGGGGGATGAAGACGGGCTCCTTGCGCACAAGCCGCCCCACCGGGGCGAAAAGGGAGAGGTCGGGGGCCGCCTTCAGCCGCACCCGCTCGGCCAGCCCCTGGCCGAAGAAGCGGGCGGCCTCGGGGTGGGCGAGAAGCCGGTGGAAAGTGGCCTGGGGGAAGACCAAAAGCCGCACGGGTTCCTCGGCCTCCACGCTGAAGGCCGGGGACTCTCCCGAAAGGAGGGAGGGGAAGCCGAAGAACTCCCCGGCCTCCAAAACCCCCACCTTTTCCTCCCCGTCCAGAAGGGCCACCTTCCCTTCCAGCACCAGGTAGAGGGCCTCCGCCGGCCTCCCGCCCTGCTCCAGGAAGCGGGTGCCCGCGGGGTGGGCTTCCTCCTTGGCCTCCTGGAGGAGGGCTTCCCGCTCAGCCTCGGGAAGGGCGCTCAGGGGTGGGACCGTTCTTGGGTCCATAGTCCGGGGTAATCCAGGCCAGGAGGGGGATGAGGAAGTGCAGGGCCACCTGGCCTCCCAGGAGGAGGGTAAAGCCCATCCCCAGCACGAAGGCCGGAGGAAGGAGGACCAGGAGCCGCACCACCCGGCCTATCCCCACCGGGGGCAGGGGCCAGAGCCGGTGGTAGATGCGGCCCAGCCCCACCCCCACCAGGGCCCCCAGGGCCAGCTGGGCCAGGATGCCCGGGGTGGGAAAGGGGAAGCCCAGAAGGTAGTGCCCCCCCAGGTAAAAGGCGAAGAGGGCGGTCAGGCTGCCCAGGAAAAAGCGAAGGTAGCGTAGGTCCATGCCTCACTTTACCCAAACCGAAGGGCCCCCTTGCGGGGGCCCCTCGCCTAGTGCTCGGCGGCCGCTCCTGCCCCCTTGGGCACCCGGATCTCGTCCACCAGCTTCTGGATCTCCGCGGGGGGCGGGGGCGTGGCCCGGGAGACCAGGTAGGCCACCAGGAAGTTGAGGAGCATGCCCACGGTGCCGATGCCCTCAGGGGAGATGCCGAAGAGGAAGCGGGGCCAGCCCAGGTAGTTGGTGCCCACGATGTAGGTGGCGGTGAAGACCAGGCCCACCAGCATCCCCGCCACCGCCCCTTGCGTGTTCATCCGGCGGTCAAAGATGCCGAGCAGAATGGCGGGGAAGAAGGTGCTGGCGGCCAGGCCGAAGGCGAAGGCCACCAGCTGGGCGATGAAGGCCGGGGGGTTGATGCCGAAGGGGGCGGCCAGCACCGTGACCAGGAGGATCACCACCCGGGCGATGGTGAGCTTGGTGGCCTCGGAGGCCTGGGGGTTGATGATGCGGGTGTAGAGGTCGTGGCTGATGGCGCTGGCCATGACGATGAGGAGGCCTGCCGCCGTGGAAAGGGCCGCCGCCAGACCCCCAGCCGCCACCAGGCCCACCACGATGGGGGAGAGCTTGGCCACCTCCGGCGTGGAGAGCACGATGATGTCCCGGTCAATGGTGATCTCGTTGGTGTCCTTGGCCGCGGTGATCTGGTACTTCCCGTCCCCGTTTTTGTCCTCCAGCTTGAGGAGGCCGGTCTTGCTCCACTTCTGCACCCAGTCAATCCCCTGGACCTCCTCCACGGTCTTGTTGGCCAGGGTGTTCAGGAGGTTGTACTTGGAGAAAACGGCCACGGCAGGAGCGGTGGTGTAGAGGAGGGCGATGAAGAGCAGGGCCCAGCCGGCGCTCCAGCGGGCGTCGGAGGCCTTGGGCACCGTGTAGAAGCGGATGATCACGTGGGGCAGGCCCGCGGTGCCCACCATGAGGGTCAGGGTGATGAGGAAGACGTTGAGCAGGTTCAGGTTCTGGAAGGGGGCCACGTACTCCTTGAGGCCCAGCTCCACCTGGAGCTGGCTGAGGCGCACGGCGAAGTCGGAGAAGGTGAAGGCCAGCTGGGGGATGGGGTTGCCGGTGAGGAAGTTGGACAGGGCGATGCCGGTGATCAGGTAGGCGATGATGAGCACGGTGTACTGGGCCACCTGGGTCCAGGTGATGCCCTTCATCCCCCCGATCACCGCGATGAAGGCGGTGACGATCACCGCGGCCCAGACCCCCGTGGCCACGTCCACCCCCAGGTAGCGGGAGAGCACGATGCCCACGCCCCGGAGCTGGGGCACCGCGTAGGTGAAGGAGACGAAGATGGCGGCGATCACCGCCACCACCCGGGCCACGTTGGAGTAGTACCGGTCCCCCACGAACTCGGGCACCGTGTACTTGCCGTACTTCCGCAGGTAGGGGGCCAGAAGGAGGGCCAGGAGCACGTACCCCCCGGTCCAGCCCATGAGGTAGACCGCCCCGTCGTAGCCCAGGAAGGAGATGAGGCCCGCCATGGAGATGAAGCTGGCGGCAGACATCCAGTCGGCGGCGGTGGCGGCCCCGTTGGCTACCGGGGGTACCCCGCGCCCGGCCACGTAGAAGCCGGCGGTCTCCTGCACGCGGGCCCAGTAACCGATGCCCAGGTAGAGGGCGAAGGTGGCCAGCACGATGATCCAGGTCCAGACTTCAGCGCTCATGGGCGTTCCTCCTAGTCCTCAAAGCCGTACTTCCGGTCCAGGGCCGCCATGCGGCTGGCGTAGTAGAAGATGAGGATGACGAAGACGTAGATGCTCCCCTGCTGGGCGATCCAAAAGCCCAAGGGGGGCCCGCCGAAGACCCGGATAGCGTTCAGGGGCTCGGCCAGCAGGATGCCCAGCACATAAGAGGCCAAGGCCCAGATGATGAGGAGGTTTCGGATAAGACTTAGGTTTTCCTTCCAGTATGCCTCCAGCGCGCTCATAACTCCCTCCCCCGCTCGGGAAGCGCTACAGGCGCTTCCTGGCACAGGCTTCCCTCGCGGTTAGCGGCAATCTTAGGGAAGGATGAGGGGGGTGTCAAGAAACCTTGGCTTTTCAGCCATGCGCAAAAGGGGCGTTTTTGTATGCCCAATCTCCCCGGAAAGGGGGCAAAAAGGGGTGGGGCCCAAGGGCCCCACCCCTTAAGGTTGGGGAAACCTACTCCTCCAGGGTGGAGAGGTCTCCCGGGTCCTTGCCCAGTTCCCGGGCCTTCAGGAGGCGCCTGAGGATTTTCCCCGAGCGGGTCTTGGGCAGCTTGTCCAGGAAGACGATCTCGCTGGGGGTGGCGATGGGCCCCAGTTCCCGGCGCACGTGCTGGACCAGGCCCTCCTTCAGCTCTTCGGAAGGGGTTTGCCCTAGGCGCAGGACCACAAAGGCCTTGATGGCCTCCCCCTTCAGGGGGTCGGGCACCCCGATCACCGCGGCCTCGGCCACTGCCGGGTGGGAGACCAGGGCGCTTTCCACATCCGCGGTGCCGATGCGGTGCCCGGCCACGTTCAAGACGTCGTCCGCCCGGCCGAGGACGCTGAAGTAGCCCTCCTCGTCCTGGCTCGCCACGTCCCCGGCGGCGTAGACCCCGCCCGGGACCTCGCGCCAGTACTGGAGGTAGCGCTCGTGGTTGCCCCAGACGGTGCGCATCATGTGGGGGAAGGGGCGCCGGAGGACCAGAAGTCCGCCCTGCCCTGGGGGCACGGGCCTGCCCTCCTCGTCCACCACCCCCGCCTCCACCCCAGGCAGGGCCACCCCGGCGAAGCCGGGCTTGGCGGGGAGGACCAGGGGGGTGCCCAGGGTGGGCCCCCCGAGCTCCGTCTGCCACCAGTTGTCGGCCACGAAGCCCCGCCGGCCTCCCTCCGCCAGGTGCTCGTAGGCCCAGCGGAGGGCCTCGGGGTTCAAGGGCTCCCCGGCCACCCCCAGGAGGCGCAAGGAGGAGAGGTCGTATTTGGCCGGCCACTCCGGGCCGAAGCGCATGAACATGCGCACCGCGGTGGGGGCGGTGAACATGATGTTCACCCGGTAGCGTTCCACCACCTGCCAGAAGGCCCCGGGGTCGGGGTAGTCGGGGGCGCCTTCCCGCAGGACGCTGGTGAGGCCTTCCAGGAGGGGAGCGTAGACGATGTAGGAGTGGCCCACGATCCAGCCGATGTCACTGGTGGCCCAGAAGACGTCGTCGTCCTTGGCGTCAAAGAAGGTGCGCAGGTGGTAGGTGGTGCCCACCATGTAGCCCCCGTGCACGTGCACCACCCCCTTGGGCTTCCCCGTGGAGCCCGAGGTGTAGAGGATGAAGAGGGGGTGTTCCGCCTCCACCATCTCCGCCCGGGCCTCCGGGGGGGTTTGCCAGAGGAGCTCCTGGAAGTCGTGGTGTCCCTCGGGGAGCTCCGCCTTGTAGGCCCGCTGGAACCAGACCACCTGGAGGGGAAGGTCCTTGATGGCCTCCTCCACGATGGAGCGCAGGTCCACCCCCTTGCCCCGGCGGTAGCTGACGTCCCCGGCGATGACCACCTTGGCCCCGGCGTCCAGGATGCGTTCCCTTAAGGCAGAGACCCCAAGCCCGGCGTAGACCACGCTGTGGATGGCCCCCAGGTAGGCGGTGGCCAGCATGGCCATCACCCCCTCGAGGGTGAGGGGCATGTAGATCACCACCCGGTCTCCCTTGCCCACCCCCAGGCGCCGTAGCCCCGTGGCCAGGCGGCGCACCCGGTCCAGAAGCTCCCCGTAGGTGAGCTTTTCCTCCCGGCCCTCCTCCGAAAGGTAGAGGAGGGCCAGCTTGTTCCTGAGGCCCCGGGCCACCTGGCGGTCCAGGGCGTTGTAGGCGGCGTTGGTGGTGCCCCCTAAGAACCAGCGGTGCTCGGGGAGGTTCCACTCCAGGACCTTTTCAAAAGGCTTTTCCCAGTGAAAGCGCCTGGCCCAGGCGCCCCAGAACCCCTCGGGATCCTCGAGGCTCCTTTGGTATTCCCCCTGGAAATCCTGCAGATTGGCCTGCTGCCTGAGGTGCTCCGGGGCCCAAAGCCGTTCCTCTGCCCTAAGAAGCTTTTCCAGTGCCATACTCTTCCTCCAGACCCGAGGTGTCCCCGGGGTCCATGCCCAGGAGCTCCGCCTTGAGGAGCCGCCTGAGGATCTTGCCGCTACGGGTGCGGGGCAGGCGTTCGGCGAAGAGGATGCGGGGCGGGGGTACAGGGCCTAGGTGCCGGAGGAGGTGGGCCTTGAGCTTCTCCGCCAGGAGGGGCTTGAGGTCCTCGGGCACCTCCTTTTTGGGCACCACGAAGACCACCACCTCCTCCCCTTCCTCCCCCGGCACCCCGATGGCCGCGGCCTCCGCCACCTGGGGATGGGTGAGGGCCGCGGCCTCCACCTCGGCGGTGCCCAGGCGGGCCTCCCCCACCTTGATCACCTCCTCCGAGCGGCCCAGGATGCGGAAGTAGCCTTCCTCGTCCCAGGTGGCCAGGTCTCCGGTCCAGTAAAGCCCCCCGCGCCAGGGGTTCTCCCCGCCCAAGAGGTTCACCATCTGGGCGGGGCCCGCCTGCAGGAGGACCAGGTGGCCCTTGGCCCCGGGGGGGAGGACGTGCCCCTCGGCGTCCACCACCCGGGCCTCCACCCCGGGGAGGGGAACGCCCACGTAGCCGGGCTTGGCGGGGAGGGCCAGGGGGGTGGCCAGGGCGGGGGCCCCCAGCTCCGTCTGCCACCAGTTGTCCAGGGGCCAGGCCAGGTGGTCCCGGGTCCAGCGCCACACCTCGGGGGCCAGGGCCTCCCCCACGCTGCCCACCAGGCGCAAGGCGGTGGGCCGGGCCTCCCCGTGGCGGCGCAGGGCCCTCAAGACCGTGGGGGAGGTGAGGAGGATGTCCACCCCAAGCCGCTTTAGGCGCTCGTAGAAGGCGGCGGGGCTGGGGTGGTCGGGCCGGTCCTCTACCAGGAGGCTGGTGCCCCCCAGGAAGAGGGGGGCATAGAGGCCGAAGGAGTGCCCCACCACCCAGAAGAGGTCCGCGGTGGTGTGGAAGACCTCGCCCGGCTTCAGGTCAAAGAGGTAGCGCAAGGCCCAGGCCACCCCCACCATGTACCCCCCGTGGCCGTGGACCACCCCCTTGGGGATGCCCGTGGAGCCCGAGGTGTGGAGGAGGAAAAGGGGGTGCTGGGCGGGGACGGGCACCGCCTCCAGGGGGCTTCCCTCGGAGGCTCGTTCCAGGAACTCGGTGCTTCCCCGCACGTGCCACAGCACCGGCAGGTCCAGGTCCTTTAGGGCTGCCTCCACCACCGGCCTCAAGGGGACGAGTTGCCCCCGGCGGAAGTAGCCGTCGGCGGCGATGAGGAGCCGGGCCTGGCTTTGCAGGAGGCGCTCCCTAAGGGCCTCGGGCCCCAGGCCCACGGGCAGGGCCACGTGCACCGCTCCCAGGCGGGCGGTGGCCAGGAGGCTTAGGGCGGCCTCGAGCCCCGTGGGCAGGTAGAGGGCCACCCGGTCCCCCGGGCCCACCCCCAGCCCCTTCAGCACCCCGGCCAGGCGGGCGGAGAGGTCCTGGAGCTCGCGGTAGGTCCACTTCTCCAGGTGCCCCTCCCCGTCCAGGGTGAGGAGGGCCACCTGCTGGGCCCGTTCGGGGAGGTGCCGGTCCAGGGCGTTCAGGGCGGCGTTGGTGAGCCCGCCAACAAACCAGCGCTTGGTCTCCTTGTCCAGGACCTTTTCCCAAGGCCTCTCCCAGTGGAACTCCCGGGCGAAGCCGCCCCAGAAGGCCTCGGGGTCCTCGAGGCTCGCCCGGTGGAGGCCGGCAAACTCCCGCAGGTTGGCCCCTTCCCTCAAGGGAGGGGGGGGTTCCAACACCTCCACCCGGAAGCTGGGCTCGGGGGGTGGGGCCAGGGAGGGGGGCTCCGGGGGCTTCAGGTAGGCGGAGACCTGGGCCACCTCGGAAAGGGCCCGGGCCAGGCGGCTGAAGGCGAAGGGGAAGCGCCGGGCGGGCACCACCACCCCCAAAGCCCCCAGAAGCTGCCCCTCGGGGCCGAAGAGGGGGGCCGCTAGGCCGGAAAGCCCCTGGGCGTACTCCTCCATCTCCGCCGCCAACCCCGACTCCCGCACCCGGGCCAGCTCCTCCTCCAGGGCCAGGGGGTCGGTGAGGGTATAGGGGGTGCGGGGGCGCAAGGGGGGAAGGGGCAGGGCCCCGTGGGCCAGGAGGACCTTCCCCAGGGCCAGGGCGTGGGCTTCCTCCGGCAGGCTCTCCCCCAGGGGGTGGGGCTGGCCCTGCCGCCCCCGGGTCTTGAGCCGCACCCCTTCCGGGGTGAGGAGGGCCAGGTAGCAACGCTCCCGGGTCCTGAGGTAGAGCTCCTCCAGGGCCTCCTCCAGGGGCGTGGCCTGGAGGGGCACCGGCTTGGCGCTCCCCGCACGGTAGCCCCTTTCCGTCTTCACGGCAAACCCCTCCTCCACCAGGCTGTTCAGCAGGGCGTAGGCGGTGGAGAGGCTCTTGCCCAGGAGGCGGGCCACCTCCTTAACCTCCACCCCCTCGGGATGCTCGGCCAAGTAGGCCAGGATGCGCAGGGCCGCCTGCACGGTGGAGAGGCTTCTCTTCCTGGCCATTTGCGCCCATCTTGCGAAGGGGAGTCTTCCCCTGTCAAGAAAGGGGGGGTTTTGGCAAATGGTGAAAAACCCTAGCTTTCTTGACCCCTTGAGAGGGCCGTCCTATCCTCAAGGCCAAAGGAGGGAGTATGGACCGGATTGAGGGCGTTCTGAAGGAGGAGCGGGTCTTCTACCCCAGCGAGGCCTTCCGGCAGCAGGCCCACCTCAAGAGCGAGGAGGAGTACCAGCGCCTTTACGAGGAGAGCCTAAAAGACCCCGAGGGCTTCTGGGGACGGGTGGCCTCCGAGCTCCACTGGTTCCAGCCCTGGCAGAAGGTGCTGGAGGGGGACCTGCCCCACCCCAAGTGGTTCGTGGGGGGCAGGACCAACCTCTCCTACAACGCCCTGGACCGCCATGTCCAGACCTGGCGCAAGAACAAGGCGGCCCTCATCTGGGAAGGGGAGCCGGGGGAGGAGCGCGTCCTTACCTACCACGACCTCTGGCGGGAGGTGCAGAAGTTCGCCAACGTCCTAAAGCGTCTGGGGGTGAGGAAGGGCGACCGGGTCACCATCTACCTGCCCATGATCCCCGAGGCGGCCATCGCCATGCTGGCCTGCACCCGCATCGGGGCGGTGCACTCCGTGGTCTTCGGGGGCTTCTCCAGCGGGGCCCTGGCCGACCGCATCAAGGACGCCGAGGCCAAGGTGCTGATTACCGCCGACGGGGGCTACCGCCGCGGCCAGGTGGTGCCCCTGAAGCAGAACGCGGACGAGGCCCTGAAGGAGACCACCAGCGTGGAGCACGTGGTGGTGGTGCGCCGCACCGGGGAGGAGGTCCCCTGGACCCCGGGCCGGGACCACTGGTGGCACGAGCTCATGGAGGCGGCCTCCGACCGCTGTGAACCCGAACCCATGGAGGCGGAAGATCCCCTCTTCATCCTTTACACCTCCGGCTCCACGGGGAAGCCCAAGGGGGTCCTGCACACCACGGGCGGCTACATGACCTACGTCTACCTCACCACCAAGCTGGTCTTTGACCTCAAGGACGAGGACGTCTACTGGTGCACCGCCGACGTGGGCTGGATTACCGGCCACTCCTACGTGGTCTACGGCCCCCTCCTCAACGGGGCCACCACGGTGATGTACGAGGGGGCCCCCAACTGGCCCGAGCCCGACCGCTTCTGGCAAATCGTGGACAAGTACGGGGTCACCATCCTCTACACCGCTCCCACCGCCATCCGGGCCTTCATGAAGTGGGGGGAGGGCTGGCCCCTCAAGCACCGCCTGGACACCCTGCGCCTTTTGGGCTCCGTGGGCGAGCCCATCAACCCTGAGGCCTGGCTCTGGTACTACAACGTCATCGGCAAGGGCCGCTGCCCCATTGTGGACACCTGGTGGCAGACGGAGACCGGGGGCATCATGATCACCACCCTGCCCGGCGTCCACCCCATGAAGCCGGGGCATGCGGGCAAGCCCTTCTTCGGGGTGAAGCCGGAGATCCTGGACGCCGAGCACCGCCCCGTGGAGAACCCTGACGAGGGAGGGCACCTCTGCATCACCCGTCCCTGGCCCAGCATGCTCCGCACCGTCTGGGGCGACCCCGAGCGCTTCATCCAGCAGTACTTCAGCCAGCACCCCGGGGCCTACTTCACCGGGGACGGGGCCCGGCGGGACAAGGACGGCTACCACATGATCCTGGGCCGGGTGGACGACGTCTTGAACGTGGCCGGGCACCGGCTGGGCACCATGGAGATTGAGTCGGCCCTGGTGGCCCACCCGGCGGTGGCCGAGGCCGCGGTGGTGGGCCGCCCCGACCCCCTGAAGGGGGAGGCCATTGTGGCCTTCGTCACCCTGAAGGAGGGGCACACCCCCTCGGAGGCCCTGCGGGACGACCTCAAGGCCCACGTGGCCAAGGTGATCGGCCCCATCGCCCGGCCCGACGAGGTGCGCTTCACCGACGCCCTGCCCAAGACCCGTTCCGGCAAGATCATGCGCCGCCTCCTGCGGCAGATCGCCGCCGGGGAGAAGGAGATCAAGGGGGATACCTCCACCCTCGAGGACCGCTCGGTGGTGGAGCGCCTGAAGGAAGGGGCCTAGCCCCCCTTTGGGGGCCCGGCGGGGTCAGCCCGCCGGGCTCTTGTGCACGTGGACCACCTTCCAGCCCTCGGGGAAGCGCACGGCCACCCGGCTTTCGTTCACCGCCCGGTGCCTAAGCCCTTCCTCCGCCTCCACGGTGAGGAGGAGGGTGTAGCTGAAGATGGCCACGTCTCCGTAGCGTTGCAGGCGCCTTTCCAGGAGGTCCAGGCGGTAGGGCCTTCCCCCCGTGGCCCAGCGGCGCTCGGTCATGTAGAGGTGGAAGGGGAGGCCATCCAGGCGGTGGGGGGTGACGAACCACTCGTAGAGGGAGAGCTCCTCGTGGGTGGTGGCCCGGTAGCCCTCCGGGTCGCCGTCGTAGATGCTCTTTAGGTGCTTTTCCAGAAAATCCCAGAGCTCGGCCTCGCTCTCCATCCCCGGCCTCCTCGGGCGGCCTCAACGCCCCGGCTGGTACTCCCCCCACTCCTCCCGCAACACCCCGCAGACCTCCCCCAGGGTGGCCCGGCGGCGGAAGGCCTCCAGCACGTGAGGGAAGAGGTTTTCCCCGCTCCTTGCCGCCTGGCGCAGGGCTTCCAGGCCCACCTGGGCGCTCTGGCCGTCCCGCCTGGCCTTGAACTCCGCCACCTCCCGCTTGCGGCGCTCGTGGAGCTCGGGGTCAATGCGTTGCACGGGCACGGGCTCGTTCAGGGGGCTTTGGGGGTCAAAGAAGCGGTTCACACCCACGATGACCCGCTTCCCCTCCTCCACCTCCTTCTGGAACTGCCAGGCGGACTCCTCTATGGCCCGGCTGAAGTACCCGGCCTCCACCGCGGCCACCGCGCCCCCCAGGGCCTCTATCTCGGCGATGAGCCTTTCCGCCTCCTTCTCCAGGGTGTCCGTGAGGTGCTCCACGTAGAAGCTACCCCCCAGGGGGTCCACTGCCCGGGTCACCCCGCTCTCGTAGGCCAGGATCTGCTGGGTGCGCAGGGCCAGGAGGGCGCTTTTCTCCGTGGGCAGGCCCAGGGCCTCGTCGTAGGCGTTGGTGTGCAGGCTTTGCGTGCCCCCCAGGACCGCGGCCAGGGCCTGGTAGGCGGTGCGCACCACGTTGTTGAGGGGCTCCTGGGCGGTGAGGGTGGAGCCCCCGGTCTGGGTGTGGAAGCGCAGGGCCCAGCTCCTGGGGTCCTTGGCCCCAAACTCCTCCCGCATGATGCGGGCCCAGAGCCTGCGGGCGGCGCGGAACTTGGCCGCTTCCTCCAGGATGTCCCCGTGGGCGGCGAAGAAGAAGGAAAGCCGGGGGGCGAAGGCGTCTACGTCCAGGCCCCGCTCCAGGGCGGCCCGCACGTAGGCCTTGCCGTCCGCCAGGGTGAAGGCGATCTCCTGGGCGGCGGTGGCCCCGGCCTCGCGGATGTGGTAGCCGGAGATGCTGATGGTGTTCCACTTGGGCACGTGGCGGGCGCAGAACTCGAAGATGTCCGTCACCAGGCGCATGGAAGGCCCCGGGGGGTAGATGTAGGTGCCACGGGCGAAGTACTCCTTGAGGATGTCGTTTTGCACCGTGCCCGAGACCTTGTCCCAGGGGACCCCCTGCTCCTCGGCCACCAGCAGGTAGAGGGCCAGGAGCATCATGGCCGGGGCGTTGATGGTCATGCTGGTGGAGACCCGGTCCAGGGGGATGCCCGCAAAGAGCTTCTGCATGTCCTCCAGGGTGGCGATGGACACCCCCACCCGCCCCACCTCCCCCACGCTCATGGGGTGGTCGGGGTCCAGGCCCAGCTGGGTGGGCAGGTCAAAGGCCACGGAAAGCCCCGTCTGCCCCTGGGCCAGGAGGTATCGGTAGCGGGCGTTGGACTCCTCGGCGGTGGAGAAGCCGGCGTACTGGCGCATGGTCCAGAGCCGGTCCAGGTACATCCGCGGGTAGATGCCCCGGGTAAAGGGGTACTCCCCGGGCCGCCCCAGCCTCTCCCGGTAGCCTTCGGGTAAGGATTCAAACAGGCCTTCCATGCCTTAGTTTTACAGGAAAACCCGCACCAAGAGGAGGAAGAGGAGGAGAACGCCCAGGATGACCAGAAGGGGAGGGAAGAGGAGGCTGTAGGCCGCCAGCACCAGGGCCAGGAAGTCCTTCCAGTCGGGCTTGGGCTCGCCCCTCATGCCCTTTCAGCATAGCCCCCCGGGCCCCTTGGGACAAGGAGGCCTGGGCGGCCATCGCTTCCAGGCTTCATAGCTACACCCACCTTTGATAGCATTAGGCCATGGCCCTGTCCAAGACGGCCCGCAAGGTGCTCAAGGTCCTGGCCCGGCGCGGGGCCCCTGAGGTTCTGGTGGCCCTGAGCCGGGGTTCCACCCGCTTCTCGGACCTGCAGACCCACCTGCAGCTTTCTCCCCGCACCCTGGCGGAAAGGTTGCGGGAGTTCCACCTTCTGGGCTTCGTGGAGCGGCGGGCGCACTCGGAGGTACCGCCTCGGGTAGAATACACCCTGACCCCGCGGGGCAAGCGGGTTTTGGAATTCTTGCGTGAATTAGAGGACGTGTTGGACGCCGTGCAGGAGGGGGTAAGGTGAAGGCGAGAGCCATCGTGGTCACATCGGGCAAGGGTGGGGTGGGGAAGACCACCACCACCGCCAACCTGGGAGCGGCCTTGGCCAAGCTGGGCCAGAAGGTGGCGGTGGTGGACGTGGATGTGGGCTTGCGCAACCTGGACGTGGTCATGGGCCTCGAGGGCCGGGTGGTCTTTGACCTCATCGACGTCCTCGAGGGCCGGGCCAAGCCCCGGCAGGCCCTCATCCGCGACAAGCGGGTGGAAAACCTCTACCTCCTGCCTGCCTCCCAGACCCGGGACAAGGAGGCCCTGGACCCGGGGAAGTTCAAGGAACTAGTCCACTTTCTCCTCACCGAGGAGGGCTTTGACCGGGTCCTCATAGACTCTCCCGCCGGCATTGAGCGGGGCTTCCAGACCGCGGCCACCCCGGCTGAGGGGGCCTTGGTGGTGGTGAACCCCGAGGTCTCCAGCGTCCGGGATGCCGACCGCATCATTGGCCTCCTCGAGGCCCGGGAGATCCGGGAGAACTACCTGGTCATCAACCGCCTGCGCCCCAGGATGGTGGCCCGGGGGGACATGCTCTCGGTGGAGGATGTGGTGGAGATCCTGGGCCTAAAGCCCATCGGCATCATCCCCGAGGACGAGCAGGTCCTCATCTCCACCAACCAGGGGGAGCCCCTGGTGCTCAAGGGCACGAGCCCCGCGGCCCTAGCCTACATGGATACCGCCCGGCGCCTCCTGGGGGAGGAGGTGCCCTTCCGCAACCTGGAGGACGCCCAAGGCTTCCTGGCCGTCATCCGCAAGCTCTTTGGGGGTCGGTGATGTGGTGGCGCAAAAAGAGCAAGGACCAGGCCAAGGAGCGGCTTAAGTTGGTCCTGGCCTACGACCGGGCCCGGCTTTCCCCGGGGCTGGTGGAGGCCCTCAAGCGCGACCTCCTGGAGGTGCTCCGCCGCTACTTCCCTGCCCAGGAGGAGGGGCTTTCCGTGGCCCTGGAGGAGCGGGGGGAGAAGATGGTCCTGGTGGCCGACATCCCCCTCAGGTGAAGGTGGAACCCCGGTGGTCCTCAGGCGGGTAAACCTCCTGGCCTACGATTGGGGCCTGGTCCTCCTGGTCCTGGCCCTGAGCGTCCTCGGGCTTTTCAACCTGCGAAGCGCCGCCCCTGACCCCGGGCTGGTCTCCCGCCAGCTCCTGGCCTTTGGCCTGGGTCTCCTCCTGGCCGTGGGGGTGCAGGCCTTCTCCCGCCGCACCCTCTTCGCCTGGGCCTATCCCCTCTATGCCCTTTCCCTCCTCCTCCTCCTGGCCGTGCTCGCCTTCGGGCGGGAGATCAACGGGGCCAAGGCCTGGTTTGTCCTGGGGCCTTTGCAGTTCCAGCCCCTGGAGCTGGCCAAGCTGGGCCTTGTAATGGCCCTGGCCCGCCTCCTGGAGCCAAGGCCCGTGCGGCGGGTGTGGGACTACTTGCTTCCCGGCCTCCTCACCCTGCCCGTGGCCGGGCTTCTCCTCCTGCAGCCCGACCTGGGGGGCACCCTGGTGGTCCTCTTCGGGGCTTTCGCCGTCCTCTTCGTGCGGGGCCTTCCCGCCAAGCACCTTCTGGTGGGGGCCTTGGCCCTGGTCCTCCTGGTGCCCACCGTGGTCTGGCCCAACCTCAAGCCCTACCAGCGGGAGCGGGTGCTCATCGTCCTGGACCCCTACCGCGACCCCCTGGGCCAGGGCTTCCAGGTCATCCAGTCCACCATTGCCATCGGTTCCGGGGGGCTTTTGGGCAAGGGCTACGGCCAGGGTACCCAGACCCAGCTGGGCTTCGTCCCCTTCCGCCACACGGACTTCGTCTTCGCCGTCTGGGCCGAGGAGTGGGGCTTCGTGGGGAGCCTGGCCCTGCTGGGCCTCTACGCCCTCCTCCTGGCCCGGCTCTTCGGCCTGGCCCTGGAGTGTCCCCGGCTGGCCGACCGCCTCTTCATCGCCGGGGTGGGGGGGATGCTGGGCTTCCAGGTGTTGGTGAACCTGGGGGTGGCCCTGGGGGTGATGCCGGTTACCGGCCTCACCCTGCCCCTCTTCTCCTATGGGGGCTCCAGCCTCATGGCCACCCTGCTCTCCTTGGGCCTGGTCCTCCTGGTGCATCGGGACCGGGCGCAACCTTAGGGCGGTCCTGGAATAAGGGAGGTGAGGGATGCATGCGGTGGCTGGGGTTCGGGATACTCCTTCTCCTCGGAGCCTGCGGCCCATGGGGTTCTTTTGACCCGGAGGTCACGCCTTCCCGCCTAGTCCTGGCCCCCGGAGAGCGAGGCCAGCTCTTGGTCATCCTTCGGCCTCAGGGGGGGTTTTCGGGGGAGGTGTACCTGGGCCTGGCGGGCGAGACCGGCGGGCCGCCTCCTGCCTTTGTCTCTGGCGGGGGTGTGGTGGTGCGGGTCCAGGCTCCCTATACTGTGGCGGACCTCTTCCTGCGCCTGGCCCAGGAGGCTCCTCCTGGGACCTACGCCCTTCAGGTGAAGGCCCTGGCGGGGGGGCTGGTCCGCTACGCGCCCTTTACCCTGGAGGTGGTTTCCCCCTAGGCCCAAGGGCTTTAACCGGGGACCGGGCCTGCTAAACTAGGCCCCGTGGCCGGGGACGTGCTGGTGCGCCTGGAAGGGGTGCGGAAGGCCTTCGGTGGGGTGGTGGCCCTGGATGGGGTGGACCTCGAGGTCCGCCGGGGGGAGTTCTTCAGCCTCCTGGGGCCTTCGGGTTGCGGCAAGACCACCCTGTTGCGGCTATTGGCGGGGTTTGACACCCCGGACGCCGGGCGGGTTGCCATCGCCGGCCGGGACATGGCGGGGGTTCCCCCCTACGAGCGGCCGGTGAACACCGTCTTCCAAAACTACGCCCTCTTCCCCCACATGACCGTGGCGGGGAACGTGGCCTTTGGCCTGCGCATGAAGGGCCTACCCGCGGCGGAGATCCGCAGGAAGGTGGCCTGGGCCCTGGAGCTGGTGGACCTCCTGGGCCTGGAGGGCCGCTACCCCAGGGAGCTTTCCGGGGGGCAAAGGCAGCGGGTGGCCCTGGCCCGAGCCCTGGTCCTGGAGCCCCAGGTCCTCCTCCTGGACGAGCCCCTTTCCGCCCTGGACCTCAAGCTCCGCCAGGAGCTCAGGGTGGAGCTCATGCAGCTCCAAAGGCGCCTGGGGACCACCTTCATCTTCGTCACCCACGACCAGGAGGAGGCCCTGGTCATGTCCGACCGCATCGCGGTGATGCGGGCCGGGCGCATTGAGCAGCTGGGCCTGCCCGATGAGGTGTACGAGCGGCCCAAAAACCGCTTCGTGGCCGAGTTCCTGGGCCGCTCCAACTTCCTTCCCGCCCGGCCCCACCCCCTGGGGGCGGAGACCCCTCTGGGGCCCTTGCGCCTCAAGACCCCCTTGGCCCGGGAGGCCCTCCTGGCCATCCGCCCCGAGAAGATGCGCCTCTACCGGGGGCAAAACGGCCTCCCCACCCGGGAAAACCTGGTGCGGGCCCGGGTGGAGGAGATCGTCTACACGGGGGCGGAGAACCAGTACTACCTGCGGGCCGGGGAGGTGCGGCTTCTGGCCTACACCCTGAACCAGGACCTGCAGGAGCCGGGCGCCGAGGAGTTTGGCTACGGGGAGGAGGTCCTCTGCTACCTTCCCCCAGAGAACCTGGTGGTGCTCCATGAATGAGGCGGCAACCCCCTGGCAGCGCTTCTTCCGCGTCCTGGTGACCGTGGGGCCGGGGGGGCTTTGGCTCTTCCTTTTCGTCCTCCTCCCCACCCTCCTGGTCCTCCTGGCCTCCTTCCTCACCCGGGGGCCCTACGGGGAGCTCACCGGTCCCTGGGGCCTCCACAACTACGCCCGCCTCCTGAACCCGTACTACCTCGAGGCCTTCGCCCAGAGCCTCCTGGTGGGCGCCCTGGCCACCCTCCTTTCCGCCCTCTTGGGCTACCCCCTGGCCTTCCACATCGCCCGCCACCCCCGGCGCGACCTCCTCCTCTTCCTCCTCCTCCTGCCCTTCCTCACCAACTTCCTCATCCGCGTCTACGCCTGGCTGGTCCTGCTCCAGCGGGAAGGGCTGGTGAATGCCCTCTTGGGGGCTTTGGGCCTGGGGCCGGTGGTCCTCTACCCCTCCTTCCTCGCCGTGCTCCTGGCCACGGTGTACACCTTCCTGCCCTTCTTCGTCCTGCCGGTCTACGCCAGCGTGGAGCGCCTGGACTGGCAGCTGTTGGAGGCGGCTTACGACCTTGGGGCGCGGCCTTTCAGGGCCTTCCTCCACGCCGTGTTACCCCAGACCTACCCCGGGCTTTTCGCGGGCTCGGTCCTGGTCTTCATCCCCGCCATGGGCACCTTCGTGGTGGCCGACCTTCTGGGGGCAGGGCGGGTGGTGCTCATTGGCAACCTCATCCAGCAGCAGTTCGGCCTCACCCGGGACTGGGCCTTCGGGGCCGCCCTGAGCGTCTTCCTCATGGGCTTTGTCCTCCTGGCCCTTTACCTCTACGCCCGCATCCAGGGGGAAAGGGGGCTTGAGGAGCTGGTATGAGGCGGCTTCTCTCCATTCATGCCCTGTTGGTCTACCTCTTCCTCTACCTTCCCATCCTGGTGATCGTGGCCCTCTCCTTCAACGAGAGCCGCCGGGGGGTGCGCTTCACCGGCTTCACCCTGGAGTGGTACCAGGCCCTTTTCCAGGACCCCCGGGTGCTGGGCTACCTGGCCAACACCCTCACCGTGGCCTTTGCCTCCACCCTGGTCTCCACGGTGCTCGGCACCCTTCTGGCCCTGGGGCTGGTGCGCTACCGCTTCCCGGGCAAGGGCTTCCTGCGCTACCTCCTCTACATCCCCGTGGTGGTGCCCGACGTGGTCATGGGGGTGAGCCTCCTCCTCCTCTTCGCCTTTGCCCGGGAGCTCTTGGGCTTTCCCCGGCTTTCCCTCCTCACGGTCATCCTGGGGCACATCACCTTCCAGGTGGCCTTCGTGACCCTGGTGGTGCGCTCTAGGCTCCTCCTCCTGGACCCGGGCCTGGAGGAGGCGGCCCGCGACCTGGGGGCCCGGGGCTTCCAGACCTTCTGGTACGTGACCCTCCCCCTGGCCTGGCCGGGGGTGGCCGCGGGGGCCCTCCTCGCCCTCACCCTCTCCCTGGACGACTTCGTGGTCACCTTCTTCACCGCCGGGCCTGGGGCCACCACCCTGCCCCTTTACATCTACTCCAGCGTGAAGCTGGGGGTGAGCCCCAAGGTGCACGCCCTTTCCACCCTCATCATCGGCCTCAGCGCCTTTTTCCTGGCCCTGGGGTATGCTCTCACCCGGAGGCGGCCTTAGGCCGCCCAGACCGGGGAGGAAGCGTATGGCGAGAATCCTGATGGTGGCCTTGGCCCTGGCCCTGGTGGTCCTCGGGGTGGTCTTTCTGCGCCCAAGACCGGCCCAGGAGGTGAAAACCCTCTACTTCCTCAACTGGGCGGACTACATTCCGGAAGACCTCCTCAAGAAGTTCGCCGCGGAGACCGGGGCCAAGGTGGTCCTGGACACCTTTGAGTCCCCCGAGGCCATGCTGGCCAAGCTGAAGGCGGGGGCGGACCAGGAGTTCTCCCTGGTGGTGGCCCCGGACTACTACGTGCTCCAGATGGCCCGGGAGGGGCTCCTTGCCCCCCTGGACAAGGGGCGCCTGAAGAACCTGGCTAACCTGGACCCCTTCTTCCAGGACCCCCCCTACGACCCCGGCCTGCAGTATTCCGTCCCCTACCTCTGGGGCACCACCGGTCTGGCCTACCGGGAGGACCTGGTGACGGGCCCCGTGGACTCCTATGCCGTCCTTTTTGACCCCGGGCGCCAGGTGGGCCCTTTCCTCCTCCTGGACGAGATGCGGGAGACCATCGGGGCGGCCTTGAAGTACCTGGGCTACTCCGTGAACACCACGGACCTCGAGGCCCTGGAGAAGGCCAAGGAACTCCTCCTTGCCGCCAAACGCCGCTCCGTGGGCTTCGCCGGGGGCATAGAGGGGCTGAACCGGGTCTTGGCCGGGGATGCCGCGGTGGCCCTGGCCTACTCGGGGGATGTCCTCCAGGCCCGCCAGGAGGACGCCCGCCTGCGCTACGCCCTCCCCAAGGAGGGGGCCACCCTGTGGACCGATGCCCTGGTGGTCCTTAAGCGGGGTCCGGCCCAGGACCTGGCCTACCGCTTCATTGACTTCCTCCTGGAGCCGGAAAATGCCCGGGCCTTGGCGGAGTACACCCGCTACGCTACCCCGGTGGCCCCGGCCATCCCCCTCCTTCCCGAGGAGATGCGCCAGGACCCCACGGTCTTCCCCCCGGAGGAGATCCGGGCCAAGCTGGAGTACCTGAAGGACCTGGGGCCGGATATCGCCCTCTTTGACCGGGTCTGGACCGAGGTGAAGGCCCGCTAAAGGCTGTGGGGAAGGGGCCGGGCTATACTGGGCCCATGAAAGGCCTCCTGTTCCTCCTCCTGGCCTTGGGCCTCTCCGTTTGGGCCCAGGGGGTGGAGGCCCTCTGGAACCGGAGTTGCGCCGTTTGCCATGGGGAAAAGGCCCAAGGGGTGCGGCCCTACCCCGGCCTGCAGGCGGTAGCCCCCTTTTTTGCCACCCCGGAGGGGCGGCGCTACCTGGTCCTGGTGAGCCTCTACGGCAAGAAGGGAGAGGCGGGGCTCATGCCGGGTTTTGCCCAGCTCAAGGACGAGGAGCTCGCCGCCCTCCTCAACCACCTCAAGGCCCTGCTCCAGGCCAAGGGCGAGGCCTTCACCCCGGAGGAGGTGCGCCGGGGCCGGGGGCTCAACCTCACCCCGGAGCAGGTGAGGCGGCCCCCGGTGCCCTAGCCCTCGAGGTCCCGCAGGACCGCCCCCTCGTCCGCCTGGCCCACCAGGGCGGCGTAGCGGGCGAAAAGCCCCTTGGTGAAGGCGGGGGGCCTGGGCCGCCAGCGTTCCCGGCGCCGGGCCAGCTCCTCCTCCGGCAGGAGGACTTCCAAAAGGCGGCGCTCCACGTCAATGCGCACCCGGTCTCCTTCCTCCAGGAGGGCGATGGGCCCACCTATGGCCGCCTCCGGGGCGATGTGGCCAATCATGAGCCCCCGGGTGCCCCCGGAGAAGCGGCCGTCCGTGAGGAGGGCCACCTCCGGCCCCAGGCCCTCGCCCACCAGGGCGCTGGTCACCGAGAGCATCTCCGGCATCCCCGGGGCCCCCTTGGGCCCCACGTAGCGGATGACCACCACATCCCCGGGCCGGATCTCCTTGGCCAGCACCTTCTGCATGGCCTCCTCCTCGGAGTCAAAGACCCGGGCGGGCCCCTCAAACTGGGTGCGCTCGGTGCCGGCCAGCTTCAAGACCGCCCCCTTGGGGGCCAGGTTCCCCCTGAGGACCACCAGTCCCCCATGGGGCTTTAAGGCCCGTTCCACCGGGAAGACCACCTGCTGCCCCTCCTGTTCCCGGTAGGCCCTTTCCACCTCCTCGGCCAGGGTGCGCCCGGTGAGGGTCTTCTCCTCCCCATGGAGGAGGCCCGCCTCCAGGAGGCGCTTAAAGACCAAGGCCGTGCCCCCGGCCTCGTAGAGCTCCCAGGCGGTATAGGTACCCCAGGGGCGCAGGTCGGCGATCACCGGGGTCTGGCGGGAAACCCGGTCAAAATCGTCCAGGGAGAGCTCCACCCCCGCCTCCTTGGCCATGGCCAGCAGGTGGAGCACGGCGTTGGTGCTCCCCCCGGTGGCGGCCACGGCGGCGATGGCGTTGAGGAAGCCTCTGCGGGTGAGGAAGTCCCTGGGTTTCCAGTCCCGGGCGATGGCCTCGGCCAGGATCCGCCCCGCCTCCCGGGTGGCCCGGGGCTTCTCGGGGTGGACGGCGGGGATGGCGTTGTAGCCCACGGGGGAGAGGCCCAGGGCCTCGAGGGCCATGGCCATGGTGTTGGCCGTGTACTGCCCACCGCAGGCCCCGGGGCCGGGGATGGCCCGGCGCTCAATCTCCAGAAGCTCCTCCTCGCTTATTTTGCCCGCGGCCCGCTGCCCCACCGCCTCAAAGACCTCCACGATGGTGAGCTTCCGCCCCCGCCACTCCCCCGGAGCGATGGTCCCCCCGTAGAGGACCATCCCCGGCACCCCGCTGCGGATCACCCCCATGGCCCCCCCGGGGATGGTCTTGTCGCAGGCGGAGAGGGCCACCATGCCGTCGTAGAGGTAGCCCTGGGCGATGAGCTCCACGCTGTCGGCGATCACCTCGCGGCTCACCAGGCTGGCCCGCATCCCCGGGGTGCCCATGCTGATGCCGTCGGAGATGGCCGGGGCCCCGAACTCAAAGGGCACCAGCCCTGCCTCCCTGAGGCCGGCCTTCAGGTCCAGGGCCAGCTGCCGCAGGTGCAGGTTGCAGGGCATGCCGTCGGTGAAGGTGTTGACCACTCCCACGAAAGGCCTGGCGAAGTCCTCATCGCCCACGCCCACCGCCCGCAACATGGCCCGGGCTGGGGCCTGGGGTAAGCCCTTTTTGATCCGGTCGGAACGCATGCTAAGCCTCCTAGGGTTAAGCGTCTCGCCAGCTGGCGATCTTGCCGTGGAACTGCCGTGCCCGGGGGAGCAGGCGCACCAGGGCCTGGGCCGCCGCCTCGGGGGTGAGGAGGCGGCCCTCCTCCTTGTAGCTGCGGAAAACCCGGTGGAGCACGGGCGCGGCGCTCCCCTGGGCCTCCCGGGCCGCCCGTTGCATCTCCGTCTCCACCACCCCCGGGCGGTAGACGAAGCAGGCCACCTCGGGCACCTCCGCCGCCAGCTGCCTGGCCAGGTGCTCCTCCGCCGCCTTGGCCACTGCGTAGGCCCCGATGCCGGGCAGGTTGCTCTCCGCCGCCCCGGAGCCCACGTAGACCGCCAGGCCCTCCCCCTGGCGCCGCAGGAGGGGATAGGCGAAGCGGGCCAGCTGGTAGCCGGCCACCAGGTTGGCCTCCAGGACCTCCTGGAAGAGGCCCTCGGCCAGCTCAAAGAGGAGGGGCCCCGGGTGCAGGACCCCGGCGTTGTGGATGTAGCCGTAAAAGCCCCCAAGCCCCTCCGCCTTCCGCACCAGGGCCTCGGCCACCTCGGCCTTTCCGGCGCTTCCCGCCACGGCTTCCGCCCTGCCCCCCTGGGCCCGCACCTCTTCCAGCACCGCCAGCAGGGGGGCTTCCGAACGGGCGTTCAGCACCAGCTGGTAGCCGGCCTTGGCCAGCTCCAGGGCCAGCGCCCGGCCGATGCCGCGGCTGGCCCCGGTGAGGATCAGGGTTTTTTTCATGTGCCTTCCTCCTTGGGCGCCGGTCCGCCGAAGGCCTCCTCTAGGACCCGTGGCGGAGGTGCCTGGCGGCGCGTTGCCCTCATTTTAGGTGCCGCAACACCTCCTGGGTGAAGGCCTCGGTCCCCGCCTGCCCCCCCAGGTCGGGGGGTGGCGTCTCCCGCAGGGCCCGGGCCACTGCCGCCTCCACCCTGCGGGCCAGCTCGCTGAGGCCGAAGGCGTGCTCCAGCATCATGGCCGCGGAGAGGATGGCCGCCGTGGGGTTGGCGATGCCCTTGCCGGCGATGTCGGGGGCGGAGCCGTGCACGGGCTCAAACACCGGGGTGCCCCGGCCCAAGGAGGCGGAGGGCAGAAGGCCCAAAGAGCCCGGGAGGACGCTGGCCAGGTCGGAGAGGATGTCCCCGAAGATGTTGCCGGTGACCACCACGTCAAACCGGGCGGGGCTGCGCACCAGGTGCATGGCCATGGCGTCCACGTACTGGTGCTCCAGGGCCACGTCCGGGTATTCCCCGTGCACCTCGGCCACCGTCTTGCGCCAGAACTCCCCCACCTCCAGGACGTTGGCCTTGTCCACGCTCACCACGTGCCGGCGCCGCCTCCTGGCTGCCTCAAAGGCCACCCGGGCCACCCGCTCCACCTCGGGCCGGCTGTAGCGCTCGGTGTTCCAGGCCTCGGCCTCGGACATCCCCCGGGGCTCCCCGAAGTAGATGCCCCCCGTGAGCTCCCGCACGATTAGCACGTCCACCCCCCGGGCGATCTCCTCCTTGAGGGGGGAAAGCCTTTCCAGCCCCGGGAAGACCTTGGCCGGGCGCAGGTTGGCGAAGAGGTCCTGGCTCTTGCGCAGTTCCAAAAGCCCGGTCTCCGGGCGGAGCCGGCGGGGGAGGTTGTCCCACTTGGGCCCCCCCACGCTTCCCAAAAGCACCGCCTCCGCTGCCTCCACCCCCTTGCGGGTGGCCTCGGGGAAGGGTTCCCCGTGCTCGTCTATGGCCTGGCCCCCAAAGGGGAGGACCTCAAAGGTGAGCCCTAGCCCCTCGGCGGCGTCCAGGGCCTTCAGGACCTTTAGGGCGGCCTCGGTGACCTCGGGGCCAATCCCATCCCCGGGGAGGACCGCCACCCTCATTCCGCCCTCCTGGGGTAGGGGAGCTTGCGGTCAAAGGCGTCCAGAAGCTCCCCTGCCTGCAAAAGCTCCCCGATGGGGTCCCAAAGCCCCTCCACCAGGGCCTCCCGCGCCTCCTCCCGGAGGGTGAGGGGGACCACCTGGTCGGCGAAGCGCACCTCCTTGGCCACCAGGTCCACGGCGATCTCCAGGGTGGGGTCCTTTTCCACCGCCTGGAAGAGGCGCTCCAGGTCCTCCTTGGCCAGGCTCACGCAGGGCAGGCCGATGGCGGTGGCGTTGCCGAAGAAGATCTCCGCAAAGCTCTCCCCGATGATGGCTTTAAACCCTGCCCGCTTGATGGCCTGGGGGGCGTGCTCCCGGCTGGAGCCGGAACCGAAGCCCGACTCCACCAGGAGGAGGCTGGCCCCCTGGTAGCGGGGGTCGTTCAGGGGGTGGGGCTTGGGGTTGCCCCTCTCGTCAAAGCGCTCGTCGTAGAAGAGGTACTGGCCCAGGCCCTCAAAGGTGAGGGCCTTCATGAAGCGGGCGGGGATGATGCGGTCCGTGTCAATGTCCTCGCCCCGAAGGGGCACCGCCCGGCCGCGGATGAGGGTGAACTTCTCCAGCATGCCTTACCTCCCAATGCCAAACACTTCCCGGGCGTCGGCGATCTCGCCCGTTACCGCCGCCGCCGCCACCATGAGGGGGCTCATGAGCACGGTGCGCCCCCTGGGGCTTCCCATCCGGCCCTTGTAGTTGCGGTTGGAGGAGCTGGCCGCCAGCTCGTCCCCTTCCAGGCGGTCCGGGTTCATGGCCAGGCACATGGAGCACCCGGGGTTGCGCCACTCAAAGCCCGCCTCCCGGAAGACCTCGGCGATACCCTCCTCCTCCGCCTTCTTGGCCACCCACTCCGAACCCGGCACCACCAGGGCCCTCACCCCCCGCTTCACCCGGTGGCCCCGGAGGTAGCGGGCCACCTCCCGCAGGTCGGAGAGCCGGGCGTTGGTGCAGCTGCCGATAAAGGCCACCTGCACCGGCACCCCCTTGATGGGCTGGCCGGGGCGGAAGCCCATGTAGGCCAAAGCCTCCTCGGCCACGGGGCGCTCCTCGGGGGAAAGCTCCTCCAGGAGGGGAATACGGCCGTCTATGGGGATGGCCTGCCCCGGGGTGATGCCCCAGGTGACCGTGGGGGCGATCTCCTCCGCCTGGAAGGTGACCACGTCGTCGTAGGGGGCATCGGGGTCGGAGGCGAAGCTGAGCCAGCGCCGCTTGGCCTCCTCCCACTCCGCCCCCTTGGGGCTGTAGGGGCGGCCTTCCAGGTAGCGGAAGGTGGTCTCGTCGGGGTTCACGTACCCCACCCGGGCCCCGCCCTCAATGGACATGTTGCAAAGGGTCATGCGGCTTTCCATGTCCATGGCCTCCACCGCGCTCCCCCCGTACTCGTAGGCGTAGCCCAGGCCTCCCTTCACCCCCAGGTGGCGGATGATGTGCAGGATCACGTCCTTGGCGTAGACCCCCGGGGCCAGCCTCCCCTCCACGTTGATGCGCCGCACCTTGAGCTTCTGGGCGGCGATGGTCTGGGTGGCCAGCACGTCCCGCACCTGGCTGGTGCCGATGCCGAAGGCCACCGCTCCAAAGGCCCCGTGGGTGGAGGTGTGGGAGTCCCCGCAGGCGATGGTCATCCCGGGCTGGGTAAGGCCCAGCTGGGGGCCGATCACGTGCACGATGCCCTGGTTGCCGCTTCCCAGGTCAAAGAAGGTGATGCCGTGCTCCAGGGTGTTCTTCCGCAGGGCCTCCAGCATGCTCTGGGCCAGGGGGTCGGCGAAGGGCTCGGTGCGGTCGTGGGTGGGGACGATGTGGTCCACGGTGGCGAAGGTTCGGTGGGGATAGCGCACCCTAAGGCCCAGGTCCTTCAGCATGCCGAAGGCCTGGGGGCTGGTGACCTCGTGCAGGAGGTGGAGGTCAATGAAAAGCTGGCTTTGGCCGTTGCGCAGCTTTCTGACCTCGTGGGCCTCCCATACCTTCTCGTAAAGCGTTTTCCCCATGGCTCCCTCCCTTTATGGAAAACCCCCCGGGTGGTCTGGCCCGGGGGGAAAGCGGAAAGGCCTCCCTAGACCGGGCCCGCCCGGCCTAGGTCTAGTAGGATGCCCCACCGCATTGCCCCCTAGCCTAAGCCCTAGCCGGCCCAAAGGTCAAGCTTGACGAAAAAGGAGGTGTCCCCTACAATGACCCTTGCGTCTGCCGGGGTGGCGGAATTGGTAGACGCGCACGATTCAGGGTCGTGTGTCCTCACGGACGTGCGGGTTCAAGTCCCGCCCCCGGCACCAAAGGCCCCGCGCAAGCGGGGTTTTTGCTATTCTCTGGGGTATGACGCGGGTTCTTTCCGGCATCCAGCCCTCGGGGGAGATCCACATCGGCAACTACCTGGGGGCCATCAAGCAGTGGGTGGCCCTGGGGGAGCGCCTGGGCCGGGAGGCCTTTTTCTGCATCGTGGACTACCACGCCCTCACCAACCCCCTGGCCTACGACCCCGCCACCCTGGCCCGGCGCACCTTTGAGGCGGCCCTGGTGAACATCGCCGCTGGGCTGGACCCCGAGCGGGTCACCCTCTTCGTCCAGTCCCACGTGCCCGAGCACACGGAGCTGGCCTGGGTCTTCACCACCATCACCCCCCTGGGGGACCTCACCCGCATGACCCAGTTCAAGGACAAGGCCGCCAAGCAGGAGGCCATCTGGTCCGGCCTCCTCATGTACCCCGTGCTCCAGGCGGCGGACATCCTCATCTACAAGGCGGACACCGTGCCGGTGGGGGAGGACCAGGTGCAGCACATTGAGCTCACCCGGGAGATTGCCCGCCGCTTCAACGCCCTCTTTGGCGAGACCTTTCCCGAACCAGAGGCCCTCCTCAACCCCGAGGCCCCCCGGGTGCCGGGGATTGACGGC
>NZ_AQWU01000060.1 GCF_000376265.1 Thermus igniterrae ATCC 700962
TATTGGCGAAGCCTGGGAGCATTACGCCGCACACGAAGTTTGAGGCTTCGGTGTACGTGCTGAAGAAGGAGGAGGGGGGCCGGCACACGGGTTTTTTCACGGGGTACCGGCCGCAGTTTTACTTTCGGACGACGGATGTGACGGGGGTGGTGGAGTTGCCCCAGGGGGTGGAGATGGTGATGCCTGGGGACAANGTGACGTTTGTGGTGGAGCTGATCAAGCCGGTGGCGTTGGAGGAGGGTTTGCGGTTTGCCATCCGTGAGGGTGGGCGGACCGTGGGCGCCGGCGTGGTCACCAAGATCCTGGAGTGAGGTGAAGCATGCCCAAGATCCGCATCAAGCTTCGGGGCTTTGACCACAAGACCCTGGACGCCTCGGCCCAGAAGATCGTGGAGGCGGCGAGGCGCTCTGGGGCCCAGGTGTCAGGCCCCGTACCCCTGCCCACCCGGGTGCGGCGCTTCACCGTGATCCGGGGACCCTTCAAGCACAAGGACTCCCGGGAGCACTTTGAGCTCCGCACCCACAACCGCCTGGTGGACATCCTCAACCCCAACCGCAAGACCATTGAGAGCCTCATGTCCCTGGACCTGCCCACCGGGGTGGAGATTGAGATCAAGACCGTGGGAGGTGGCAAGTGAAGGGCATCCTGGGCACGAAGGTGGGCATGACCCGGATCTTCAAGGATGACCGGGCCATCCCCGTCACCGTGATCCTGGCCGGTCCCTGCCCCGTGGTCCAGCGGCGCACCCCGGAGAAGGACGGTTACACCGCGGTGCAGCTGGGTTTCCAGCCCCAGAACCCCAAGCGGGTGAACCGGCCCATGAAGGGGCACTTCGCCAAGGCCGGGGTGGGGCCGGTGCGCATCCTCAAGGAGATTCGGGATTTCAACCCCGAGGCCGACGTGGTGACCGTGGAGATCTTCCAGCCCGGTGAGCGGGTGGACGTGATCGGCACCTCCAAGGGCCGGGGCACCGCCGGGGTCATGAAGCGCTGGAACTTCGCCGGTGGCCCCGACTCCCACGGCGCCCACAAGATCCACCGCCACCCGGGCTCCATCGGTAACCGCAAGACTCCCGGCCGGGTCTACAAGGGCAAGAAGATGGCCGGGCGCTACGGGGCCGAGCGGGTTACCGTGATGAACCTCGAGGTGGTGGACGTGATCCCCGAGGAGAACCTCCTCTTGGTCAAGGGCGCGGTGCCCGGGCCCAACGGCGGCCTGGTGGTGGTGCGCGGGACCAAGAAGGTGGCCCAGTGAGGAAGGAGGACGTGGTGTACCAGATCCCTGTGCTCTCCGCTTCCGGCAAGCGCGAGCTTGCCGCCGACCTCCCCCAGGAGGTCAACCCCCACCTCCTCTGGGAGGTGGTGCGCTGGCAGCTGGCCAGCCGCCGCCGGGGCACCGCCAGCACCAAGACCCGGGGTGAGGTGGCCTACTCCAGCCGCAAGATCTACCCCCAGAAGCACACCGGCCGTGCCCGCCACGGGGACATCGGCGCTCCCATCTTCGTGGGCGGCGGTACGGTGTTCGGCCCTAAGCCCCGGGACTACGGCTACACCCTGCCCAAGAAGGTGCGGAAGGCAGGCCTGGCCATGGCCGTGGCCGACCGGGCCAAGGAGGGGAAGCTCCTTCTGGTGGAGGAGTTCGCTGGCGTGGACGGCAAGACCAAGGCCTTCTTGGCCTGGGCCAAGGGGGCCGGTCTGGACGGCTCCGAGACCGTGCTCCTGGTGACGGCTAACGAGCTCGTGCGCCGCGCCGCCCGTAACCTCCCCTGGGTGGTGACCCTGGCCCCCGAAGGGCTCAATGTCTACGACATCCTGCGCACCCAGCGTCTGGTCATGGACCTCGCGGCCTGGGAGGCCTTCCAGGCCCGGCTGGGAGGTGAGGCATGAAGACCGCCTACGATGTGATCCTGGCCCCGGTGCTCTCCGAGAAGGCCTACGCCGGCTTCGCCGAGGGCAAGTACACCTTCTGGGTCCACCCCAAGGCCACCAAGACCGAGATCAAGAACGCCGTGGAGGCGGCCTTCAAGGTCAAGGTGGTGGGGGTCAATACCCTTACGGTAAGGGGCAAGAAGAAGCGCCTGGGCCGCTACCTGGGCAAGCGCCCTGACCGCAAGAAGGCCATCGTGCAGGTGGCCTCCGGGCAGAAGATCGAGGCCTTGGAGGGCCTCATCTAAACCTCGCCGGGGGGGGAGCCCGGCCCCGATCCGGCAAGGAGGAAACGAGGATGGCAGTCAAGAAGTTCAAACCCTACACCCCAAGCCGCCGCTTCATGACGGTGGCCGACTTCTCCGAGATCACCAAGACCGAACCGGAGAAGTCCTTGGTCAAGCCCCTGAAGAAGACCGGGGGCCGGAACAACCAGGGGCGCGTCACCGTGCGCTTCCGCGGCGGCGGCCACAAGCGGCTCTACCGCATCGTGGACTTCAAGCGCTGGGACAAGGCCGGCATTCCCGCCAAGGTGGCGGCCATTGAGTACGACCCCAACCGCTCCGCCCGCATCGCCCTCCTGCACTACGCCGACGGGGAGAAGCGCTACATCATCGCCCCCGATGGGCTTCAGGTGGGGCAGCAGGTGGTGGCGGGCCCTGATGCCCCCATCCAGGTGGGCAATGCCCTGCCCTTGCGCTTCATCCCCGTGGGTACCGTGGTCCACGCGGTGGAGCTGGAACCCAAGAAGGGCGCCAAGCTGGCCCGCTCCGCCGGCACCAGCACCCAGATCCAGGGCCGGGAAGGGGACTACGTGATCCTGCGCCTGCCCTCGGGGGAGCTCAGGAAGGTCCACGGGGAGTGCTACGCCACCGTGGGCGCGGTGGGCAACGCCGACCACAAGAACATCGTTCTGGGCAAGGCGGGCCGCACCCGCTGGCTGGGCCGCAAGCCCCACGTGCGCGGGGCCGCCATGAACCCGGTGGACCACCCCCACGGCGGTGGTGAGGGCCGGGCGCCCCGGGGCCGTCCCCCCGCCTCCCCCTGGGGTTGGCAGACCAAGGGCCTCAAGACCCGGAAGCGGCGCAAGCCCTCCAGCCGCTTCATCATCGCCCGGCGCAAGAAGTGAGGTGAGCCATGCCGCGTAGCTTGAAGAAGGGCGTTTTCGTAGACGACCACCTCCTGGAGAAGGTGCTGGAGCTGAACGCCAGGGGGGAGAAGCGGCTCATCAAGACCTGGAGCCGCCGTTCCACCATCGTGCCCGAGATGGTGGGGCACACCATCGCGGTCTACAACGGCAAGCAGCACGTGCCCGTCTACATCACCGAGAACATGGTGGGGCACAAGCTGGGAGAGTTCGCGCCCACCCGCACCTACCGGGGGCACGGCAAAGAGGCTAAGGCCACCAAGAAGAAGTAGCCATGGAAGCGAAAGCCATTGCCCGTTACGTGCGCATTGCCCCCAGGAAGGTCCGGCTGGTGGTGGACCTGATCCGGGGGAAGAGCCTTCAGGAGGCCCGCGCCATCCTGCGCTACACCAACAAGCGGGGGGCTTACCACGTGGCCAAGGTGTTGGAGTCCGCCGCCGCCAACGCCGTCAACAACCACGACATGCTGGAGGACCGGCTCTTCGTGAAGGCGGCCTTCGTGGACGAGGGGCCCGCCCTCAAGCGGGTGCTTCCCCGGGCCCGGGGCCGGGCGGACATCATCAAGAAGAAGACCAGCCACATCACCGTGATTCTGGGGGAGAAGCATGGGAAATAAGATCCACCCCATCGGGTTCAGGCTCGGCATCACCCGGGACTGGGAGTCCCGCTGGTACGCGGGCAAGAAGCAGTACCGCCTCCTCCTTCTGGAGGACCAGAAGATCCGCGAGGCCCTGACCAAGGAGCTTTACCCGGCGGGGCTGGCCCGCATTGACATTGAGCGGGCGGCGGACAACGTGGCCGTCACCGTGCACGTGGCCAAGCCCGGCGTGGTCATCGGCCGGGGCGGGGAGAAGATCAAGGTCCTTCGCGACACCCTTTCCAAGCTCACCGGCAAGAACGTGGCCCTCAATGTGCAGGAGATCCACAACCCCAACCTCTCCGCTCCCCTGGTAGCCCAGCGGGTGGCGGAGCAGATTGAGCGCCGCTTTGCCGTGCGCCGGGCCATCAAGCAGGCGGTGCAGCGGGTGATGGAGTCCGGGGCCAAGGGGGCCAAGGTGATCGTGTCCGGGCGTATCGGCGGGGCCGAGCAGGCCCGCACCGAGTGGGCCGCCGAGGGCCGGGTGCCCCTTCACACCCTGCGTGCTAACATAGACTACGGCTTTGCTTTGGCCCGCACCACCTACGGGGTGCTGGGGGTCAAGGCGTACGTCTTCCTGGGCGAGGTGATTGGGGGCCAGAAGGCCAAGGCCCGGCCCGAAGCGCCCAAGGCCGAGGAGAAGCCCCGGCGCCGTCGCCCTGCCGTGCGCGTGAAGAAGGAGGAGTAGGCCATGCTGATGCCCAGGCGCATGAAGTACCGCAAGCAGCACCGGGGCCGGATGAAGGGCGCCGCCAAGGGGGGCGACTACGTGGCCTTCGGGGACTACGGCCTGGTGGCCATGGAACCCGCCTGGATCACCTCCCAGCAGATTGAGGCGGCCCGTGTGGCCATGGTGCGCCACTTCCGCCGTGGGGGCAAGATCTTCATCCGCATCTTCCCCGACAAGCCCTACACCAAGAAGCCCCTCGAGGTCCGGATGGGTAAGGGTAAGGGCAACGTGGAGGGGTACGTGGCGGTGGTGAAGCCGGGCCGGGTGATGTTTGAGGTGGCGGGGGTCACGGAGGCCCAGGCCCTCGAGGCCCTGCGCATCGCCGGCCACAAGCTCCCCATCAAGACCAAGATCGTCAGGAGGGACGCCTACGATGAAGCCCAGTGAGATCCGCAAGCTCGCTCCCGCGGAGATCGAGAAGCTGGTGCGGGAGAAGAAGCAGGAGCTCATGGAGCTCCGCTTCCAGGCCTCCATCGGCCAGCTTTCTCAGAACCACCGGATCCGGGAGACCCGGCGGACCATCGCCCGGCTCCTCACGATCCTGAACGAGAAGAGGAGGGCCAATGCCTAAGAAGGTGCTGACCGGGGTGGTGGTGAGCGACAAGATGCAGAAGACCGTCACGGTCTTGGTGGAGCGCCAGTTCCCCCACCCCCTTTACGGCAAGGTGATCAAGCGCTCCAAGAAGTACCTGGCCCACGACCCCGAGGAACAGTACAAGGTGGGGGACGTGGTGGAGATCGTGGAGGCCCGTCCCATCTCCAAGCGCAAGCGCTGGCGGGTGGTGCGCCTGGTGGAAGGGGGACGGCTGGACCTGGTGGAGAAGTACCTGGTCCGCAGGCAGAACTACCTGAGCCTTTCCAAGCGGGGAGGTAAGGCATGATCCAGCCCCAGACCTACCTGGAGGTGGCCGACAACACCGGGGCCCGCAAGATCATGTGCATCCGGGTGCTGAAGGGCTCCAACGCCAAGTACGCCACCGTGGGGGATGTCATCGTGGCCAGCGTCAAGGAGGCCATTCCCCGGGGGGCGGTGAAGGAAGGGGATGTGGTGAAGGCGGTGGTGGTGCGCACCAAGAAGGAGGTTAAGCGCCCCGATGGCTCGGCCATTCGCTTTGACGACAACGCCGCCGTCATCATCAACAACCAGCTGGAGCCCCGCGGCACCCGCGTCTTCGGCCCCGTGGCCCGCGAGCTGCGCGAGAAGGGCTTCATGAAGATCGTTTCCCTGGCTCCGGAGGTGCTGTGATGCAGGCCAAGCTGCACGTGAAGAAGGGGGACACCGTCCTGGTGGCCTCCGGCAAGTACAAGGGCCAGGTGGGCAAGGTCAAGGCGGTGCTGCCCAAGAAGGGCGCGGTCATCGTGGAGGGGGTGAACCTGGTCAAGAAGGCGGTGCGGGTGAGCCCCAAGTACCCCCAGGGCGGCTTTGTGGAGCAGGAGGCCCCCCTGCACGCCTCCAAGGTCCGGCCCATCTGCCCTGCCTGCGGCAAGCCCACCCGGGTGCGCAAGAAGTTCCTGGAGGACGGACGCAAGATCCGGGCCTGCGCCAAGTGCGGCGGCGCCCTGGACGTGGAGGAGTAAGATGCCCCTGGACGTAGCCCTGAAGAAGAAGTACCTCGAGGAGGTCCGGCCCGAGCTCATCCGCCGCTTTGGCTACCAGAACATCTGGGAGGTGCCCCGCCTGGAGAAGGTGGTGGTGAACCAGGGGTTGGGGGAGGCCAAGGAGGACGCCCGGATTCTGGAAAAGGCCTCCAAGGAGCTGGCCCTCATCACCGGTCAGAAGCCCGCCATCACCCGGGCCAAGAAGTCCATCTCTAACTTCAAGCTCCGCAAGGGGATGCCCATCGGCCTGCGGGTCACCCTGCGCGGCGACCGCATGTGGATTTTCCTGGAGAAGCTCCTCAATGTGGCCCTTCCCCGCATCCGCGACTTCCGCGGGGTGAACCCGGGGAGCTTTGACGGCCGCGGCAACTACAACCTGGGCCTCAAGGAGCAGCTCATCTTCCCCGAGATCACCTACGACATGGTGGACGCCCTGAGGGGCATGGACATCGCGGTGGTCACCACCGCCAAGACCGACGAAGAGGCCAAGGCCCTTCTGGAGCTTCTGGGCTTCCCCTTCCGTAAGTGAGGCGAGCATGGCGAGAAAAGCGCTGATTGAGAAGGCCAAGCGTACCCCCAAGTTCAAGGTGCGGGCCTACACCCGTTGCGTCCGCTGCGGGAGGGCCAGGAGCGTCTACCGGTACTTCGGGCTCTGCCGGCTCTGCCTCAGGGAGCTTGCCCACAAGGGCCAGCTTCCCGGGGTGAAGAAGGCCAGCTGGTAGGCCGTGGCTGGTCGGGGGGGTTCCCTCGAGACCGCATGGTCTAGGAGTGAGGTAAAAGGAGAGAGGAAATGCTGACGGACCCCATTGCCGACATGCTGACCCGGATCCGCAACGCGACCCGGGTCTATAAGGAGAGCACCGAGGTGCCCGCCTCCCGCTTCAAGGAGGAGATTCTCAAGATCCTGGCGCGGGAGGGGTTCATCAAGGGGTACGAGCGGGTGGAGGTGGACGGCAAGCCGGTGTTGCGCATCCACCTGAAGTACGGGCCCCGGCGCCAGGGGCTGGACCCCCGCCCCGAACAGGTGATCAACCACATCCGCCGGATCAGCCGCCCGGGGCGGCGGGTGTACGTGGGGGTCAGGGAGATCCCCCGGGTGCGCCGCGGCCTGGGGATTGCCATCCTGTCCACCCCCAAGGGCGTCCTGACCGACCGGGAGGCCCGCAAGCTGGGCGTGGGCGGGGAACTCATCTGCGAGGTGTGGTGATGTCTAGGATTGGCCGGCTTCCCATTCCGTTGCCCAAGGGGGTCACCGTGGAGGTGGCGCCCGGGCTGGTGAAGGTCAAGGGGCCCAAGGGCGAGCTGGAGGTCCCCGTCTCCCCGGAGATGCGGGTGGTGGTGGAAGGGGGCGTGGTCCGGGTGGAGCGGCCCTCCGATGAGCGCCGCCACAAGAGCCTCCACGGCCTGACCCGCACCCTCATCGCCAACGCCATCAAGGGGGTCTCCGAGGGGTATGTGAAGGAGCTCCTCATCAAGGGCATCGGCTACCGGGCCAGGCTCGCAGGCCGGGCCGTGGAGCTCACCGTGGGCTACAGCCACCCCGTGGTGGTGGAACCCCCCGAGGGCATCACCTTTGAGGTGCCCGAGCCCACCAAGATCCGCGTCCTGGGCATTGACAAGCAACGCGTGGGCCAGGTGGCGGCCAACCTTCGCGCCGTCAAGAAGCCCAGCGCCTACCACGAGAAGGGCATCTACTACGCGGGCGAGCCCGTCCGCCTCAAGCCCGGCAAGGCCGGGGCCAAGAAGTAGGGGGAACCATGGCACGGCTTACCGCATACGAGCGCCGCAAGTTCCGGGTGCGCAACCGCGTCAAGCGCACGGGTAGGCTCCGCCTTTCCGTCTTCCGGAGCCTTAACCACATCTACGCCCAGATCATCGACGACGAGAAGGGGGAGACCCTGGTGGCGGAGTCCAGCCTGGCCCTCAAGCTCAAGGGCAGGAAGACCGAGGTGGCCCGCCAGGTGGGGCTGGCCCTGGCGGAGAAGGCCAAGGCCAAGGGCATCACCCAGGTGGCCTTTGACCGCGGCCCCTACAAGTACCATGGCCGGGTGAAGGCCCTGGCCGAGGGCGCCCGGGAGGGCGGCCTGGAGTTTTAGGCCAAGTCTGAGGAGGGAGCATGCCCGAGACCGACTTTGAGGAAAAGATGATCCTGGTGCGGCGTACCGCCAAGACCTACCAGGGTGGCCGCCGCTTCCGCTTTGGGGCTTTGGTGGTGGTGGGCGACCGGCAGGGCCGGGTGGGCCTGGGCCTGGGCAAGGCCAAGGAGGTCCCCCTGGCGGTGCAGAAGGCCGGGAACTACGCCCGCCGCAACATGGTGGAGGTGCCCATCCAAAACGGCACCATCCCCCACGAGATTGAGGTGGAGTACGGGGCTTCCAAGATCCTTCTCAAGCCCGCGGCTCCCGGCACCGGGGTGATCGCCGGGGCGGTGCCCCGGGCCATCCTGGAGCTGGCGGGGGTGACGGACATCCTCACCAAGGAGCTGGGGAGCCGCAACCCCATCAACATCGCCTACGCCACCATGGAGGCCCTCAGGCAGCTCCAGACCAAGGAGGACGTGAAGCGCCTTCGGAAGGGTGGGGAGGAGTGATGGCCAGGCTGAAGGTCAAGCTGGTGAAGAGCCCCATCGGCTACCCCAAGGACCAGAAGGCCGCCCTGAAGGCCCTGGGGCTCACCAGGCTGCAGAAGGAGAAGGTCTTTGAGGACACCCCCGCGGTGCGGGGCAACATCCAGAAGGTGATCCACCTTCTCCGGGTGGAGGTGTTGGAATGAAGCTCACCGATCTCAAGCCCAACCCTGGGGCCAACAAGAAGCGCAAGCGGGTGGGCCGCGGTCCGGGCTCGGGCCACGGCAAGACGGCCACCCGGGGCCACAAGGGCCAGAAGTCCCGCTCCGGCGGCCTCAAGGACCCGCGCCGCTTTGAGGGCGGGCGCTCCACCACCCTCATGCGCCTGCCCAAGCGGGGCATGCAGGGCCAGGTGCCCGGGGCCATTCCCCGCCCCAAGTACCAGGGGGTGAACCTGAAGGACCTGGCCCGCTTTGAGGGCGAGGTGACCCCCGAGCGCCTGGTGGCGGCGGGCCTCCTCAAGAAGGGCTACCGCCTCAAGGTCCTGGGGGATGGCGAGGCCAAGCCCCTCAAGGTGGTGGCCCACGCCTTCTCCAAGAGCGCCCTGGAGAAGCTGAAGGCCGCAGGCGGCGAAGCCGTCCTCTTGGAGGCCTAAGATGCTGAAGGCCTTCCGGAGCGCGCTCCAGATCCCCGAACTGCGCCAGCGCATCCTCTTCACCCTGCTGGTGCTGGCCGCCTACCGCCTGGGGGCCTTCATCCCCACCCCGGGGGTGGACCTGGACAAAATCCAGGAGTTCCTGCGCACCACCCAGGGCGGGGTGTTTGGCATCATCAACCTCTTTTCCGGCGGCAACTTTGAGCGCTTCTCCATCTTTGCCCTGGGCATCATGCCCTACATCACCGCGGCCATCATCATGCAGCTCCTGGTGAACGTGGTGCCGGCGCTGGAGAAGCTTTCCAAGGAGGGAGAGGAGGGCCGCCGCATCATCAATCAGTACACCCGCATCGGCGGCATCGCTCTGGGGGCCTTCCAGGGCTTCTTCCTAGCCACGGCCTTTTTGGGGGCTGAAGGAGGGAGGTTCCTTCTGCCCGGCTGGTCCCCGGGGCCCTTCTTCTGGCTGGTGGTGGTGGTCACCCAGGTGGCGGGCATTGCCCTCCTCCTCTGGCTGGCGGAGCGCATCACCGAGTACGGCATCGGCAACGGCACCAGCATGATTATCTTCGCCGGCATCGTGGTGGAGTGGTTGCCCCAGATCCTGCGCACCCTTGGCCTCATCCGCACCGGGGAGGTCAACCTGGTGGCCTTCCTCTTCTTCCTGGCCTTCATCGTGCTGGCCTTTGCCGGGATGGCCGCGGTGCAGCAGGCGGAAAGGCGCATCCCCGTGCAGTACGCCCGCAAGGTGGTGGGCCGCAGAGTCTACGGGGGGCAGGCCACCTACATCCCCATCAAGCTGAACGCCGCCGGGGTGATTCCCATCGTCTTCGCCGCGGCCATCCTGCAGATTCCCATCTTCCTCACTGCCCCCTTCCAGGACAACCAGGTCCTGCAGGCCATCGCCAACTTCTTCAACCCCACCCGGCTTTCCGGCCTTCTCCTCGAGGTGGTGCTCATCGTCCTCTTCACCTACGTCTACACGGCGGTGCAGTTTGACCCCAAGCGCATCGCGGAAAGCCTGCGGGAATACGGGGGCTTTATCCCGGGCATCCGCCCCGGGGAGCCCACGGTGAAGTTCCTGGAGCACATCGTCTCCCGCCTCACCCTCTGGGGGGCCTTGTTCCTCGGTTTGGTGGCCGCTTTGCCCCAGATCATCCAGAACATCACCGGGGTGCAGAGCATCGCCTTCTCGGGCATCGGCCTTTTGATCGTGGTGGGGGTGGCCTTGGACACCCTGAGGCAGATTGAAAGCCAGCTGATGCTGAGGAACTACGAGGGGTTCCTCTCCAAGGGCCGCATCCGCGGCCGCACGCGCTAGAGGAGGGAGGATGGGGGAAGCGGTGATCTTCTTGGGGCCGCCGGGGGCGGGGAAGGGCACCCAGGCGGCGAGGTTGGCGGAGGAGCTGGCCTTCAAGAAGCTCTCCACGGGGGACATCCTCCGGGACCACGTGGCCCGGGGGACCCCCTTGGGGGAGCAGGTCAAGCCCATCATGGACCGGGGGGACCTGGTGCCGGATGAGCTCATCCTGGCCCTGATCCGGGAGGAGCTTAGCGAGCGGGTCATCTTTGACGGCTTCCCCCGCACCCTGCCCCAGGCGGAGGCCCTGGACCGCCTCCTGAAGGACACGGGCACCCGTCTTCTGGGCGTGGTCCTGGTGGAGGTGCCGGAGGAGGAGCTGGTGCGGCGGATGCTGCGGCGGGCCGAGTTGGAAGGCCGTTCCGACGACAACGAGGAGACCATCCGCCGGCGGCTGGAGGTGTACCGGGAGAAGACCGAGCCCCTGGTCCAGTATTATGAGAAGACGGGTGCCCTGAAGCGGGTGGAGGGCCTTGGCACCCCCGATGAGGTCTACGCCCGCATCCGGGCGGCCCTGGGAATCTGATGGCCATCAAGCTGAAAAGCCCCTGGGAGATAGAGCGCATGCGGGAGGCGGGTGCCCTCCTCACCGAGGTGGTGGAGGAGGTGGCCCGGCACGTGGCCCCCGGGATCACCACCAAGGAACTGGACCGGATCGCCTATGAGGCCATCCGCCAGCGCAAGGCCAAGCCGGCCTTCCTGGGCCTTTACGGCTTTCCCGCCACCCTCTGCACCTCGGTCAACGAGGTGGTGGTCCACGGCATCCCCTCGGAGGAGCCCCTGAAGGAGGGGGACATCCTCTCGGTGGACGTGGGCCTCATCTACGGGGGCTTTGCCGCGGACATGGCCCGCACCTTCCCCGTGGGCCGGGTCTCCCCGGAGGCGGAAAGGCTCATCCGGGATACTGAGGCCGCCTTCTGGGAGGGGATGAAGTACCTAAGGCCCGGCTTCCGCATCGGCGACGTGGCCCATGCTGTGCAGACCTTTCTGGAGAGCCGGGGCTACGGGGTGGTGCGGGAGTTCGTGGGCCATGGGGTGGGGCGGGAGATCCACGAGGACCCGCAGCTGCCCAACTTCGGCAAGCCGGGCACGGGGCCCAAGATCCGCCCGGGGATGACCCTGGCCCTCGAGCCCATGGTCACCCTGCGCCCGGCCCCTGTGGTAATATTGGAAGATGGCTGGACGGCGAGTGCCGGCAAGGGCAACCTCGCCGCCCACTACGAGAACACCGTCCTGGTGACGGAAGAGGGTCCGGAGCTCCTCACCGGGGTTTCCCTGGTGCGGGCGCAGTAGGAGGGGTATGGCGAAGGAGAAGGACACCATTCGGGCGGAGGGCGTGGTCACCGAGGCGCTTCCCAACACCACCTTTCGGGTGAAGCTGGACTCGGGGCCCGAGATTCTCGCTTACATCTCCGGCAAGATGCGCATGCACTACATCCGCATCCTGCCCGGGGACCGGGTGGTGGTGGAAATTACCCCCTACGACCCCACGCGGGGCCGCATCGTCTACAGGAAGTAGGAGGCGAGATGAAGGTACGGGCGTCGGTGAAGAAAATCTGTGAGAAGTGCAAGGTGGTGCGCCGGCACGGCCGGGTGTACGTGATCTGCGAGAACCCCAAGCACAAGCAGCGTCAGGGCTAAGGAGGGAACGTGGCGAGGATTGCAGGTGTAGAGATTCCCAGGAACAAGCGGGTGGACGTGGCCCTCACCTACATCTACGGGGTGGGGCCGGCCCGGGCCAAGGAGGCCCTGGAGAAGACGGGGATCAACCCCGCGACCCGGGTCAAGGACCTCACGGAGGCCGAGGTGGTCCGCCTCCGGGAGTACGTGGAGAACACCTGGAAGCTGGAGGGGGAGCTCAGGGCGGAGGTGGCCGCCAACATCAAGCGGCTCATGGACATCGGCTGCTACCGCGGCCTCCGGCACCGTAGGGGCCTGCCCGTGCGGGGCCAGCGCACCCGCACCAACGCCCGTACCCGCAAGGGCCCCCGCAAGACCGTGGCGGGCAAGAAGAAGGCCCCCAGGAAGTAAGCCCTGAAGCCATTTAGGGCCAGTAGATACTCCGAGTTCGCGGCGCAGCCGTAGCCAGAGGGAGAGTATGGCCAGAAAAGTTACCAAGAAGAAGGTCAAAAGGCAGGTGGCGAGCGGGAAGGCCTACATCCACGCTTCCTACAACAACACCATCGTCACCATCACCGACCCGGACGGCAACCCCATCACCTGGTCCTCGGGCGGGGTCATCGGCTACAAGGGGAGCCGGAAGGGCACCCCCTACGCGGCCCAGCTGGCGGCCATGGACGCCGCCAAGAAGGCCATGGCCTATGGCATGCAGAGCGTGGACGTGGTGGTTCGCGGCACCGGGGCGGGCCGGGAGCAGGCCATCCGCGCCCTCCAGGCCTCGGGCCTCCAGGTGAAGTCCATCGTGGACGACACCCCCGTGCCCCACAACGGCTGCCGGCCCAAGAAGAAGTTCCGCAAGGCCTCGTAAGGAGTAAGAGAAGATGGGTCGTTACATTGGACCAGTTTGCCGTCTTTGCCGCCGGGAAGGAGTGAAGCTGTACCTGAAGGGGGAGCGGTGCTACACCCCCAAGTGCGCCATGGAGCGCCGTCCCTACCCTCCGGGGCAGCACGGGCAGAAGCGCACCCGCCGCCCTTCGGACTACGCGGTGCGCCTCCGGGAGAAGCAGAAGCTCCGCCGCATCTACGGGATTTCCGAAACCCAGTTCCGCAACCTCTTTGAGGAGGCGAGCCGCAAGAAGGGCGTCACGGGCACGGTCTTCCTGGGCCTTCTGGAGTCCCGCCTGGACAACGTGGTCTACCGCCTGGGCTTCGCCGCCAGCCGCCGCCAGGCCCGGCAGATGGTGCGCCACGGGCACATCACCGTCAACGGCCGCCAGGTGGACCTCCCCGCCTACCGGGTAAAGCCCGGGGATGAGATCGCCATCGCCGAGGGGAGCCGGAACCTGGCCTTCATCCGCGAGAACCTCGAGGCCATGAAGGGCCGCAAGGTGGGTCCCTGGCTTTCCCTGGACGCGGAGGGCATGAAGGGCAAGTTCCTGCGGCTACCCGACCGCGAGGATCTGGCCCTGCCCGTGAACGAGCAGCTGGTGATTGAGTTCTACTCCAGGTAATTCCCTGGGGGCCTGGCGGGTCCAGGCCCCCCTGCGCCTGCAAGGAGGCCTATGTTTGAGACCAAGCTGAAAGCCCCGGTCTTCACGGTGCGCACCCAGGGGCGGGAGTACGGGGAGTTCGTCCTGGAGCCCCTGGAGCGGGGGTTCGGCGTCACCCTGGGCAACCCCTTGAGGCGGATCCTCCTCTCCTCCATTCCCGGGACCGCGGTCACCAGCGTCTACATTGAGGACGTGCTCCACGAGTTCTCCACCATCCCCGGGGTCAAGGAGGACGTGGTGGAGATCATCCTGAACCTGAAGGAGCTGGTGGTGCGCTTCCTGGACCCCAAGATGCAGACCACCACCCTGGTCCTTCGGGCCGAGGGCCCCAAGGTGGTGCGGGCGGCCGACTTCACCCCTTCCGCCGACGTGGAGATCCTCAACCCCGACCTGGCCATCGCCACCCTCGAGGCCGGCGGCAAGCTCTACATGGAGGTGCGCGTGGACCGCGGCGTGGGCTACGTCCCCGCGGAGCGCCACGGCATCAAGGACCGCATCAACGCCATTCCCGTGGACGCCCTCTTCTCCCCCGTGCGCCGGGTGGCCTTCCAGGTGGAGGATACCCGCCTGGGGCAGCGCACCGACCTGGACAAGCTCACCCTGCGGGTCTGGACCGACGGCTCCATCACCCCCCTGGAGGCCCTCAACAAGGCGGTGGAGATCCTGCGGGACCACCTGGCCTACTTCGCCAACCCCCAGACCACGGTCCTGCCCGCTGCCGAACCCGCCCCCGAGCGGCCGGAGAAGGAGGAGGACCTGGACCTGCCCCTGGAGGAGCTGGGGCTTTCCACCCGGGTGCTCCATGCCCTCAAGGAGGAGGGCATTGAGTCCGTGCGGGCCCTCCTGGCCCTGAACCTCAAGGACCTGAAGAACATCCCCGGCATCGGGGAGAGGAGCCTGGAGGAGATCCGCGAGGCCCTGGAAAAGCGGGGCTTCGCCCTGAAGGAGTGAGACCATGCGCCACCTGAAGTCTGGAAGGAAGCTTAACCGGCACTCTTCCCACCGTCTGGCCCTCTACCGCAACCAGGCCAAGAGCCTCCTGGCCCACGGGCGCATCACCACCACCGTGCCCAAGGCCAAGGAGCTCACCGGCTTCGTGGACCACCTCATCCACCTGGCCAAGCGGGGAGACCTGCACGCCCGCCGCCTGGTCCTTCGGGACCTGCAAGACGTGAAGCTGGTGCGCAAGCTCTTTGACGAGATTGCTCCCAAGTACCAGAACCGCGCCGGCGGGTACACCCGGGTCCTGAAGCTGGCCGAGCGCCGCCGGGGGGACGGGGCTCCCCTGGCCCTGGTGGAGCTGGTGGAGTAGCCTCTACCCGGGCGTCCCGCCCCGGTCCGTGCCGGGCGGGGCGCCTTAGCTTTTCCCCCCGTTTCCCTGACCTCCCAGGAGGCGAAGGACCTGGTCCTCCAGCTCGCCGATGTAGGCGGCCAGGGTGTTGCCGTGCTTTTCCAGCATCTCGCGCACCCGGGCCTCGAGGGCCAGGATCTCCCCCTTCTCCGCCTCGGCCAGGCGTTGGAACTCCGCCTCCAGGTAGCGCCTCAGCTCGGTGTAGCGGCTTTGCTCCGCCTCCTCGGCCAGCTTCTTGTAGTGGAGGAGCTCCCGGGCGTAGCGCCGCACCTCCAGGAGGGCCGCGGTTTCCAGCCCGATGGTGAAGAGGAGGTAGAGGAGGGAGACCGTCCCCAGGGCCACCACCAGCACCAGGCCCAGGGGGGCCTCCACCCGGGTCAGCCCCAGGGAGAGGGTGGTGGGCCGGGTGATCTCCCCCCAGTTGAGCCAGGAGAAGAGGACGAGGAGGAGCAGGACGATGAGGGCAAAAAGGGTACGGGCGCTCATAGCGTGGCCTCCATAGGGCACCTTGGGGGATTATACTCTTTCGCCATGGGCTACCTGTACCTGCTCCTGGCGGCCTCCTTGTGGGGGCTTCTCGGCCCGGTGAGCCGGCTGGCCTTCCAGGAGGGGCTTTCTCCCCTCTTGGTGGCCTTCTTTCGCGCGGTCATCGCCTGGGTTTTCTTCGCCCTGCACGCCCTTTTTCTGCGCCAGGTGCGGGTGGCCCCAAGGGACCTTCCCGTCCTCCTCCTCTTCGGCCTGGTGGGGGTTTCCCTCTTCTATGGAAGTTATCAGCTGGCGGTGGGGTATGGGGGGGCGGCCCTGGCCTCGGTCCTCCTCTACACCGCTCCCGCCTGGGTGGCCCTGCTCTCTGCCCTGGTGCTGAAGGAGCCCCTGGACCGCACTGGTCTTCTGGCGGTGGGCCTCACCCTCCTGGGGGTGGCCCTCATGGGCCTGGGCGGGGGGAGCGAGGTGCGGACCGGGCCCCTGGCCCTCCTCTTTGGCCTTCTCTCCGGCTTCACCTACGCCCTTTACTACATCTTCGGCAAGCTCTACCTGCCCCGCTACGCCACCCCCACCCTCTTCCTCTATGCCCTGCCCGTGGGGGCCCTGGGGCTTTGGCCCTTCGTGGACTTCGTCCCCCTAGGTCCCAAGGCCCTCCTGGCCCTCCTCTTCCTGGGCACCTTTTCCACCTACGGGGCCTACCTGGCCTACTACGCGGGGCTCAGGCGGCTTCCCGCCACCCGGGCCAGCGTGGTGGCCACCCTCGAGCCCGTGGTGGCCAACCTCTTCGCCTTCCTCCTCTTCCGGGAGGTGCTTTCCCCCCTGGGCTACCTGGGGGCCCTTCTCGTCCTCCTGGCCGTCCTCCTCAGCGTGCGGCGGTAGACTCGGGTCATGAAACGCTTCCACGTCCTCGGGGGGCTCCTTAGCCTCCTCCTGGGGGTGGCCCTGGCCCAGGCCCACGACCCGGCCAACCCCGCCCAGTTTTCCCGCCTGCCCCAGGGGTACGCGGTGCGCTTCCAGGCCCCGGCGGAGGCGGTACGGGAGGCCTCCTTGCTCCAGGAAGGCCGGGTCTGGCCCATGGCCCGCCAGCTGGTCTTCGCCGGGCAGGAGGTCTGGCGGGGCCTCCTGCCCGAGGCCGCACCCTACCGGATACGCCTGCGCACCCAGGGGGGCGAGCGGGTGCTGGGTCCTTTCCAGCCGCCTGCCCGGCCCTTCCAGGCCCTGCCCTGGGTGGGGGAGCGGGTGGGCTACCAGGTCTTCCCCGACCGCTTCCAAAACGGCGATGCCGGCAACGATGCCCTGGCCCTAGAAAGCGACGAGTACCGCTTCAACCAGGTCTGGCAGGAAGGGGGTGGCCCCAGGCCCCACCTCGCCCGCTGGGAGGACCCCCCAAGCCCGCTGCACTGCTGCCACCAGTACTACGGGGGGGACCTGAAGGGCCTTTTGGAGCGCCTCCCCTACCTGGCGGAGCTGGGGGTGGGGCTTTTGTACCTCAACCCCATCTTCCTCTCGGGAAGCGTCCACGGCTACGACACCCACGACTACCTGCAGGTGGCTCCCCGCCTGGGGGATGAGGCCCTTTTGCGGGGGGTTTTGGAGCGGGCCCACGCCCTGGGCATACGGGTCCTCTTTGACTTCGTCCCCAACCACACGGGCCTGGGCTTCTTTGCCTTCCAGGACGTGGTGCGGCGGGGAAGGGCCTCCCCCTACTGGGGCTGGTACTTCATCCGGCGCTACCCCTTCAAGCCCGGGGATGCCACGGCCTACGAGGCCTGGTGGGGGGTGGGGAGCCTGCCCAAGCTGAACACGGGAAACCCGGAGGTGCGGGCCTACCTCTACCGGGTGGCGGAACACTGGGTGCGCTTTGGCTTTGATGGGGTGCGGGTGGACGTACCCGAGGACCTTCTGGAGGCCAAGGCCTTCTTCCGCGAGCTGAAGGGTAGGCTCAGGGCCCTCAACCCCGAGGTCTACCTGGTGGGGGAGATCTGGCGGCGGGCCCCAGACTGGGTGGGGGAGGAGGCCTTTGACAGCCTGATGAACTACGCCCTCGGCCGGGACATCGTGCTTCGCTACGCCCAGGGGCTCCATCCCGCCCTTTTCGGGGGGCCGCGGGCCCTGGCCCAGCTGGCCGAGGCCTACGCCCTCTACCCCGAGGCGGCCAGCGCCATGGGGTTCAACCTGATCAGCTCCCACGACACCTCCCGCCTCCTTTCCGACCTGGGAGGAGACGTGGCCAGGGCCCGGCTGGCCTGGGCCCTGCTCTTTGCCCTGCCCGGGGCCCCGGTGGTCTGGCAGGGGGAGGAGTGTGCCCTTCAGGGGGCCAAAGAGCCCCTGGACCTGCAGCGGCAGCCCATCCCCTGGGAGGCCTGCCAGGGAGAGATGCGTGCCTTCATCCAGGGGCTCGCCCGCTTGAAGGCCCGTGAGCCCGCCCTGCGCGGGGGGTACCTGGCCACCCACCTGGCCGAGGGGGGCATGCTCTCCTTCTGGCGTGGGGAAGGGGAGGAGCGCCTCCTCCTGGCCTTCAACAACCAGAAGGCTCCCGCCCTCTTGCCCCTTCCCCAGGGGACCTGGGAGGACCTCCTGACGGGCTCCCGCTTCCAGGGGCAGGTGGAGGTGCCGGGGGTAGGGGCGCGCTACCTCAAGAGGGCCTCGAGGTAGGGCTTCCAGTCCTCAGGGATTTCCTTGAGCTCGGCCAAAAAAAGGGGCGCCCTGGGCGCCCGCGGGGGCTTCTGCAGGCGCATGCCGGCCTCCTCAGGGGTGCGGTCCCCCTTCTTGAGGTTGCAAGGACGGCAGGCGGCCACCAGGTTCTCCCAGGTGCTCTGGCCGCCCCGGCTTTTGGGCAGGACGTGGTCCACGGTGAGCTCGCTTCCCTGGCGGCCGCAGTACTGGCAGGTGTAGCGGTCCCGCCGCAGGACGTTGCGGCGGTTCAGGGGCACGCGGCTTGGCCCCCGCCGCACCAGCCGCTTCAGGCGGATGACGCTGGGGACGGGGACCTTGGTGGAAGGCGTGTGCAGGTAGCGCCCGCTTTCCGAAAGCATCTCCGCCCCTCCCGAAAGCACCAGGAGGACGCTTCGCTTGATGCTGGCCAGCCCCAGGACCTCGTAGGCGGCGTTGAGCACCAGGACCCTGGGGGCATCCAGGTCCGAGGCCTTGTGGGGAGCCGGGCCCACGTACCCAGGATAGCAAAACGGGCGGGGGTTCCCCTGGAGCTGTGCTATGCTAAGGGCAACGACGGGTTTGGAGGCCCTTATGACGAAACCCTTTTGCAAAGCCCTGCCGCTTCTCCTGGGACTGGGCCTAGCCTGGGCCCAGCCCTCCTTGGAGCAGGCGGAGGCGCTGTTCAAGGCGGGAGACTACGCCCAAGCGGCTTTGGCCTATGAGGGGGTGCTGGCCCAGGACTACGGCCGCTTTGAGGCCCACCTGGGCCTGGGGGCGGCCCTCTTCCGCCTGGGGCGTCTGGACGAGGCCCGCTTTGCCTTTGACCAGATGGTCCGGGTTTTCCCCGACCGCTACGAGGGCCACTTCAACCTCGGCCAGGTCTACCTGCGCCTGGGCAAGCCCCAGGAGGCGGCCGAGGCCTTCGCCAGGGCCGCGGAGTTGAGGCCCACCGAGGAGGCCTACCTGGGTCTTTCCACCGCCCTGCTCCAGGCAGGGCAGGCCAAGGAGGCCGCGGAGGCCCTAAAAAAAGGCCTCACCCCGGAGCGTAGCCTGGCCTACCGCCTGGCCCTGGCCAAGGCCCTGTACGCCTCCGGGGCCCGGGCGGAGGCCGTGCCCGTGCTCTATGCCCTCCTCAACCAGGAGGCCAGGGTGGCGGAGGCCTGGGAGCTTCTGGCCCGCATCCTGGCCGAGGAGGGCCTGAAGGCCCGGGCCCTGCGGGAGCTGGACCGGGGGCTCCAGGCGGTGGAGGGCAAGGACCGGGCCCGCCTCCTCCTGCGCAAGGCCCTCCTTTCCGAGCGCCCCGAGCCCCTCTTGCGCGAGGCTTATGCCCTGGACCCCTCCCTGTGGGAGGCGGCCTACCTCCTGGGCCAGTCCCGCCTCCAGGCAGGGGACCCCAAGGGGGCCTTGGGCTTCTTGGTGGCCGCCTACCGGGTGAGCCCGGAGCCCCAGGTGGCCTTGGCCCTGGCCTCGGCTTACCTGGAGCTTAAGGACCACCGGAACGCCTACCGTTATGCCGATGAGGCTGGCCCCCCAGGGGCCTTCCTCAAGGCCCAGGCGGCCTACGCCTTGGGGCGCAAGGCCGAGGCCCTGGCCCTGCTGGAGGGGGTTTCCGCTCCTGAGGCCCAAGCCCTGCGGGGAGCTTTGCTCTTGGAGCTGGGCCGGGCGGAAGAGGCGGTGGCCGTTCTCCGGCCCCTCTACGAGGCCCGGCGGGAGCCCCAGGTGGGGGTGAACCTGGCCGCGGCCCTATTGGCCCTTCGGCGCTTCGGGGAGGCGGAGCTCCTCCTGCGGGAGGTCCTGGCCCGCGCCCCTCGTCTCGCTGCCGCCTGGTACAACCTGGGGGTCGCCCTCCAGGGCCTCGCCCGGGAGGCGGAGGCGGAACGGGCCCTGAGGCAGGCGGCCGCCTTGGGCTCCCTCGAGGCCCAAAAGCTCCTTCGGAGGTAGGATGCGCTGGCTTCGGGAAAACTGGCTGGACCTCCTCATCTTCCTGCTCATCGCCCTGGTGGCCGCGGGCATCGTCCTCTACCTTACGGGCATCAATCCCTTTGCCCGCCCTTCGGGGCAGGCCGTTGTTCCCCAGGCCCCGGAAGCACCGCCTCCCCCGGCTTCGGTGGCCCCTCCGGCCCCTTCCCCGCAGGCCCCCGCCCCCACGGAGAAGGCCCCTGAGCCGGTGGTGACCGTCCTCCCCCTGCCCCAGGCCCCCGCCGAGCCCAAGCCGGAGGCCAGAGAAACCCCCAAACCCACCCCTTCGGGCCAGGCCTCGAGGCCCCCGTCCCCTGCTCCCCAGGGGAGCTACCGAGTGGCGGTGGGCGCCTTCGCCAGCCCGGAAAACGCCGCCCGGCTCCGCCAGGAGCTGGCGCAAAAGGGCTACCCCGTGCGCCTGGAGCCTGCGGGGAACCTCACCCGGGTGGTGGTGGGCCCCTATGCCAGCGAGGCCGAGGCCCAGCGCGTGGCCCAGGCCCTGGCCGCCTACGGGGCCCAAGTGTACCGCGGCCAGGGGGCGGCCCCGCCTCCCCAGGGGGTCATCTACCTGCAGGTGGGAGCCTTCCAGAAGGAGGAGAATGCCCTGGCCCTGGCGGAAAAGCTCAAGGGGATGGGCCTGCCCGTGGTGCTGGTGAAGGACGGGGTTTACCGGGTGCGGGTGGGCCCCGTGGCCGAGGGGGAGAAGGAGGCCGTCAAGGCCCAGGTGGCGGCCTTGGGCCTCGAGGCCGTGGAGGTGCGATGAAAGTCCCCAGCGCCGCCATCAGCCGCCTGGTCACCTACCTCCGTATCCTGGAGGAGTTGGAGGCCAAGGGCATCCACCGCACCAGCTCCGAGCAGCTGGCCGAGGAGGCCCAGGTGACCGCCTTCCAGGTGCGCAAGGACCTCTCCTACTTCGGCTCCTACGGCACCCGGGGGGTGGGGTACACGGTGCCCGTGCTCAAGCGGGAGTTGCGCCACATCCTGGGCCTGAACCGCCGCTGGGGCCTGTGCATTGTGGGCATGGGGCGGTTGGGGAGTGCCCTGGCCGACTACCCTGGCTTCGGCGAGAGCTTTGAACTCCGGGGCTTCTTTGACGTGGACCCCGCCAAGATCGGCCGCCCGGTGCGGGGCGGAGTGGTGGAGCCCATGGACCTCCTGCCCCAGAGGGTGCCCGGGCGCATAGAGATTGCCCTCCTCACCGTGCCCCGGGAGGCGGCCCAGGAGGCGGCGGACCGCCTGGTGGCCGCGGGCATCAAGGGCATCCTCAACTTCACCCCCGTGGTCCTGGAGGTGCCCAAGGAGGTGCCGGTGGAGAACGTGGACTTCCTGGCTGGACTGGCGCGGCTTTCCTTCTCTATACTGAACCCTAAGTGGCGAGAGGAGATGATGGGGTGAGATTATGAAAGGACCTAGGCTTATTGCTGGATTTATCCTGGCCCTGGCCCTCACGGCCTGTTCAGATGTCTTCTTCCAGCAACCTTACCGTGTGCTCCTGGAGCCAGCCCAGCTGGGGTACGAGGTGGATGACCAGGGCAAAATTACCGTGGTGGGCAACAACGCCTTTGTTCAGGTAGCCCCTGGGGCTCCGGGTGGATATTTGGAGCGCTACGAGTACCTGGTGGTGGACGACTCCGGGAATGAAGTCTTTTCTGGTGCGTCCTTGGGAAGTGGTTTTGTGGCGGTGGAAGTCCCTGCCGGCCGGGAAGTGGTTGATGGGCAGGTGCGCTATGCGGCCAAGCAGTCCCAGCCCTTCCGCTTCAGCCTGGACGGCAGGGTGGCCATAGAGCACCTTAATCAGGGCGGACCTCTTAACTGGCGTTATCTGGTGACCTGGTACGTCACCACATCCAATGGCGGGGTGGTGCGTTGGACGCAGGAGTATCAGGTCAAGTACCCCTTGCGGCCTTAGGAAGTGTCTTACCCCAGATAGACTGGGGGTATCTAGGGCTATACTGGGGGGCGTGACGGCGTTAGAGGCCCTCGAGGCCCCCCTGCTCCGCTTTGAGGAGGCCCTTTCCGAGCTGGTCCAGTCCGACGTCCTTTTCCTCCGCCTCATCCACCAGGACCTGGTGACCGCCGGGGGTAAGCGCATCCGCCCCCGGCTGGTCTTTCTGGCCTCGAGGGCCCTGGGAGGAGCCCCCTTTGAACTGGAGCTTGCCCTGGCGGTGGAGCTCCTGCACTCCGCCACCCTCCTTCACGACGACCTCATTGACGACGCCGAGACCCGCCGGGGCAAGGAGGCGGCCTTCCGCCGCTATGGCAACGCGGTTTCCGTGCTCTCAGGGGACTTCCTCCTTTCCCGCCTCCTCCATACCTTGGCCAGGACGGGGCGGATGGAGCTGGTGGAGCGCTTTGCCCAGGTGGCCAAGACCCTTTCCGAGGGGGAGGTGCTCCAGTTCCAGGTGGCGGCCCTGGAGGACTACTCCCTGGCCAACTACGAGCGCATCATCACCGCCAAGACCGCCGTCCTCATGGAGCTCTGCACCGAGGGGCCGGCCCTTTTGCGGCGGGAGGCGCCGGAGGTGCGGGCGGCCCTGGCCCGCTTCGGCCTCCTCTACGGCCAGGCCTTCCAGATGCGGGACGACTACCTGGACCTGATGGGCACCCCCGAGGCCCTGGGCAAGCCCGTGGGAGGGGACGTACGCGAGGGCAAGGCCACCCTCATCACCCTCCTCCTCATGGAGCGCTTCCCCGAGGTGCGGGAGGTGCTCCGCCGCCGGGGCCGTGAGCCGGGGGACCTGGAGTGGCTCAGGCAGCTGGCCCGGGAGAGCGGGGTGGCCCAGGAGGTGGAGGCCCGCATCCGGGAGCGGGCCTGGCAGGCGGTGGAGGCCCTGGAACCCCTTCCCCAAACCCCCTACAAGGAGGCCCTGAAGGCCCTGGCCCTCAAGGAGGCGGAGCGGCTGGCCTGAGGGCGGTTTGTCCCCGGGGCCCGGGGTATAATCCCCCTCGGTGATGCTATGAGCCTGCCCGCCTACCGGCCTCCCGAGGACCCAAGCCTCTGGGAGGCCTTTCTGGAGCGGTTGGAGAAGACCCTGAAGGTGGCCCACATCCACCCCACCACGGTGGAGTACCTGGCCCACCCCAAGCGGCTCGTCACCGTCTCCCTCCCCGTGGTGATGGACGACGGCAAGGTGCGGGTCTTCCAGGGCTACCGGGTGGTGCACGACATCGCCCGCGGCCCTGCCAAGGGAGGGGTGCGCCTCCACCCCTCGGTGACCCTGGGCCAGACCGCCGGCCTGGCCGCCTGGATGACCCTCAAGGCCGCGGTGTACGACCTTCCCTTCGGCGGGGCGGCCGGGGGGGTGGCGGTGGACCCCACCCGCCTTTCCCAACGGGAGCTGGAACGCCTAGTGCGGCGCTACACCGCGGAGCTCGTCAACCTCATCGGCCCCGATATGGACATCCTGGGGCCCGATGTGGGCACGGACGAGCAGGTCATGGCCTGGATCATGGACACCTACTCCATGACCGTGGGCTCCACCGTGCCCGGGGTGGTGACGGGCAAGCCCCACGCCCTGGGGGGCACGGCCGGCCGGGACGACGCCGCGGGGCTAGGGGTGGCCCTGGTGCTCAAGGAGCTGGCCCGGAGGCGGGGGCTTCCCCTAGAGGGGGCCAGGGTGGCCGTGCAGGGGTTCGGCCAGGTGGGAGGGGCCTTCGCCCTCCACGCCCAGGCCCTGGGCCTCAAGGTGGTGGCCGTCTCCACCCGGCGGGGGGCCATGTACCAGGAGGAGGGGCTGGACGTGGCCGGGGTCTTGCGCCACTACGAGGCCACGGGGGAGCTCCCCCGGTATGACCTCCCCGCGGACGAGCTCTTCGCCCTGCCCGTGGACTACCTGGTCCTGGCGGCCCTCGAGGGCGCCCTGGACGGGGAAAGGGCCAAGGGGGTCCGGGCCAAGGTGGTGCTGGAGGCGGCCAACTTCGGCCTCACCGCCGAGGCGGAGGCCTACCTCCTGGGCAAGGGGGTGCTGGTGGTGCCCGACCTCCTCACCGGGGGCGGGGGGCTTCTGGCCAGCTACCTGGAGTGGGTGCAGGACCTCAACATGTTCTTCTGGAGCGAGGAGGAGGTGCGGGCAAGCTTTGCCAAGACCGTGGCCAAGGCGGTGGCCGAGGTGTGCGGGCGGGCTGAGGCCCTGGGGACCGACCTGCGCACCGGGGCCCTGGCCCTGGCCCTGGAGCGGGTTAACGAGGCCACCCGGCTTCGCGGCGTTTACCCATAGGAGCGCGTATGAAGAGCGAACCCCTTTCCTACCTGGGCAAGGATGGCGGCCCCTGGGAGATCTTCACCGAGCAGGTGGACCGGGTCGTGCCCTACCTGGGGCGGTACGCCCCCCTGGCGGAGAGCCTCAAGCGGCCCAAGCGGGTCCTGATCGTGGACGTGCCCATCCACCTGGACGACGGCACCGTGGCCCACTTTGAGGGCTACCGGGTCCACCACAACACCGCTCGGGGCCCGGCCAAGGGAGGGGTGCGGTACCACCCCGACGTGACCCTTTCCGAGGTCATGGCCCTGGCCGCTTGGATGACCATCAAGAACGCCGCCGTGGGCCTGCCCTACGGCGGGGGCAAGGGTGGGATCCGGGTGGACCCCAAAAAGCTTTCCCTGCGGGAGCTGGAAAGGCTTACCCGCCGCTATACCTCGGAGGTGGGCATCCTCCTGGGGCCGGACCGGGACATCCCCGCGCCCGATGTGAACACCGGCGAGCGGGAGATGGCCTGGATGATGGACACCTTCTCCATGAACGTGGGCCGCACCGTGCCCGGGGTGGTGACGGGCAAGCCCATCAGCCTGGGGGGGTCCCTGGGGCGGCGTGACGCCACCGGGCGGGGGGTGTTCGTGACCGCGGCGGCGGCGGCGGCCAAGATCGGCCTCCCCATTGAGGGAAGCCGGGTGGTGCTCCAGGGGTTCGGCAACGTGGGCAACGCCGCCGCCCGCATCTTCCACGACCATGGGGCCCGCATCATCGCCGTGCAGGACCACACGGGCACCATCTACCACGAGGGGGGCATTGACCCCTACGACCTGGGGCGGCACGTGGCCGAGTTCGGGGGGGTACGGGGCTACCCCAAGGCCGAGCCCCTGCCCGCCTCGGAGTTCTGGGCCCTGCCCACGGAGTTCCTCATCCCCGCCGCCTTGGAGAAGCAGATCACCGAGGCCAATGCCTGGCGCATCCAGGCCAGGATCATCGCCGAGGGGGCCAACGGCCCCACCACCCCGGCCGCGGACGACATCCTGCAGGAGAAGGGGGTCCTGGTGGTGCCGGACGTGATCGCCAACGCCGGCGGGGTGACCGTGAGCTACTTTGAATGGGTCCAGGACTTCAACTCCTACTTCTGGACGGAGGAGGAGATCAACCAGCGGCTGGAGAGGGTCCTGCGGAACGCCTTTGAGGCGGTGTGGCAGGTGAGCCAGGAGAAGAAGATCCCCCTGCGCACCGCCGCCTACGTGGTGGCCGCCACCCGGGTCCTCGAGGCCCGGGCCCTGCGGGGCCTCTACCCCTGAGGCCGGGGGGCTCCGGGGGAGGCCCTGAGGCTTCCCCCGGGGTTTTGTTAGGCTATGGCCGTGGACTGGCCCCGCTACGGCCGCGTCACCCTGAAGCCCTTCAGCGCGGGGCTCACCGAGGCGGAGTGGAAAGGGCTCTACGAGACCTTCCGCGACCCCGAGGTGGCCGAATGGAACGGGTCCAGTCCCCTGCGCTCCCCCTTCTGGCTTTTCAAGCGCTTCGTCCAGGCCGAGACCCGGCGCAAGGACCGCCTGGCCTTCGCCATTCTGGATGAGGCAGGGGAGTACCTGGGCACGGTGGAGCTGTACGACCTTACCCCCGAGGAGGGCACCCTGGGCATCCTCATCGGCCGCAAGGACCGCTGGGGCCAGGGCTACGGCACCGAGGCGGTGCGGGCCCTCCTCACCTACGCCTTCGGCCCCCTGGGCCTCAAGCGGGTCCGGCTCCGCACCTTCGCCCACAACCTGCGGGCCCGCCGGGCCTTCCAGAAGGCGGGCTTCCGCGAGGTGGGCCTGGGCCCGGGCCCGGGGGGGCGGGAGGACGTGTACATGGAGGTGCGCCGTGAGGATTTTGGCCCCGAGGCTTAGGCCGGAGGTCTTTGCCCTCCTCCCCCAGGGGGTGGAGGTGCGCCACCTGGACGAGCCCTGGCCCAAGGCCGCGGACTTCTTCCTTCCGCCCTTTGGCCAGGAGGAGGTGGTGCGGCAGGTCCTGGCCCAGGTGGAGGTGAGGGTGGTCCAGACCCTCTCCGCGGGGGTGGACTGGATCCTGCCCCTTGTGCCCCAGGGGGTGGTCCTCTGCGATGGTTCGGGGATCCACGATGTGCCCGTGGCCGAGTGGGTGGTGGCCCTGCTCCTGGCCCTCCTCAAGGACCTGCCCGGCTTCTGGCAGGCCCAGGGCCAAGGGCGCTGGGCTCCCCGGCAGCTTGCCGACCTCGAGGGCAAGACCATCCTCCTCCTGGGCTACGGCTCCATCGGTAAGGCGGTGGAGGAAAGGCTCAGGCCCTTCGGCGTGGAGCTCCTGCCCGTGGCCCGGCGCCCCCGCCCCGGGGTCTACACCCCCCAGGACCTCCCCCACCTTCTGCCCCGGGCGGACGCCGTGGTCCTCCTCCTGCCCCTCACCCCGGAGACCCGGGGGGTGGTGAACCGGGAGTTCCTGGCCCAGATGAGGCCCGGGGCCCTGCTCCTCAACGCCGGCCGGGGGGCCCTGGTGGAGACCGAGGCCCTCCTGGAGGCCCTGGAGGCGGGCCGGGTGCGCGCCGCCTTGGACGTGACCGACCCCGAACCCCTGCCCCCCGACCATCCCCTCTGGCGGGCCCCGGGGGTGGTGATCACCCCCCACGTGGCCGGCTTCTCCCAGGGCTTCGTCCAGCGGGCGGCCCGCTTCCTGGCCGAGCAGGTGGGGCGCTACCTCAGGGGAGAGCCCCTTTTGAACGTGGTCCAGGAGGGGTACTGATGGAGGTGCGCCTGCACGGGGACCTGCGCCGCTACGGGGAGCGGCTTGAGGTGGAGGCCAAAACCCCCAAGGAGGCCCTCCTGCGCCTGGGCATACCCCTGGAGGAGGTCTGGCTCCTGGCCGTGGGGGAGCGGGTGGTGGAGCTGGAGGAGGAGGTGGAGGGTCCTTTGGAGGTCTTCCCCCCCATCGCCGGGGGTGGTATACTTGAAGTCCTGCCGTAAGGGGCAGGGGGCGCAGGAAGGGGGGAGTCGCCCGACGCCCACCCCGCGTAGAAAGGAGAAGCATGCAGAAGAAAGACCTCCTCTCTACGCCCGTGGTCCCCATAGACATCAAGGCCTTTGACGCCGGACCCATCCTGGAGGCCATGGGCAAGACGGCCTTCCAGGCCCGGAACCTCCACCGGGCGGCGGAGATCTACCTGCGGATGCTGGAGGACGACGCCGCCGTCATCCTCACCCTGGCGGGGAGCCTGGTCTCCGCCGGCCAGGGCCTCATCGTCCACGACCTCATCCGCAAGGGGCTGGTGGACGCCATCGTGGCCACGGGGGCCAACATCGTGGACCAGGACTTCTTTGAGGCCCTGGGCCACCGCCACTACCAGGGGGACCCCAAGGCCGACGACGAGACCCTGAGGCGCCTCTGGATTGACCGCATTTACGACACCTACATTGACGAGGAGGAGCTCCGCCACACCGACTACACCATCGCCGAGATCGCCGACGGCCTGGAGCCCCGCCCCTACTCCAGCCGGGAGTTCATCTGGCACATGGGCCGCTACCTGGCCCAAAGGGGCCTGGGGGAGAAGAGCATCGTGCGGGCCGCCTACGAGGAGGGGGTGCCCATCTTCGTCCCCGCCTTCTCCGACTCCTCCGCGGGCTTCGGCCTGGTCTACCACCAGGTGAAAAACCCGAAGGCCCACGTGACCATTGACTCCGTGGCCGACTTCCGTGAGCTCACGGAGATCAAGCTCAAAGCCGGCACCACCGGCCTGGTCATGCTGGGGGGCGGGGTGCCCAAGAACTTCGCCCAGGACATCGTGGTGGCCGCGGAGGTCCTGGGCCACCAGGTGGAGATGCACAAGTACGCCATCCAGATCACCGTGGCCGATGAGCGCGACGGGGGGCTTTCCGGCTCCACCCTCTCCGAGGCGCAGAGCTGGGGCAAGGTGGACGCGGCCCTCTCCCAGATGGTCTTCGCCGAGGCCACCCTGGCCTTCCCCCTCCTGGCCTCCTACGTGTGGCACCGGGCCCCTGCCCGGGCCAAGCGGCGCTACGCCGACCTCTTCCAGGCCGAGGCGGTGCGCTAAACCCCCCATCGTGCCCCCCGGGCCCTGAGCCCGGGGGGTATCGTCTGGACCAGTACCCCCCTCTTTTGGTACACTCCCGGCAAATGCCCGACGAGCTAAAGCTGTACCTGAAGGAGCGGTTTGGGGTCTTGGGGCCGGTCTCCCCGGGCCGCTTTGAGGCGGAGCTGGCCAAACGGGTGGGAAGCCCTGCCAAACGGGAGCCCCTCCTCCGGGCCTGGCGGGCCTACCTGGGGGGCGGGGGGCAGGAGGCGGTGCGAAGTTTTTACCGGGAGGTGCTCCGGGTGCCCAGGGGAGAGGCCCTGGTCTACGGCATGCACCTGCCCTTTCTGGAGTTCTACGCCCGGGAGGTGCCTCCCCGGGTGGAGGGGCGGGTCCTGGAGGTGGGGGCCTTCACCGGGGCCCTGGTGGGCTATCTGCAGCGCAAGCGCCCCGAGCTCTCCTGGCACGCCCTGGACGGGGTGGCCGAGGCGGTGGAGGTGGGGCGGCGGCGGGTGCCCGAGGTCACCTGGCACCTGGGCTGGGCCGAGGAGGTGGAGCTTCCTCCCTTTGACACCCTTTTGCTCCTTTCCGTGTTCCCCGAGGGGAGGGTGGACCAGGGGATGGAAAGCCGCCTCGAGGCCGAGGCCTTCTGGAAGCGCTTCGCCTTTTTTGAGCGCCTCCCCCTCTTGGCCAGGCTCCTGCGGCCCGGGGGGCTTCTCGTTTACGGCCACGGCCCCTTCCTGGGCAAGAGCCCCGAAGGGGTGGAGGAGGGCCTGGTGCGCCTGGGCTTCACTCAGGTGGAGCGGGTGGGGGAGGGGGAGTACTTCCTCGTCCTGGGGCGGCGGCCTGAGGTGCTGGAGGCCACGGCCTGGGAGGAGGCCGAGTTCCCGGAGGAGGAAACGCCCCTTCCCGTGCTGGTCCAGGGGGCTGACCTTACCGAGGTGCGGGCCCTTCTGGAGGCGGGACGCTACGCCGAGGTGCTGGCCCGCCTGCCCGAGGCGGCTTCGGGGGAGGCCGCCTACCTCCGGGGGCGGGCCCTTTTCGCCCTCTCCCGCCACGCGGAGGCCGAGGAGGCCCTGCGGGCGGCCATGAGCGAGGAGGCGGAGGACCTGCGGGCCCTGGTCCTGGTGGAGCTCGGGGAGTACGAGCGGGCCAAGGCCCGCCTCGAGGCCCTGGCGGGACGGGGCGGGCGGTACCGGCTCTACCTGGGCCGGGTCTACCTGGCCCAGGGGCGCTACGCGGACGCCCTGCGCCAGTTCGTGGAGTCGGGGCTTCCCGAGGCTGAGGGGTACGTGCGGGAGGCCCTGGAGCGCATCACCGAGCGCATGCGCCGCTTCGCCAAGGAGGGGGAGTGGGCCGAGGTGAGCCGCCGGGCGGAGTTCGTGGAGGACCTGGCCCCGGGCCTCCTCACCCGGGAGATGCTCCGCCTGGGGCTCAAGGCCGCCCTCCTCCAGGGGCTTTTTGCCCGGGCGGAGCGCTACGCCCGCAGGCTTGCCGACCTGGACGAGGCGGAGGGCTTTTTGGGCCTGGCCCTGGCCGCCTTAAGGGTGCGTTCCCCCCTGGACCTCCGGGGGCAGGAGGACCTCAAGCCCCTGGAGCCCTACCTCACCGAGGCCCTGGCCCGGGCGGAGATCCCCGAGGCCCTCCTCCTCCTGGGCATGTTGCGGCGGGGAGAGGGGCGGTTTCGCGAGGCCCTCTACCTCCTGGAGCGGGCGGCGCGGCACGGGGAAGGGGAGGTGGCGGGCCTGGCCTTCCACCACCTGGCGGAGGTGAAGCGGGCCCTGAGGCGTCCCTTACGGGAGGTCCTGGGGGACCACAAGCGGGCCCACGCCCTCAGGGCCTACCCGGCCCCCTACCTCTTCCGCCTGGCCCAGGAGGCCCTCAAGGGGGGCGAGGAGGTGCTGGCCCGGGAGCTCCTCTCCCGGGCCCGGGACGCGGGGCTTCAGGAGGTGGCGGAGGAGGACCTTTTGGGGCTTCTGGCCCTGTTGGAGAGGCTGGAGGGGCCCTGGGCGGCCTTTAGCGTCCTCTACCAGGCCCTGGGCCACACCCCCGGGCCCCCCCTGGAGCTTTTGGCCCTGGCCTACCGGCTCTCCCGTTCCTTCCGGGAAAGCCCCGAGGCCCAGGCGGTGCGCGGCCAGTACCTGGCCGCCCTCCACGGGGCGGGGCGGAAGGAGGAGGCGGAAAGCCTCCTCCTGGAGGAACTTAAGGCCAACCCCCAGGCCCTGGAGGTCCTCTTTGACCTGGCGGAGCACTACGAGGCCCAGGGGAACTGGCGCCTGGCCGCCGAGTACTGGCAGAAGGCCCTGGAGGTGGCCCTCTACCGGGAAAAGGACCTGGAGCTGGCCCGGGAGGTGTTGCGCAACCTCCTCTTCCTCCGGCCCCACGACGAGAGCCTGGCCCTTTACCTGGAGGAGCTTAAGGCGGTGGGGCAGGGCCTCAGCGCCTTGGGCGAGGAGGTGCGGGCCCTGCCCGAGGCCCCCCAGGAGCTCCTGGAGGAGGCCCTGCCCCAGTTCCACGGGGAGCACCTCCTGGTGGTGGGGGGGCACACCCAGCTCCGCAGCCGCCTGGTGCCCTTCCTGGAGGCCCGGGGCCTTAGGGTGGACTGGTACGACGCCGACAGCGCCGGGGTGGGGAAGGAGGCCCTGAGGCGCATCCAGAACCGCCTGGAGAAGGCCCACGGCCTGATGATCGTCTCCAGCTACGTGGGCCACGACCTCTCCGAGCCGGTGCGCCTCGAGGCCGAGCGCCTGGGAGTCCCGGTCTACGTTATCCCCGGCCGCGCCCGGGGAGCCACGGGTTTCCTGCGGGCCCTGAAGCTCTTCGCCCCCGAGCTCTTCAAAAAGGCCCTCAAGGGGGTACAGTAGGCCCTATGGAGGCGCTTAAGCTGGGCTACTCCCCCTGCCCCAACGACACCTTCATCTTCTACGCCCTGGCCCACGGCCTGGTCCCCAGCCCCAGGCCGGTGGAGCCCGTGCTGGAGGACGTGGAGACCCTAAACCGCTGGGCCCTGGAGGGCCGGCTTCCCCTCACCAAGCTCTCCTACGCCGCCTACGGCCGGGTGCGGGACCGCTACGTGGCCCTGAGGAGCGGGGGGGCCCTGGGCCGGGGGGTGGGACCCTTGGTGGTGGCCCGGCGCCCCCTGCGGAGCCTGGAGGGGGTGCGGGTGGCCATCCCCGGGCAGAACACCACGGCCTACCTCCTCCTTTCCCTCTACGCCACGGGCTTCCACCCCCTGGAGGTGCGCTACGACCAGATCCTGCCCCTGGTGGCCGCAGGGGAGGTGGAGGCGGGCCTCATCATCCACGAAAGCCGCTTCACCTACCCCCAGTACGGCCTGGAAAAGGTGGTGGACCTGGGGGCGTGGTGGGAGGAGGCCACGGGGCTTCCCCTGCCCCTGGGGGCCATCCTGGCCCGGCGGGACCTGGGGGAGGGGCTCATCCGGGCCCTGGACGAGGCGGTGCGGCGGAGCCTGGAATACGCCCAGGCCCATCCCCAAAAGACCCTGCCCTACCTGAAGGCCCACGCCCAGGAGCTCTCCGAGGAGGTCATCTGGGCCCACGTGCGCACCTACGTGAACGCGTTCAGCCTCGAGGTGGGGGAGGAGGGGGAGAGGGCCGTGCGGCGGCTTTTCGCCGAGGCCGAGGCCCGGGGGCTCCTTCCCCCCTCCGCCGAGCCCCTCTTTTTGTAGACTCAGGGCATGTTCCAGGAGCTTCCCCTCGAGGCCCGGCGGGAGGCGGCCCGAGTCTTCCAGCCCCTCCGGGTGCGGCGGGGGGCCGTCCTCTACGCCTTGGGGGACCGGGTGGAGGGGGTCTACCTGGTGCGGGAGGGCCTGGTTTGGCTGGAAGGCCCCCGGTCCCCCGCCGGGGAGCCTGCCACCTTGGGGGTGGTGGGCCCCGGGGAGCTTCTGGGGGAGGAGGCCCTGGTGGGGGAGGGGAGGCGCACCCACGGGGCCACGGCCCTCACCTACGCCGAGCTCCTCTTCGCCCCCACGGAGGCCCTTGCCCCCCTGCGGGAGTTTCCCCAGGTGGAGCGCTTCCTCCTCGGCGCCCTCTACGCCCGGCTCAAGGCGGTGGAGGAGCGGCTTTGGGAGGTGCGCCACCTCTCCGTGGCCCAGCGCCTGGCCCGCCTCCTCCTGCGGCTTGCCGCGGCGGGGGAGGTGGCCTTTTCCCACCAGGACCTGGCCCACATGGTGGGGGCCACCCGGGAGACGGTGACCAAGCTCCTGGGGGAGTGGGCCCTCCTGGGGGTGGTGGACCTGGGGTACCGCCGGGTGGAGATCCGCGACCGGGAGGCCCTTGCCCGGCTGGCGGAAGCGCTTTAGGCTTTGAAGCATGGAAACCCTCCTCCTGGCCCAGCTCCTGGGCCTGCCCCAGGGGGAAGCGGCCTTAAGGGAACGCCTGGGCCGGGCGGGGCATCCTGGCCTTCTGCCGGCCCTCTCCGCCTACCTCAGGCGCCTGGGGGCCCCGCAGGCCTCCCTGGCCGCCCTGGGGCGCCTGGCCCGGGGGGCGGTGGTCACGGGGCAGCAGGCGGGGCTTCTGGGAGGCCCTGCCCTCACCTTCTACAAGGCCCACACCGCCTTGGGCCTGGCGGAGGGGGTGGGGGCGGCCGGGGTCTTCTGGGTGGCCTCCCAGGACCACGACGTGGAAGAGGTGCGCCACCTCCACCTCCTGGAGGAGGAGGCGGTCCGCACCCTCTCCCTGCCCCTGCCCCCCCTTCCCGCCGGGCGCATCCCCCTGGCCCCTTACCGCGAGGCCCTGGGGGGCTTTCTGGGTCCCTGGGCCCGGGACTCGAGGGTGGCCTATGCCCTGGAAGGCGAGACCCTTTCCGAGTTCTTCGCCCGCCTGCTCCTGGCCTTCATGGGGGAGCGGGGCCTCCTGCCCTTTGACCCCATGGCCCCGGAGCTCGCCCCCCTTTTCCAGGAGGTGCTGGAGCGGGAGCTTTCTGACCCCCTGGCCAGCGCCCAGGCCATCAACCAGGAGGCCGAGCGCATCCAGGCCCTGGGGGGAAAGCCTCCCCTGAAGCGCAAGCCCGGGGCCACCAACCTCTTCCTGGAGACGGACGCCCGCCGGCTCCTCTTCTACCAGGAGGGAGCCTTCACCGACGGGGTAAGGCGGTATACCCGGAAGGAGCTTTTGGAGCTCCTGCGGGCCGATCCCACCCGCTTGACCCCGGCGGCGGGGCTGAGGCCGGTCTTCCAGGACTGGGTCCTCCCCACCGCCGGCTTCGTGGTGGGCCCCAACGAGTTTCGCTATGTGGCCGAGCTTTCCCAGGTCTACCGCCTCTACGGCCTGGAGGTGCCCGCCCTCTTCCTGCGCCTGCAGGGCGTGGTGCTGGAGCCCCCCACGGCCCGCATCTTGGGGAAGTACCGCCTGGAGCCCTGGGCCTTCCTGGAGCGGGGGGAGGCGGCCTTCCTGGACGCGGTGCGCCCCCTCCTCCAGGGCTACGGGGAGGTGGAGGCCGAGCTTTCCCGGCTTCTCGCGGAGGCCCAGGCCCTGGCTGAGAAGGCCCAGCGCCTAGACCCCACCCTGGAGCGGCCCTTCCGCCGCTTCCGCGCAAGGCTTCAGGGGGAGGGGGAGAGGCTTTTGCGCAAGCTCCTCCGTTCCCGCCTGGGCCAAGACGCCCTTCTCCTGCACCACCTAGAACGGCTTAAGCGCCACCTCCTTCCCCTGGGCCTGCCCCAGGAGCGGGTCTATCCCTTCGCCATGTACGCCCTGCGCCACCCCGAGGCCCTGGGGCGGCTGGCGGAGGCGCCCTTTTTGGGCAGGGCCACCCTGGTCCTGGGATAGGTGGGGGTGTAGAGTGGGGCTTAGGGGTATGAAGCCGGGGGTTGGGATCCTCCTCGTTTTGGCGGCCTTGGTGGCCCTTCCGGGCCTGGGCCAGGAGAAGGACCTCTGGCTCCGGGTCCTCCTGGAGGAGGTGCCCCAGGGGCAGGAGGTGCGCCTTAAGCTCCCCTCGGGAGAGGTGCGGGCCTTTGGGGCCCCGGAAGGGGCGGTGGTGGAGGGACGCCTCCAGCCCTACTGGGACCTGGCCGTGCCCTACTTCACCTTCCAAGGGCGGGCCTACCGGGGTGGGGTGCGCCTTCTGGTCCAGGAGGGGCGGCTTCTTGTGGTGAACCTGGTCCTCCTGGAGGACTACCTCCTCGGGGTCCTGCCGGCGGAGATGCCCCAGGGATTCCCCCTCGAGGCCCTCAAGGCCCAGGCGGTGGTGGCCCGCACCTTCGCCATAAACCGCCTGAACCCCAAGGCCCCATATGACCTCTGCGCCAGCGAGCGCTGCCAGGTCTACCTGGGCTTTTCCGCGGAGACCCCAAGGCATAAGGAGGCGGTGGTGGCCACCCGCGGCCAGGTGCTGAGCTACGGGGGAAAGGCCATCTCCGCCCTCTACCACGCGGACTCCGGGGGCATGACCGCGGGGAGCGAGGAGGTATTCCAAAGGCCCCTGCCCTACCTGCGCCCCCGCCCCGACCCCTACGCCCAGGGGCCCAGGAGCGCCTGGCGCCTTCCCGTGCGCCGGGAGGTGGCCGAGCGCGCCCTGCGCGCCCTGGGCCAGACCCCGAGGGGGGAGGACCCCCCCGTGGTCCTGGAACGGAGCCCCTCGGGAAGGGCCTGGCGGGTGCGGCTTCTGGGGGCGGAGGTGCAGGGTCCCGAGGCCCAGCGCCTCCTGCGCCTCATGGGCCTGCCCTCGGCCCTGGCGGAGTTCCAGGGCTGGGAGGCGGTGGGCCGGGGGGCGGGGCACGGGGTGGGGCTTTCCCAGTGGGGGGCCAAGGGGATGGCCGAGGCGGGGTACGGCCACCGGGAGATCCTGGGCCACTACTTCCCCGGCACCTTTCTCTCCGACCTCCTCCTGGGATGGGTCGAGCCCCCTTCTCCCATGGCCTTCCGGGGGCCCTGATGCGCATTCCCACCCCCCTGGGCCCCCTCTGGCTGGAGGTCTCCTTCCGGGGGGTCAGGCGCTTGGAGCCGGCTTTGTTTCCTGAGGGCCCGGAGGCGGTAGGGCCTTTGGCGGAGGCGGTGCGCGAGGGGGTGCTGGCCTACTTTGCCGGCAAGCGCCCGGATTTTCTGGAGCTCCCCCTGGACTACACCGGCTTCTCCCCCGCCCGCGTGGCCCTCTACGAGAGGGTGCGCCGCATCCCCTATGGCCGCACCACCAGCTATGGGGCCCTGGCCCGGGAGCTCCTCCTCACCCCCCGGGCGGTGGGGGCGGCCCTGCGGGCCTCCCCCTTTTTCCTCCTCGTTCCCGCCCACCGGGTGATCCACGCCGATGGCCGGCTCGGGGGCTTCGCCGGGCAGGAGGGGCTCAAGGCCTGGCTCCTCCGTTTTGAGGGGGCCTGGGGCTAGACCTCCACCCAGACCGCCACGGAGAAGGGGGGGAGTTCCGGGCCGCAAAGCCGGCCCCCCGTGGGGGTGCAGAAAGCCCCCGAGAGGAGGTCCACCGCCTGGGCTCCCCGGGGCAGGGCCCCGTGCAGGGGGAAGTCCTGGCGGAAGGGATGGGGGCTGGCGTTCACCACCACCAGGTAAGGCCCCCGGGTGAAGGCCAGGTGGCCGTCCGAGGCGTAGATGCGCCGGTAGGGGGCGGTGCGTAGCTCGGGGTGCTCCCGCCGGAGGCGGGCCAGGCGTTTTACCGTTTCCCGAAGTTCTTGCCGCCAGCGTCCCTCCTCCCAGACCATGCCCCCCCGGTTCTCCGGGTCGTGGCCCCCCTCCATGCCCACCTCCTCCCCGTAGTACACCGTGGGGTTGCCCGGGAGGAGGAAGAGGAGGGCCAGGGCCAGCCGGGCCCGTTCCAGACTTCCCCGCAGGAGGGTGAGGAGGCGGGGGGTGTCGTGGGAGGTGAGGAGGTTCATCTGGGCCCGCACCGCCTCGGGGCGGTAGCGGCCGAAGAGCCCCTCGAGGCGGTGGCTGAAGGCCAGGGCCTGGAGAGACTCTATCCTCCCTAGGCCGCTCCGCCCCGCCAGGTCCCGGTCCAGGGCCTCCCCGCCCACGAAGCCCAGGATGGCCCGGGAGAGGGGGTAGTTCATGGTGGCGTCAAACATGTCCCCCTGGAGCCAGGCATCGGCCTCCTCCCAGATCTCCCCCACGATGTAGGCCTCGGGGTTGGCCCCCTTCACCCGGCGGCGGAAGGCCCGCCAGAACTCAGGGTCGGGGATCTCGTTGGGAACGTCCAGCCGCCAGCCGTCGGCCCCGAAGCGGATCCAGTGCTCCGCCACCTCCAGGAGGTATTCCCGCACCGCCGGGGTCTCCACCCGCAGCTTGGGGAGCTCGGGGTTGCCCCACCAGGCCTCGTAGTTGGCCGGCCCCCCGTAGGCGTTCAGGGGAAAGCCCCGCACGTGGTACCAGTCCCGGTAGGGGCTTTGCGGGCCGTTTTCCAGGAGGTGCTGAAAGGCGAAGAACCCCCGTCCCGTGTGGTTGAAGACCCCGTCCAGGATCACCCGCATGCCGTGGGCATGGGCCACCTCCAGGAGGTGGCGCAAGGCGGCGTTGCCCCCCAGGAGGGGGTCCACCTGGAAGTAGTCCACGGTGTGGTAGCGGTGGTTGGCCGTGGAGGCGAAGATGGGGTTCAGGTAAAGGGCCTCCACCCCCAGGTCCTTGAGGTAGGGGATCTTCTCCGCCACTCCCCAGAGCGTCCCCCCCTTGAACCCCCTCAGGGAAGGGGGGGCTTCCCAGGGCTCCAGGGGCCCCGCGGGGGCGGGCTTGCCCGGGGGGCCAGCGCGGAAAAAGCGGTCGGGAAAGATCTGATAGAAGAAGGCGCCCTCGTACCAGGCCACGGGGCCAAGTGTACCACGGGCTAAGTGTGCCCAGATCACAAAAATCCTTGCCCCAATGGGGTGGCCTCTGGTATCCTCCCGGGGTGAAGGGTATGCGGGGCCGCCTCTTTGTCATGACCGGGGCCAGCGGGGTGGGCAAGGGCACGGTGCGGGCCAAGGTGCTGGAGCGCACCCGCCTCTTCTACTCCATCTCCATGACCACCCGTGCCCCCCGGCCGGGGGAGCGGGATGGGGTGGACTACTACTTCGTGGACCGCCCCACCTTTGAGGCCCTCCTGCAAGAGGACGGCTTTCTGGAGCACGCGGAGTACGTGGGCCACCTCTACGGCACCCCCCGGGCCCCGGTGGAAAGGGCCCTGGCCCGGGGGGAGGACGTCCTGCTGGAGATAGAGGTCCAGGGGGCCTTGCAGGTGCGCGAGAGGGTGCCCGAGGCGGTCCTCATCTTCCTCCTGCCCCCTTCCCTTTCCGAGCTCAAGCGGCGCCTGGTCTACCGGGGCAAGGACAGCCCGGAGAAGATCCAAAAGCGCCTGGAGCAGGCGGAGTGGGAGATCCAAAACGCCCACCTCTTTGACTACGTGGTGGTGAACGACGTGCTGGAGGAGGCCGTGGCCGACTTCCTGGCCATCCTCACCGCGGAGCGCCGCCGCACCCCCAGGATGGCCCCGGCCCTGGAGCGGGCCCTGAGGCGCGACCCCGACCTGGAAGGCGAGCTGGACGAGATCTTGCGGAGGAACTATGGCGGAACCGGGCATTGACAAGCTCTTTGGCATGGTGGACTCCAAGTACCGGCTCACGGTGGTGGTGGCCAAGCGGGCCCAGCAACTCCTGCGCCACCGCTTCAAGAACACCGTGCTGGAGCCGGAGGAAAGGCCCAAGATGCGCACCCTCGAGGGCCTCTTTGACGACCCCAACGCCGTCACCTGGGCCATGAAGGAGGCCCTCACGGGCCGGCTGGTCTTCGGGGAGGGGCTGATCCCCGAGGACCGCCTCCAGAAGGAGATGGAGAGGCTCTACCCGGTGGGGGAAGAGGAGGCCTAGGTGGCCCGGGTCCTGGTGGGGGTGACGGGCGGGGTGGCCGCCATCAAGGTCCCCCACCTCCTGCGCCTCCTGCGGGGGGCAGGGCACGAGGTGCGGGTCCTGGCCACCCCGCGGGCCCTGGAGTTCGTCACCCCCCTCTCCCTGGCCGTGGCCGCCGGGAGTGAGGTGGCCACGGAGGAGGCCTGGTTCCGCCCTGAAGGAGGGGCCCTGCACATTGAATTGGCCCGCTGGGCCGAGGTGGTCCTGGTGGCCCCCGCCACTGCCGATGCCCTGGCCAAGGCCGCCTTGGGCCTGGCGGACGACCTCCTCTCCGCCACCCTCCTGGCCGGGGCCCGGCGGGTGGCCTGGGCCCCGGCCATGAACGAGGCCATGTGGCTGGCCCCCCAGACCCAGGCCCACGTGGAGCGCCTGAAGGCCCTGGGCCACGCGGTTTTCGGCCCCGGCTACGGCCCTTTAGCCGCGGTGGGGGAAGGGGAGGGGTGGGGGCGGATGCTGGAGCCCGAGGAGCTTTTGGAGCGCCTCAACGCCCTCCTGACCCCCAAGGACCTCGAGGGCCTAAGGCTTCTCGTCTCCGCCGGGCCCACCCGGGAGTACCTGGACCCGGTGCGCTTCCTCTCCAACCCTTCCTCGGGGCGGCAGGGCTACGCGGTGGCCGAGGCCGCTCGGGACCGGGGGGCGGAGGTGGTCCTGGTCTCCGGGCCCACCTGTCTCCCCGACCCCTGGGGGGTGGAGGTGGTGCGGGTGGAAAGCGCCCTGGAGATGCGCCAGGCCATCCTGGAGCGCTTTGCCTGGGCGGAGGCCGTGGTCATGGCCGCGGCGGTGGCCGACTACCGCCCCAAGGAGGTCCTGCGGGACAAGGAGCCCAAGGCGGCCGAGGCCAAGACCCTCCACCTGGTGCCCAACCCCGACATCCTCAAAGAGCTTGGGGAGCAGAAGGGGAACAAGGTCCTGGTGGGCTTTGCCATGGAGACCCAAGAAGGCCTGGAGCGGGCTAAGGGTAAACTCCAGCGCAAGAACCTGGACCTCATCGTCCTCAACTGGGTGAGCCGGGAGGGGGTGGGCTTTGGCAGCCCCGAGAACGAGGTGGTCCTCCTCCTCCGGGACGGGCAGGTGCTGGCGCTTCCCCGCATGGCGAAGCGTCAGGTGGCGGACCGTATACTGGACTTCGTAAGAACGTTCTGGAAAGCTTAGGGGTGTTTATGCGGAGCAAAGCGGAACGGCACCGCGCCATTCAGGAGATCGTGAGCCGGGAGGAGATCGCCACCCAGAAGGAGCTGGTGGAGCGCCTGAGGCAGCTTGGCTTTGACGTGACCCAGGCTACGGTGAGCCGGGACATCGCTGAGCTGCGCCTGGCCCGGGTCTCCCTGGGCAAGGGGCGGCACAAGTACGCCCTGCCCTCCTTGGAGCTTCCCGAGGACCTCCACGAGGAGCTCAGGCGCCAGTTCGGCCTCTTCGTGAAGGACGTGGACCGGGGGGGCAACATCCTGGTGGTGAAGACCGCCGAGGGGCACGCCTCGGGCATCGCCCTCCTCCTGGACCGCCTGCGCCGGGACGAGATCGTGGGCACCCTGGCGGGGGAGGACACCATCTTGGTGGTGGCCCGCAGCGAGGAGGAGGCCAAGGCCCTGGAGCAGGAGCTGGGGGAGCTCCTGTTGGTGGGCAGGGGCCTGAGGCAGGGGCCCTAGGCCTCCCGGCCCGGGCATCCCCTCGCCCGGGCCGACGGGCCTGGGGGGGCAAGGCGAGGTCCCGTGCTGGAGCTCTTTTTGAAGTCCTTCCTCACCCTCTTCGTGGTCATGGACCCCGTGGGGCTGGTGCCCGTCTTTTTGGCCTTGGCCGGCGACCGCCCCCCCAGGAAGCAGGCCCAGATCGCCAAGAAGGCGGTGCTGGTGGCGGGGGGGCTTCTGGCCTTTTTCTTCTTCTTCGGCCGGGCCCTGCTGGAACACCTGGGCATCACCCTCGAGGCCCTGCGCATCGCCGGGGGCATCCTCCTCTTCCGCATCGCCACGGAGATGGTCTTCGCCCACCACGAGCGGGAGACGGAGGAGGAGAAGGACGAGGCCCTGTCCCGGGCCGACATCTCCGTCTTCCCCCTGGCCATACCCCTGATTGCCGGCCCCGGGGCCCTGGCCAGCGTCCTCATCCTGGGGGGGGAGGCCCGGGGGGTGGCCCTGGGGTGGGCGGTGGTCCTCCTCACCGCCTTCTTGGTCCTCCTCCTGGCCTACTTCTTCCTGCGGGCGGCGGCCTCGGTGCGCCGGGTCTTGGGACGCACGGGGGTGAATGTGGTCACCCGGGTCCTCGGCCTTCTTCTGGCGGCCCTAGCGGTGCAGTACGTGGCCGATGGGGTCAAGGGCCTCCTTTAGCCCGGTACATGCGCCGGTCCGCCTCCTCCAGAAGGGCCTCCAGGCTTTCTCCCCGCACCTCCAGTCCCCCCGCGGCCACCCCGTAGGGGAGGTTCTCCCGCAGGCGGGCGATAAGGGTGGGGATCTCCCCCTCCTTGAGCCCCAGGTGCAGGCTCACGAACTCGTCCCCCCCGATGCGGAAGGCCAGGTCCCGCTGGCGGGAGAGGCGCAGGAGGGCCTGGGCCAGGCTCTTCAGGGCCCGGTCCCCAGCCGCGTGCCCCTCCTGGTCGTTGAGGGCTTTGAGGCCGTTGAGGTCCCAGTAGATGAGGGAAAGAGGCTCCCCCGTGGCCTTGGCCTGGGCCAAGAGCTCCGGGAAGAGGCTTTCTAGGGCGCGGCGGTTTAGGAGGCCCGTGAGGGGGTCGGTGCGGGCGGCCTCCTGCAGGGCCTGGCGCTCCTTCAGGGCCTTGAGGAGGAGGGCGGCTTCCAGGGCAAAGGCCTGGGCCAGCTCCAGGGAAAGGGGGGTGAAGGCCTCGGGGGAGGAGAAGCTGTCCAGGTTCATGGCTGCCAGGACCTCCCCCTCCAGCACGATGGGCAGGCCCAGGGTGGCCTGGATCTCCAGGAGGCGGCCGTGCTCAAAGAAGGCGGGTCTGGCCTCCACCGTGCTCAGGCTGGAGAGGTGGCGGATCTCCGCCCCCTTGAGCACCCGGGGACGGCCCTTGAGCCAGTTGTCCACCCCCAGGCCGTACCAGGCCAGTTCCTCCTCCAAGGAGGTGCGGGCCCCCAGGAGCCTCTCGCCGAAGCCCTCCTGGGCCACCAGGTAGAAGAAGGCCCCTTCCCGGAGGAGGATGCTCCCCGCCTCCGCCCCTGGCACCACCGCCACCGCTTGGCGGATGAGGTCCTGTAGCAGCCCCTCGGGCTCCTCGTGCTGGAGAAGCCCTTTGAGCACCAGGAGGAGGGCCTCGTAGGCCCGGGCGCGGATGCTGAGGTCCGTGACCTCCAGGAGGAGGAGGTAGGTGCCCTCGGGGGCCTGCAGGCGGGCCACCCGGTAGGTCTTCCCGGCAAACCGCAGTTCCTCCCCCTCGGGCAGGGGCAGGCCCTGGGCCAAGGGGTTAGGCAACACCTCCTCCCCCTGGAGGAGAAAGACCGGGTAGGGGGCCTCAAGCAGGTTCATCAGCGGGTCTCCAGGAGGAGGCGGGCGTGGGAGAGGGCAGCCTCGGTGTACTGGCCGGAGAGGAGGCGGGCCAGCTCCCGCACCCGGGCCTCCCCTTCCAGGGCCTCCACCCGCACCGCCTCCCCCTCCTTGACCACCCGCAGGTGGCGGTGGGCCCGGGCGGCGATCTGGGGCAGGTGGGTGACCACCAGGACCTGCCGGGTCTGGGCCAGGCGGGCCAGGCGCTCCGCCACCTTCCAGGCGGTCTCCCCCCCGAGGCCGGTGTCGATCTCGTCAAAGACCACGGTGGGGGCCTCGGCCCCCGTGAGGAGGGCCAGGGCCAGGGCCACCCGGGAGAGCTCCCCCCCGCTCAGGGCGGAAAGGGGGGCGGGGGGCAGGTGGGGGTTGGGGGCGAAGCGGAAGGCCACCTCCTCCAGGCCGAAGGGCCCAGGGTCGGGGAGGGGCTTCAGGTCCACCCGGAAGCGGGGGTGGGGGAAGCCAAGCTCGGCCAGCTCCCCCTCCATCCCCTCCCGGAGCCTTTGCGCTGCCTCCTGCCGGGCTTTGGAGAGGGCCTCCCCCGCTTCCAGAAGGGCGGCCTTGGCCTCCTCGAGGGCCCCTTCCAGCTCCCAAAGCCGCTCCTCTCCCCCTTCCAGGGCGGCGAGCTCCGCCCTAGCCCTCTCCCCGTAGGCCAGCACCGCCTCCAGGGTGGGGCCGTACTTGCGCTTTAGCCTTTCCAGGAGGGCCAGCCGGGCCTCCAGGGCCGAAAGGCGCTCCGGGTCCCCCTCCAGCCCCTCCAGGTAGTCCTCCAGCTCCCGGGCCACGGCCTGGGCCCCCTCCAGGGCCGCCTCCAGGTCCCGGGCCAGGGCCTGGAGAGCGGGGTCGTGCCGCCCTCCCGCCCTAAGCTCCCGCACCGCCCCCTGCAGCCGGTCCACCGCCCCCCCCTGGGCCAGGAGGGCGTAGGCCTTCCCGGCTCGCTCCCGCAGGGTCTCCAGGTGGCGTAGCCTCTCCGCCTCCCGTTCCAGCTCCTCGTCCTCCCCGGGGCGGGGGTGGACCTCGGCGATCTCCTTGAGCTGGAAGCGCAGGAGGTCCTCCCGCTCCCCCTTGGCCCGCAGGGCCTCCTCCAGGGCCCGCTTCTCCCCGAGGAGGGCCTGGTGGTGGGCGTAGGCCTCGGCGTAGGCGGCCAGGAGGGAGGGGGAGAGGAGGGCGTCCAGGAGCTCCCGTTGCCGCCTGGGGGAGAGGAGGGCCAAGGCGGTGTGCTGGGCGTGAAGGGAAAGCCACCTCTCCGCCTCCTCCTGGAGCTCCTTCAGGCTCACCACCTCCCCGTCCACCCGGGGGGTGGAACGCCCCCCCACCCGGCGGGAGAGGACCCGCTCCTGGAAGAAGGCCGTCACCAGGAGGCTATCCCCGAAGGGGCCGAGAAGCCCTTCCGCCTTCCCCCCGAGGAGCAGGGAAAGGGCATCCACCAGGAGGCTCTTGCCCGCCCCCGTCTCCCCGGTGAGGACGTTGAGGCCGGGGGAAAGCTCCAGGACGGCCTCGCGGATCACGGCCAGGTTCTGGACCTCGAGGCGCAGGAGCATCCTCACCCATTGTAGGGCAAAGGGGGGCTAGGGCATGGGGTGGGCCAGGGCTAGCCGCCGCACCTCCTCCCTGAGGGCCTCCGAAGGGCCTTCGGTGAGGGCCCGGTCCATGAGCTCGGCGATGAGGGGCATCTCCTCCGGGGTGAAGCCCCGGGTGGTGATGGCCGGGGTGCCCACCCGGATGCCCGAGGTGACCCGGGGAGGCTTGGGGTCAAAGGGGATGGCGTTCTTGTTCACCGTGATGCCCACCGCGTCCAGCCTCTCCTCGGCCTCCCTGCCCGTGAGGCCCTTAGGGCGCAGGTCCACCAGGAAGAGGTGGTTGTCCGTGCCCCCGGTGACGATGCGGTAGCCCCTTTGGGCCAGCTCTGCCGCCAGCCGCTTGGCGTTTTCCACCACCAGGCGGCTATACTCCTTGAACTCGGGCTGCAGGGCCTCAAAGAAGGCCACCGCCTTGCCGGCGATCACGTGCTCCAGGGGTCCTCCCTGGATGCCGGGGAAGATGAGCTTGTCTATTTTCTTCCCCAGCTCCAGGTCGTTGGAGAGGATGAGGCCGCCCCGGGGGCCCCGCAGGGTCTTGTGGGTGGTGCTGGTCACCACGTGGGCGTGGGGCAGGGGGTTGGGGTGGAGCCCCGCGGCCACCAGGCCGGCGAAGTGGGCCATGTCCACCACCAGGTAGGCCCCCACCTCCTCGGCGATCTCCCGGAAGGCCTGGAAGTCCCAGAACCGGGGGTAGGCGCTGGCGCCCGCCATGATCACCTTGGGCCGGTGCTCCCAGGCCAGGCGGCGCACCTCCTCCAGGTCTATGCGCTCGGTGTCCGGCCGCACCCCGTAGGAGACCACCTTGTAGAGCTTCCCGGAGAAGTTCACCTTGGCCCCGTGGGTGAGGTGGCCGCCGGCGGCCAGGTCCATGCCCATGAGGGTATCCCCCGGTTCCATGAGGGCCATGTACACCGCCATGTTGGCCTGGGAGCCGGAGTGGGGCTGGACGTTGGCCCAGGCGGCCCCGAAGAGCTCCTTAGCCCGCTCGATGGCCAGGCTTTCCACCTGGTCGATGATCTCGCATCCCCCGTAGTAGCGGGCACCCGGGTAGCCCTCCGCGTACTTGTTGGTGAGGACGCTTCCCACCGCCTCTCGCACCTGGGCGGAGACGAAGTTCTCGCTGGCGATGAGCTCCAGGCCTTCCCGCTGGCGCTTTTCCTCCAGGGCGATGAGCTGAAAAAGGGCCTCGTCTCTTAAGCTGGTCCTGACCATAGGCCGATTATAGGTCCTGAACCGGGGTGGGACTAGGTTCTTCCTGGATCCGATGCCTTATGGGTTGGCGGATGGACCCCGAGAAGGGCGATTCCCTTGGTAAGCTTGGGGCATGAAGGGAGGCGTTTTCCCGATTTTGAAGTGGGGGCTTCTTCTGACCCTGGCTATCCTGCTCCTGGCCATTATTCTCATCAACTTTACTTCTAGCCGTGACCTGCCCGAGCTGGTCCGGGTCCAGGTGGAGCGCTACGCCGTGTGCAGCTACTGGTTCTTCGGCTGGCACCTGGCTTCCACCGGCGCTTTCGCTTTTATCTTCCTGCTGGTGGGGTTTCTTCTGGGCCTTGGGTCGGGGTTTTTCCTGGGGCGTGGGGTGGCCTCAAAGGATTAACCCAGGCCCTGCCACGGTAGGGGCCTGGGGTGGGGCCTACAGGATTTCCAAGGCCAGCTTTTCCCCTTCCACGGGCACCCCAGCCGGATAGCGCCCGTTGAAGCAGGCTAAGCACACGGGCCCTCCGATAGCCCGTTTAACCCCTTCCTCCGAGAGGAAGGCCAGGGTATCCGCCCCGATAAAGGCCCGGATCTCCTCCACGCTCTTCTCGGCGGCGATGAGCTCCTTACGGGCGGCGGTGTCGATGCCGTAGTAGCAGGGGAAGCGGATGGGGGGGCTGGAGACCCGGAAGTGGACTTCCCGGGCCCCTGCTTCCCTCAGCATGGCCACGATGTGGCGGCTGGTGGTGCCCCGCACGATGGAGTCGTCGATGAGCACCACCCGCCGGCCCCTTACCGCCGAGGTGGGGGAGAGCTTGAGCCTTGTCTTCAGGTCGCGAAGCTCCTGGGTGGGCTGGATGAAGGTGCGCCCCGCGTAGGGGTTCTTGTAAAGGCCGTACTCCAGGGGAAGCCCCGAGGCCCGGGCGTAGCCCACCGCGGCCCCGATGCCGGAGTCGGGCACCGGGACCACGATGTCCGCCTCCGCCGGGGCTTCCCGGAAGAGTTCCATTCCCATGCGTACCCGGGCCTCGTAGGCCTCCACGCCGTCTAGGGGGCTATCGGGCCGGGCGAAGTAGATCCACTCAAAGGCGCAGGGGGTGGGGTTGGGGGGGAGGACCTGGAGGCTTTTGAGCTCCCCCTCCTCCACCCAGACCAGTTCCCCCGGGCGCACATCCCGCAGGTAGGTGGCCCCCATGAGCTCCAGGGCGGGGGGTTCGGAGGCGAAGGCGTACCCCCAGGGGGCCGTGCCCAGGGCCAGGGGCCGGACCCCGTGGGGGTCGCGCAGGGCCACCAGGGTCTTCCGGTCCATGAGGAGGATGGAGTACCCCCCCTCGAGGGCCTTCATGGCCTCGGCGGCCGCCTGGGGCAGGGGCAGGTGGGAGAGGCGGGCCAGGAGGAGGAGCATCACCTCGGTGTCCGTGGTGCTCTGGAAGGTGGCCCCTTCCCGGAGGAGGCGGTCCCGCAGGGGCTTGGCGTTGGTGAAGTTGCCGTTGTGAACGATGGCCAGCACCCCGTGGGCGGTGCGGGCGGTCAGGGGCTGGGCGTTGAAGCGCAGGTTGGAGCCCGTGGTGGAGTAGCGGGCGTGGGCCAGGCCCAGCCGGGCCCCGGCCAGGCGCAGGCGGGAAAGCCTTTCCTCGGTGAAGACCTGGTTCACCAGGCCCAAATCCTTCTCCACCAGGAACTCCTTGCCGTCGGAGACGGCGATGCCGGCGGCCTCCTGCCCCCGGTGCTGCAGGGCCAGAAGGCCCAGGTGGAGAAGCCCCGCCGCGTCCAGAGGGGTATGGCTCCAAAGGCCTAAGACCCCGCACTCCTCCTGGGGTTTATCCATCCAGCACCTCCCTGAGGGGCTTCTGCCAGGCGGCGAGAAGCGCGCGCACCTCCCACTCTAGTACCCCCTCCGGGGTCAGGACCGTGAGGGTCTTCCCCCCCGTCTCCCCCAGGATGCGGTAGGGGAGGCCCCGGGTTTCCAGGCGCAGGGTGGCCTCAGCCAGCCTTTCCTTGGGAACGGTGAAGAGGATGCGGCTTGCCCCCTCGCCGAAGAGGGCGGCCAGGCCCCCCTTGCGCACCTCCACCGTGGCCCCCAGGCCGTAGGGGAAGGTCATCTCCGCCAGGGCCACGAGGAGCCCTCCCTCGGCCAGGTCGTGGGCGGTCTGGGTGAGCCCCAGGGCGATGAGCTCCCGGATGGCCTCCTGCACATCCCGTTCCCGCTCCAGGTCAATACGGGGAGGGTGGCCCACCTCCTGCCCGGTGAGGAGGTAGAGCACCTCGCTGGCCCCCAGCTCCCCCTCCTCCTCCCCCAGGAGGAGGACCACCTCCCCGGGCCGCCGGAAGCCCATCTCTGCCCGTTTGTCTATCTCCAGCACCCCCACCACCCCCACCATGGCCGTGGGGGGGATGCGCCGCCCGCCGCTTTCGTTGTAGAGGGAGACGTTTCCCGAGACCACCGGCAGCCCCAGGGCCTCGCTGGCCTCCTTGAGGCCGGCGATGGTCTCCTGGAGCTCGTGGTAGCCCTCCGGGGTTTCGGGGCTACCCAGGTTGAGCCCGTCCGTGTAGGCCAGGGGTTTGGCCCCCACCACGGAGACGTTGCGGCTGGCTTCCGCCAGGGCGTGCATGGCCCCCAGGCGGGGGTGGAGGCGGCTGTAGCGGGGGTTTTGGTCCACCTTGGCGGCGATGCCCAGGCGGGTGCCCTTCACCCAGAGGACCGCCGCGTCCCCTTTGCCGGGCACCAGGGCGGTGCGGGTGCCCACCTGGTGGTCGTAGCGCTCAAAGACCGCCTCGCGGCTCGCCAGGTTGGGGGAGGCCAGGAGCTGGAGGAGGGTTTCCCCGGGGTCCGCCGCCAGGGGAGGGATGGGGGTTTCCCGAAGCCTTTTCACCTCCGGGTCCTCCTGGGCCAGGCGCACGTAGGTGGGGGCTTCCGCCAGGGCCTCCGTGGGCACTTCGGCCACCACCTCCCCCCGGAAGAGGACGCGGAAGACCCTTTCCGGGATGGTCCGGGCCACGGGCACGCAGTCCAGGCCCCACTTGCGGAAGACCTCCTCCAGCTCCCGCTCCTTGCCCTCCTTGGGCACCAGGACCATGCGCTCTTGGCTTTCCGAGAGGAGGAGCTCAATGGGTCCCATGCCCCTTTCCCGGGTGGGGACCCGGTCCAGGTCCAGCTCCACCCCCAGGCCCGACTTGTGGGCCAGCTCGGAGAGGCTGGAGGTGAGGCCGGCGGCCCCCATGTCCTGGACGCCCTCCACCAGGTCCTCCTGGATGGCCTCGAGGGTGGCCTCCATGAGGAGCTTGCCCAGGAAGGGGTCCCCTACCTGCACCGCCGGCCGGTCCTCCTCCTTGTCCTCGGAGAGCTCCTTGCTGGCGAAGGCCGCGCCCCCAATGCCGTCCCGGCCGGTCTTGGCCCCGGCGTAGTAGATGGGGCGGCCCAAGGAGGCCCGGCTCCGCTTCAGGTGCTCCTCCCGCAAAAGCCCCAGGCACATGGCGTTCACCAGGGGGTTTTCCCGGTAGCCCTCGTGGAAGTAGAGGTCCCCCCCCACGGTGGGTACCCCGATGGCGTTGCCGTAGTGGGCGATGCCCGAGACCACCCCCTTGAGGAGGTAGCGGCTACGCTCGTCCTCCGGGGGGCCGAAGCGCAGGGAGTCCAGGAGGGCGATGGGCCGGGCCCCCATGCTCATGATGTCCCGGATGATCCCCCCCACCCCCGTGGCCGCCCCCTGGAAGGGTTCCACCGCCGAGGGGTGGTTGTGGCTCTCGATCTTGAAGGCCACCGCCCACCCCTCCCCGATGCGCACCACGCCCGCGTTCTCCCCGGGGCCCTGCAGCACGGCCTCCCCCTCCTTGGGGAGCTCCTTGAGGAGGGGGCGGGAGTTCTTGTAGGCGCAGTGCTCGCTCCACATCACCTTGAAGAGGAAGAGCTCCACCCGGTTGGGTTCCCGGCCAAGCCGCTTTAGGATGGCCCGGTACTCCTCCTGGGGGATGCCGATCTCGCGCGCCAGGGTTTCCATCACTCCAGAAGGGAAAGGAGCTCGCGGTGGTCCTTCACCTTGGCCGTGGGCCTCACCTCCCCGTTCACCTCCCTCAGGCCCACGTACTGCACCGCCCAGGGGTAGCCGGTGGCGAAGGCCCCCCGGATGTCCGTCTGCGGCAGGTCGCCCACGTGCAGGGCCTCCTCCGGGGGCACGCCCAGGGCCTCGAGGGCCACCCGGAAGGCCTCGGGCCGGGGCTTCACGAAGCCCGTTTCGTCGGAGAAGCTGTAGGCCTGGAAGACGTCCAGCCCCTGCCGCTTGAGGTGCTCCCGCAACAGGCGGCCTGGGGTCATGCCGGTGTCGGAGACCAGGGCCAGGGGGTAGCGCTTGGCCAGCTCCTTGAGCACCTGGACCCCGGGGAGGGGTTCCAGGTCCACCGCCAAGGAGGTCTCCTCCAGCCTCCTGGCGGTGAGGGCGATGAGCCCCGGGTCGTGGGGGGCGCCCAGCAGGGCAAAGATGCGGGCCACCCGGTCGTAGACGGAAAGGTGCTCCCCCGCCTTCCAGGCCTCCTCAAAGGCCAGGGCCGCCTGGCGGTAGGCCTCCCGCACCTCCCCTTCCTCCACGGGATGCCCCGCCTCCGAAAGGGCGTCCAGGAGGACCTCGTAGCGGGCGGGCATGACCCTTTGCAAAAAGGCCTGGCCCTCGGTGAAGAGGGTTCCCCAGAAATCAAAGGTAATGGCTTTGGGTTTCATCCGGCCACCTCCTGCACAAGTCCCAAAAAGAGGGGAAGCCCGTCCTCCCCTCCCAAGATGGGGTCCACAGCCCGCTCGGGGTGGGGCATCATCCCCAGGACGTTGCCCCTCTCGTTGACGATGCCGGCGATGTCGTTCAGGCTCCCGTTGGGGTTGTAATGGGCCTCCTCCCCCAGGGGGGCGTAGCGGAAGACCACCTGCCCCTCCCCCTCCAGCCTCTTTAGGGTCTCCGGGTCCGCGTAGTAGCGTCCCTCGGCGTGGGCGATGGGCAGCCTCAGGACCTGGCCCTGGCGGTAGAGGCGGGTGAAGGGGAGGTCGGTGCGCTCCACCCGCACCCCCACCTCCTTGCAGGTGAAGTGGAGGTTGAGGTTGGCCAGCAGGGCCCCGGGCAGAAGCCCCGCCTCGGTGAGCACCTGGAAGCCGTTGCAGACGCCGATCACGTACCGCCCCTCCTGGGCGAAGCGGCGCACCTCGGCCATCACCGGGCTCTTGGCGGCCAGGGCCCCGGCCCGCAGGTAGTCCCCGTAGCTGAACCCCCCGGGGAGGAAGACCCCGTCAAAGCCCCGGAGGTCCTGCGCCGTGTGCCAGACGAACTCCGCCCTTATCCCCGCCTTCTCCAGGGCGAAACGGGCGTCCTCGTCGCAGTTGGAGCCGGGGAAGCGCACGATGGCCCACTTCATGGCAGTTCCTTCAGGGCTTCCAGGGCGAAGACCTCCATCACCGGGTTGGCCAGAAGCTTCCCCAGGGCCTTGGCCTTCTCCTCGGCCTGGAGGAGGTTCTCCGCCTGGAAGACCACCTCCAGCACCTTGCCCACCCGCACGGACTCCACCGGGTGGCCAAGGCCCTGCAAGACCCCCTCCACCGCCCGGCCCTGGGGGTCCAGGATGCCGTCCTTGAGCTCTATAAGCAGTGTGGCCTGGTACCTGGGCATCTTAGGCGCCTCCCAGCACCCGCCTCAGGACCTCCTGGTAGGCCTCCTCCACCCCCCCGAGGTCCTTGCGGAAGCGGTCCTTGTCCATGGGTTCGCCGGTCTTGGTGTCCCAAAGGCGCATGGTGTCGGGGCTGATCTCGTCCGCCAGCAGGATCTCCCCGTCCTTTTTGCCGAACTCCAGCTTGAAGTCCACCAGCTCCAGGCTTCGCTCGGCGAAGAAGCCCTTTAGGAGCTCCCCCACCCGCAGGGTGGTGGCCTTTAGCGTCGCCAGCTCCGCCTCCGTGGCCAGTCCCAGGGCCAGGACGGCCTCCGGGCAGATCAGGGGGTCCCCCAGGGCATCGTTTTTCAGGGAGAACTCCACCAGGGGGGCCTTGAGAGGGGCACCCTCCGCCAGGCCGTAGCGCTTGGCGAAGCTGCCCGCGGCCCGGAAGCGCAGGATGACCTCCAGGGGCAGGATGGCCACCCGCCGCACCTCCATCTCCCGGTCGGAGAGCTCCTTTAGGAAGTGGGTGCGGATGCCGTGGGCCTCCAGGTAGCGGAACAGGGCCGCGGAGACCTTGTTGTTCACCACCCCCTTGCCCGGGATGACCCCTCGCTTCTGCGCGTTGAAGGCGGTGGCCTCGTCCTTGAAGTAGACCCGCAAGGTGTCCTCCCCCTCGGGGTAGAGGACCTTGGCCTTGCCCTCGTAGAGCTTTTCCATGTGCCTCCTCTGGGCGCAGGGGCCCTAGCCCCATTTTAGGAGGCCTAAAGCCCGAAGCGGGCGTAGATGGCGTCCACGTGCTTCAGAAAGGCCTTGGGGTCAAAGAGGGCCCTTAAGGCCTCCCCCTTGAGGGGGTTCTCCGGGTCTTCCTCCAGAAGCTCTAGGAAGCTTCGCCCCTCCTCCCAGCTCCTGAGGGCGTTCCGCTGCACCAGGGCGTAGGCCCGCTCCCGGGGAAGCCCCTCCTGGATGAGGGCGTTCAGGACCTGCTGGGAGTAGACCAGGCCCCGGGTGAGCTCCAGGTTCCGCTGGAGGTTGGCCTCAAAGACCACAAGCCCCGAGAGGATGCCCCTAAGCCGCCTCAGGGCGTAGTGGGCTATGGTGGTGGCGTCCGGCAAGACCACCCGTTCCACGGAGGAGTGGGCGATGTCCCGCTCGTGCCAGAGGGCCAGGTTCTCCAGGCTGGGCCCCAGGTAGCCCCGGAGGAGCCGGGCCATGCCCGTGAGGTTCTCCAGACCCACGGGGTTCTTCTTGTGGGGCATGGAGGAGCTTCCCGTCTGGCCCTCGCGGAAGGGTTCTTGGGTTTCCAGGACCTCCGTGCGCTGCAGGTGCCTGAGCTCCACCGCCACCCGCTCCAAATTCCCCCCCAGGATGGCCAGGGCGCTCAGCACCTCCGCGTGCCGGTCCCGGGGGACCACCTGGGTGGAGATGGGCTCGGGGAGGAGGCCCAGGCGCTGGGCCACGTGGGCCTCCACCTCCGGGGGGACGTGGGCGTAGTTGCCCACCGACCCCGAGAGCATGGCCACCCCGATGCCCTCCTTGGCCCGCCGAAGCCGCACCTCATCCCGGGCGAAGGCGGCGTAGAAGCTGAGGAAGCGCAGGCCGAAGGCGGTGGGCTCCGCGTGGACCCCGTGGGTGCGGGCGATGGCCGGGGTGTGGCGGTAGCGGAGGGCCAGGCGCTTGAGCTCGGCCTGGACCCCGGAAAGCTCGGCCAGAATGAGGTCCAAAGCCTCCACCAGGAGGGCGTTTTGCGCGGTGTCCACCACGTCCGAGCTGGTGAGGCCCAGGTGCAGGTAGCGCCCCACCTCCTCGTCCCCCGTCCACTCGGTGAGGGCGCGGGTGAAGGCCACCAGGTCGTGCCGGGTGATCTCCTCCAGCTCCGCCACCCGCTGGGCGAAGGCCTGGTCCAGAGGTTTCTCCTCCAGCTTGCGCAAAAGCCTCTCCGCCAGGCCCTTGGGGACCTCCCCCAGGGTCTCCCAGGCCTCGAGGGCGTAGGCCTCCACCCGGGCCCACATGCGGTAGCGGTTCTCCTCGGCCCAGAGGCGGGCCATCTCCGGGGTCTGGTAGCGGGCAATCATACCCCCAGGGTACCAGCCCCTAGAAGGGGGTGGTGAGGGGGAAGAAGGCGGTGTACCCTTCCCCCTCCGCCTGCAGGGAGAGGAGGAGGTCCGCGCGGAAGATCCCATCCTGGCGGTTGCCGATGCGGGGAAGGCCCCGCTCGGCATAGGGGGGGCGGGCGTACACCTGGCGCTGGGCCTCCTCGGGGAAGAAGAGCTGGGTGGTGAAGGTGCGCTCCCCCACCTCCACCCTCAGGTGCAGGTGGGGGGTGCGGCTTGGGTACCAGCCGGGGAAGAGGGTGAGGAAGCTCACCTCCCCCTTTTCGTCCGTGAGCTGGTACCCCCGGCAGAAGGTTCCCGGGGCGTCCACCCCGGAGTAGCGCCCCTGGGCGTCCGTGTGCCACAGGTCCACCCGCGCCCCCCGCAGGGGCTGGCAGGCGCGGTTCTGCACGGCAAGCCTGAGGCGCAGGGGAACCCCGGGAAGCCCCTCGCGGAGGTCCTGCCGCCTGGGCACCTCCCGCAGGTAGTAGGGACCCTGGGTGAGGGCCGGGGTGGGGGTGCAGCCTCCCTGGCCCCGGGCCAGGGGGAAGAGGGCCAGAAGGCCAAGCAGGGTGCGCCGCTTCATCGCCGCCTCAGGGTGAGCTCCACCTCCAGCCGGATGCGGTTTTCCACGCTGAGGACCACCGCCACCCGGGGCTGGGTAAGTTTGAACCGCTCAAAGGGGAACTCCGTCTTCAAAAGGACCCGGACCTCCTGCCCCCTGAACTCCGCCTCCCCCTCCCAGACCACCTCCTCCGTCACGTCCCGGATGGTGAGGTCCCCCACCACCTGCACCGCCACCTTGCCGCTTTGGGGCAGGGGGCTCGGGAGGCCCCGCACCTCCTTGGGGCGGAAGGTGGCGGTGGGAAAGCGGTCGGTCTGCAGGGTGTTCTGGCGCAGGTAGTTGTCCCGCCGGCTCTGGTCGCTCCTGAGCTCCCTCAGGTCCACCACGAACTCCCCGCTCACCCGCCCCTCCTGCAGGGCCACCTGGCCCTTCACCGCCTTGGTGGTGCCCACCGCGTCGGTGATGCCAATCTGCACCAGTTGCTCCCGTACCCGGTAGCGGGCCTCTCCGGAAGCCACCTCAAAGCTTTGGGCCAGGGCGGTAAGGGAAAGGACCTGGACTAGGGCCAACCATCGCATGCCATCACCCCCTGTGGCGCTACGAAAAGCGTAGCACGGGGAGGTTAGCCCCGGGTTAGAAACGGGTATAGACTTGGGCCATGGCCCGGGCAGTTTTGTTTGATGTGGGCAACACCCTCATCCTGGCCAGCCCCCGCTTCTGGCTCCTGCCCTTTTTGGAGGAGCGGGGACTCAGGCCCAGGAAAGACCCCAGGGCGGCGGCCTTGGCCGCCTTCCGCTTCTACGAGGAGCACCACCTCCTGGCCCGGGATCTGGAGGCCGCCCTTGCCCTTTGGCGGGAGTTCCACCGGCGGCTTTTCCTGGGGATGGGCCTCGAGGAGCACGCCGAGCGCCTTTCCGCCGAGCTGGTGGCGGGTTGGAAGGACCCCCGCTTCTGGCCCCTCACCCCCGGGGCCGAGGAGACCCTAAAGGCCCTGAGGGAGCGGGGCTATGCCCTGGCGGTGGTCTCCAACTGGGACGCCACCCTGCCCGAGATCCTGGAGGTGGTGGGCCTCAGGCCCTACTTCGCCCACCTGGCGGTGAGCGCCCTTTCTGGGGTGGCCAAGCCCGACCCCCAGCTCTTCCGGGAGGCCCTGGAGGCCTTGGGGGTGCCCCCGGAGGAGGCGGTGCACGTGGGGGACTCGGAGGCGGACCTCCGGGGGGCGGAGGCGGCCGGGGTAAGGCCCCTCCTCTTTGACCCCCTGGGGGAGAACCCCAAGGCCCTGCACCGCCTTTCGGGGGTGCTAGACTACCTGCCATGAGCGTGCGGCGGGCCATCTGGGGGGAGAAGGAGGGGGTCATTGAGGAAAGCCTCCGGGAGGTGGACGAGGACCTCTTCCGCTACATCCGCGACTTCGCCTACGAGGAGGTCCTGGCCCGCCCTGGCCTGGACCTGAAGACCCGGGAGCTTGTGGCCATCACCGCCCTCATCGCCCTGGGTAGCCCCAAGGAGCTGGCCACCCACCTGGAGGGGGCCCTCCGGGTGGGGGCCACGGAGCGGGAGGTGCGGGAGACCATCCTGCAGTCCGCCCTCTTCCTGGGCTTCCCCCGGGCCCTGGCGGCCATGAAGCTCTTCCACAAGGTGCTCAAGGCCCGTGGTGCTCCTGACGCGGGGGAAGGATAGGGAACTTTTGGCGCGCCTCCAGGCCCTGGGGGTGGAGGCCCGGGAGGTGGCCCTTCTGGAACAGGTGGACCTCCCCCTGCTAAGGGCGCTCCCCCAGAAGCTAAGGGGGGCGGACTGGGTGGCCGTGACCTCCAAGGAGGGGGCCAGGAGGCTCCTTTGGGCCTGGCGGGAGGCGGGAAGGCCCCCCTTGCGGGTGGCGGCGGTGGGGGAGGGGACGGGGGAGGTGCTCCGGGCAGGGGGGCTTGCCCCGGCCTTCCTCCCCCCCAGGGCCACGGCCCAGGACCTGGCCCGGGCCTTTCCCGAGGCGGAAAGCGTCCTCTTCGTGGCCGGGGACCTGGCGGGGCGGGACCTGGAGGCGGGGCTTCGGGAAAGGGGGGTGAGGGTGGAGCGGCTGGAGGTCTACGCCACCCGGGAAAGAGCCCTGGCCCCTGAGGAGGTGGCCCTTCTGGAGGAGGCCCGGGTGGTGGCCTTCTTCAGCCCAAGCGGGGTGCGGGCCTTCGCCCGCTGGACCCCTAGGCGACCCTTAGCCGCCTCTATCGGCCCCAGCACGGCCCAAGCCGCCCGGGAGCTGGGCTTTTTTGTGTACGAGGCCGAGGCCCCGGGGCTGGAGGGGCTTTGGCGGGCCATCCTGGCGGCCCTCGGCTGTTAGGGATGCTTGTCCCTATGCCCCTGGCGTATACTGGCCCCCAGGTTATGGCCTTGCCCCTTTATGTGGTGGGCCTCTCCCACAAGACCGCCCCCGTGGAGGTGCGGGAGCGGGCGGCCTTGGACCCGGCGGTGGCCCTTCCTGCCTTCCTGCGGGCCCTGGGGAAGGGGGTGGTGCTTTCCACCTGCAACCGCACGGAGGTCTACGGGGTGGGCAACGCCCAGGTGGCCCGGGACCTTCTCCTGGCGCGCGGGGTGGGGGCCCACCACCTCTACGCCAGGGAGGGGGTGGAGGCCCTGCGCCACCTCTACCGGGTGGCGGCGGGCCTGGACTCCTTGGTGGTGGGGGAGGCCCAGGTCCTGGGACAGGTGCGGGAGGCCCTTTTCCTGGCTCGCAAGTGGGGGGCCACGGAAAGCCTTCTGGAAAAGGCCTTCCAGTCTGCCATCGCCCTGGGCAAGCGGGCCCGGAGCGAGACGGCCATCGGGGCTGGTGCGGTGAGCGTGGCCTACGCCGCCCTGGATTTGGCCCTGGCGGTCTACGGGGACCTCACGGGCCTGGCGGTGGCCGTTCTGGGGGCGGGGGAGATGGCCGAGCTCTTCCTCACCCACCTTAAGGCCCAGGGGGTGGGGCGGGTTTTGGTGGTGAACCGCACCCCCCAAAGGGCCCAGGCCCTGGCGGAGCGCTTTGGCGGGGAGGCCTTTGGCCTGGACCGCCTTTCCCAGGTCCTGCAGCAGGCGGACCTGGTGGTGGCCTCCGCGGCCGCCCCCCACTACCTGGTGGGCCCCGAGCTCCTGCCCCGCCGGGCCAAGCCCATCTTCCTCATTGACATCGCCCTGCCCCGGAACATTGACCCCCGGGTGGGGCGGCTTTCCCACGCCTACCTCTACAACCTGGACGACCTGGAGCGGGTGGTGGAGAAAAACCTCAGGGCCCGCCAGGGGGAGATTCCCAAGGTGGAGGCCCTGGTGGAGAAGGCCCTAGGGGACTACCTGGAGTGGTACGCGGGCCACCGGGTGCGGGCGGCCATCCAGGCCCTCGAGGCCGTCTTCCTCCGGCAGGTAGCCCAGGAGCTTCCCCAGGCTGACCCCCTCACCTGGCACCTGGAGGCGGGCCGCCGCGCCCACCCCTGGATCCTGACCCTGAAGGCCCGGGCCAAGGCCTTCTTGGCCGGGGCCCCCTGCCCTGAGGGGTGCCCCCTCCTGGCCTTCCGCTCCCCAAGGCCATGAACCTAAGCCTCCTTCTGGCCCTTGGGGGAGTCTTCCTCCTGGCCCTGGGGCTTTTCTGGCCCCGGGGTCTGGCCTGGGGGGCCCTCCTTTACCTGGGGGCTGCCCTGGCCGACGCCCTGGGGAAGGGGCTCTTCTCCGGTCCTGCCCAGCTGGCCCTGGTCCTGGGGGGGCTTCTGGCCCTCAGGGGGGAGACCCTCTTCCTGCGCCCGCGGCTTGCCCCTTTGCCCCGCTATTTGGTCTTTCTGGCCCTCCTCCTGGGGCTTTTTGCCCTCAAGGCCCTGCCCCATCCCGGAGGCGACCTTCCCCTCGCCCTTACCCTCCTCCACGCCGGGGCCTTTTTGGTGGCCTACCTGGCCCTGGCCGTGGGGGTGGGGGCGGGGGCGATGTGCGCCCTGCAGGACCTGCGCCTGCGCCTGGTCCCCGAGCGCGCCCTGGGGGCGGCCCCCATTTGGGGCCTTAAGCGCTTGGAGCGGGGGTACCTGCGGGTGGGCTACCTGGCCACCACCCTGGGCCTGGGAAGCGGCATGGCCTGGGCCTGGGGGGTTTTCGGAAGCCCCTTGAGCCTGGACCCCAAGGAGGTCTCCGTCCTCCTGGGCTGGGGGCTCCTCACCCTCTACGTGCTGCTGGAGGAGCGGCTGAGGGGCTACCCGCGGGTGGCCCTGCTCCTTTTGGCCTATGCCCTCCTCCTCTTCGCCTTCCTGGGGGCCCCCTTCCTGGGCTCCCGCCACCCCTCGAGGCTCATCTTTTAGGTTTGTAAACCTAAGCTTGACATTCTTTAAGCCTTCCCCCTACAATCATCAAAGGGGGAGGCATGGGAAACCTGAACTGGGACCTGGAGGCGGGGAGGTGGCGGTGGCAGGCCCTTCTGCGGGAGGCCGAGCGGGAAAGGCTGGCCAGGTCCCTTGGGGTTTCCTGGCGCAGGCGGCTGGCCCAGGCCCTCTGGCGCTGGGCCGAGCAGCTGGAGCCCGAGGTGCGGGTAAAGGAGGCCAGGCATGGAGGATAAGCGGAAGATTTTGGAGATGGTGCGGGCGGGGGAGCTGGGGGTGGAGGAGGCCTTGGCCCTCCTGGAGGCCCTGGAGGGCCATAGGCCCTCGGCCAAACCCCTGGCCCAGCTTCTGCGGGTGCGGGTGGAGGCCCACGACCAGGGCAAGCCGGTGCGGGTGAACGTGAACCTGCCCCTGGCCCTGGCGGAGCTTCTGGAGAAATTCCTGCCCGAAGAGGCTAAGCTGGCCCTGGGACAGCGGGGGGTCAACCTCAAGGACCTCCTGGCCCTGGTGCGGGAGGGAGTGCCGGAGGGGAAGCTTTTGGAGGTGGAGGCCGAGGAGGAGGGGGGGCCGGTCCACGTGCTGGTGGAGGTGGCGTGAGGAGGCTTCCCCCCCTGCGCCCCCGGGTGCTCTACCTGGGGGTGTGGGGGCTCTGGCCGTTCCCCCTTTTCCTGGGGCTTCCCCTCTTCCTTCTGGAATGGACCCTCCTGGTCCTCTTGCTCTGGAAGGCCTGGGGGAAGCCCGGGCAAAGGGTGCCCTGGGGGGTGGTCTTGGCCTTCCGGGCCCTTCCTCCCCTGTTGCTTTTTTCCCTGGAGGTGGGCAGGATGCGCGTCAAGGGGGGACTATGGTGACGAGGCCCATGCCCGTGCGTTGCCCGGCCTGCGAGGGGCACCTCATGGTGAAGGCCCTGGTCTGCCCGGCCTGCGGCACCGAGGTGCACGGCCGCTTCCAGGCCAACGAGTTTGCCCTTCTGCCCAAGGAGCACCTGGATTTCCTGCGGCTTTTCGTGAAGGCCCGGGGAAACCTGAAGGAGGTGGAGCGCCTTTTGGGCCTCTCCTACCCCACGGTGCGGGCCCGGCTGGACGCCCTCCTCAAGGCCCTGGGCTACGAGGGGATGGAGGAGGAGGACGAGCGGCTTTCCACCCTCGAGGCCCTGCGCCGGGGGGAGATCACCCTGGAGGAGGCGGTGGCGCGGCTGAAGGCAGGGAGAAGCTGAAGGCCGTGCCCTGGCCCACCTCGCTCTCCACCCAGATCTCCCCCCCGTGGGCCTCGAGGATGGCCTTCACGATGGCCAGGCCCAGGCCGCTCCCTCCCCGTTCCCGGTCCCGGGCCTTGTCCACCCGGTAAAAGCGCTCAAAGAGGTGGGGGAGGTGCTCCTTGGGGATGCCCTCCCCATCGTCCTCCACCCGGATCACCCCCCTTTCCCCTAGGTCAAAGGCCCTAAGCCACACCGTCTTGGCCCCCGCCTTCAGGGCGTTATTCACCAGGTTGGCCAGGACCTGGTGGAGCCGGTCGGGGTCCCCCCGCACATAGAGCTCCGGGGGGGCCTCCACCTGGATCTCCCCCTCAAAGCTACGGGCGAACTCCTCCCGCACCTCCTCCAGAAGGTCCAGCACCCGCACGGGCACAGGTTCCATGCGCCAGGTGCCGCTTTGGGAGAGGTCCAGGAGGTCCGAGACCAGTTTGCCCATGCGCTCCGCCTCCCGCTTGACCACTTCCAGGCTTTCCCGCTGGGCCTCCGTGAGGGGGGTGCGGCGCAGGAGGTAGCCCACATGGCCCAGGATGGCCGTCACCGGGGTGCGGAGCTCGTGGGAGGCATCCTGGAGGAAGCGGGTCTGGGCCTCAAAGGCCTTCTGCATGCGGGAGAGCATGCCGTTCAGGGCCCGCACCAGGGCGGCCACCTCGTCCCGCCCCTGGGGCTCGGGTAGGGGTTCGGGGCGCTCGGGCATGGCCTCGGCCCGCCGGGCCACCCACTCCAAGGGCTCCAGGGCCCGGGCCACCAGGTTCCGGGCCAGGAGGACGGCCAGGAGGAGGACCAAGAGGGCCGTGCCCGTGTAGAGGCGGGCGAACTGGTTGAGGGTGGCCTCGAGGTCCTCCACGGGCCGCCCCACCAGGAGGAGGCCCTTCCAGGTGGTGCCCGAGAGGTTGACCTCCACCCGCCTGGCGTAGACCAGAAGCCTGAGGGGAGGGCCCTCCCGGGGAAGCTCCGCCCGGGCCCAGACCTCCCCCTGCTCCAAGAGGGTGCGGTAGTCCGCCTCCCGCAGGAGGAGGCGCTGGCTTCCCAGGGCGGGGCTTTTCTGCAGGCTGATCCCCCCCTCCTTGGCCAGGAGGGCCGGGTCCTCCTCGGGCAGGAGCTGGAGCTCGGCGTAAAGGCTGGCGGGAAGGCCGGCCTCCAGGAGGGCCTGCCCCCCCAGGTTGAGGAGCCGCACCACCTGGTTGCTGGCCTCCTGGAGCTCCTGGCGCAGGTTGCGGTGGAGGAAGTTGCGGAAGAGGCCCTCGAGGGCCAGGCCCAGGACCACCAGGGTGACCAAGAGGAGCCCGGCGGTGAGCAGGGTGATGCGGGTGCGCAGGGTCATGGGGGGAAGGTCAAGGGGGCCTCAGTCTTCCCGCAACACGTACCCCACCCCCCGCACCGTGTGGATGAGGCGCCTCTCCCCCCCGGCCTCCAGCTTCTTGCGCAGGTAGCCGATGTAGACGTCCACCACGTTGCTCCCTCCCTGGTACCCGGGCCAGACCTTCTCCTCAATCTCGTAGCGGCTGAAGACCTTGCCCGGGTTCTTGGCCAGAAGCTCCAGAAGCTCAAACTCCTTGTTGGAAAGCTCAATGCGCCGGCCACTCCGGAAGACCTCCCGGCCTTCCAGGTTGATGATCAGGTCGGCCACCCGGATCTCCCCGGTGATGGCCGGGCTCACCCGGCGCAGGTGGGCCCGCACCCGGGCCAGGAGCTCCTCTATGGAGAAGGGCTTCACCAGGTAGTCGTCGGCCCCCGCATCCAGCCCCTCCACCTTGTCCTCAATGCGGTCCTTGGCGGTGAGGATCAGGATGGGGACGTTGGAGGTCTTGCGGATGCGCTTGGCCACCTCAATCCCGTCCATGACCGGGAGCATCAGGTCCAGGATCACCAGGTTGGGGTTCACCTCCCGGAAGCGGGAGAGGCCGGTGATGCCGTCGTGGGCTACCTCGGTGCGGTACCCCTCCGCCTGGAGCTCCAGCTCAATGAAGCGGGCGATGTCCTTCTCGTCCTCCACGATGAGGATCAAAGGGGGTTCCATACCCCCCAGGATACTTACTTTCTCATGAGAAAGCTAGGCGTAGAGGCTCAGCACCGCCAGGTACATGAAGAGGCTCCCCAGGAGGACCAGGAGGTGCCAAAGGCCGTGGAAGCCCATCCGCCCCGGCCAGGGGTCCGGCCACTTCCGCCAGTACACCAAGGCTCCCAGGGTGTAGAAAAGCCCGGCGGTGGCCATAAGGGCGAAGGTGGACAGGGGAAGGGCCAGCTTGGGCAGGAAGAGGACGGAAAGCCAGCCCAGGCCCAGGTAGGCCAGGGTGTAGAGCCAGCGGGGCGCCCTCAGGAAGAAGAGGCGGAAGCCCACCCCCAAAAGGGCCAGGCCCCACACCAGCCCCAGGGCAAAGGGCCTGAGGCCCGCCTGGAGCCCCTCTGCCAGGAAGGGGGTATAGCTTCCCGCGATGAAGAGGAAGATGGCCGCGTGATCTAGCCGCCTGAGCCAGGCCAAGGCCTGATCTCCCACCTTTAGGGCGTGGTAGAGGGCGCTGGCCCCGAACATCAGGGCCATGGTGAGGCCGAAGACCAGAAGGGCCGGCCAGGCCTCCCGGGGGGCCAGGAGGAGGAGAAGGAGGCTTCCCAGAAGGGCCAGGGGGACCCCCAGGGCATGGCTCAGGGCGTTGAAGGGCTCGCGGACCATGCCCCAGGATACCCTAGCCCCGGCCCTCTAGAGCGGCTTCTATCTCCGCCACCTTCCTCACCGTGCGCAGGAGGGCGTCGGGGTTGAGGCTTAGGGAGTCATATGAAATCCTCCCGATCCATTCCCTCAGCATCCCCCCGGCCACCAGTGAAAAAGAGTGTGGCTCCGAATAAGCTCCGGCTGGGTCTGCAAGTAAGCACAGCGGGCCTCCACCCTCTCCCAAAGCTCCTCCTCCGAATCCACCCGCCCATTCGCTACCACCCCGTCCACCAAGGGCCATACCCGCTCCACAGGCTGTAGCTCAGGAGAGTAGGGGGGCAAAAAGACCAAACCTACCCCCTCCGGTACCTCCACCCGCCTGGACACGTGCCATCCCGCCCGGTCCA
>NZ_AQWU01000061.1 GCF_000376265.1 Thermus igniterrae ATCC 700962
CTCACCTTGCCGCGGTACTCCTCCTTGAGGACGAGGAAGGCGGCCACGGTTTCTCCGCGGTAGGGGTCGGGGACGCCCACCACGGCGGCTTCCTGGACGGCGGGGTGGGCGTAGAGGACCTCTTCCACCTCGCGGGGGTAGATGTTGTAGCCGCCGGCGATGATCATGTCCTTTTTGCGGTCCACGATGTAGAAGTAGCCGTCGGGGTCCATTTTGGCCAGGTCGCCGGTGAAGAGCCAGCCGTCCTTGAGGGCGCGCCTGGTTTCTTCGGGGCGGTTCCAGTAGCCTTTCATGATGTTGGGCCCCTTGACGATGAGCTCGCCCACTTCGCCCACGGGGACTTCCCTGCCCTCCTCGTCCACCACCTTGGCCTCCACGCTGGGCAGGGGCATGCCGATGGAGCCCTTGCGCACCTCCCCCTCCACGGGGTTGGAGTGGGTCACGGGGCTCGCCTCGCTCAGGCCGTAGCCCTCGATGAGCCGGGCGCCGGTAATCTCCTCAAAGCGCTTGGCCACCTCCACCGGCAGGGGGGCGGCCCCCGAGAGGCAGATGCGGATGCTCTTCACGTTGCGCCCCTCGATGCCGGGGAAGTTGTTGAAGGCCACGTACAGGGTGGGCACCCCGGGGAAGTGGGTCACGCCGTGCTTCTCAATGGCCTCCACCACGGCATGGATCTCCGGCCGGGGCAGGAGCACGATCTTGTACCCCGAGAAGAGGCCGTAGTTCATGGCCACGGTCATGCCGTAGACGTGGAAGAAGGGCAGGGCTCCCAGCATCACCCCCTTGCCCAAAAGCTCGCGGGAGGTGGGGTCCCAGGCGTCGATCTGCAGCACGTTGGCCACCAGGTTCCGGTGGGTGAGCATGGCCCCCTTGGAGACGCCCGTGGTCCCTCCGGTGTACTGCAAGAGGGCCAGGTCTTCGGGGTCTACGGGATGGGGGGTGGCGGGGGGATGGCGGAGGAGTTCGGCGAAGGCGTGGAAGCCGGGCCGCTTGGGGAAGCCCAGGGGGAGCTTGTCCTTCTTGGCCTTCAGGGGGTAGAGGAGGTTCTTGGGGAAGGGGAGGAAGTCCTTGATGCCCGTCACCACCGTGCGCTTCACGGGGGTTTCCCCTTCCACCTCCAGGAAGCGGGGCAGGAGGTGGTCCAGGATGACCAGGGTCTCCGAGCCCGAGTCCTGGAGCTGGTGCCTCAGCTCCCGGGGGGTGTAGAGGGGGTTGACGTTCACCCCCACCCCGCCCGCCAGCAGGGTGCCGAAGAAGGCGATGACGAACTGGGGGGAGTTGGGGAGCATGATGGCCACCCGGTCCCCCGGCTTTACCCCCAGGGCCTTGAGTCCCTCGGCAAAGCGTCGGGACTTGTCCCAGAGTTCCGCGTAGGTGAGGGTTTTGCCCAGGAACTCCAGGGCCACGTTCTGGGGAAAGCGCTGGGCGCTTTCCTCCAGGAAGCGCCACAGGGGGATGGGGGGGACGGTGATCTCCGCCGGTACACCAGGGTCGTAGTGGGCGAGCCAGGGTTTGGAGCTCACTTCGGCCATGCTGACCTCCTTTGTCCCCCAGGCTACCAGACGTTTTATACCGCGTTCAAGACCCGCGCCCGGTGTAGCATGGAAACGGAGGTTTCCTATGCGCTTCCGCGACCGCCGGCACGCCGGAACCCTTTTGGCCGAGGCCCTGAAACCCCTAGGCTTGGAACGACCCCTGGTGCTAGGGATTCCCCGGGGTGGGGTGGTGGTGGCCGATGAGGTGGCGAGGCGCCTGGGAGGGGAACTGGACGTGGTCCTGGTGCGCAAGGTGGGGGCCCCGGGCAACCCGGAGTTCGCCCTGGGGGCGGTGGGGGAGAAGGGGGAGCTCGTCCTTAAGCCCTACGCCCTCCAGTACGCCGACCAAAGCTACCTGGAGCGGGAGGCGGCGCGCCAGAAGGACGTGATCCGCAAGCGGGCGGAGCGCTACCGCAAGGTGCGCCCCAAGCAGCCCCTTCAGGGCCGGGAGGTGGTGCTGGTGGACGATGGCATCGCCACCGGTTCCACTATGGAGGCGGCTTTGAGCGTGGTCCTTTCGGAAGGCCCCCGGAGGGTGGTCGTGGCCGTGCCGGTGGCGAGCCCGGAAGCGCTGGCCCGGCTTCAGGAGCGGGCGGAGGTGGTGGCCCTTTCCACCCCCCAGGACTTCGCCGCCGTGGGGGCCTACTACATGGACTTCGGCGAGGTCACGGACGAGGAGGTGGAGGGGCTTTTGCTACAATGGGCGGCATGAAGCCCGTGGTCAAGCAGGCGACCAGCGTGGAGGCCCGCCCGGTGGAGCGGGGGGAGAAGGCCTTCATTCAGGTGCTCATCGGCCCCGAGGACGGGGCGCCCCACTTCATCACCCGCAAGTTCACCATCCTTCCCGGGGGGCGCATTCCCCGGCACAAACACCCCACCATTGAGCACGAGCAGTTCGTCCTCTCCGGGCGCATGAAGGTCTTCCTGGGGAATGAGGTGCGGGAGGTGGCCGCCGGCCAGGCGGTCTACATCCCCCCTGACACCCCCCACGCCTACGTGAACGAGGGGGACGAACCCGTGGAGTTCCTCTGCATCATCCCCAAGACCAGCGCCTACGCCACGGAGTGGCTGGAAGAGGGCTAGCCGGGAAGGCTTTACCCCGCCCGGAGCCCGGGCGGGGGTTTTTGCTGGGCCTAGGCCCTGACCTCCTGCCGCTGGAAGGCCACGTAGGCCAGGGTGAAGAGGAGGACCGCCAGGGCAAAAAGCCCCGTGAGCTGGGGCCAGATGAGGAGGAGGCTTTGCGACAGGGGCAGGGGGGTGCCCAGCACCGCCCCCTCCAGCTGGGTGATGAGGATGGGCCCCAGAGAGCGCACCGCGGGGTTGAGCACGGCGGTGAGGGCCTCCGCGTAGAGGGTGTTGGGGGAGAGGCGGGAGATCCAGAGGGCCAGGTTGGCCTGCCTGAGCTGGCTTTCGGGGTCAAAGGGGTCGGCCTGGAGGAGAAGGGCCCCCGCCGCCAGGTCGGTGAGGATGGGGAAGAAGATGGCGAAGAAGAGCCAGACCCCGATGGCCGCTAAGGCGGCGGTGGCGGGTTGGCGGAAGAGGGTGGAGAAGAGGAGGCCCAGGGCCAGCCACACCCCGGCGTAGGCCAGGGTGGCCAGGAGGAAGAAGAAGGCCCGGGCCATCTCCTCCCCCTCGGGGGGCACGCCCAGGGTGAAGAGCCCCATGCCCACCACCAGGAGGAAAAGGGCCAGGAGGAGGACGGCCAGGGTGCCCAGGCCCGCCAGGAACTTGCCGAAGAGGAGGGCGTCCCGGTAGATGGGCTGGGAGAGGACCCGGGAGAGGGTGCCCCGGGCGTACTCCCCGTTCACCGCGTCAAAGGCCAGGGCGATGGCCGCCAGGGGCACGAAGAAGGAGAGGAAGCCCACGAAGGAGGGCAGGGGGTCCTGGGCGGTGGTGAGGAGCTTGAGGTAGAGGTAGGGGTCCTCCCCCACCGTCTGGCGCAGGGTCTGGGTGCCGGTGTAGACGGCCCCCAGGGCGGAGAGGAGGATGAGGGCCTCGAGGATGCGCATCCTGAGCCCGGAGAGGTGGTCCGCCATCTCCTTGAAGAACACCGCCCAAAGCCCCGTCCAGGGGGAACCCTCACGCCGCATGGGCCACCTCCTGGAAGTAGCGGGCGTAGACCTCATCCAGGCTGGGGCGGCGCAGGGCCAGGCCGAAGAGCGGTCCTCTGGCCACCGCCACCTGGGCCAGCTCCGGCCGGAGGTCCCGGGTGGCGAAGACCCGGTAGCGGCCGCCTTCCGCCTCCACCCGGGCCACCCCCTCGAGGGCCAAAAAGGCCTCCTTCAGGCCGGGGCTGGCCTCCACCTGGATCTCGTACCCGCCCCCTAGGACCCGCTGGGCCAGCTCCTCCACCGTGCCCAGGAGGGCCAGGCGCCCCTTGTGGAAAAGCCCTACCCGGTCGCAGATCTCCTGCACCTGGTGCAGGAGGTGGCTGGAGAGGAGGACAGTGATGCCCTCCGCCTTTAGCCCCTTGATGAGGCCCAAAAACTCCCGGGCCGCCTCGGGGTCCAGGCCCAGGGTGGGCTCGTCCAGGATGGCCACCCTGGGCCGCTTGAGGAGGACCTCGGCCAGACCCAGGCGCTGGCGCATGCCCCGGCTGAAGGCGGAGACCCGGCGGTCCCGTACCTCCCAAAGCCCCATGCGCCGGAGCACCTCCTCAATGCGGGCCCGGGCCTCGGCCTCGGGCAGGCCCAGGAGCCTCGTGGTGTAGCGCAGGTTCTCCCAGGCGGTGAGCTCCCCGTAAAAGCCCACCTGGTCGGGAAGGTAGCCCACCCTGGCCTTCACCTTCAGGGGCTCCCGCATAGGGTCCAGGCCCAGCACCCGGGCCTCGCCCGCGGTGGGCTCGGTGAGGCCCAGGAGCATGAGGATGGTGGTGGTCTTGCCCGAGCCGTTGGGGCCCAGGAGGCCGAAGACCTCCCCCTCCTCCACCGCCAGGTTCAGGTCCTCCACGGCCACCACCCGGCCGTAGCGCTTGGTGAGGCCGCGGGTCTCGATGACCGCCATGTTACCTCCGGCCGAAGCGGTTCACGGCAAAACCCAGCACCAGGAGGGCCACGGCCATGATCCCCACCCCCACCAGGCCCCAGAGGCTGGAGCGGACCACGGTGGCCCGGTAGTCCAGGCTCTCGGAAAGGCCATCGCCGCCCGAGAGGGAGAGGGTCACCATGTAGTCCCCGGCCACCGCCTTGGGGGAGGGCTTGATGCGGGCGGTGATCTCCTGCTCCTGGCCCGGCTCCAGGGTGTCCAGCTTCTCGGGCTCAAACTTCACCTCCCAGCCCGAGGGCTCCATGGCGCTGAAGGAGAGGTTTTTGGCGGGGGCGCTCCCCTCGTTCTTGAGGGTGAGCTTCACCGGGTTTTCCCGCCCGGCCGTCACCTGGCCGGAGAGGCGGCCCTCCTTGGTGGTGAAGCGCACCTCCGGCCGGCCGGTGACCTCCAGGGTAAGGCCCAGCTCCGCCCGCGCCTCCCCGGCCACGGCCCTCAGGGTGAGGCCGTAGGTGTCGGCCTTGGTGTCCTTGGGCAGGGAGACCTCCACGTCCAGGTCCTTGCTCTCCCCGGCCTTGATGGGCAGGCTGGTCACCTGCTGGCTGGCGAAGGCCGGGGTGAAGGTGACCTGGAAGCCCTTGGGAGCCTCGTACTCCAGGGAGACCAGGAGGTCGCGGTCGGACTCGTTGCGCAGGGTCACCCGGTAGCGGAAGGAGCTGGTTGGGGGACCCTTGAGGATGGGGAGCTCGGCCTCGAGGCTAAGCCGCTGGGGTAGCCCCTGGCCCACCACCAGCCCGATGGGCAGGCTGGCCGTCTGGCCCAGGCCCTCGGCCCGCACCAGGAAGCGGTAGGTGCCGGGCTTCACCTCCTTGGGGGGCTGGAGGCGGAGGGTGAGGGTGGCCTCGCCGTCCGGGGCCAGGTAGACCGCCCGCACCAGCCGCCCTCCTCCAATGAGGCTTGCCTGCCAGCCCTGGGGCGCCTCGGCCACGGCAAGGCGCACTACCCCCGGGGGCAGGCCGTGGTTCTTCAACGTCAGGGTGAGGCTGACGTTCTCCCCCGGCTGCACCCCCATCTCCGGGTAGGGGGTGCCCAGGGAGAGGCCGCGGAAACCCTGTGCCCAAGCCACGCTCAACGCCAGAAGGACCAGCGTCAGCAGGTTGCGTACCATACTCAAGCCTCCTCTACTAAGGCTAGGCAGAAAGGATGAGTCCAAAATGAAAACCCCCGGGGCCAGCCCGGGGCAGAGGGAAGGGGCCTTCAGCCCACCCGGGCTTCCAGGTACTCCCGCTCGCCCAGGATGATCTTCCGGGCCAGCTCGGGGTCCTTGGGGAACTCCTTGCCGCGGTTGATCATGTAGGTCTCGTAGCGGCCAATCTCAAAGACCGTGGCCAGCTTCCTCAGGGCCTGGCCCATGTCAAAGGCCTTACAGGAAAAGATGTCAATGGAGAGGAAGCGCTTCTTGGGGAAGGTGTGGATGGCGATGTGGCTTTCGGCGATGATCACCACCCCGGTCACCCCGTCCTCCCCCTCGGGTCCGTAGCTGTAGACGAAGGGGGGAAGCACCTTGGTCATCTCCATTTCCTCGGGGAGCTCGTCCAGGACGCGGCGCACCAGCTCCGCGTTCCTGAGCTTGGCGGGGTTGGCGTCGTAGCCATCCACCATAAGGTGTGGACCGAATCCGAAGAGTTCCACCATGACCACCTCCTTCCCGTGCCCCCCGGGGTATCCCCTGCGGCACGCCCCCCATTATGGCCCCCCCCTCCCCCCCTGTCAATACCTCGTCCCTTGGCGGGAAAACCCCTGCTGCCCCCCGGGGGGCATTTCCCCGGGGTTTGCCCCCGGGAAGCGGCGAGGGGGCCCTGGGGGGAAAGCTTGTGCCGCTCGCACTTCCCATACCAATGGGGGGTATAAAGGGGCGAAAGTGGGCTCCAGGGCGCAAGGTCTCCGTGAGAAAGGGTGTATGATAACCCCGGCAAGGAGGTGCCATGTACAGGGGAAGAGAAGGGCAGTGGGCGTTTTACCTGCACCGGATCTCGGGCCTGGGCATCCTGGTCTTCCTCATGCTCCACGTGGCCAACATCGCCAGCGCCATGTGGGGCCCTGAGGTGTCCAATGCCCTCATGAAGTTCTATCACCAGCCCGTGTTCCAGGTGGGCCTCCTGTTCCTCATCGCCGGGGTGCTCTACCACGGGTTCAACGGGTTGCGCATCATCCTCATGGACTTCACCGCCTGGGGGGTGCGTTACCAGCGGGCGCTTTGGTACGGGGTCTGGGTGCTCTTCGTGGTTTTCTACCTGCCCTTTCTGATCAAGATCGGGGGCGGGATTCTGGGGGGTAGCCATGGCGATTAGGTCCAAGCGGTATGCCGAGGCAAGGCTCGAGGCCAGCTCCAACCTGGAGCTTTACTGGTGGGTCTTCATGCGCATCTCCGGGGTGGTTCTGGTCTTCCTCCTCATCGGCCACATGTGGATGAACGCCGTCCTCACCGACCTCAACAGCATCAACTACGACTACGTGGCCAAGAGACTTTCCCAGACCACCTGGAAGGTCTACGACTGGCTCATCCTGGCCCTGGCCCTCCTCCACGGGGGCAACGGCCTGCGCTACGTGCTGGACGACTGGGTGCGGAACCCGGCCAGGCGTTTCTGGACCAAGGTGGTGGTCTACTCCCTGCTGGCCTTCCTCTTCTTCCTGGGAAGCCTTTCCCTTTTCAACCATGATTTTGGGGTGAACTGATATGGCGCACAGGCATGAGGTCATCGTGGTGGGCGCGGGCGGGGCGGGCCTGGCCACCGCCCTCTATGCGGCCAGGGAAGGTGCGGACGTGGCGGTGGTGACCAAGCTCTACCCCACCCGCAGCCACACCGGAGCGGCCCAGGGAGGCATAGGGGCCGCCTTGGGCAACGTGGAGGAGGACCACTGGGAATGGCACATGTTTGACACGGTCAAGGGGGGGGATTACCTCACCGACCAGGACGCCGCCGAGGTCTTCGCCAAGGAGGTGATTGAGGCCGTCCTGGAACTGGAGCACATGGGCCTTCCCTTTGACCGCCTTCCCAACGGCAGGATTGCCCAGCGCCGCTTCGGCGGCCACACCAAGGACTGGGGCAAGGCCCCGGTGCACCGGGCAGCCCATGCCGCGGACCGCACCGGCCACATGATCCTCCAGACCCTTTACCAGCAGTGCGTCAAGCACAACATCACCTTCTACAACGAGTTCCACGTCACCGACGTCATCCTCGAGGACGGGGTGGCCAAGGGGCTGGTGGCCTTGGAGCTGGCCACCGGGGAGCTCCACCTCTTCCAGGCCAAGGCCATCGTCATCGCCTCGGGGGGCTTCGGCCGCATCTACAAGGTGACCTCCAACGCCTACACCCTCACCGGGGACCTGCAGGCCATCCTTTACCGCAAGGGCCTGCCCCTGGAGGACATGGAGTTCTACCAGTTCCACCCCACGGGGCTTTACCCCTTAGGCATCCTCCTCACCGAGGGGGCGCGGGGGGAAGGGGGCATCCTGCGCAACGCCCTGGGGGAGCGCTTCATGGAACGCTACGCCCCCACCATCAAGGACCTGGCCCCCAGGGACATGGTGGCCCGGGCCATGTACCTGGAGGTGCGGGAGGGCCGCGGGGTGGGCCCCAAGAAGGACCACGTCCTCCTGGACCTCACCCACCTGCCCCCCGAGGTCATTGAGAAGAAGCTCCCCGACATCACCGAGTTCAGCCGCATCTACCTGGGGGTGGACCCCCTGAAGGAGCCGGTGCCGGTGATGCCCACCGCCCACTACGCCATGGGCGGCATCCCCACCACCCTGTGGGGCCAGGTGATCCGGGACGAGAAGAACACCGTGGTCCCGGGGCTTTACGCCGCGGGGGAGGCGGCTTGCGTGAGCCTGCACGGGGCCAACCGCCTGGGCACCAACTCCCTGGGGGACCTGGTGGTCTTTGGCCGCCGCGCGGGCATCCACGCCGCCCGCTTCGCCAAGGACGCCGACTACCACGAGCTCACCGAGGCCCACCTGGGGGAAAGCCGCGAGCGCATTGAGCGCCTGAAGCGCTCCACGGGCAAGGAAAAGGTGGCCAGGCTCCGGGCCGAGCTCCAGCAGTCCATGATGGACCACGCCTCCGTGTTCCGCACGGGGGAGCTTTTGGCCAAGCAGGTGGAGATCCTCAAGGAGCTCATGGAGCGCTACCAGCACATCTCCCTGGACGATAAGGGGGATGCCTACAACACCGAGCTGGTGGAGGCCCTGGAGCTTGGCTACCTCCTGGAGGTCTCCGAGGCCCTGGTGCACTCCGCTCTGAACCGCACCGAGTCCCGGGGGGCCCACGCCCGGGAGGACTACCCGGAGCGGGACGACCAGAACTGGCTCAAGCACACCCTGGCCTACAAGGTGGCAGACGGCAAGGTGGCCTTCCGCTACAAGCCCGTGGTCCTGGGCCGCTTTGAGCCCAAGGCCCGCACCTACTAGGAGGGGGCATGCAGGTTACCCTGAAGATCCTCCGCTTTGACCCTGGGAAGAACGCGAAGCCGGAGTGGCATACCTACCAGGTGGAGGCCGAGCCCACCGACCGGGTCCTGGACCTCCTCCACAAGGTGAAGTGGGAGCAGGACGGCACCCTGGCTTTCCGAAGGAGCTGTGGCCACGGCATCTGCGGTTCGGACGCCATGCTCATCAACGGCCGCAACCGCCTGGCCTGCAAGACCCTGGTGAAGGACCTGGGGAGCGTCATCACCGTGGAGCCCATCCGCGGCCTGCCCGTGGAGAAGGACCTGGTGGTGGACATGGAGCCCTTCTTCGCCGCCTACCGGGCGGTGAAGCCCTACCTCATCAACGAGGAGCCACCTCCGGCCCGGGAGCGCCTGCAAAGCCCCGAGGAGCGGGAGCGCTACGACCAGGGGACCAAGTGCATCCTCTGCGCCTCCTGCACCACCAGCTGCCCGGTCTTCTGGGTGAACGGCACCTACCTGGGCCCGGCGGCCATCGTCCAGGCCCACCGCTTCCTCTTTGACTCCCGGGACAGGGGCAAGAGGGAGCGGTTCAAGGCCCTGGGCTCGGCCAGCGGGGTCTGGCGGTGCCGCACCGCCTATAACTGCACCGAGGCCTGCCCCCGGGAGATCCCCGTGACCCAGCTGATTGAAGAAGTTAAGCGGGCCATCCTTTTTGACCGCTTCTAGGGATCTAAGGTACCCGCCCTGCCCAAGGGCAGGGCGGGCGTTTTTAGGGGGTAAGCCGGTGCCGGTCCCGGGGGAAGGCCCGGGCGTAGCGCACGTTGGGCAGGCCCAGGAGCTTTTGCGTGAGGCGCTCGGCCCCGATGGCGAAGCCCCCGTGGGGGGGCATGCCGTACTTGAACACCTCCAGGTAGCCCCTGAACCCCTCGGGGTCCATGCCCTTGGCCTCTAGGCTTTGCAAAAGCTCCTCGTGGCGGTGAATGCGCTGGCCACCTGAGGTGATCTCCAGGCCACGGAAGAGGAGGTCAAAGCTGCGGGTGGTGCCGTCCGCCTCGGGGTAGGTGTAGAAGGGGCGCACGCTCCTGGGGTAGCGGGTGATGAAGACCCAATCAGAGCCCCAACGCTCCCTGACGTACTGGCCCAGGAGCCTTTCCGCCTCCTCGGAGAGGTCCTGGCCCACGGGGTAGCCCAGCTCCTCCCTCAGGAGGCGGCGGGCCTCGGCGTGGCTCAGGCGGGGGATGTCCTTGGGGAAGGAGGGCCATTCTGCCCCCAGGAGGCGGATCTCGTGGCCGGCGGCGGTGAGGGCCTCCTCCAGCATCTCCTGGAGGAGGCCTTCCTCCAGGTCCATGAGCTCCTCCTCCCCGGTGATGAAGCCCATCTCCACGTCCAGGGAGAGGTACTCGTTGAGGTGGCGGCTGGTGTTGTGCTCCTCCATGCGCCACACCGGGGCCACCTCGTAGACCCGCTCAAAGACCCCCACCATGATCTGCTTGTAGAGCTGGGGGGACTGGGCCAGGTAGGCCCGCTTTTCAAAGTAGTCCACCCCGAAGAGGCCAGAACCCCCCTCGGCCCCCGCCCGCACCACCTTGGGGGTGAAGATCTCCGTGAAGTCCTGCCGGTCCAGGTAGCGGCGGAAGCCCCGCACCAGGGCGGCCTGAACCCTGAGGGGGGCGCGGGCCTTTTCCCCCCGGAGGGTCACGTAGCGGTACTCCAGGAGGGTGTCGGGGTGGGCCCGCCACTCCTCCTTGGGGATCTCCACCGGGGTGGGCTCCAGGGCCGGGGAGAGGACCTCTATCTCCCGGGCCTGGACCTCGAGGCCCCCCGGGGCCTTGGTGCTTTCCACCACCCGCCCCCGCACCCGCAGGCTGGACTCAGGGAGGGGTAGCCTCTGCCCTCCCGTTACCACCTGGACCACGCCGCTTCGGTCCCTGAGGAGGAGGAACTGGACTTTGCCCAGGTCCCGCCGCCAGTGGAGGAAGCCCCAAAGCTCCACCTCTTCGCCGATGTGTGCCTTCAGGTCCCGTACCAGAACGCGCATCCTACCTCCTTCCTAAGCCTCGGCCCCCCCGGCCATGGGCGACCGGGGGGGCCGAGGACCCTGCCCCCCGCTTAAGCGTTGTTGAGGCCATGCGGGCGCATGTTGCGCTCCAGTTTAGGGAAAGCGGTCCCCGGGGTCAACCCCAGCGGAAGAGGGCGGCGGCGTTTTCGTCGGTGAGGGCCTCGGCCTCTGCCAGGCTTAGGCCCCGCACCTCGGCCAGCTTGGCCAGGGTGTGGCGCACGTAGTGGGGGCGGTTGCGCTTGCCCCGGTGGGGCTCGGGGGGGAGGAAGGGGGTGTCCGTCTCCACCAGGAGGCGGTCTGCAGGAAGCCTCTGGGCCACCTTCCGCAGGGCCTCGTTCTTCTTGTAGGTGAGGGGGCCCGCCAGGCTGAAGTAGGCCTCCACCTCGAGGCCCGCCGCCTCCAGGGCGGGGTGCCCCCCGAAGGCGTGGAGGACCACCCGCCTGGGCCGGTGGAGGCGGAGCCAGGCCGCCAGGTCCTCCTCCGCCTGGCCGTCTTTGCTCCGCACGTGGAGGACCAGGGGAAGCCCCAGCTCCTCGGCCAAGGCGGCCTGGAACTCCAGGGCCCGGAGCTGGGCCCTTTGGGTCTCGGGGGTCCAGTAGTAGTCCAGCCCCGTCTCCCCGATGGCCCGCACCCGGGGGTGTTTGGCGTAGTGGCGGAGGGCCTCCTCCACCTCGGGGGCCAGGAGGTGGGCGCTGGTGGGGTGGAGGCCCACCGCGGCGTAGACGTTCCCCTGGGCCAGGGCCAGGGTCTTTTCCCAGCGCCCCGGGTCCACCCCCAGGGTGAGGACGGCCTTGAGCTCCCCCAGGTGGGCCTTAACCTCCTCCAGCTCGGCCTCTTCCAGGAAGTCCAGGTGGGCGTGGGTGTCGGTCATGGCGAAAACCGTCCTCCAGTCTACCGTGGCCAGGGCAACAGGCCCCTGACCCGGACGTCCTATAAGGTAAGGGCATGCGGCGCCTCCTTTTCCTCCCCCTCCTCCTCGCAGCCTGCGCTCCGGCCCTCCTGGGTGTGGATCCCCAAAGGCTCCCTGAACCCCAGGACTGGGATCCCAGGCCTGCTCCCTTGGAGTGGTGGTACGCCTCGGGTTGGGCCTATCCCTATGCCTTCCACTTCGCCTTCTTCAAGGCCTACGCGCCCCCTTCCTACCGCATCCTGGGCCTGCCGGGAAGTCTCTTCGGGGCCTTCCACGCCGCCCACCTGGCCCTCACGGACCTGCGCACCGGCGAGAGGCGCTTCCTGGAGGTGGCGGACCAGGACCTCTTTGCCCCTCGAGGCCAAGCCGAACCCGGTCCCAGGCTTTGGGTGGGCGACTGGCGCTTCTATCGGGAAGGAGGGGGCTTCCGCCTCCTGGCGGGCCCGGTGGACCTCCACTTCCTTCCCCTTAAGCCCCCCGTGGTCCATCCCCCCGGCTACTCGGGCACGGCGGAGACGGGCCGCATGTACTACCAGTCCTACACCCGTGCCGAGGCCTGGGGAAGGGTCCTGGGGGAAAGGGCCGAGGGGGAGGCCTGGCTGGACCACCAGTGGGGGGAGCAGCTCTCCGGGGTGTCCGCCACCTGGGACTGGTTCGGCCTCCATCTTTCCGACGGCTCCGAGCTCATGGCCTACCAGGTGAAGGACCGCGAGGGCAAGGTGGTCCAGGTCCTGGGAAGCCGGGTAGACCCCTTGGGGCGGGTGGAGCCCCTGGAGCTGACCTTCTTCCCCCTAGAGGCCTGGCAAAGTCCCTCGGGCCGCACCTACACCCTGGCCTGGCGGCTTAGGGGGCCTGCCCTGGACCTGGTCCTCCGCCCCCTTTTCCTCGAGGGGGAGATCCTCTCCCGCACCACCCGGGTGGCCTACTGGGAGGGGCCGGTGGCCGGGGAAGGAACCCTCCTGGGCTACCCCGTGCGCGCCCGGGGGATGGGGGAGTTCGTGGCCGGCACCTGGCGCCCCTAAATGCGTTTGCTATACTAAAGGAGGTTTAGTGCCTGGGTGATAGGTATGGGCTTACACGTGCTCGGCGTCAACGCATCGGCACGCGTGGACGGGTTTACGGCAGAGCTTTTGGATGCGGTATTGGCAGCGGCCAGGGCCAAGGGGGCCACCACCGAGCGCCTGGACCTGGTGCGCCACCCCTTTCCCTTTTGTGCGGGGAACTACTCCCTGGACCCCGCCGCCTGCGGCCCCGAGGCCTGCGTCCAGGGGCCCTGGGACGGGTTCGGCAAGGTGGCAGAGCGCATCTTGAATGCCGACGCCGTGGTTTTCGCCACCCCGGTTTACTGGTTCAGCGTCTCCGCCCGGATGAAGGCCCTCCTGGAGCGCATGACCTCCCTGGAGAACCAGGGCCTGCTGAACCTGGGCAAGCCCATGGCCCTCCTGGCGGTGGCCGAAGAGGAGGGGGCTTCCCAGGCCCTGGCGCAGATGCTCCTGCCCCTGGCCTACATGGGGTTTGTTCTGGCCCCCCTGGGCCTGGTCTACGCCCACCGCCGGGGGCTTTTGCGCCTTGAGGAAAACCCCGAGCTCCTGGAGGACGCCCGCATTGCCGGGGAGAACCTGGTGCTCCTGGCAGAGCGCCTCAAGGGCCAAGGCTTCCGCGAGCCCCTGCCCAGCTTCCACTACCGCCTGCCCCACCTGCCCGGGGTGGCGGCGGACTAGAGGTAAAGGGGCTCCACCCCCTCCCGAGCGAAGGGCCGGAGCTCATAGAGGGCCCTGGGGTCCGGGGGCGGGTCCAGGAGGAGGCCCCTTTGGGGTAGTTCCTCCGCCCTGAGCTTGCGGGGTGGGGCGGCCTCCACCGGCCTTCCCTCCCGTCTGGCGTAGGTGGCCCCGTAGTAGAGGCGGTTGCGGGCGGTGAAGAGGGGGGTGAGGGGGGGACCCCCTTCCTCCAGAAAGGGCCAGGCGGCGGCCAGGAGGGAGTTCACCCCGTAGGCCCGGGCCCCCTGGGCCAAGGCGATGCCCAGCCCCGCCGCCAGGGCGATGCGGATCCCGGTGTAGGAGCCGGGGCCCTCCCCCAGCACCAGGGTGCCGATCTCCTCCCGCCTTGCCCCCACCTCGGCAAGGAGTTCGTCCAGGAGGTCAAAGAGGGCTTCCTCGTGCCGTCTGCCCAGCCGCACCACCCGCCCCAGCCCCTCCCCTTCCCGGAAGAGGCCCAGGGCCAGGTAGGGGGTGGCGGTGTCCAGGGTCAGGGTCCACACGGGAGGCAATATACCCTGCTCCCCGGGCCTAAGGGGTAGCATGGGGGCATGCCCAAGGGGTATCACGACCGCGTGGCCTTCGTGGACCTGTCCACGGGGCGCATCTGGTATGAGAGCTACGGGGAGGACTTCTGGCGCAAGTTCCTGGGGGGGCGGGCCCTGGCCGCCTACCTCCTCCTCAAGCACGTTCCCCAGGGGGCCGATCCCCTGGGCCCGGAGAACGCCCTGGTCTTCGCCCCCGGGGTGCTTACCGGCACCCCCATCTCCGGCTCGGGGCGCAACACCGTGGCCGCCAAAAGCCCCCTCACCGGGGGGTACGGCGACGCGGAGGGCGGGGGGTTCTTCGGGGCCGAGCTGAAGAATGCCGGCCTGGACGCCCTGGTGGTCCTGGGGCAGGCCGAGGCCCCGGTCTATTTGCACGTGGAGGGAGGAGAGGTGGCCCTCCACCCTGCCCCCCACCTCTGGGGCAAGGACCCCCTGGAGGTGGAAGCCCTCCTCAAGGAGGCCCACGGGGCTGGCACCCGGGTGGCCCAGATCGGCCTTGGGGGGGAGAACCGCGTCCTCACCGCCAACGTCATCCACGACCTGGCCCACTTCGCCGGAAGGGGAGGCCTGGGGGCGGTCATGGGGGCCAAGCGGCTCAAGGCGGTCTCCGCCCGGGCCAAGCGGGAGACCCTGCCCCCCTACCACGACCCCGCCCTCCTCAAGGAGCTGGCCCGGCGCATGGCCAAAGAGCGCATGGAGCGGGCGGCGGGCATGGTCACCATGGGCACCGTGGGTACGGTGAAGCCCTTCAACCTGCGGGGGGTCCTCCCCAGCCACAACTTCCAGGACGGCTTCCTGGAGGGCGCCGAGGCCCTGGACGGCACCAGCCTGGATGCCCTGGGCATCCGCATCGGCCGGGACACCTGCTATGCCTGCGCCATCCGCTGCAAGCAGGTGGTGCGCATTGAGGGGACGGGCAAGTACGACGTGCGCCCGGAGTACGGGGGGCCGGAGTACGAGGGCCTGGGGGCCCTGGGCTCCACCTGCGGGGTGGTGGACCCCTATGCCGTCACCAAGGCCAACACCCTCTGCAACCAGTACGGCCTGGACGTGATTGGGGTGGGGGTCACCGTGGCTACGGCCATGGAGGCGGTGGAAAAGGGCTACCTGGATGACGAGGGCCTGGGCCTCCGCTTCGGCAACGGGGACGCCCTCATCGCCGCCATAGAGCGGCTGGCCAGGCGGGAGGGCCGCTTGGGGGAGCTTCTGGCCCTGGGGGCGCGGCGCCTGGCCGAGGCCATCGGCCACCCGGAGCTGGCCATGCACGTGAAGGGCCAGGAGGTGCCCATGCACGACCCCCGGTTCAAGCGGGCCCTGGGGGTGGGGTATGCCGTGAGCCCCACGGGGGCCGACCACAACCACAACCTCCACGACACCGCCTTCGCCAAGGAGGGGAGGTCCCTAAGGGAGCTTCGCTTCTACGGGGAGGACTTCGGGCCCCTGCCCATAGAGGACCTCTCCGAGGCCAAGGTGCGCATGCTCTGGACCAAGACCCGGGAGCGGGGCTTCGTGAACAGCCTGGTCATGTGTGACTTCGTCCCCTGGACCCCCGAGGAGTGGCAGGAGGCGGTCTACGCCGCCACCGGCTGGCGCCTTTCCCCTGAGGAGATGCTGGCCGTGGGGGAGCGCACCCTGCAGCTCACCCGGCTTTTCAACCTGCGGGAGGGGATTTCCCCGGAGGAGGACCGGCTTCCCGAGCGCTTCTTCCAGCCCTTCCGCAAGGGCAACCCCGAGGCGGGGCTTGACCCCCAGGCCTTCCAGGAGGCGGTCAGGGCCTACTGGCGGCTTGCGGGGTGGGAGGGTGGCGGGGTGGACCCTGAGCGGCTCCGCGCCCTAGGCCTTTCGGGCTAGAGGGGCTCCAGCACCCCCTGGCGCAGGAGGGCGGGCAGGGGCGGCTCCCCCACCTTAAGGAGGGTATAGCGCCCCCGCAGGAGGGCCAGGAGGCGCAGGGCCCGCAGGTGGGCCGCCAGGGCCTCCTGGTAGGCCCGCACCGCCTCCCGGTCCACGGGGAGGCTCTCCCCGGTCTCCACATCCTGCAGGAGGGCCTCCTCCAGGGGAGGGGAGAGCTCCAGGGGAGAGAGGATCTGCACCAGCACCACCCGCCGGGGGAGCACCCGGGCCCAGGGCAGGGGGTCCAGGCCGTCCGTGAGGAGGACCAGGGTGCCCCGGCCCGGGCGCAGGTCCTGGGGCCTTCCCCGCTCCAGGCGGGCCAGGGGGTCCTCCTGGCGGGCGATGCCCAGGAGAAGCCCCGCCACCCTCTCGGCGTAGGCCCCCTTGCCGTGGAGCCCCATGCTCTTGCTCTCGTCCAAGAAGAGGCGGAAGCGCCCCCTTTCCGGGGCGGTCTCCACCCGGGTGTAGAGCCTTCCCGTTTTGGCGTAGGCCCGCCAGTGCACCCGGCGCACCTCGTCCCCGGGGGCGTAGGGGCGGAGCTCAAAGAACTCCCCCCCGAGGCCCTTCCTCCGGGAAAGCCGCTCCCCGGGGTAGGGGAGGTAGGGCTTGGTGGCCAGGCGGTAGCGGGTCATGCCAGCTGGCAGAAGGTGCATACCCCCACGGGGGGCAGGGGCTCGATGACCTCTTCCCGGCTCCCCTCGCGGAAGACGGTGATCCCCTTGCACCCCTCCTTCCAGGCGGTGAGGAAGAGCCTTTCCACCACCTCCTTGGGGGTGTCCTTGGGGAGGTTGACCGTGGAGGAGATGCTCTGGTCCACGTGGCGTTGCAGGACGGCCTGGAGCCGTACCCGCTGGAAGGGGTCCACCTGGTGGGCCGTGGGCCAGGAGGGCACCTGCCCTCCGGTGGCCTCCCGGTAGCGCTTTAGGAGGGGGTGCTCCGCCAGGAAGACCTGCCCCCCCGCGTGGCGCAGGTAGGTGAGGGCGAAGATGGGCTCAATCCCGCTGGTCACCCCGGCGAGAAGGGAGATGGAGCCCGTGGGGGCGATGGCCAGGAGGGCGGCGTTCCTCAATCCTTTTTCCACCTCCCCCACCAGGTCCTCGGGCAGGGCTTGGATGAAGGGGCTTTTTAAGTGTTCCCGGGCCTGGAAGGCGGGGAAGGGCCCCTTGGACCGGGCTAGGCGGGCGCTTTCCCGGTAGGCGGCCTCCTTGATGCGCCGGAGCACCTCCTCCGCCAGGACCAGGCTTTCGGGGGCGCCATAGGGGAGGTTCAGCATGGCGAAGAGGTCCGCCAGGCCCATGACCCCCAAACCGATGCGCCGGCTGCGAAGCGAGGCTTCCCGCTGGGCCTCGAGGGGATGCCGGTTCTTGCCCAGGTCCACCACCGCGTCCAGGAAGCGCACCGCCCGGGCTGTGGCCTCCTCCAGCTCGGCGAAGTCCAGGCGGGCCCTGGGGGTGAAAGGTTCCCGCACGAAGGCGGCCAGGTTGAGGCTCCCCAGGTTGCAGGCCCCGTAGGGCTCCATGGGCACCTCCCCGCACACGTTCACCCCCACCACCTCCATCCCCCCGTACTGGGCGGTGGTCCAGGTGCGCACCCGATCCCAGAAGAGGAGGCCGGGCTCGGCGCTGGCCCAGGCGGCCTCCACCAGGGCCTCCCAGGCCTCCTTGGCCCGGAGGGTGGCGGTGATCTCCTCCCTGGGGGTGGTGAAGGAAAGCCGCCAGGGCTCGTCCGCCAGGGCGGCCTCGAGGAAGGCGTCCGTGGCCCTCAGGGAGAGGTTGGCGTGGCGCACCCGGCTCCGCTCGGGGTCGGTCTTGGCCTGGAGGAAGGCCATGAGCTCGGGGTGGGTGTCGGAGAAGGTGAGCATCAGGGCCCCCCGCCGGCCCCCGCTGGCCCCCATCACCCCCGCCAGGGTGGAGAAGAGCTCCATGAAGCTCACCGCCCCTGAGCTCTCCACCCCGGCGTTGCCCACCCGGGCCCCCTTGGGGCGGAGGACGTCGGCGTTGGTGCCCACCCCGCCCCCGTAGGCGAAGGTGCGGGCCGCCTCGTCCAGGAAGCGGGTGATGCCCTGCACGGAGTCCTGGCGGATGGGCAGGAAGTAGCAGTTGAAGAGGGTGCTCTTGCGCCAGTTGCCCAGGCCGAAGAGGATGCGCCCCCCGGGGACGAAGCGGAAGTCCGAGAGGAGCCAGAGGAACGCCTCCTCGGCTACCCCCGCTACCCGGGCGGCGGCGCGGGCCAGGCGGCGCCACATCTCCTCCGGGGTGGCCTCGAGGGCCCTCCCCTCGGGGTCCCTCAGGGCGTAGCGCCGCAGGAAGACCGCGGCCCTGAGCTCGTCCCCCCCAAAGTAGTCCAGAGCCAGCCTCTGGGCTTCCTCCTCCTTATAGACCCTCCGGGGCACGCTTCCAGTCTAACCCCGGGGAAGGCTTCATACCCGGATGGTTACCCGGGCGCCCGTTTCAAAAAGGTGTATGGAGTCTATAAAACGCACGATGCGGGTGGCATGCCCCATGACGATGGAGTGGGTCCTGGCCCCCCCGCCGAAGAAGCGCACCCCCTGGAGGATGTCCCCGTCGGTGATGCCGGTGGCGGCGAAGACGATCTCCTTGCCGGGGGCCAGGTCCTCCGTGCGGTAGACCCGGCCCTCGTCCCCCCCCATGGCCCGCAGGCGGGCCCGCTCCTCTTCGTTTTGCGGGGTAAAGCGGGCCTGGATCTCCCCGCCCAGGCACTTCAGGGCGGCCGCGGCCAAGACCCCTTCCGGGGCCCCGCCGATGCCCATCACCGCGTGCACCCCCGTGCCCCGGATGGCCGCGGCCAGGGCGGCGATCACGTCCCCGTCGGAGATGAGCTTCACCCGCGCCCCCGCCTCCCGGATCTCGCGGATGAGCCGCTCGTGCCGGGGGCGGTCCAGGACCACGATGACCAGGTCCTCCACGGAGCGCTGCAGGGCCAGGGCCAGGGCCTTGAGGTTGGCGGAGACCGGCCAGGTGAGGTCCACCAGGCCGGCGGCGGGCGGGGGGACGATGAGCTTTTCCATGTACATGTCCGGGGCGTGGAAAAGCCCCCCCTTCTCGCTGATGGCGATCACGGTGACGGCGTTGGGCAGGCCCTTGGCCGCGGTGGTGGTCCCCTCCACGGGGTCCACGGCGATGTCCACCTCCACCCCGCCTTGGCCCAGCACCTCGCCGATGTAGAGCATGGGGGCCTCGTCCATCTCCCCCTCGCCGATGACCACGGTGCCCCGGATGGGCAGTTCGTTCAGCACCCGGCGCATGGCCTCGGTGCCCGCCTCGTCCACCGCCTCCTTGTCCCCCTTGCCGGCGAAGCGGCTGGCGGCCAGGGCCGCCTGCTCCGTCACCCGAACCACTTCCAGGACCAGCCTGCGCTCAATTTCCATGGTTCCATCATAAGGGTCTTTCCCTCAGGGCCGGTGCCGTGCCCAGAGGGTCCGGGCCAGGTCCTCAGGGGTGAGGCCCAGCTCCGCCAGGGTGAGGAGGAGGTGGAAGAGGAGGTCGGCGGCCTCGTGGCGGAGCTCCTCGGGGTCCTGGTTCTTGGCCGCCAGGATCACCTCTCCTGCCTCCTCCCCGATCTTCTTCAGGATGCGGTCCAGGCCTGCCCGGTGGAGCCTGGCCACGTAGCTCCCCTCGGGGAGGGTCCTTAGCCTCTCCTGGAGGGTGGCGTACACCTGCCCCACCACGAAGCCCAGGTCCTTCTCCCCCTCCAGGAGGGGGCGGTGGAAGCAACTCCTCTCCCCGGTGTGGCAGGCGGGGCCGTGGGGCACCACCCGGTAGACCACCGCGTCCCCGTCGCAGTCCAGGAGGACCTCCACCACCTCCTGGACGTTCCCCGAGGTCTCCCCCTTGCGCCACAGGGTCCCCCGGCTCCGGCTGAAGAAGGTGCTCCGGCGGGTCCTTAGGGTCTCCTCCAGGGCCTCCCGGTTGGCGTAGGCCAGGGTGAGGACCTCCCCCGTGCGGGCGTCCTGCACCACCACCGGCACCAGCCCCTTCTCGTCAAAGCGCACCTGGCCCAGGTCCATGCCCCTCAGTCTAGCCGCACGTGGAGGCCTTTTTCCGCCAGGAAGGCCTTGAGCTGGGGGATGGGGATCTCCCCGAAGTGGAAGACGCTGGCGGCTAAGGCGGCCTCAGCCCCCGCCTGGAAGGCCATGAGGAAGTGCTCCGGCCTGCCTGCGCCGCCGCTGGCGATCACCGGCACGTTCACCGCCTCGGCCACCATCCGGGTGAGCCTCAGGTCGTAGCCCTCCTTGGTGCCGTCCCGGTCCATGCTGGTGAGGAGAATCTCCCCCGCCCCCAGCTCCGCCCCCCGCACCGCCCACTCCACCGCGTGGAGGCCCGTGGGCACCCGTCCCCCCGCCACGTACACCTCGGGGAAGTCCCCGTTCCAGCGGGCGTCAATGGCCAGGACCACCGCCTGGGCCCCGAAGTGGTCGGCAAGCTCCGCCAAAAGCTCGGGCCGCTTCACCGCCGCGGAGTTCACGCTCACCTTGTCGGCCCCCGCCAAGAGGAGCCGCCGGGCATCCTCCAGGCCCCGCACCCCGCCCCCCACGGCCAGGGGGATGAAGACCCTTTCCGCCACCTGGGCCACCACCTCCAGGAGGATGCTCCGCGCCTCGTGGGTGGCGGAGATGTCCAGGAAGACCAGCTCGTCGGCCCCGGCCTCGTTGTAGGCCTGGGCGGCCTCCACCGGGTCGCCGGCGTCCCTGAGGTTGACGAAGTTCACCCCCTTGACCACGCGCCCCGCGTGGACGTCCAGGCAGGGGATGATGCGCTTGGCCAGGCCCACGGGGCCATTATAGGCCACTTCTCCCGCTTTCCTGCGCGTGGTAAGCTTTGAAGGATGGAACGGGTAAACGTGGTGGGCGCGGGCCTGGCGGGGAGCGAGGCCGCCTGGACCCTGGCGCGCCTGGGGGTGCCGGTGCGCCTCTACGAGATGCGCCCTAAGCGCATGACCCCGGCCCACGCCACGGAGCGCTTTGCCGAGATCGTCTGCTCCAACTCCTTGGGCGGGGAGGGGATGGCCAACGCCAAAGGCCTCCTGCAGGCGGAGATGCGGGCGGCGGGGAGCCTCATCATGGAGGCGGCCGCCCGGGCCCGGGTGCCCGCCGGGGGGGCCCTGGCCGTGGACCGGGAGGAGTTCAGCGCCCTCATCACGGAAAGGCTTGCCGCCCACCCCCTGGTGGAGGTGGTGCGGGAGGAGGTCACGGCCATTCCCGAGGGGATCACCGTCCTGGCCACGGGGCCCCTCACCTCCGAGGCCCTGGCCGAGGCCTTGAAGGGGCGGTTTGGCGACCACTTCCTGGCCTACTACGACGCCGCAAGCCCCATCGTCCTCTACGAGAGCATTGACCTCAGCAAGTGCTTCCGCGCGGGGCGCTACGGCCAGGAGGCGGACTACCTCAACTGCCCCCTCACGGAGGAGGAGTACCGCCGCTTCCACCAGGCCCTCCTCGAGGCCCAGCGCCACACCCCCCACGATTGGGAGAACCTGGCCTTCTTTGAGGCCTGCGTGCCGGTGGAGGAGCTGGCCCGCCGGGGCTACCAGACCCTCCTCTTCGGCCCCATGAAGCCCGTGGGCCTCAAGGACCCCCGCACGGGGAAGGAGCCCTTCGCCGTGGTGCAACTGCGCCAGGAGGACAAGGCCGGGCGCATGTGGAGCCTGGTGGGCTTCCAGACGGGCCTCAAGTGGCCCGAGCAGAAGCGCCTCCTGCAGATGATCCCGGGTTTGGAGAACGCGGAGATCGTGCGCTACGGGGTCATGCACCGCAACACCTACCTGAACGCCCCAAGGCTTCTCCGGGAGACCCTGGAGTTTCAGGAGGCGGAAGGGCTTTTTGCCGCCGGGGTGCTGGCCGGGGTGGAGGGCTACCTGGAAAGCGCCGCCACGGGGTTTTTGGCGGGGCTGAACGCCGCCCGGCGCCACCTGGGCCTTCCGCCCGTGGCCCCGCCCGAGGCCAGCATGCTGGGGGGGTTGGTGCGCTTCCTGGCCACGGCCAACCCGGAAAACTTCCAGCCTATGAACGCCAACTGGGGCCTGGTGCCCCCGGTGGAGGGGCGCATGGGCAAGCGGGAGAAGCGGGAGGCCATGTACCGGAGGGGCCTCCAGGCCTTCCAGGACTGGCTGGCCAGCCTGAAGCCCCCGGTACCGGGGGCCCAGGTGGCCGTGGCCCCCTAGAGGCCCAAGGCCCGCAGGGCCTCCAGGGCCACCTCCCGCTCGTTCCAGGGGAGGGCCTCGGTCCCCCGCTCCAGGGTCCGCTCGTGCCCCTTGCCCGCCAGGAGGACGGTGTCCCCGGGCCGCGCCTCGGCCAGGGCCTGGTGGATGGCCTCCCGGCGGTCGGGCACCACGGCGTAGTGCCCCCCCTCTGCCTCGGCCGCCTTTACCAGGGCCTCCAGGATGGCCTCCAGGGGCTCGGAGCGGTGGTCCTCCTCGGTGAAGAAGGTCTTGTCCGCCAGGCGTGCGGCCACCTGGCCGATGTCCTGCCGCCGCCTGGGGTCCCGCTCCCCCGCCGCCCCCACCACCAAAAGGAGCCGCCCCCGGGTGGTGCGCCGCAGGGTCTTCAGGGCGGCCTCGAGGCTCTTCCCGGTGTGGGCGAAGTCAATGACCACCCGGAAGGGCTCCTTCTGGATAATCTCCATTCTTCCCGGTATCCCGGGGAAGGTGGCCAGCCCGAAGAGGACCTCCTCCAGGGAGACCCCCTGGGCTAAGGCGGCGGCGCTGGCCGCCAGGGCGTTTTCCAGGTTGTAGCCCCCCAGGAGGGGCAGGAAGGCCTCCCCCTGGCCCCAGGGGGTGTGGAGGGTGAAGCGAAGCCCCTCCGCCTCCTCCCTTAGGCCCTCCCCGAAGACCTCCCCCCCGGGGCCGAAGAGGAGGTGGGGCCTGGCCCTTAGCGCCTCCAGGTGGGGGAGCCTGGTGTTCAGGACGCTCAGCGCCGAGCGCTCCACCAGGAGGGCCTTGGCCTGGAAGTAGGCCTCGGGGGTGCCGTGGAAGTCCAGGTGGTCGTCGGGGTAGAAGTTCACGAAGACCCCCACCCCAAAGGCCAGCCCCTCCACCCGCTTAAGGGCCAGGGCGTGGCTGGAGACCTCCAGCACTGCCCCCACTAGCCCCCGGTCCACCGCCTCCCGCAGGAAGCCGAAGACCTCGGGGGCCTCGGGGGTGGTGAAGTGGCCGAAGGATGGGCGCGCCTCCTGCCCCAACCTGAGGCCCACGGTGGAGAGGAGGGCGGTGGGCCGGCCTGCGGCCTGGAGGAGGTGGTGGAGTAGGGCGCTGGTGGTGCTCTTGCCCTTGGAGCCCGTCACCCCGGTGAGGAAAAGCCGGCGGTCGGGCTCCCCGTGGAGGCGCCGCGCCAGCTGGGCCAGGGCCAGGCGGCTGTCCGCCACCTTCAGGTAGGGCACGGGCAGGCGGAGGTCCTTCTCCCCCACCACGGCGATGGCCCCCCGGGCCAGGGCCTCGGGGATGAAGTGGTGCCCGTCCAGGGGCTGGCGGTGGGGGAGGGGTACCCCGGGCACGGCCACGAAGACGAAGCCCTCCTCCACCCGCCTGGAGTCTAGGGTGATGCCCCGCACGGGGAGGGGCGGGGCCTGAAGGCCAAAGGGGGCGAAGAGTTCCTCCAGGGTCATGGCTTTACCCAAGGCCTCAGGGTTTCCAAAAGGGCCTGGCGGTCTTCCTCCCGCTCCACGAAGTCCAGCCGGTCTGCCTCCACCACCTGCACGGGAGAGAGGTCCCAGCCGGCGATGAGCTCCTCGTAAAGGGCGTTCAGGCCCAGGAGGTAGCGGTCGGGGATGGCCCTTTCAAAGGGCCGCCCCCGCTTTTCAATCCGGGCCCGCAGGGTGGGGAGGCTAGCCCTGAGGTAGAGGAGGAGATCGGGTTTGCGCAGGGCGGGGGCCACCCCGTGGAAGAGGTCCAGGTAGGTCCGCCAGTCCCGCTCCGAAAGGTACCCCTCCCGGTAGAGGTGCTGGGCGAAGACAAAGGCGTCCTCGTAGACGGTGCGGTCCTGGACCACCCTTGTTCGGCCGTTCACCTCCAGGAGGTGCTGGCGGAGGCGCCTGGCCAAGAAGAAGACCTGGGAGTGGAAGGCGTAAGCCCCCATGTCCCGGTAGAAGTCCTCCAGGTAGGGGTTCTCGCTCACCGCCTCGTACACGGGCCTGAGGCCAAAGGCCTCCGCCAGGAGGGCAGTGAGGGTGCTCTTGCCGCTGCCGATGTTGCCGGCGATGGCCAGGTACACGGCTAGACCCCCAGGGGCAAGTGGGCCTTGACCAGTTCCACCACCCGCTCCCGGTCCGGGCCCCCGGGGCTGAAGTCCAGGGCCTCGGCCTCGAGGACCAAAAGGGGATGAGGGTAGCGGGCGAAGTGGCGTTCGTAGGCCTCGGAGAGGGCCTCCAGGTAGGCGGGGTCCATGCCCGCCTCAAAAGGCCGCCCCCGCTTCCTGATGCGCTCCAGGAGCACCCCCACCGGGGCCCGCAGGTAGAGGGTGAGGTCCGGGGGGGGAAGCCTGGGGGAGAGCTCCCGGTAGAGGTCCAGGTAGAGGTCCCACTCCGGGCCTTCCAGGTTCAGGCTGGCGAAGATGGCGTCTTTGTCAAAGAGGTAGTCCGCCACCACCCCGCCGAAGAGGGGCCGCTCCCTCAGGCGGGAGAGCTGGCGGTAGCGGGAGAGGAGGAAGAAGACCTGGGCCTTGAAGGCGTAGCGCTTGCGGTCCTGGTAGAAGAGGGGCAGGAAGGGGTTTTCCTCCACCACCTCCAAGAGGGTCTCCGCCTCAAGCCGCTCGGCCAGCAGGCGGGCCAGGGTGGTCTTGCCCGCGCCGATGGGGCCTTCGATGGCGATGTACACCCCCATATCCTTACCGGGGAAGGAGCCCATTCGCAAGCCAGCCCTACCGCCGCGGCCGGGCCACCAGGGTGAGGGTGACCTCCAGCCGCCGTCCTTCCCGCCAGAGGGTGAGGCGCACCCGGTCCCCGGGGCGGTAGCGGGCGATCTGCTGCACCACCTCCGCCTTGTCCTTCACCACCCGGCCGTTCACCGCCAGGATGACGTCCCCCAAGGAGAGGAGCCGCCCCTGGGCGTCCCGGCTTGCCCCCCTGAGCCCCGCCCGGGCGGCGGGCCCCCCGGGCTCCACCCGGTCCACCATGGCCCCCTGGGCGGTGGTGAGGCCCACCGCCCGCAGGAGGACGGGGGGAAGCTCGTCCAGGCTCACCAGGCTGGCCCCCAGCCATCCCCGCTGGGGGATGCCGAAGCGCTCCAGGTCCTGGACGCTCTGGGCGGCCAGTTCCCCAGGGATGGCCACCCCAATCCCCCCCACCCCCGAGGGCCCCCCCACCACATCCGCCACCACCCCGATCACCTCCCCCTGCAGGTTCAGCAGGGGGCTTCCCGAGTTGCCCACGGTGAGGGGGGCGTCGGTGAAGAGGTACTCCCCCACCTCGGCCCCCACGCTGGGGTCGGGGGTGGGGACCTCGAGGGGGCCTATCCCCGAGAGGATGCCGTAGGAGGCCAGGGGCCCCTGGCCGTAGGGGAAGCCCACCACCACCACCCCCATCCCCAGGGGCAGGCTGGCGGTGGTGGCCTTACTGAAGCCCAAGACCCCGGGGGCCTGCACCCCCCGCACCGTGAGGAGGGCCAGGTCAATCCCCGGGTCCACGGCGAAGACCTCGGCGGGGAAGGTACGCCCATCCACCAGGCGCACGGTGAGGTCGGCCACCCCCTGCACCACGTGGTAGTTGGTGACCACCCGGAAGGGGCTCACGAAGAACCCCGTGCCCACCACCTGGTCCTCCCCCGGGGCCGTGGGGGAGCCCTGGACCCGCACCACCGCGGGCAGGGCCTTCTTGATCACCTGGCTCCGGGCCACCTCCTCGGGGGAGGCCAGGCGCTGGCCAAAGGCGAGGAGGAGGAAGAGGACCAAGAAGGCGAGGCGCATGGCCCTACATTACCTCAGGGGCGGGGATGCCCAGAAGGTCAAGCCCGGTTTTTAGGGTCTCCTGCAGGCTCCGCACCAGGCCGAGGCGTAGCTCCCTGAGGCCGGGGGGGGCGGTGAGGACCGGGGTGGCGGGCCGGCCCTCTTCCTTGGCGTTGTAGTAGGCGTTCCAGGCGGCGGAGAGGTCCAGGAGGTACTGGGCCAGCACGTGGGGGGTCTTCTCCTCCGCCGCCTCCAGCACGGCATCCTCAAAGTCCAGGAGGGCTAGGGCCAGGGCGCGCTCGTAGGGGGTGGCCTGGGAGAGGTCGGCCTCCCCCCAGGCCCCGGCCTTGCGCAGGATGCTGTGGGCCCGGGCGTGGGCGTACTGCACGTAGGGCCCCGTGTCCCCCTCAAAGGAGAGGGCTTCCGCGTAGCGGAAGTCAATCTGCTTCCGGGGTTCGGTCTTCACCATGGTGAAGCGGATGGCCCCCAGGGCCACCATCTCCGCCGCTTCCTCCTTGGCGGGGTGCTCGGGGTTTTTCTCCTCAATGACCAGGAGGGCCCGCCTCTTGGCCTCCTCCAGCACCTCGTCCACGCTCACCGCCAGGCCCTTCCGCCCCGACATCTGCTTGCCTTCCAGGAGCACGGTCTCGTAGGCCAGGTGGAAGGCCCCTTCTGCCAAATCCGGCCTTCCCGCCAGGGCCAAGGCCGCCCGTACCAGGGCCTGGGGGTGGCTCTGGCGCACGTCGATCACGTTCACCGTCTCCCGGGCGTTTGGGGTGTAGGCCTCCCCCTCGGGGGCGCTGGTGCGCAGGCCAGGGTAGTAGGGGTTGGGGTAGGGCCGGAAGCGGAGGCCCGAAAGGAGGCCCATCTTCCAGAACTGGAAGGCGATGTCCTTGGCGTAGTAGGTGGCCGCTCCCCCGGAGCGCACCAGGACGAAGTAGGGGTCCTCGAGGCCCGGGATAAAGGGGCTGGCATCCATCACCAGGGCCCCGGCGTACTTGCCCTCCGTGGGGCGGAAGACGTGGGGGCTTTGTTCCAGGATTTCCAGGGCCTTGCCCAGAAGCCCCGCCCGCACGATGTCGGACTCCCAGACCAGGAGGTGGTAGTGGGCGTTCAGGGCCTTCATGGTGGCCATCTGGGCCAGGAGGATGCGGTTCACCTCCTCCCTAAGCTCCCCCCGCTCCAGGGCGTGGAGGACCGCCTCAATGCCCCCCTGCAGGTTGGGGTAGTCGGGGTCCTGGTGGAGGCGCACGTAGGCCCGGCCCGCGAAGTGGTCGTACTTCTCCTTCCCGTCCCAGGCCAGGCCATAGTGGCGCAGGGCGAAGAGGGTCTCCGCCGCCTGGCGGCCGGTGTCGTCAATGTAGTTGAGGACCAGGACCTGCCGACCGGCGAAGTCCAGGATGCGGGCCAGGCTGTCCCCCAGGGCGATGTTCCGCAGGTGCCCCACGTGGAGCTCCTTGTTGGGGTTCACCGAGGTGTGCTCAATGAGCACCAGGCCCTCCTCCTTGGGCAGGGGCTCCTTGGGGCGCAGGGCCTCTTTTAGGAGGTCTTCCGTGCGGATGCGGAAGTTCAGGTACCCTCCCACGGGGATGGCCTCCTCCACGAAGGGAGGGAGTTCCAGGCGGCTTCTGAGCTCCTCGGCGATGGCCTGGGGGGGCTTCCTGAGCTTCTTGGCCAGGGCGAAGAGGGGGACCCCGTAGTCCCCGGGCTTGTCCTTGGGGGCCTTGGCCACCTTGAGCCGGAGGTCCAGGCCCATCTCCTTGAGGGCGGCGTGTATGGCCTCTTCCAGGGCGCGGCGCACCATCAGAGGGCCATCTTACCAGCCAGGGCCCGCTTCAGGGCCTCCGCCGCCTGGCGGTTCATGCCGGGCAGGCGGGCCAGCTCCTCCAGGGGGGCCTCCATGAGGGCCTTGAGCCCCCCATAGCGCTCCAGAAGGAGGCGCCGCCTGGCCTCCCCGATGCCGGGGATGCCGGAGAGCACCTGCAAAAGGGCCTCGCTCCGCCTTTTCTGGTGGTAGCGCAGGCCGTTTTGGTGGGCCTCGTCCCGCAGGTGGATGAGGAGCTGTAAGGCGGGGTGGGTGAGGGGAAGGCGGAGCTCGCGGCCCTCGGGGGTGAGGAGGACCTCCTCCTTCTTGGCCAGGCCCACCAGGGGGATGCGGAGGCCTGCCCGCTCCAGGGCCCTTGCCGCCGCCCGCACCTGGCCTAGGCCCCCGTCAATGAGGAGGAGGTCAGGCAGGGGCATCTCCTTGAGGCTTCCCGTGAAGCGGCGGTAGACCCCCTCCTCCATGGCCCCGTAGTCGTCGTTGCCCGCCTTGAGCCGCATCCTGCGGTACTCGGCCCGCTTGGGCCTGCCCCCCTCGAACACGGCCATGGAGAAGACCCGGGCCTCCCCCTGGAGGTGGCTTACGTCGTAGCCCTCCAGGCGGAAGGGACGCCGGGCCAGGCCCAGGAGGTCCTGGAGGGCCTTGAGGGCGGGATGGTCCCCCCGCCTTTCCAGGAGCTTGAGCTCGGTCTCCAGGGCCAGGCGGGCGTTCCGCTCGGCCAGCTCCAGGAGGCGTTGCTTCTCCCCCCGCTTGGGCACCCTGACCTCCACCTTCCGCCCCGCGCGCTGGCGCAGGAGGGCCTCCAGGCTGCTCAGGTCCTCGAGGGCAAAGGGGAGGAGGATGAGGGGGGGCAGGGGAGAGGCCTCCAGGTAGTGGTCGCGCAGGAAGGCCCAGAGGATCTCCGCGTCCGTGGCCTCCTCCTTCTCCACCACCCGGCTCAGGCGGCCCAGGATGCGTCCGCCCCGCACCTGGTAGAGCTGGACCACGGCCAGGGCCCCGGCCCGGGCCATCCCCAGGAAGTCCAGGTCCCCCATCTCGGGGTCAAAGGCCTGCTGGGCGGTGGCGAAAAAGGCCCTTAGGGCCTCCATCTGGTCGCGGATCTCCGCCGCCCGCTCAAACTCCAGCCTCCGGGCGGCCTCCCGCATCTTGGCCTCCAGGTGGGCCAGAAGCCAGTCCACCTTCCCCTCCAGCACCGCCTCCACCTGGCGCACCACCTCCCCGTAGGCCTCGGGGTCGGCCAGGCCCACGCAGGGGGCCAGGCAACGCCCCATGCTGTGGTTCAGGCAGGGGTAGCGCCGCCGCCGCATGGGGTAGCCGGAGTTTTTCCGCAAGGGGAAGTACTGGTCAATGAGGGTCTTGATGCGCCTCAGGGCGCCCGCCTCGGGGAAGGGCCCGTAGTACTTGGCCCCGTCCTCCTCCACCCGCCGCACCACCAAGAGGGTGGGGAAGGGCTCGCGGGTGAGCTTCAGGAAGGGGTAGTGCTTGTCGTCCTTGAGGAGGACGTTGTAGGGGGGGCGGTGGGCCTTGATGAGGTTGGCCTCGAGGAGCAGGGCCTCCACCTCGTCCCGGGTGGCGATGAAGTCCAGGCTGGTGGCCTCCTGGGCGATGCGCAGGGGCTTGCCTTCCGCGTGAAAGTAGCTCCGCACCCGGGCCCGGAGGCTTTTGGCCTTGCCCACGTAGAGCACCTCCTCCCCCTGCTTCCAGAGGTAGACGCCGGGGGCCTCGGGCAGGGGGGGCAGGTCCTCAGGCCGCACGCTCCCCATTGTAGATTGGCCCCATGGAGCCTGTCATGGTGGACGCCCACCTGGACCTGGCCTGGAACGTCCGGGCCCTGGGGCGGGACCTCACCCTTCCCCTGGACCGCCTCCGCGCCCAGGACCCCCACCCCGACACCCCCCTGGTGACCCTCCCCAGCCTGCGGGAGGCAGGGGTGGCGGTGGCCTTCGCCACCCTCTTCGTGGACCCCAGGGAGGGGGGAATAGACGCGTGGCAGGAGGAGGTCTGGGCCCAGCTGGCCCTCTACGAGGCCTGGGAGGGCGCAGGCCTGGTGCGCATTCTGCGGGAAAGAGAGGACCTCCTGGCCCACCTGGAGCGCTTTCCCAAAGACGGCACCTTGGGCCTAATCCTCCTTCTGGAAGGGGCCCACGCCCTTCCCACCCCGGAGGACCTCCGCCCCTTGCGGGCCCGGGGGCTCAGGCTCCTCTCCCTCACCTGGGCCACGGCCAGCCCCTACGCCGGGGGCAACGCCGAGGCGGGGCCGCTTACGGGGGCGGGCAGGGAGCTTCTTGGGGAGATGGAGCGCCTAGGGGTGGCCCTGGACCTCTCCCACCTGGCGGAGGAGGCGGCCTGGGAGGCCCTGGAGCGCTTTGGGGGTGCGGTCTGCGCCACCCACGCCAACGCCCAGGCCCTGGTGCCCACCCCCCGCCACCTCCCTGACCCCCTTCTGCAGGCCCTGGGGGAGCGGGGGGGTGTTCTGGGCCTGGTGCCCTTCAACGCCTTCCTGGACCCCGGTTGGAAGCGGGGGATGAAAAGGCTTCCCCTCGCCGCCTTCCTCCGCCACAAGGCCCACGCGGAGGCCTTCCTGGGCCCCCAGGGGGTGGGCCTGGGCACGGACTGGGACGGGGGGTTTGGCCTGGAGGCCGTCCCTGAGGGGCTGGACCGCCACCGGGACCTCCGGGCCCTGGGGGACGGGGGGTTCCTGGGGGAAAACTGGCTACGCTGGCTTCGCTCCTGGTTCTAGGGGGACCACCGCCAGGGTGCAGCGGCTGGCGGCCACCAGCCTGCCCTCCTCGTCGTAAACCTTTATCTCCCAGACCTGGGTGGTGCGCCCCACGTGCAGGGGCCTCCCCACCGCCCGGATGACCCCGGCCTGCTTCTTGCGGATGTGGTTGCAGTTGATCTCCAGGCCGAAGGCGGCGTGGCCCGGGGGAGCGTTCAGGAAGCCGCCGATGCTGGCCACGCTTTCCGCCAGGGCCACCGTGGCCCCGCCGTGGAGGAAGCCAAAGGGCTGGTGCACCCTGGGGCCCACCTCCAGCTCGGCCACCACCTCCTCCTTTTCCAGCTTCAGGTAGCGCACCCCCAGGGTGCCGTCCAGGGTCTCCCGTCCCAGGATGCCCGTGAGGTCCATGGCCTGGAGTATAAAGGGGGTTGTGGGCGAGGTGCGGGTCTTCCCTGGGCTTCTCTCTCCTCCGGCGGGGCTGGACTTCCTTAAAGCCCTTCCCTCGGAGGAGGGACTGCACCTGGTGGCCTTTGGGGAGGGGGCCCTAAAGGCCCTACAGGTGGCCTATCGGGAAGGGGCCAGGAGCCTCGTTCTCCTTTCCCCCGTCCTACGCAAGGACGCCCTCCTGGCCGCCCGGCTTGAGGCCCTCCGCTTTGGCCTGGAGCGGGGTGGGGTGGAGGGGTTTGCCCGAATCGGCCGGGCCCTCTTCTTCGGCCCCCGTACCGTGGGTAGCGAGGAGATCTTCCAGGCCTGGCGGGAGGGGCTTTCCCAGGAGGGGGTTTGGGCCTGGCTCAGGCTGCTGGAGGGGCTTTCCGATGAGCGCCGCTGGCTAAGGGGTACCGAGGCCCGGGTCCTGGTGGTCCAGGGGGCTTGGGACGCCTTCACCCCGCCCCTTTACGGGAAGGAGGCAGCGGACTTTGCCAAGGGGGAGGCCCTGCGCTTTGCCCTGGAGGGGGCCGGCCACCTGGTCCCCTGGGAGGCCATGGAGGAGGTGAGGGAGCTGGTGGCGGACTTCCTTCTGGGGGAGGGGTTCCGTCCCCTGCCGGGGGGGCTGGCCCTGTGAGGCGCACGGGCTACATCCACCTCTATGGCCTGAACCTGGTTTTTGACCGGGTGGGCCAGGGGCCGGCGGTGGTGCTCCTGGCGGAGGAGGCCTCCCGCTGGCCCCAAGCCCTGCCTCCCGGCTTCACCTTCTACCTCCTGGACCTCCCCGGGTTCGGCCGCACCGGGGGACCTCCCCTCACTCCGGAGGAACTAGCCGAGTATGTGGCGGGCTTTTTGGTCATGTTGAACCTGGGCGCCCCACCCCTTCTGGTCCGCGGGGTGGGGGAGCGGGTGGGGGCGGTGTTGGCCGAGCGGGGATACCGGGTTTTCTCCGGGCTTGATTTAAGTGAAGCCTTGCTCAAGGGGGCGTTTCCCTGATACCATACCGTCAGGAGGTACGCTTATGAGGAAACTGTTCGTCCTTCTTGCGGTGGCCATGGGCCTGGCCTCGGCGCAGTTCTCTGCGGAGACCCTGAAGCCTTCCCTGGCGGTGGTGGGCGGCACGCAGGGTTTCGGGCTGGAGGTTTCCTGGCACTGCCTCCTCTTCCAGCCTCCGGTGGGCGAGGTGCGGCCGGCTTTGGACCTGGCCTACACGGTTTCCGGCGAGGTTAACGGCGCCTTCCTCTTCCGCTACCTCTACCCCGTGGCCGAGGGGCTGAAGGCGGGGGTGGGCCTTGGGGTGGCCATCCCCAGGTTCCGGTTCGGGGACACCCGCTTCTACTTCCGGGCGGATGCGGAGTACGACCTGAAGGCGGCCACGGGGGCCCCCCTCTTCCTGGGTGGGGACTTCGGCCTGGCTGGCAACACCTTGGCGGCCCAGATCAAGCTGGGCTACCGCTTCTAGCCCCGATGGAAGAGGGGGTGGGCCTAGCCCACCCCCTCTTTACTTTGGGCCTCAGGCTTCTTCCCCCTCTTCCATCCCCTCCGGGGCGTCCACCTCGGCCTTCATCACCTCCCGGAGGAGGCTGGTGGCGTAGCTTCCCTTGGGGAGGAAGAAGGAGAGCCAAAGCCCCTCGGGGGTTGCCTCCAGGTTCCATTCCTCCAGGGGCACCCGGATGGGCCTCCTGGCCCCCCGGCGGGCGGTGAACTCCTCCCGGCGGAGGTCGTAGCGGCGGAGGACCTCGTCCTCCAGGGCCCGGGCCTCCCCCTGGGCCTCGGGGTACTTCTTGCCGAAGAGGGGGCCGGTGGCGCTGATCTCCAGCCTCAGGGCCCTTTCCGCCTCCTCAGGGGCCTCCACCAGGAACTCCCCCCCGGTGGCGTGCTTCTTGGCCCAGTCCCCCGGGATGACCCGGTCGTAGAGGCCCCGCTCCAGGCGCAAGGCCACCCAGTCGTTGAAGAGGAGGCTTTGCAGGCTTCCAATGAGGAAGCGCTTCAGCCAGGGGCTTCCCCGGCCCTTGCCCTTCTTCACCAGCTCGTAGCCCCGCAAGGGGTTGAGCCCCCCCAGGCCGAAGCGCTGGGGGCCGTAGTAGTTGGGGACACCCCGGGCGGCCAGGGCCCGCAGGATGGCCTCAGCCTGCTCCCTTCCCTGGGCGCCCCGGATGAGGATGCGGAAGCGGTTGCCCTTGAGGTGGCCGGTCCGGAGCTTGTTGGTGTGGAGGTTGGCCTCTAAAAGCCGCACTCCCCGGAGGTTTTCCAGGAGGCAGAGGGCGTCCTCGTGGGTGCGGGGGATGGAGAACCACTGCCGGGTCCGGGCATGCTTGTCCTTGAGGCCCGCCACCCCGATGGCCTTCTCCGGCACCCCCACCTCGTCCCGCAGGAACTCAAAGACCTCCCGGGTGGTGAGCCCCTCCTTTTCCAGGAGGAGGTAGAGGTGCTCCCCCTCCCCCTTGGGCAGGTAGGCGGGCACCTCCTCCACCTGGAAGTCCTCGGGCTTCAGGCGGATGGCCCCGCCCACCCCGGGGAGCCCCGCGGTGAGGAAGGGGTAGCGCTCAGGGCGGTATACCAGGTCCATCCCTTCATTTTGGCTCAGGGAAGGGCCTCAAGCCAAGACTGGAGCACCCCGAAGCCGTAGCGGAAGAAGTCCTCGGAGGCCAGGTCCACCCCGGCCTTGGCCAGGATTTCCTTGGGGCTTGCGCTCTCCCCGGCCTCGAGGACCTCCAGGTACTTGGGCACGAAGGCCTGGCCCTCCTCCCGGTACCTGCCGTACAGGGCCAGGACCACCAGGTAGCCCAGGGCGTAGCTGTAGGTGTAGAAGCGGTAGTGGACGAAGTGGGGGATGCCGGCCCAGGCCGCCTGGTCCAGCTCCGTCCAGGCCACGGCCTCCCCGTAGAGCCGGGCCTGCTCCTCCTGCCAGATTTGGTGGAAGGCCTCGGGGGAGAGGGCGGCCTCTTTGCGGGCCTCGAGGCTCCGCCTTTCAAAGAAGGTGTACATCACCTGGCGGAAGAGGGTGTTCACCGCGTCCTCCACCCGCTCGGCCAGGAGGAGGGTCCGCTCCCCTTCGGGAAGGTTCTCCATGAGGAGGTCGTCCAGGAGGATTTCCGCAAAGACGCTGGCCGTCTCCGCCAGGGGGGTGGAGGCCCCAAAGTTGAGGAGGCGCTGCTTGCGGGCCAGGTAGAAGTGCACCCCGTGCCCCAGCTCGTGGGCCAGGGTGTGGGCGGCGTCCAGGTCGTCCGTGTGGTTGAGGAGCACGTAGGGGTGGGTGGAGGGAAGCCCCCCGGCGCAGAAGGCCCCGCCCCGCTTGCCAGGCCGGGGGTAGACGTCAATCCAGCGCCTTTCAAAGAACTCCCGGGCAATGGCCTCCACCCGGGGGGAGAAGCGGCGGAAGGCGGTAAGGACCAGCTCCTTGGCTTCGGCAAAGGGTATTTTGGGCTTCTCCGCCCTCAGGGGGGCCAGGAGGTCCTGGCTTGGGGTCTTCTCCAGGCCAAGCCGCTTGGCCTTCCAGCGGTAGTAGGCCTCCACCAGGCCGTAGTGTGCCTGGGTGGCCTCGAGGAGGGCCTCTATGTCCCGCACCGCCACCTCGTCCCGCAGGGCCACGGGCTCCAGAGGATGGCGGTAGCCCCTGAGGCGCAGGTCCTGCAGGTAGTCCAGGTAGACCGCGTTGAAGACGGCGCTCAGGGTGGGGGCCTCGGCCATGAGCTTGCTGTAAAGCTCCCGGTGGGCCTCCCGGCGCACCGCGGGGTCAGGGTCCCGCCGCAGGGCCCGCACCTCCATCTCCGTAAGCTCCTTGCCCCCCACCCGGAAGCGGAAGCGGCCGGTGTACTCGGTGTAGAACTGGCTCCAGGCGCTCCTTCCCACCAGGCCCTTGAGGTTGAGGAGCTCCTCCTCCCGTTCCGAAAGGGTGTAGGGGGCATAGGCCCTTTGCTGCAGGAGGAAGTGGCGCAGGTCGGCAAGCCCCGGGTGTTCCAGGAGCCTGCGGAAGGCCTCTTCGGCGAGCTTCTTGAGGGCCACCTCCAGGGGGACAAGCCGGTTCCTGAGCTCGGTGTAGCGGTTGCGCACCCGGTCCAGGAGGGCCTTGGCCACGGCGTCCTGGGTGCGGGTGGCGAAGTAGAGGCTGGCGTAGCTCAGGGGCTTGTGCCCCTTCTCCAGGGCCCGCTCGTAGTCCCGGAAGAGGGCCTCAGCCCTGTGGGGGTCCAGAAGGCCTTCCGGGGAAAGCCCCTCGGCCAGGGCCAGGGCTTCCTGGAGGTCTTCCTCAAGCCTCGGGTCCTCGGGGCCGGAGTACAGGTCAGAGAGGTCCCACTCCATGGGGGCCACTATACCGCCACCCCGGTTAAGGGATGTGTAAGCCTTCCGGGCTAGGGTGGGAAGGGAAGGAGGTGAAAGATGAAAAGGCAGTTTTGGCTTTTGGCCCTGATCCTTTCGGCCTGCAGCTTCCCCTTCAATTACTCCATCAACCTCCTCGACTACCTGGAAGTAGAGGGAACCTTCCAAGTGGGTGCTGGCGGCATAGACCCTAATCCCAAGGACGTTGGACCCGTGCAAGTTTCCTGGAACCCAGACCCCCGGGTGAGCCTCTCTGGAGCTACCTTGGAGTTCCGGGTCTGCTTCACCTCCCAAACTTCTGGGGCCGCTTTTAGCGGGACCTTGGCCTATACCGCCTACTTGGGGGCCCAAGGGGGAAGCGGTCTTTTTGTACCCGCCAACAAGGTGGCTGAGGGGACGCGGAATATCTCCGGTTTGGGTAGCGGTTCTGTGTGCGTGGAGGGCCAGGCCAACCTCACCCCGGCGCAGCTGCAGGCCATTCAGAGCGGTAACTTTTACGTGGGCGCCAGGATCTCTGGTACAGCCCAAAGCGCTCAGGAGGCCATCATCCGCTACCGGGGAGAGGTCTTCCGCCTCAATCTCTCTGGCAGCGTGCGGCCCTTCTAGGGGTGAGGGATGAGGAGGCGGTTGGTTGCCTTGGCCTTGGCCCTGGATCTGGCCTTGGCCCAGGAGCGCAAAGTGGACGCCCTCCACGGGTACGCCTTGGCTCTCCCCGAGGGGTACGCCGCCCGGGTGCTGGACTACGGCCTTCTGGTGGGGGACCTCGAGGCCTTCCTCCTGGTGCGGGGCCTGCCCCTGAAGCCTCCCCGGGAGGCGGTGGCCCCCTTCCTGGAGGAGGCCAGGTGGCTTGCCCCTGGCCAGGCCCGCCACCACTTCAAGGCCTTTCCCGGGGGGCTTCTCCTCCTGGGCCAGGGGCTTGGCTACCCCTGGCCTCTGGCGGGAAGCCTGACGGGGATCCCCCTTCCCGCCTACCAGGACCCCTTCCTCCTGGGCCTCCGCTACGAGGCCGCCCACCTGCTCCTGCCCGGTCCCAAAAGCCTGCTCTCCGTGAGCGCCTACCTCCCGGCCGATGCCCCGGCCCAGGCGCGCAAGGAGGCCCTGGCGGTCCTGCGCTCCCTGGAGTTCCTGCCCCCTGGGGCCCGGGTGCCCTACGGGGTGCAGGCGGTGCGGGACCCGGTTCTGGGGATGGAGGCCTTCTATGCCCCTGTGCCCCAGGGCTGGCGCTTCCAGGGCGCGCTGGTGCCGGCCTCGGCCCATCTGCGCCACCTGGCCTTCCTCCTCCAGGGAGAGGGGGTTTCCCTGCGCCGCGACCTCCTTTACACCCAGGCCCAGGGCCTCCAGGGTGCCTTTGGCGGAGGCGCCCAGACCAGCCTCCTCTGGAACGGCCAGGGTAGCCAGCTTCCGGGCTTCCTCTGCCCAGCCACGGCGAAGGAGGTGGGGGAGTTCCTGCTCAGCCTCTGGGGCCAGGAGACCGGGCGGGCCTGGCAGGTGGGGAGGGTGGGGCCGGCCAGGATCTTCCAAAGCCGGGTGGGCCGCCGCCTTCAGGAACTCCAGGAGGCCTATGAGGCCTCCATGGCCGCAGGCCTCCCCTTCACCCCCCAGCGCCAAGGGGTACGGCTGGAGCTGGAGGCCACCTCGGGGGGGCTGGTGCGGAAGGCCTATGTGGCGGGCCATGTGGTCTTTTTCAACCAGCCGAGCACTTTTGCCTCCAGCGCCTACTGCTCCCTGGGCCTGGAGGTGGTGCTTGAGGAGGGGACCCGCGAGGCCCTGGCCAAGGCCCAGCCCCTCCTCTTCGGCTTCCGCGCTGGCCTTAGGGCCCATCCCCAGTGGGGGGCCCTCGAGGCCCAGCGGGGACAGCAGGCGGGCCGGACCACCACCGCGGTTTTGCTGGAAAAGCTTCGCCAGGACCAGGAGTTCAACACCTGGATGCGCCAAAGCTGGGCCAATCTCCTCTCCGACCAGACCTACGTGCGCGACCCCAGCACCGGGGAGATCTTCCGCGCCTACAAGGCCTCCTTTGACACCGGCACCTTCTGGCGCGACCCCGTCTTTGGCGGAGTGGTGGGGGCAGTGGAGCGGGGCGGGCGGTTGGAGGAGGCCTTGCGCCAGGGGGGCTGGCGGCAGCTGGAGGAGTCCCTCTCCGGGCTTCCCGGAACCTGGCAGCGGTGAGCCATGGAGGTCCTCAAGTACCAGCCCTGGCAGTGGCGGGCCGCCCTGGGCCGCCTCCTCCTGGGCGGCGGGGTCCTCCTCCTCACCCTTTGGGTGGCCTTCGGGATGGGTCCCATCCCTGGCCTCCTGCTCTTGTTCGGCGCGGCCTTCGGGGGGCTCTACCTCTGGCGCACGGGGGTAGAACCCCTCCGGCGCGCCGGACTGGAGGTGCTCCTGGAGCCCGAGGGGGTCCGGATAGGGGAGAGGTTCTACCCCCGTGGGGCCTTCCGCGGCGTGGAGGGCCCCCGGGGGCGCTGGGCGGCCTATCTCCTTTCCCATCCCGCTCAGCCGGGACTCCACCGCCAGGGCAATCCCTTGGCCCCAAGCCCCCTCTTTCACCTGGACTTTGGGGGGGAACGGGTGCCCCTCTGGCTGGACCTGCCCGGGTGGGACCGGATGCTCAGGCACCTGGGCCTGGACTGGACCGAGCATCCCGGGCTTTCCCGCTACCTGAGCCTGGTGGAGGGCATGGGCTGGCTCAACGGCCTCCTTTATCCACCGCAGGAGGCGGAGGAGGTCTGGCTGAGGGCCCGGAGGCGCTACCGGCGCCTCATGGGCCTCCTGTGGTTGGGCTTTGGGCTCATGGTCCTAGGGTTTATCGGGGAGATTGCCCAGGTCCACAGGGTGGTGGAATGGGTCATGGTGGGGTTCACCCTGGTGGGGTTTTTACTGGCCATTTATGCCACGGGGGTCGTGCTTGGGGGCCGGAACGTGCAGGGGTGGGGGATGCGCTACAACCCCTTGCGGGCTTTGAGGGACGAGGAACTCGCCTAACGCCTGGTGTAGGGGTCATGGCAGGGGAAAAGCCCTATCCTTAAGGGCGTGGCTGCGCTCGTCATCTACAAAGGCCGGCCCGCCCTGGCGGAGGAGAGGGGCGATAAGCTGGAGCTCATCCTCCCCGATGGCGGCCGGGCCAAGGTTCGCTCCAAGGACGTGCTCTTCCTCCATCCGGGCCCGGCCTCCCTGGACCTGAAAGTGCCCCAGGGCGAGGCCGAGGCCGCCTGGGAGCTTCTGGAAGGGGAGCGGGTGAGCCTTCGGGAGCTGGCCGAGCTGCTCTACGGGGCCTTCACCCCGGAGGCCGCCTACGGGGCCTTCCTCCTGGCCCAGGCGGGGGAGCGCTTCGTGCTGGAAGGCGACGGGGTGCGGGTTCGCACCCGGGAGGAGGTCTTGGCCCTCGAGGAGGCCAAAAAGCGCAAGGAGGAGCGGGAGAGGGCCTTTCAGGAGGCCCTAGAGCGCCTGCGCGCCGGGCGCTTTCTCCCCGAGGACCGCCCCCTCCTCGCCGAGGTGGAGGCCTTGGCCCTGGGGGAGAGGCGGGAAAGCCGGGTGCTGAAGGCCCTGGGCCAGCCCGAGACCCCGGAGGCCGCCCACGGCCTCCTCCTGCGGCTTGGCCTCTGGCTTCGGGAAAACCCCCATCCCCGCCGGCTGGGCCTGCCCCTGACCCCTCCGGAGCTTCCCGTACCTCCCCTGCCCCAGGAGGACCGGGTGGACCTCACCCACCTTCCCGCCTACGCCATAGACGACGAGGGGAGCCAGGACCCCGACGACGCCCTCTTTGCCGAGGAGGTGGATGGAGGGTTCCGCCTCCTGGTGCACGTGGCCGATGTGGCCGCCCTGGTGCCCCCGGGAAGTCCCCTGGACGAGGAGGCCATGCGCCGAGGGGCCAACCTCTACCTGCCCGAGGGCACGGTGCCCATGCTGCCCCCTGGGGTCACCCAGGCCTTGGGCCTGGGGCTGGGGGAGGTTTCCCCTGCCCTTACCTTTGAGCTTTGGGTTTCCGAGGCAGGGGAGCTTCTGGAAGAGCGCCTCTACCCCAGCTGGGTGCGGGTGAAGCGGCTCACCTACAAGGAGGCCCTGGAGGTACCCGAGCTTTCCCCGCTTAAGGCCGTGGCCCAGGCCTTTTACCGAAAGCGGCTTGCCCAAGGGGCCCTGGACATCCAGCTTCCCGAGGTGAAGGTGCGGGTGGAGGAGGGCAAGGTGCGCCTCACCCCCTTGCCACCTTATGAGAGCCGCCTCTGGGTGCGGGAGGCCATGCTCCTGGCGGGGTACGCCGCCGCCCACCTGGCCCTGCGCGAGGGGCTTCCCTTCCCCTTCGCCACCCAGGAGGCCCCCTCCCGCCGGGTGGAGGGGGAGGGTATGGCCGCCATGTGGGAGCAGCGTAAGGCCTTGAGGCGGGCCCAGCTTAGGGCGGTTCCCGCGCCCCACAAGGGGTTGGGCCTGCCGGTGTATGCCCAGGTGACGAGCCCCTTGAGGCGCTACCTGGACCTGGTGGCCCACCAGCAACTTAGGGCCTGGCTCAAGGGGGAAAAACCCCTTTCCCAGGAGGCCCTCCTGGAACGGGTGGGGGCGGCGGAGGCGGTGGCCGACGGGGTGCGGGAGGCCGAGCGCAAGAGCAAGCTCCACTGGACCCTCCTCTACCTGAAGGAAGAAGGCTACGAGGGGCCGGGGGTCCTGGTGGAAAAGCGGGGCGGGCAAGGGGTTTTCCTCCTGCCAGAGTTGGCGCTTACCGCCCAGGTGGCCCTCTCCCAGCCCCTGCCCCTGAACGCGGAGGTCCGCCTTCGTTTCCTCGAGGCGGACCTCCCCAACCTGGAAGCCCGTTTTGCCCTGGTCTAGCTACATGTGCTCAATCAGGGCCCGGCCGAACTCGCTGGTCTTGAGCAGGGTGGCGGGCTTGCCCTCCGCCTGGAGGAGGCGGTGGAAGTCGTAGGTGACCAGGCCCTTGGCGATGGTGCGCTCCATGGCCTGGAGGATGAGGTCCGCGGCCTCGTTCCAGCCCAGGTAGCGGAGCATCATCTCCCCGGAGAGGATGACGCTACTGGGGTTCACCTTGTCCTGGCCCGCGTACTTGGGGGCGGTGCCGTGGGTGGCCTCAAAGACCGCGTGCCCGGTCAGGTAGTTGATGTTGGCCCCGGGGGCGATGCCGATGCCCCCCACCTGGGCGGCCAGGGCGTCGGAGATGTAGTCGCCGTTGAGGTTCAGGGTGGCGATGACCGAGTACTCGTCGGGGCGGAGGAGGATTTGCTGCAGGAAGTTGTCGGCGATCATGTCCTTGATGACGATATCCCGCCCGGTGCGGGGGTTTTTCAGCACGTGCCAGGGGCCGCCGTCTAGGGGTACCGCCCCGTAGCGCTCCCGGGCCAGGGCGTACCCCCATTCCCGGAAGGCACCCTCGGTGAACTTCATGATGTTGCCCTTGTGGACCAGGGTGACGCTGGGGAGGTCTTCCTTGATGGCGTAGTCTATGGCCGCGGCCACCAGGCGTTCGGTGCCCTCCCTGGACACGGGCTTGATGCCGATGCCCGAGGTTTCGGGGAAGCGGATCTTGGCGTAGGCCTTGGGGAACTCCCGCTTCAGGAACTCCAGGACCTTCCCCACCTCCTCGCTTCCCGCCGGCCACTCAATCCCCGCGTAGATGTCCTCGGTGTTCTCCCGGAAGATGACCATGTTGACCAGCTCCGGGTGCTTGACCGGGCTCGGCACCCCCCGGAACCAGCGCACCGGGCGCACGCAGGCGTAGAGGTCCAGCTCCTGCCGCAGGGCCACGTTGATGGAGCGGATGCCGCCCCCCACCGGGGTGGTCAGGGGGCCCTTGATGGCCACCAGGTACTCGCGGATGAAGTCCAGGGTCTCCTGGGGAAGCCAGATGGGCTCTCCGTACACCTGGTTGGCCTTTTCCCCGGCGTAAATCTCCACCCAGGCGATCTTCCGCTTCCCCCCGTAGGCCTTGGCCACCGCCGCGTCTAGGACGGGCTGGGCCGCTCTCCAGATGTCGGGGCCGGTTCCGTCCCCCTCAATGAAGCCGATGAGGGGCCGGTCAGGGACCTGGAGGATCCCGTCCTTGATGGTGATCCGCTCGCCCTCCTCCGGGATACGAATGTGCTTGTAGGCCATAGCTGACCTCCGGGCCATAGCATACCCCCTCCTCGGGGGAAAAGTGTCCTAGACTCTTCCTATGCCGGATGCCGTGGTGGTGGGGGCGGGGATTGTGGGGGCGGCCTGCGCTTTCCGGTTGGCGCAGGCGGGGCTTAAGGTCCTGGTCCTGGAGAAAGAGGCCACCTATGCCCAGGGGTCCACGGGCCGGAGCGCCGCCGGGGTTCGGGTGCAGTTCTCCGAGCCCCTGAACGTTCTCCTCTCCTACCATTCCATCCTGGAGTACCGGGCCATTCCTGAGGCGGGCTACCGGCCTATCGGCTACCTCTTCTTGGTGCCTGAGGCCCTGCGGGAAGCCCAGGAAGAAGCCCTGAAGGGGCAGCTGGCCCTGGGGGTGCCGGTGCAGAGGCTCTCCCTGGAGGAGGCCAAGGCCCGGGTCCCCTTCCGTGAGACGGGGTTGGCCTTCGCCACCTTCGGGCCCATGGACGGGGTCATTGACCCCCACGGGGCCACAGCCCACTACCTGGGGGAGGCCCGGCGGCGGGGGGCCGAGCTCCGCTTTTCTGAACCCCTCCTCTCCGCCCGCAGGCAGGGGGGGCTTTGGCGGGTGGAGACCCCCAGGGGGCGGTACGAGGCTCCCTACCTCCTCCTCTGCACGGGGGCCTGGACGGGGGAGGTGGGAAGGCGGCTGGGCTTGGAGCTCCCCGTCTACCCCGTGCGCCGCATGGTCTTCGCCAGCGCTCCGGCTCCCTTTCCCCACGCCTTTCCCCTCACCATAGACCTGGCCACGGGCTTCTACCTGCGCTCGGAGGGGGAGAGGGTCCTCCTCGGCCGCTCCAACCCCGACGAACCCCCAGGCTTCCGGGAGGGGATGGACTGGGGGTGGCTGGGGCCCACCCTCGAGGCCGGCCTTCTCCGCTTCCCCTTCCTGGAGGGCCTGGCCCTGGACCGGAAGGCCAGCTGGTGGGGCTACTACGAGATGACCCCCGACCACAACCCCATCCTGGGCTTTGTGGAGGAGGGGCTTTTGGTGGCCGCGGGATTTTCCGGCCACGGCGTGCAGCAGGCGGCCATGGTGGGGCGGCTCATGGCCGAGGAGGTCCGCCATGGCCGGGCGCAAAGCCTCAACATAGACCCCTTCCGCCTGGCCCGCTTCCGGGAGGGGCGGCTTGTGCGGGAGCGGGGCATCGTGTAGGTGCTTGGCCCGAGCCCCGGGATAAGATAAGGGGGTCCTTCGGGACGAAGGGAGGATTCCGTGCGCCTATTCCTGGCGGTGCTATTCCTGGCGGGTGCGGCCCTGGCCCAGACCGTGGTCAAGGGGCTTACCCCGGCCGAACTGGAGGCGGTACTCAAGCAAAGCGGCATCCCCTACGAGAAAACCGGAGCCCAGGAGTACCGGGTGGAGATGGCCGGGCTGAAGAAGGTGTGGCTCTACCTGGACTTTTGCCAGGCAAACCGGTGCGGGGTGCTCAGCCTGAGCGCGGGCTTTACCCTGGAGGAGCCCCCCGACCTGGAACTCGTCAACCAGTGGAACCGGGAGCATCGCTTCAGCCGCGCCTACCTGGACGATGAGGGAGCGGTTTGGGTGGAGTCCGACCTGGACCTCACGGGCGGGGTCAGCCTGGGGGCGGTGCAGGCTTTTCTGGAACTCTTTGCCGAAGAGACCCTGCCCGACTTCATGGAGCACATCGGCTTTGAGCCTTGACCGGGGCGGGGTCCTCCCCTAAGATGGGGGGTGCCTGGGGCTTGCCCGGCGGCGTAGCTCAGGTGGTCAGAGCACACGACTCATAATCGTGGTGTCGTGGGTTCGAGTCCCACCGCCGCCACCAGGAAGGATGCCCACCGGCTTTGCGGCCGGTGGGCTTCGTGCTACCGGGGAAATCTTGGGAACTTTGCCGGGGCAGTGGGGCACAGGCAGGTAGGGGACCTGACGGCGGGGGGCTGCTACACTGAGCGAGGAAAGGGCCCGGGATCCCCCCGGTCGCCCTGGAGGGTATATGCGCGCACACATCATCACCTACGGATGCCAGATGAACGAGTACGACTCCCACCTGGTGGCCAGCGAGCTGGTGAGCCTGGGGTGGGAGCTGGTGGACTCGGTGGAGGAGGCGGACTTTGTCCTGGTGAACACCTGCGCCGTGCGGGGAAAGCCCGTGGAGAAGGTGCGCTCCCTCCTTGGGCAGCTGCGCAAGGAGAAGGAGCGCCGGGGGCTTCTCGTGGGCATGATGGGCTGCCTGGCCCAGCTGGACGAGGGGCAGCAGATGGCCCGCAAGTTCGGGGTGGACGTCCTTCTAGGCCCCGGGGCCCTCACCTCCTTGCCCGAGGCCCTTAAGGGGAACCAGCGCTTCTGGGACCTCACCTTCCGCGAGGACGTCCTGGACTACATCCCCCCGCCCCCCAAGGGGGCCCTCTCTGCCCACGTGACCATCATCCGGGGGTGCAACCACCACTGCACCTACTGCATCGTGCCCACCACCCGGGGCCCGGAGGTTTCCCGCCACCCGGACCTAATCCTGAAGGAGATTGAGGCCCTCAAGGCGGCGGGGGTGGTGGAGATCACCCTCCTGGGCCAGAACGTGAACTCCTACGGCAAGGACCAGCCGGGCTTCCCTTCCTTTGCCGAGCTTCTGCGGTTAGTGGGCCAGATGGGCATTCCCCGGGTGCGCTTCCTCACCAGCCACCCGGTGAACTTCACCGACGACATCATTGAGGCCATCGCCGAGACCCCGGCCATCACCCGCTACATCCACCTGCCGGTGCAGTCGGGTTCCGACCGAGTCCTGCGTCGCATGGCCCGGGAGTACCGCAGGGCCCACTACCTGGAGCGCATCCGCCGCATCCGCGAGGCCCTTCCCGATGCCGTCCTTTCCACCGACATCATCGTGGGCTTTCCCGGAGAGACCGAGGAGGACTTCCAGGAAACCCTCTCCCTCTACGACGAGGTGGGGTACGACCAGGCCTACATGTTCATCTACTCCCCCCGCCCCGGCACCCCCGCCTACAAGCACTTCCAGGACCTGCCCCGGGAGGTAAAGGTGGAGCGCCTGCAGCGCCTCATTGAGAAGCAGAAGGAGTGGAGCTACCGCCGCAACCTGGAGTGGGTGGGGAAGACCGTGGAGGTATTGGTGCGGGGGGCGGCCAAGGAGGAGGGGTACGTGCAGGGGCACGACCGGGGAAACCACCCTGTGCTCCTTCCCGCCCAGCAGGCCCCAAGGCCGGGCCTCTACCAGGTGGAGATCAAGCAGGCCACGCCGCACCTGCTCTTTGGGGAGGTGGTGGGCGCCACGGAGCCTGCCCCCATCCCTCTGCCCGTAGCCTAAGGGGGCCCGCATGCGGACCATCCTGCCCTTCGCCGCAGCCCTGGCCCTTTTCGCCCTCCTTTGGGCCAGCTTCCGCTTCTCCCCTTGGGGGCTGGTGTGGGCCCTGGCCTCCGCCAGCCTGGTGTGGGCCGGGGTCTGGCGCTGGCAACAGGGGATGCTCTTCCGGGGGCCTTCCTGGGCGGCCCTGGAGCGCCTGGCCATGAAGGAGGCCTGGCGCCGGGGCGGGGTGGTCTACCCCAAGGACCTGGCCCCCTTCCTGCCCGAGGCCGAGGCCCGGGAGCTTCTGGAGGGGCTAGTCCAGAGGAGCCTTTGCCGTAGGGAAGGGGAGGGGTACCGCTTCTAGTTGGGACCATGGAAAGGGAGGCCCAGGTGGTGGTCCTGGGGGCCGGGGTGGCGGGGCTTTCCCTGGCCCGCCTCCTCTGGGAGCGGGGCCGGCGCGTCCTGGTGGTGGCCGAGGCCCTGGGGGAGGCCAGCCGCCCCCCGGTGGCCCTGGTGAACCCCCTGCGGGGGCAACGCTTCGCCCTGGCCCTCGAGGGGGCGCGGGCCCTCGAGGCCGCCCTAGGCTTCTACGGCCGCTTTGTCTCCCTGCACCTTGGGGTCCTCCGCCCCGTGCCGGAAGGGGAGCGGGAAAGGGTGGAGGCGCGCCTGGTGGGAAGCGGGCTCCGCTACGCCTGGGAGGAGGCCGGGGTGGTCCTGGAGGAGGCCTTTTGGCTGGAGCCCAGGCCGCTTCTGCAACGGCTGGCTGAGGGACTGCCCCTCCTGAAGGCCCGGGTGCTGGCCTGGGACCCGCCCTTTTTGGTGCTGGAGGGCGGGGAGCGGGTCCGGGGGGAGGTGTTGGTCTATGCCGGGGGGAGCCGGGGGGTCCACCTTCTGGGGCTTGCCGGCCGCCATGTCCCCGGGCTGGTCCTGAGCCTCCTGGATTACTTTCCCCGGGCCGTAAGCTACCGCGTCTACCTGGCCGGGGTGGCCCTTGGGGGTAGCTACCTACCCCATGAGGCGCACCCCAGCCTTCCGCCGCCCACTGAGGGCGAGGTGGAGTGGCTCCTGGCGGGGGCCGAGGCCCTTGTGGGCTACCGGCCGCGGGTGGCCTCCGCCTGGCGGGGGGTTCGGTTCCGCCTGGCCCCTGGGGATGGCTCCCCTTTCGGCCTGCCCTACCTTTTCCCGGTGGAAGGGGGGTTTGCCCTCACGGGCTTGGGCTCCACGGGGTTCCTCTACGCCCCCCTCCTGGCGGGGCGCCTGGCGCAGGCCTTAGGCTAGAGGGTGTACACGGGGGCGGTGCTGGCGGGGGGGTACTCCCGGCGGTTTGGCCAGGACAAGGCCCTCTTCCCCTACCGGGGCAAGCCCCTCCTGGCCTGGGTGCTGGAAAGCCTTTCCGGGGCCGAGGAGCGCTTCGTGGTGGCCAACCGCCCTTACGAGGGCTTCGGGGTTCCCGTCTACCCCGACCTCCTGCCCGGGGCCGACAGCCTCTCGGGTCTCCACTCTGCCCTGGTCCACGCCCGCTTCCCCTGGGTGGCGGTGGCGGCCACCGACCTCCCCTTCCTCACCCCGGCCTACTGGGCCTTCCTCCACGAAAAGGCCCTGGCCTCCCCCTACCCGGTGGTGGTGGTCCACAACCCGGAAGGCCACCTGGAGCCCCTCATGGCCTTTTACCACAAGGAATGCCTGCCCCAGGTGGAGCGGCAGATCCGGGAGGGGGATTTCCTCCTGCGCCGGGTGGTGGAGGTCCTGGGGGCCACCCACGTGCCGGCGGTGGAGGTGGTGGGGCGCTTTGGGGAGAAGGTTTTCCTGAACGCCAACCGCAAGGAAGAGCTTCCCTAGTCCCGCACCCGGATGCGCAGGGTGTGGACCAGCTGGCCGTCCAGGTAGAGGCCCAGCTCGTAGGCCCCAGGGGTCCTGGGGGCCAGGAGGCGGCCTTGGAAGGTGAGGTCGTCCACCCGCTCCAGGGGGAGGATCAGGGGGCCCAGGCGCACCTCCACCCGGGTTGCCCGGCGGAGGAGGCGGGCTGTAAGGCGCACCTCCTCCCCGGGGTCCAGGAGGGCGGGGGAGGCCTGGAGGGTGGCCAGGGGTCCGGGGCGCACGGTCAGGAAGGCGGAGGTCTCCGCGCTTTCGGGACCCCGCTCGGCCCGCACCTTCAGCTCCTGGCTCCCCACGCCCTCCACGGGCAGGTAGGCCCCGTAAACCCCCTCCTCCAGGGGCTCCAGGGGGTAGGTGCGCCCGCCCAGTTGGGCAAAGACCCGCTCGGGGCTACCCTGGACCTGGACCCTGAGGGCTAGCTCGGCCCCGGGGGGGAGGCTTGGCGGGAGGGGGAGGAGGACTAGGCCCAGGCTCTCCTCGGTGAGGGTGCGCACCACTTCCCGCACCACCGGTCGGGCGGGGAGGAGGACCTGGGGCAGGGGGCCGGGCTGGAGTTCCAGGGCCAGGGGTTCCCCAGGTTCTTGGAGCTTATCCAGGCTTGATGGGTCCAGGCTCAGGACGTACCGCCCTGGCAGGAGGCCCCCGATGACGAAGGCCCCCCGGCCGTCGGCTACTGTCGTGCGGGCCTCCTGCCCCTGGAGACGCACCCGGGCATAGGGCAGGGGGGGCTCTTCCGGGTCCCGGGTGCCGTTGCGGTTCTCGTCCAGGTAAACCTGGCCCAGAAGGCCCACCACGGTTTCCACGGGGAGGTCCAGGGGCAGGGTCTGGCCCCGCTCCACCCGCACCTCCACCCGCCGCCGCAGGGCCAGGGTGGCCTCGAGGCCCCCCACCTCCAGGCGGTAGCTTCCCGGGTAGAGCTCCAGGCGGAAGCGTCCCTGGCCGTCCGCCACCGCTTCCAAGGCTCCCACGCGCACCCGGGCCCCTGGAAGGGGGGGTTCTTCCAGCCCCTTGAGGCCATCGCGGTTCCGGTCGTGGAAGACCACGCCCTCCAGAAAGCCCGTGGCCCGGCCCCCAAAGGCCTGGACCAGGGGCTCGGGGGTGTCAAACCCTCCCTTGAACTCCACCGCCCCCAGGGCCTGGACCCTCAGGGCTCCCTCCCGGTAGGTCCCCTCGAGGCCCAGGCCCAGGGCCCCTTCCTGGTACTTGAGGCCGAAGCGCGCCTCGGAGCTCCCGCGGTTCAGGTCGTAGCCCAGGAGGAGGCTGCCCTCAAAGGGGGGAAAGCTCCCCTGGCCCAGAAGCTGCGCCCGGTGCTCCCCGCCCACGGCGCTCAGGCCTACCTGGAGGCTCAGGGCGGACTCGCGGTAGGCGGCATAGAGGCCGTACCCCGGGCCTTGGGGGCTTTGCAGGAGGCTTCCGCCCACCTCGAGGCCTCCCTCGCGGTAGCGCCCCGCCAGGCCCAGGAGGATACCCCCCTGGTAGCCCAGGGTGGCGGTCAGGGAGAAGGGCTGGCCGGGCGGGCGGTGGGTGAGGGAGTAGAGCAGGCCGGGAGGGGTGCCCAGGCGGAGGGTGAGGCTTTGCCCCAGGCTTTCGTCCAGGCGCTGGGTGAGGGAGGCGCTCCCCTGGAGCCTACCTCCCTCGTAGGCCACCTCCCCCCGCAGGCCCAGGGGGTCCTGGGAGCGGCTGGCCCCTCCCAGGCGTAGCCTCAGGCCCTCCACGTATGCCACCTGGGCCCCCAGGCTGAACTCCCGGGTCTCCCACCGGGCCTCGAGGCCCCCCCCCACCTGGACCGCCTCGGGGTGGGCGCGGCGGTAAACCGCCCCGTAGGGGAGGAGCAGGAGGCCCTCCGCCACCCTCAGGGCGTAGCCCACGCTGAAGCGCTGCCCCTGGGGGCTGAGGTGCAGGGCGGCCTGCCAGGGGTCGCCCTCGTACCCCAGCCCCAGGCTCACCCCGCCCGTGGCCCAGGCGGCGTAGGCCCGCAAGGGGCCCAGCTCGCCGTCCAGGCGCCAGAGCCCCTCAAAGGCCCGGAAGCCCAGGGCAAACCCCTCCCCGAAAAACCCCACCTCTCCCCGGAGGCCCTGCCCGTCCAGGGCCAGGCTGGAGTCCAGGCGGACGTAGTCGGAAAGGGAGCCCGAAAGGGAAAGCCCCAAGGCCAGACCCAGGCCCTGGGGGCCGTACCGCCCGCTCAGGCCAAACCGGTAGAGGAGGGCCTGGCGCCCCAGGCGCTCCGCCCCGGCAAAGGGCTGGACCACGGTTTCCAGCACGCCGTAGGCCCGCACCCTGGGGTCCAGCCCCGAGGAGGCCACCACCGTGGCCGTGTCCCGGTTCCGGCCCAGGAGGCGGATCTCCAGGACCACGGCCTCCGCCTCCCCTGGGCCCAGCTCCACCACCTCCTTGGAGAGGCGGAAGGGAAGGAGGCTTTTCACCTCCAGCCGGATGCGGTCTTGGGCGTTGCCCGTGTTGCGCACCAGGAGGGGGTAGGCCAGGGTCTCCCCCTCCACGCCTTCCCCCCCTGGAGGGGTTCGTAGCTCCACCCCGGCCCGGGGGGGGATGCGCAGGCGCACCACCCGCTCCTCCCGGGCGTCCCGCAGGCGCAAGGGGAGTTCCCCTGCCCTGGCCTCCGGCCCCACCAGGAGGTTGAGCACCCCCTCTCCCTCCACCCCCTCGCTGAGGAGGAGGAGGCCTGGGGGTACCTCCACCGCCACGATCCGGCCCTCCCCCCGCACGGGCACGCTCACGAAAGCTCCCGGTGGGGCCTCGAGGGCCTCGGGGGCCTCGAGGGCCAGCCCTAGGCCCACAAAGAGGAGGAGGGCCAGCGGGCGCATGGCCTAAAGGCGGCTCAGGGTGAAGACCAGGCTACCCCGGTACACCCCGGGCGCTTCCCTTCCCGTGAGGATCAGGCGGAACTCCAGGGTGTGGCTCCGGTACCCCCCGGTGGGCCCGGTGCCCGTGAGGAGCACCACCCTGGGCCCCAGGGGAATCCAGGGGCCGCCGTTCAGCCGGTACTCCACCTGTCCAGCAGGGATCTCTGCCCCGCTCGGGGAGAGGAGGGGGCTCGCCTCCACCTCCACGGCGAAGCCCCCTTCCAGGTTGGTGAAAAGCCTAAGGGTCAGGGGGCCGTTGGGGCGGGAGGGGCCGTAGGCAAAGGGGAAGCTGGGGGGTGGGAAGGGGGCTTGGCTCAGGTCAAAAAGCACCTCCTCGGCGCTCAGGGAGAGGCTGGTCCCCTCGGGCAGGTTCACCCCAATGGGCACCTGGGCCAGGGCCAGGCCTAGGGAGAGCCATAGGGCAAGAAACCGCATCAGCGCACCTCAATCCGTCCTTCCCCTGCGATGAGGCTTGGGCTTCCGTAGTCCAGGACCGCCAGGACCAGGTAGCGCCCGGGGGGCAGAACCCGGTCCAGGGGGGCGGGAAGCTCGTGGGTGGCCCCCGGGAGGCTGGCGGTCTCCGGCACCTGCCCCTGGGCCACGGGGCGGCCCTGGGCGTCCCGCACCTCCACCCTGCCCTTCAGGCGCAGGAGGCCAGTGCCCGTGTTCTGGAACACCAGGCGCACCTGGGCGGGACCCTCCTGGCCCTGGGGCAGGTAGCGGAACCCCTGGATGCGCCCCGAGCGGGTCACCTGCCCCACCTCCACATAGACCACGTGCCCCACCCGGGTCTTGATGCGGATGCCCAGGCCCTCTCCTCCCTGGCGGTTCCCCGCGGGGGCGGACTCAAAGAACACCACCCCCCAGTAGGTGCCGGGCTGGGCCTCCTTGGGCACCTGCACGGTGTAGCGCACCTCCTGGGTGGCCTGGGGCTGGAGGAGGAAGACCAGGGGGGTCACGCTGAGCCAGCGGGTGAGGGAGCGGGGGTGGCTGCCGGGGTCCAGGTAGAGGGGTCTGCCGTCGGCCTGGAGGAGGACGTCCTGCAGCACCACCTCCACCTGGAGGGTGCCGCTCCGCCCGGGGTGGTCCACCACCAGGCTTCCCGTCAGGCTTGCCCCCGGGGTTGCCGGGTAGAGGGCCCGGGGTGGGCTGACGCCCACTCCCGTCTGCGCCAGGGCCAGGCCGGCCAGGAGGGTAAGGGGAAGGAGTTTTCGCATACTTGGGATTTTAGGGGAAAGGGGCTGCCCCCAGTCCTCTGGGGGCAGCCCCTTAAGGTCTAGAGGGCGGCCAGCTGGAAGAGGAAGTTGAACTGGTAGATGTCCGCCACCTCGGAGCCGTCAAACCAGAAGGCCTCGATGATGATGTCGTCCAGCCAGCCGGGGAGGCGGTTCCCCAGGACCTTGAGGAGTTCAAGGGGCTGGCCCTGGTCCTGCCCGTTGATCTGGACGAACTTGTAGTGGTTGATGTCGAGAGCCTTATCGATCACCCCCGCCTGGCCGTACTTGGACCCGCCCTGGGTCCGGGTCACCTTGAGGTCCAGCTCGCAACCCTCTTTGTTGTTGCAGAACTTCTGGAGCACCTTCTGGTTGAGGCAGATGAGGGTGCCCTTTTCGCCAGGCTCTATCTTCCCGTTCCCGTCCAGGTCCTTGACGGCGGGGTAGACGTTGATGGGGGTGAGCTGCCCACCAAGGGCGGCGTTGATGGCGTCCTGCAGGGTGCCCTGGAAGCCCTTGGGCACCAGGAAGCAACCCTCCCCGTTGCCACCCAGGGGCGGGTTGTTCAGGTCCAGGACCCACTCGTCCTCGGTCAGGTGCAGGGCCACCCGCTGGGGGATGGTGAGGTTGATCCGCTCGGTCACGGTGGCCTGCTCGTTCCCGGAATTCACCACCTCCCCGGCCAGGACGAACCCTCCCAACAGGGCCAGGACCAGGACGGGGATGAGAGGCTTCCGCACGGTTAGCCTCCTTTACAGACCCACCAGGGTGAAGGTCACGGTGAGGGTGTAGGTGCCGTCCAGCTCCGTGCCGTCAAACCAGAACCCTTCCACGATGAGGTCATCCAGCCAGCCGCCCGTGGTGCCACTGCTCTGAGCCAGGACCACGGGGCCGAAGGGGAGGGAGTTGGCGAAGTAGGGCTGCCCGATTTGGTTCCCCACCACATCCGTGATGGCGAAGTAGCCGAAGCCGCTGGTGGGCTGGCCGGTAACGCTCACGCTGAGCTTCCAGCCATCGGGGTCGTTGGAGAACTTCTGCAACACCTTGTGGTTGACGCAGAGGAGAGTGCCCTTCTCGTTGTCCTCCAGCTTGCCGTCCCCATCGTAGTCCTTGGCGGCCGGGTAGGTGTTTATGGGCCGGAGCACCCCGCCTCCTCCGATGTAGCTAACCAGATCGCCTGTCGTTTTCACCGCCTTGGGCACCAAGTAGCAGCCCTCAGCGGGGGGCTGGGGGTTTTGCGGGTTATAAACGTAGTCATTGGGGGCCGCCGGGGGGTTGTTGAGGTTCAGGTTCCACTCATCTTCCGTGAGGTGGAGGGCGTAGCGGGGCGGGATGATGACCTTCACCTTCTCCTTCACCGCCGCCTGGTCGTGGTTGTCATCGTAGAGCTCCTCCACCTGCCCGTCCAGGTCCCCCTCCGTGGGGAAGCCCACCTGGGCGTAGGCCGCCGCCAAGGCCAGGGCCATTAGCGCAATCCACCACTTCCGCATGACTACCTCCTTGCTACCGAATACCCATCCTGAATCCGTGCAAAGGGCCTCGAGCCGATGAGCCGCCTAGAGGAGCACGAGGGTGTACACCAACCAGCCCTCGTACTCGCCTGGAACCTCGGAACCGTCCAGCCGGAGCTTGATGCCCAGGGTGACCGACTGCCAGCCGCCCGGGTGGTCCAGCACCTCCTCCAGGAGCACCCCGCCCGTGGGGCCCGGGGGGGCCGGGCAGATGTGGGAGGGGGGCCGGTCCCAGTCGGGGTGGTAGCCCAGGCACTTCCAGTGGGGGGTGGGGGGCACCCCGCCCCGACCGGTGAGGATGGAGTGCATGGCGAAGTGGTTGGCCTCCAGCACGTCGCCCGTGGGGCTCCTGGGCTCCACCTCAAAGGCCACGGAGAGGGCCCACCGCCTGGCCTGGGTGAAGACGTGGAGGCGCATGGAGGGGTGGGTGAAGAACTGAGGGAAGGCCTTGGAACCGGGGATTACCCGTCCTTGCCCGTCCAGGCGCACGGGAGGGTAGGGGCGCCCCTCCTCGTCCAGGAGGCGGCCGTCCCCCCCGTAGAGGGCCACGCAATGGGGGGGTACGGGGCCTAGGGTGGCGCAACGCAGGTCAAAGACCACCTCGGGGTCCCGCAGGCAGAGGGTGGGGTCTGCCGGGTTTCTCGGACAGTAGGGGGGTTGGGGTGGGTTCGGGGGACGGTTCCCCCGCTGGGCCAAAAGCGGCACCGCCTTCACCCCTCCCACGGCTGGGGGTTCCAGCACCAGGACCGTGCGTTCGGGAATCGCGACCTCTATCCGCAAGGAGGCTTGGGGGCCTGCCGCCGCCAGGAGGAGGGGCAGGAGCGCATACCAGGCCAGGTGCCCAAGCCTCATCCTTCTCACCTCCCTTGCCGGCCACCTTAGCAGGGGGGGCGTTAAGCCCTCGTTAAGCGGGTCCGGGATATTTTGACAGGGCTTTCACGGGGGAGCGTTAAGCTGAACCCGTCTGGAGCTCTGGGCGTTAGCGCGGGGTTAACGCTAGTCTTAACGGAGGTGGAGCGGTGAAGGTGCGGCTTCCCCTGTACGGTCCTGCCCGAGCCGAGGGGCCCCTTGGTCCCCTGTCCTTGCGGCGCAAGGCCCTGGGCATCCTCTACTACCTGGCCCTCGAGGGCCCCACCCGCAGGGAGAGGCTAGCCGACCTCCTCTGGGGGCATGGGGCTGCTTTGCAGAACCTCCGGGTGGAGCTCACCTATCTGCGGGGGTTCCTGGGTAAGGAGGCCCTCCGGGGGCAGGTGCTGGAGCTGCCCCCCGGGGTGGTGCTGGACCGGAACCCGAAGATAGGGGAGGCCCTGGAGGGCCTGGAGGAAGTGTCCCCCGCCTTTGCCGACTGGGTGCGCTCTTGGCGGGAGCGTTCCGCCTCGCCCCTCGAGGCCCTCCCCCTGACCGAGAGGCTCCAGGCCGTCCAGCCCCCGGCCTTGGTGATTCTCATCGGTCCGCCGGGATCGGGGCGGGAGGCCTTGGCCTAGGCCCTAGCGAAGCGGCTTGGCCTCCCTTTCCGGCGGGGGCTGGGGCAGGGCCCAGGGGTGTTCTACTTCGGCGACCCCCTGCCTCCCCGGGAGGCGGCCTACGGCCTCCGGCCCACCCCGGGGCAGGTGCTGGTGGTGGCCCGGAGCGCCTTTGGCGAGGACCCCGCCTTCCTCCTGGTCCTGCGGGGTTCTTTTCCCGCCGAGATCACCGTGGCCGAGCCCGTCCCCCGCCTTACCTGGCCGGAGGCCTGGAGAGGGCCCTTGCGCGGCTACTCCTTCCCCGAGGCGGCGCGCTTTTACCTGGAAAGCGGGGGGCGGGCGGAACTCCTGAAGGAGATGGTGGCCATGGGGAGCCCCGAGGCCATACCCCAGCGCATCCGGGCCCAGGTTCTCCTCGAGGCCCGCTACCTCTCTCTGGAGGCCCGCAAGGCCCTGGAGGTCCTTTCCCTCCACCCCAGCCCCTTCCCGGAGGAGCTGGCCGAGGCTTTGGGCGTGGCCCAGTACCTGGACGAGCTGGAGCGCCGGGGGTGGCTTGTGCTGGGGGAGCGGGGTTACCGGTTTGCCGAGCCCCAGTTCTGCCGCTTCCTGATCGCGGAACTGGCCCAGGGAGAGCGGCTTCGCCTCCACCGGCTCATGGCCGAGGGGTTTCGCAAGGTGGGGGATCCGGTAGCCGAGGCCTACCACCGCTACTGGGCCGGGGAGGACGTGTGCCCTCCCACCGGCCTCAGGCCGTGGCAGGAGCCCCAGTCCCCGGCCTCCGAGGCGGGGGTGCCGTGGATGCAGGTGGGACTCGGGCCGGTGCGGGCCCTCGAGGCGCCCCAGGAGGCGGTTTTAGTCTCCTGGGGGGGCGAGGAGGAGGGGCTTTGCCTGGAGCTGGAGGAACCGGCGGTGCTGCACATTTCGGGCAACCTTTACCAGGAGCTTCCCTTTGGCCTGGGTTTGGTCCAGGACAACTTCCCCTTGCGGCTAAGGGGGGGAGGGTACGCTATATACTTCCTTCCCCGGGCGGCTCCGGCGGTTTTCCCAGGGGGAACGGTCCTTCCCCAGGAACCCCTGGACTACCGCCTCTTCCTTCCCCCCGGGCCTTACCGCTTGGAGCTTGGGGTAAAGGGCGTGGCCCACCTGCACCTCCGGGTTCACGCGGTCAAAAAGGGCCAGGAACAGGTCCTGGCCCTCCTGGGGCAACCGGTGAAGGTCTAGGCCCCGGCCCCGGGCTGGGGACGGTCAGTGGGGGCCACGGGGGGCGGGGCCGGGGGCAGGAGGAGGAGGCTCAGGACCTCCCCCACCTCCTCCACGAAGGTGATCTCCAGGTCCTTGAGGATTTCCTCCGGCACCTCCTTGAGCTCGGGTTCGTTCTCCTTGGGGAGGATGACCCGGAAGATGCCCGCCTGGTGGGCGGCCAGGAGCTTTTCCTTCACCCCGCCGATGGCCAGCACCTTGCCCCTTAGGGTGATCTCCCCGGTCATGGCGATGTCCATGCGCACCGGCCGGCCCGTGAGGGCGCTGGCCAGGGCGGTGGCCATGGTGATGCCCGCCGAGGGGCCGTCCTTGGGGGTGGCCCCCTCGGGCACGTGGATGTGGAGGTCAAAGTCCTTGTGGAAGCCCTCGGGCAGCCCCCATTCCTCCCGGTGGGCCCGCAGGTAGGTGAGGGCGGCGTGGGCCGACTCCTTCATCACCTCCCCCAGGTTGCCCGTGAGGTTCACCTTGCCGGTGCCGGGCACGGCCACGGCCTCTATGGTGAGGAGGGCCCCGCCGTAGGGGGTCCAGGCCAGCCCCTGGGCCGCCCCCACCTGGGGAGCCCTTTCCGCCCGGTCGGGGCGGTACTTGGGCACGCCCAGGTAGGCCTCGAGGTCCCCTGCGTCCACCAGCCGCACCCCTTCCCAGGGGGCTTCCAGGTAGTCCTTGGCCGCCTTGCGGGCCACCTTGGAAAGCTCCCGGTCCAGGTTCCGCACCCCGGCCTCCCGGGTGTACTCCTGGATGATGCGGTCAATGGCCCGGTCGGTGATCTCCAGCTTGTCCTTTAGACCCGCCTCCTTCACCTGGAAGGGCCAGCGGAAGTGGCGGGCAATGGCCCGTTTCTCCGGCAGGGTGTAGCCGGGGATCTCAATGACCTCCATCCGGTCCAGGAGGGGCCGGGGGATGGTGGCCAGGGTGTTGGCGGTGGTGATGAAGAACACCCGGGAGAGGTCGTAGGGCACGTCCAGGTAGTGGTCGGTGAAGGTGTGGTTCTGCTCGGGGTCCAGGACCTCCAGAAGGGCCGAGGCCGGGTCCCCCCGCCAGTCGGAGGAGAGCTTATCTATCTCGTCCAGGAGGAAGACAGGGTTCACCACCCCCACCTGCTTCATCCCCTGGATGATCTTGCCGGGCAGGGCCCCGATGTAGGTGCGCCGGTGCCCGCGGATTTCCGCCTCGTCCCGCACCCCACCCAGGGAGATGCGGTGGAACTTGCGGTTCATGCTCCGGGCGATGCTCTTGCCCAAGGAGGTCTTGCCCACCCCGGGCGGTCCCACGAAGCAGAGGATGGGGGCATGGCCCCGGACCTCCTGGTGCTGGGTGAGCTGGCGCACGGCCAGGTACTCCAGGATGCGCTCCTTCACGTCCTTGAGGCCGTAGTGGTCCTCGTCCAGGACCCGCTTGGTGACGGCGATGTCCAGCACTTCCGGGTCGGCCTCCGTCCAGGGAACTTCCAGGAGCCAGTCCAGGTAGGTGCGGCTCACCGTGGCCTCGGGGGAGCCGGGTTGCATGCGCTCCAGGCGCTTTAGCTCCTTCAGGGCCTTGTCCTTAACCCCTTCGGGCATGCCCTTCTTCTCTATGCGCTCCCGGAGCTCCTCCATCTCCGTGAGGAAGTCCTCGCCGCCCCCCAGCTCCTTCTGGATGGCCTTCATCTGCTCCCGGAGGTAGTACTCCCGCTGGTTCTGGTCCATCTGCTCCTTGACCCGGGCGGCGATCTTCTTGTCCAGCTCAAAGCGCTCCAGGTCCCTGAGGAGCAGGGCCAGCACCCGCTTGAGGCGCTCCTCCACCTCCGGGGTCTCCAGAAGGGTCTGCTTGTCCTCCAGGGACCAGGTGGCGTGGTGGGCCACCAGGTCGGCCAGGACCGCGGGGTCCAGGGTGCTCTTTACCGCCTCCTGCTGGTAGCGGTCCAGACGCAGGGTCTTGTGGTTTTGCAGGTAGCGCTCAAAGGCCTCCTGCACCTCGCTCACCAGGACCCGGGCCAGGCTGGCGTCCTGAAGGGGGGGCTCGGAGAGCACCTCCCCCACGGCCCGCAGGTAGGGGGCGGCCACATAGCCTTGCAGGCGGACCCGGTTCCGGGCCTCCACCATCACCTGCAGGGTGCCGTCGGGAAGGCGCATGGCCTGCTTGACCACCGCCAGGGTGCCCACGGCGTAGAGGTCCTCCGGGGTGGGGTCGTCCACCTCGGGGTCCTTCTGGGCCACCAGGAAGAGGAAGCGGTCAGCGTTCAAAGCCTCCTCCACCGCCCGCTTGCTCTTGGGGCGGCCCACGTCCACCCCGGTGGTGGTGTGGGGGAGGATCACGGTGTTCCTGAGGGGAAGAACGGGAAGTTCCAGGCGCAGGGCGTCCTTCATCTACCCTCCATGATACGCGCTCCCCCGGGCCCGAAGGGACCCGGGGGCACAAAGGGGCGGCTAAAGCCCCACGCTCACAATGGCCTTCAGTTTCTTGAAGGTGAGCTCCAGCTGCCCTGCCGGGAGGCCCGAGGCCATCATCCCCAGCCAAAGCCGCCCCTGCTGGACCCCCTGGGTGAGGTTTTGGCCGGAAAGGGCCAGGGAGGCGGCCCTGGAGGCGGTGAAGGTGGCCTCTCCTACCTTCTCGTCCTCAGGGCCCATAGGACAGGCGTAGGCGTAGGTTTGGGTGAAGTCCCTCAGGGCCAGGCAGTCGGGGTCATTCTCAGGGTCCTGGGTGCGGGCGTAAAGGGCCAGGGTGAGGGTGAGGGACTGGCTGGCCTCGAGGGTTCCTTCCACCCGCACCCCCTTGACCACCCCCCCGGGAGCGGGGAAGGTGAGGGCCTGAGCGGGGTAGACCACCTGACCCTGGGTGTCCGCCATGGCGGGCACCTTCAGGGTCTGGTCGGGCAGGGGGAGGGTGAGGGAGAAGGAGCAGGCGGCGAGAAGGGCTGTAAGGCCCAAGGTGAGGGAGAGCCCCAGGGTTCTCATGCCGGGGATTTTATTTTTTCTCCCAAGGAAAGGACAAGTAGGATGGGAAGGATGCACCGCCTCCTCTTCGCCCTGGACCCGGAAACAGCCCATGAACGCACCCTGGACCTCCTCGCCCTTTGGTCAGAGCGGGGGCCCTTGCTGGAGGCTCCCGCCCGTTGCCTGCGGGTGGAGGACCCTCGCCTGCGGGTGGAGGCCTGGGGTCTTTCCTTCCCTAACCCCCTGGGCCTGGCCGCGGGCATGGACAAGGACGCCCGCGCCCTGGGGGCCTGGTGGGCCCTGGGCTTTGGGTTCGCCGAGGTGGGCACCCTCACCCCCAGGCCCCAGGAAGGCAACCCCCGGCCGCGGCTTTTCCGCCTCCTGGAGGACCGGGCCCTCATCAACCGCATGGGCTTCAACAACCGAGGGGCCCAGGCGGCGGCCGAGCGGCTTGCCCGCTTCCGGGAGCGGGGTCTGGCCTTTCCCGTGGGGGTGAACCTGGGCAAGAACCGGGACACGCCCCTGGAGAGGGCGGCGGAGGACTACCTGGAGGCCTTAAGGGTGCTGGAGCCCTACGGGGACTACTTCGTCCTGAACGTGAGCTCCCCCAACACCCCGGGCCTGCGCACCCTGCAGGAGGGCCCCTTTTTGGACGAGCTCTTGGCCCGCCTGCGCCCGGCCACGGCCAAACCCCTCCTCCTCAAGGTGGCCCCCGACCTCTCCCCGGAGGCCCTGGACCAGGTGGTGGCCCTCTCCCTGAAGCACCGCCTCCAGGGGCTGGTGGCGGTGAACACCACCCTGTCCCGGGAAGGGCTGAGGAGCCCCCTGGCCCGGGAGGCGGGGGGGCTTTCCGGAAGACCCCTCAAGGGGCGGGCCCTGGAGGTCCTCCGCCACCTGGCCCAGGCCCCCCTCACCCTGGTGAGCGTGGGGGGGGTGGAGGGGCCGGAGGACGTTTGGGAGCGGCTCAAGGCCGGAGCCCGCCTGGTGCAGGTCTACACCGGCTTCGTCTACGGGGGGCCCCTCTTCCCCCGGCGCACCCTCAAAGGCCTCCTCCGCCTCATGGAGGCGGAGGGGGTAAGGGCGTTGAGGGAGCTTTGGGCCTAGAGGGCCTGGTGGACCACCCGCCCTTCCACCAGGGTGAGGACGGGCCAGCCCCCAAGGGACCGCCCCGCCCAGGGGGAGAAGCGGGCCTTGGAGGCGAAGCCCCTGGGGTCCACGGGGCGCTCCCTGGGGTCCAGGAGCACCAGGCTGGCCTCGGCGCCCTCCTCCAGGAGGAGGGGGGGTAGGCCCAGGACGCGCCGGGGGCCTTCGCTGAAGAGGGCCACCAGCCGGGGCAGGGGGAGGCCCCGCTTCAGGTGGAGCTCGGTGTAGAGGAGGGGGAAGGCCACCTCGAGGCTGGGGATGCCGAAAGGGGCCCGCAGGAGGTCCATCTCCTTCTCCGCCTCCGTGTGGGGGGCGTGGTCGGTGGCGATGGCGTCCAGGGTGCCGTCCAGAAGCCCTTCCAGGAGGGCCTCTTGGTCCTCCGCCGTGCGCAGGGGCGGGGCCACCTTATAAAGGGGGTCCAGGCCCCTCAAGGCCTCCTCCGTGAGGGTGAGGTGGTGGGGGGTGGCCTCGGCGGTGACGGGAAGCCCGGCCCGCTTGGCCTCCCGCACCAGCTCCAGCCCCCGCTGGGTGGAGAGGTGCTGCACGTGCAGCCGGGGGGTGGCCGGGGAGCGCCTCAGGGCGTAGCGCAGGACCTCGAGGTCCCGGGCGATGCGGGCGGCTTCCGCCTCGGGGGGGTTCCCAGGCAGGCCCAGGAGGTCGGCCAGCTCCCCGTCGTTCATCACCCCGCCCCGGCGCAAGGAGGCGTCCTCCGCGTGCACCGCCACCGGTAGGCCAAAGCTGGCTGCCTGCAGGAGGCCGGCCGCCAGCACCCCGGCGTCCTCGTTGGTGCGGCCGTCGTCGGTGAGGAGGACCGCCCCCGCCTCCCTTAGGAGGCCCGCCGGGGTGAGGAGCCGGCCCTCCTGCCCCTGGGTGAGGGCGGCCGCGGGGAGGAGGCGGGCCAGGCCCAGGGCCTCCGCCTTCTCCCTAAGCGCCCGCACCGTCTCCGGGGTGTCCACGGGGGGCTTGGTGTTGGGCATGGAGACCACGTGGGTGTAGCCCCCCCGCACCGCGGCCAAAAGCCCCGAGGCCAGGTCCTCCTTCACCTCCTCCCCCGGCTCCCGCAGGTGGGCGTGGAGGTCCAAAAACCCCGGGGCCAGGAAGCGGCCCGTGCCGTCCACTATGGTTTTGGCCTCGCCGCCCTCCAGGGAGAGGATGCGGCCTTCCCCCACCAGCACGTCCAAGGGACCCCTTTCGCCCCTTGCGTCCACCAGCCGTACATTGCGAATCAGGATCATCGCTCCCTCCCCACCAGGAGGTGGTAGAGCACCGCCATGCGCACCGCCACGCCGTTTTGCACCTGCCGGTTCACCAGGCTCCGCGGAGAGTCCGCCAGGACGCCCTCCAGTTCCACGTCCCGGTTCATGGGGCCGGGGTGGAGGAGGGGTGCTTCGGGCTTGGCCCGCCTCAGGCGGGCCTCCGTCACCTGGTAGTGGGCGATGTAGTCCTCCAGGTGCAGAAGCCCGGCCTCCATGCGCTCCTTCTGGAGCCTGAGCACCATCACCGCATCCGCCTCCTCCAGGGCCTCCTCCAGGCTGGGGGTGAGCCTGACCCCCGGGAGGCTCTGGGGCAGGAGGGTGGGGGGGCCGGCGCACCACACCTCGGCCCCCAGGAGGGGAAGGAGCTCGGCGTTGGAGCGGGCCACCCGGGAGTGAAGGATGTCCCCCACGATGGCCACCTTCTTCCCCTCCAGGCTCCCCAGGGCCTCCAGGAGGGTGTAGGCGTCCAGGAGGGCCTGGGTGGGGTGGGCGCGGCGGCCGTCCCCGCCGTTGAGGATGGCCCCCTTCACCCAGCGGGTGGCCTGGTGGGGGACCCCAGCGGCATCGGCCCGGATCACGTAGGCGTCTATGCCCATGGCCTCGAGGGTGAGGAGGGTGTCCTTGTAGCTTTCCCCCTTGGCCAGGCTGCTCTGCGCCGCGGCGAAGGAGACCACATCCGCGGACATGCGCCTGGCCGCCAGCTCAAAGGAGATGCGGGTGCGGGTGGAGGGCTCAAAGAAGACCGTGGCCACGGTGAAGCCCTGGAGGGCGGGGACCTTCTTCACGGGCCGCTCCAGCACCTCCCGCATCACCTTGGCGGTTTCCAGGAGGCTTTCCACCTCGGCCCGGGTCCAGCCCTGGAAGTCCAAGAGGTGCCTCATGGGGCCTCCCGTTCCCAAAGCTCCACCCGGTCCTCCCCGTCCACCTCCTGCACCTTCACCTTCACCACCTCGCTTCTGGCGGTGGGCACGTTCTTGCCCACGAAGTCCGCGCGGATGGGGAGTTCTCGGTGGCCCCGGTCCACCAGGACCGCCAGGTAGATGCGCCGGGGACGGCCCAGGTCCATAAGGGCGTCCAGGGCGGCCCGGGCGGTGCGGCCGGTGTAGAGGACGTCGTCCACCAGCACCAGGGCCTTACCCGTGAGGTCAAAGGGGATGCGGGTCTCCCGCACCTGGGGCCGCACCCCGATCTCCGTGAGGTCGTCCCGGTAGAGGGTGATGTCCAGGACCCCCACGGGCACCTCCTTTCCCTCAAACTCCCGGATGAAGCGGGCGATCCGCTCGGCCAGGGGGATGCCCCGGGTGTGAATGCCGATGAGGGCCAGGCCCTCCGTGCCCTTGTTGGCCTCCACCACCTCGTGGGCGATGCGGTAGAGGGCCCGCCGCATCTCCTCGGCGTTCATGAGCTCGGCCTTAAAGCGCATGCCCCCTCCAAAAGGAAGCGGGGGCCAGACCCCCCGCCCAGGTTGCCCGTGCCTTTTTCCGTGGTTTTCCGTACACGTTTTCCTCCTTTCCGGCCTCGCGGGACCGGTTTAAAGGCCACCCCCACCTTACACCCCCTGTGGGAAAGGCGCAAGGTCTAACCCCGCCCGGGCCTAGGCCCGGGCGGGGCACTTTGGGCCATTTAGGCGGCCTTGGGCTTCTCCCAGGTGAGGCTCAGGGCCAAGGCCCCCACCAGCACGCCCACGATCAGGGCGTTCCACATGGCGTTGCCCACCCCACTGAAGCCAAGAAGCCAGGGCGAGAGGATGAGCCAGACGCCCAGGAGGACGTTCAGCCACTCCTCCCACATGGGGCCGCCCCGCAGGTGCAGAAGGGCCATGAGGGCCACCACGACCCCCACCACCACGGCGTTCCACGCGGCGGCCGGGGTGCCGCTGAAGCCGAGGAGCCAGGGGGAGAGGATGAGCCAGACGCCCAGGACGAGGTTAGCCCAGTCCTGCCAGCGCTTTACGGTTGCTCACCTCCTTTCACCTCTACCCTAAAACCCCTTGGGCATGGGGAATGGCGAAAGAAATTA